>DATNLE010000062.1:0-32407 GCA_035603035.1 Candidatus Acidiferrales bacterium | reverse complement strand
ACCAAACGCTACAGATTCTGAGCGTCACGCTTTTCGAGAAAACACCCATTTTATGCGCTCTTCAGGCATCCGATGCAGAAGCTGAATTCACCGAAAACGTTAACCAGTTGATTCTCTTCGACATTTAGCCGGACAGTAGTGGTCGCACACCTTTCAGGTCAGAGGACGAGCCCGGCACTTGCGGTGTCACATACACGCCATTTTCGATCTGAGCCGGATTCACGAAGTGCGGCTGCAAGTGCGGGATGCACTCGAGGAATACTGCTTCGTGTCCCATGGCGATGTGATTGAACAGAACCAGATGCTGGTGAATCTGTCCCATGTCACCAACATGAGGAACCACACGCAGCCCAAATTGCCGCGCCAGCAGGCTGACCGTGAGGAACTCGGAGATCCCCGCAACCCGCGTGCAGTCTACCTGCACGATCTCAAGTGCTTCCGCCTGCATGAAGTTCTTAAACATGATTCGATTTGGAACGTGCTCGCCCAGCGCGATGGGGATTGGCCTGATTGCTTCAGCGAGTGTGCGGTGAGCTCGAATGTCGTCAGGATGCGTGGGTTCTTCCACGAAGTAAGGGGACATGCTCTTAAGCTCTGCGCACATCTCCAGGGCACGTGGAAGAGTCCATTGCTGGTTAGCGTCGACCATGATCAGCCCATCTGGGCCAGCAAGTTCGCGTAGCATAAAGGCGCGCCGCACATCGCGCTGGCCGTCGCGGGAGCCAACCTTTAGCTTGAACGCGCGGAATCCCTTCTCCATCGCCTGATGCGCCAGCTCCCGGACCTGAGTATCTTCGTACTGAAACCAGCCGACAGATGTGTCATAACCAGGATAGCCAGCAGGTAAAACGCCTTCCCGCTCTCGCCGAGACCCCGCGTGCCTACGCAGAATCGCTTCCGCTTCATCCCGAATGAGTATATCTTCGAGGTAACTCAAGTCGAGCAGGTCGACGATCTTTCGCGCATCAAGATCAAGAAGTAGTCGCCACAAGGGTACGCCGCGGCTCTTAGCCCACAAATCGAAACATGCGTTGGTGAGCGACGCGAGCGCCAGGTGAACCACTCCTTTCTGAGGACCCAGCCAGCGCAGTTGCGGATGTTGCGAAAGTTTCTGCGCCACCGTCCCGAAATCCGCCATCAGCTCTTCAATTTCCTGGCCAATCAACGCCTTGCCTAGCCATTCGATCGCTTCGCAAACCAACTGGTTCCCCAGGCCAAGCGTAAGCACGATACCGGTGCCAAATACGTTTCCCTGGGTGGCGAGCAGTGTTGTCGCAAAGGCATACTCTGCTCCCGAGTGCACGGCGTCGCTACCTGCGCCTTGTTCTAGAGGGAAACGCACGTCGCGTGTTTCTAGTGAAGTAATCCGATATTGTGTCATGTCAGTTTCGGGTTTTCGGCCACTGAACTCTCATCAACCATAGCGAGCGTCCGAAGGCATCGAATATAGTAGAGCGGCCTTGCGGAGTGCAATGTGGAGGATGATGACATGAAGCGCTACGGTTCTGTGATCAAAGTAAGGCCGGAGTCTCTTGAAGCCTACAGACAATATCACGCAGCGGTGTGGCCTGAGGTGCTCGCCATGATCCGGCGTTGCAACATTCGGAACTATTCCATCTATCTAAAAGACGACTTGCTCTTCGGGTATTTCGAATATCACGGCGCGGACTATGCAGCCGACATGGCGAAAATGGCAGCGGATCCCAAGACGCAAGAGTGGTGGGCCATCATGATGCCGATGCAGAAGCCGTTGGAAACACGCACCGAAGGCGAGTGGTGGGCCAATATGGAAGAGGTCTTTCACGCCGATTGATTTAACCAGGACTCGAGCTGGCGGTTAGGTTTTCAGCCCGTCAGCCTACTTTGCAAATCCTATTCATTTTAGGCAGATCATGCTATGCAAATTGTAGACACGCACCAACATCTCTGGGATTTGGATCTCTTTCGCTACTCGTGGCTCAACTCCCTTCCGGCACTGAACCGTTCCTTCCAGATGTCCGACTATCTCACGGCTGCCCAGGGATTAAGCGTGGTGAGGTCAGTGCATCTGGAAGCCGATGTCGATGAGCTCTATATGCTCCGAGAGACCCAGCACCTGCTCGCGCTTGCCGATCAGCCGGACAATCCACTCGAAGGCATCGTGGCTTGCGGCCGGCCGGAGAGAGAGGATTTCAAATCCTACCTCGACCAGATTGCGGGTCATCCCAAGCTGAAAGGCATTCGTCGTGTGCTCCATACACAACCGGACGATGTGGGCCAGGGAGTGACGTTCATCAAGCATGTGGCCACACTCGCCAGCTACGGTCTTTCATTCGACATCTGCGTTCTCGCTCGGCAGATTCCCATCGCGATTAAATTGGTTTCCAAGTGTCCGGATGTAGCTTTCATCCTTGACCATTGTGGAGTACCCCAGGTTAAGGAAAACAATCTCGATCCGTGGCGCGCTTACATCGCGGAGATCGCCAAGTTTCCTAATGTCTCTTGCAAGATTTCCGGCCTGGTGGCTTATGCCGATCCCCAGAGATGGACCACGGAGGACCTGCGGCCATTCGTCGAACACGTGATCGCCAGCTTCGGCTGGGACCGCGTGCTGTTCGGCAGTGACTGGCCAGTTTGCACGCTTTCGGCCAGCTTTCGACAGTGGGTAGAAGCCTTGCAGAAAATCACGAAAGGCGCGGGCGAGATCAATCAAAAAAAGTTGTTCTCCGAGAATGCAGTCCGCGTGTATCGATTAAGCTAAAGCCCAAACTCTTTCTGAATTGTCTCGGTATGCTGTCCCACGCGCGGAGCCAGTCGCCCGCTCGTCAGTAGATCTCCGTCCAGACGAATCGGAATGCGCGTGGTAAGAATCTCGATTCCGTTTCCGTCCCTCAGAGTTTGTATCATGGCAAGTTGGTGAAAGGCCTCACTGGCACAGAGTTTCGGCCAATCCAGAACTTCCGCGCACCAGATGTCGGCAGCATTTAGAATCTCGAGCCAATGCTCAGTGGTGTGCTGTTTGAGACGCTGGGCGATGATTTGCTTGATCTCATCGCGGCGGCGAAACCCGTCGGCCGGATCCGCGCTTTCCTCAAGCGCCGGCAAATCGAGCAACTTGCCCAGTGTCGGAAGATGGGTCATAGCCAGCGCCAAATAACCGTTGTCTGTGTCGTAAACTCCATAAGGCGCCGCCAGGTACGCGTGCGCATTGCGGAACCCACTTCGGCGCGGCGGACGACGCCCATCATTCAAGTGCGTAGTGAGCACCTCAAATTGGAAATCGAGCAACGCCTCAATCAAACTGGTTTCCACCAATCCCCCTCGGCCAGTCACGCCGCGCCGCACCAGACACGCCAGAATTCCCTCGCAGAGGTTGTGTCCAGCCAGCATGTCGGCGATCGCCAGAGTCATCGGCGTAGGGGGATCTTCCGCATCGCCGCTCAGCCACATGATTCCTGAGCGCGCCTGCGCCAGCAGATCTTGTCCCGGTCGATCACGCCATGCCTCAGCATTTCCATAACCCGACACGGCTCCGTAAACCAAACGACTGTTGACCGGCGATACCTTGTCGTAGCCGAAGCCCAGCCGCTCCATCACCCCGGGACGAAAATTCTGCACCATGACATCGGCCCGCGCAATTAATGCGCGCAATTTATCCAGGTCTGAGGGATTCTTCAGGTCTGCGGCGTAGCTCTCTTTGTTGCGGTTGATGGCGTGAAAGAGCGTGTTCTCTCCGTGCACATCGGTGTCGCTCAAGTAGAGGGAGCGGCCCAGATCGCCGGCTCCGGGTCGCTCGATCTTGATCACGCGGGCGCCCATGTCCGCCAGCCGAAGAGTGGCCAATGAGCCAGAAAGAAACTGGCTGAAGTCCAGCACCAGAATGCCGTGCAGCGGCCTTTTGAGTTTCTCATCCATGTAATCCGCATGGACGCGGCTTGGGGAAGAGGTCACGGGAAACTCCTGACAGCAATCACGGTAAATTCTACCAATAAAAGAGGAATTTCATTAGAGAAATTAGTAGTAGACTAAGGCAGGTTGATCAATAATGGCCTCCCGGCGCAAACTCTCGACTCGACCGCAGGTGACGTCGCGGAGACGTCGTTACACTGCTCCAGCCCTGGAAAAAGGCCTGGACATCCTGGAACTTCTAGCTTCAGTCTCCGACGCAATGACCCACAGTGAGATCGCCGGCCGTCTTGGCCGCAGCCTCACTGAGGTATTCCGCATGTTGGTTTGTCTCGAAGAGCGAGGCTATATTTCCCGCACGGGCCCTGACGAGCGCTATCAACTCACGCTGAAGCTATTTGAAATTGTCCACCACCATCAACCGCTGCAGCGACTGATCGCGCAGGCACGCCCGCTGGTACAGGGGGTCGCGAGCAATACCGGCCAGTCTTGCCATCTGGCAATGCTCAACCACGCAGAGGTAGTCGTCGTAGCGCAGTCCGAGGCCCCGGGGATCATGGGTTTCTCCGTGCATCTCGGAGCAAACATTGATCTTTTGAACACAGCTTCCGGGCACGTGATTCTGGCCTTTCAAAGCGAAGAAGTTCGCGCCCGCGCACTGGGGGCGTGGCGCTTCCGCTCAAGAAAGCCAGTCCCGGCTGGTCTTTTCCGCCATCTGAATCAGATTCGCCGGCGTGGCTACGAAGAGCTGGCTAGCTACCAGGTGCACGGGGTGGTGAACATCAGTTACCCGGTATTGAATCAACACGGCGAGGCAATCGCGGCAATGTCAGTTCCATTTCTCGCCCGCATCGGAGACACCGTGGGACCACCGCAAGTCAAAGAAGCGTTGAGCCTGGCTTCCCGCACGCTTTCCTCAGCCATCGGCGGAAAGAGGCCGAAACTTTCCGGTGCGCTGCAACCATGACGCGAAACGAGTACTTCGAAGATTTTGTAGTCGGCGAGCAGCGAGTCACCTCGGGACGCACGATTACCGAGACTGATGTCGTCATTCATGCTGGACACACCGGAGATTACTTTCCGCATCACGTGGATGCGGAGTTTGCCCGTCAGACTCAGTTTGGTCAGCGTATAGCACACGGCACGATGACCTTTGCGATCGGCATCGGTCTCACCGCCAGTCAAGTCAATCCCGTCGCCTTCACCTACGGATATGACAAATTGCGTTTCCCCAAGCCGGTTTTCATCGGCGACACGCTGCGCACCCGGGTCACCGTCAAGGAAAAACAGGAAGACCCGAAGCGCAAGGGTTGGGGTCGTGTCGTTGAAGCCTGTGAGGTGCTGAACCAGCGCGATGAAGTGGTTCTGTATTGCGACCACATTGTGCTGGCCGAGAAGCGTACGGCCGCTTGATTCGGCAAAGAAAAAGACGTTCCTAAAGGCACGGAGGTTAGTGTGGGAATTACCCTCAAAGGGCTCACCTGGGATCATCCCCGCGGTTATGCTCCCTTGCTTGGAGGAATTTCCGAGTACGAAGAGCAAAATCCCAAAATTAAGATCCAGTGGGACCGCCGAACTCTACGCGAGTTTGGCGAGTCTCCCATCGAGCAATATCTGGCGCTTTACGATCTCCTCATCGTGGATCATCCGTTCGTCGGCTTTGCCGCAGCTCATGATTCGTTGGTTGACCTTGGCCCCTCGCTCAGCGAAGCGGAAAAACGTGATTTTGCTGCAGATTCTGTAGGTCCCTCATGGCAATCCTACTGGTACGGGAGCGGTCTTTGGGCTCTCCCCATCGATGCCGCAACGCAAGTTGCATCGTATCGGCCTGATCTGTTACGAGCGCTGTCTCCCGCTGTTCCCGACACTTTCGACCTTGTTTTGCAATTGGGAGAGAGAGCGCGCAACGCGGGAAAATACATCGTGGTACCTGCGTGTCCGACGGATGCAATCAGTCTTTTCTTCACGTTGAGCGCTAGTCTCGGATACCCCATTGCCGAGGAAGGTGACCATTTCGTGGACGACACTGTCGGCGCAGAGGTATTAGATCGACTGCACGCGCTCATCGAACTGGCCCATCCCCTCTGTGTGCAGTGGAATCCGATCCAGGTTTACGATTTCATGATCAGCGAATCCGACGCAGTCTACTGTCCGTACGGTTTTGGTTACTCCAATTACTCGAGAGTCGGCAATACAGTGCGATTGAAGTTCACCAATGCTCCGGGGGCGGGCCCGCGCGGATGTGCCGGCACGATGCTGGGGGGAACGGGAGCTGCAGTCAGCAAGCTCAGTCCACATCCGTCGGAAGCCATCGCCTACGCCAAATGGCTGGTGAGCCCGGAACATCAGCGTGGCACTTATTTTCGCGCAGGAGGCCAGCCTGCCAGTTTGTCCGCCTGGACTGACTTATCGGTTAACGCGATGGCCGACGGCTTTTTTTCCGGCACGCTGCAAACCTTACAGACAGCCTATCTGCGGCCGCGCTTCGACGGATTTGTTCGTTTCTTTGAAGCCGCAGGAATCGAGATCAATCGCTGCTTGCGCGGAGAAGTGAACGACGCCGACCTGATCCGATGGCTGAACCAGCATTATGCCAAGCGGCGAGTTGCAGCTCGCCGAATCGCGTAACAACGAAAGAGGACCTGTGAAGAATCCGAATCCTGATCCTGCTAAGCACAAGCAAATCTCCATCTGGAATGCCGAGGATTGGTTATACGAAGACTTCGAACTGGGCAAGCGTGCGCGTTCGATTCGCCGCACGATTTCGGAAGGGGAAAGCATGTTGTTCAATGCCATCGTCCTCGACATGCATCCCTACGTCGCCGACGATGTCTTCGCCAAAGAAGAAGGGGTCTTCAAAAAGCGCCTGGTCGCGGGCGCCATGGTATTCAGCCTGGGCCTGGGGCTTATGGCACACAATAATATTCACACTTTCAGCTATGGATACGACAAGTTGCGCTTCATCAAACCGGTCTTCGTGGGCGACACGATTTACACTGTTCGTACGCAGCTTGAAAAGTGGCCCAAGTATGCCGAGATGGGGATGGTGAAGGTTTCTTACGAAGTATTTAAAATGCCAGGGGAGCTTGTGCTTTATTGTGAGCACTTGCAGACAGTCAACTATCGCGATCCGGCCAATTTCAAGCCGCAACCGCAGCGGGAGTAGGCTTACTTGCAGAAAAGAGAGTTTGATGCAAGCCGAAGGACAGTTACGGAAGCTGTTGCGCATTCATCGGGATGACAATGTCCTCATTGTCGTTTCCCCCGTACTCGCGGGGGACCGAGACCTGATGGATGGCCGCGAAATCGTCTTTACGCAAAACATTGCGATCGGCCACAAAGTGGCGGCCCGCGACATCAAGACCGGAGAAAAAGTATACAAGTGTGGTGTACCCATAGGTTCGGCGAAAGAACCTATTCCAGCCGGAGCCCACATGCATCTGCATAACCTGAAAAGTGACTACATCGCTACTTACACCCTGGACAAAGACCATGTTTTCGTCAAATAACTCGCCCCAACTGCAAGGCTTTCTTCGCTCTGACGGAAGAAAAGGAATCCGAAACCGTATCGTTGTTGCCTACCTCGTGGAATGCGCTCACCACGTAGCTCGCGAGATCGTGGATTGCTTCAAAGGTCAGCCGGTGCATCTGATCGGGTTTGGCGGTTGCTACCCTAATGCTTACGCCGACCGGATGATGACCAAGCTATGCACCCATCCGAATGTGGGAGGTGCGTTGTTGCTCTCCCTGGGATGCGAGAGTTTCAATCGCCATCGCCTTGCGGAAGAGATTGCGAAAACCGGCCGGCCCGTGAGCACCGTGGTAATCCAGCAAACGGGGGGAACGAGGAAATCTATCGATGGGGGCGCGGCGTGGGTTGAGCAGGCTTTGAAGCAGATTGCGGAAGTACCGAGAGCTCCGCTGGGCATAGATGAACTCGTGGTGGGAACCGTGTGCGGCGGCTCTGATGCGACGAGCGGAATCTCCGCCAATCCCGCGGTCGGACGCGCCTTCGATATGCTGGTCAAGCAAGGCGCGTCAACCATCTTCGAGGAAACCGGGGAAATGATCGGGTTGGAAGACGTTATGTCCGCGCGTGCAGTCACGCCTGAGCTCGGCCACGAGTTGAAAGCTTCCGTCGAGAAAGCGGCGTATTACTACAAACAGATGGGCCACGCTAGTTTTGCTCCCGGAAACGCCGAAGGCGGCCTGACCACAATCGAAGAAAAGTCGATTGGAGCGTATTGCAAGAGTGGTGCTTCGCCAATCTCCGGGCTGATCAAGCCTGGTGACGTTCCGCGGAATGGTGGTTTGTATTTGTTGGACGTTGTTCCGGATGGCGAGCCAAAATTCGGGTTTCCCAATATCAATGACAACGCAGAGATTGCAGAATTGATCGCTTGTGGATCGCATGTAATTTTGTTCACAACGGGACGCGGCTCCGTAGTCGGCTCAGCGATTTCCCCTGTAATCAAGATTTGCGCCAACCCGGAAACTTACGAGCGTATGAGCGATGACATGGACGTTAACGCAGGAAAAATCCTGCGCTTGGAAGCGAGTGTCGACGAAGTCGGCGAGGAGATCTACAAAAAAGTGTTAGAGGTCGCTTCGGGGGCGCAGAGCTGCTCGGAGAGTCTGGGACACCAGGAGTTCGTCCTCACTTATAAGTCTTTTGAACCCATAGGGCCGGCTTGCTTGCCGATGTAGAGTGATGCAGGACGAATCGTAACATTCAGGGACGCTTGCAAACGTCTCCAGACTGTGGGTGATCAGCGGATAACTACGACTGTAACTGCTGGGATGGCGGTTGAGATAACGATAGCGCTTAGCACAAACAGCATCATCGACACCTTCCTCCGGAACACTTCTGGCATCAATCTCTCCCTAATCGAGGTCGTCCGGTCCAGTCGAAGCATCTCGTGCCCGCAGTCGAAACTGAAACGGGATCTGGTCCGTTACTCGCGGGCTGCAAGATGCAGATTTTCATTCAAGACATCAAGCACGGAGCGAACATCTTCGAGCGTGTTATACAAATGAAACGATACCCGCAGACCATCCATTCGATTCGAGGCGACGATGTTTTGCGTGGCTAGTTTTTTTACCGCGGCATCCGAGTCCTTCATTTGCAACACGACCAGCGGACCCACACTATCGGCCGGGGTCTTGATCTTGATTTTGAGCGCGCGAGCGCCTTCCGTAAATGCTTTGGTAAGGCCAGAGATATGCTGAGCGATTTTCTCGTATCCGACGCTGCCGAGCAATTTGAGCGCTGCCTGCACTGCGTGGACGTGTGGCAGTGGAGGCGACCCCGCTTCAAAGCGGCGGGCCGTCTTTGCCGGATCGAAATGCTTGACGTCAAAGGCAAACGGATTCTGCTGCGCGAACCAGCCCGTGACCGTCGGGGTGAGCGCAGGGATCAATTCGGGCCGGACGTAGAGGAAAGCGATGCCGGACGGACAAAGAAGATATTTGAGTGCGCCGCTGACGTAAAAATCTATATTGAGCGCCTTGACATCGATCGGACGGGTTCCGCAATCCTGATAACCGTCGAGCATGACCAGCGCACCCCGCTCGTGCGCGCATTGAACGATCGGCTGAATCTCTGATCGAAAACCGTTGGAGAAACAGACCTGCGTGACCGGGACGATGAGAGTCTTGTCGTCGATGGTGCGGGAATAAGCTTCCGCCGGGATCATGCCGTTTTCCGCTGCGAGAAACTGAACCGCGGCGCCACGGCGGCTCTGCGCAAGCCAGATTTGTCCCATCGTCGGAAACTCAAATTCGCCCATGAGGACTTTGGGGCGCTTGCCGAAATCGAGCGCGCTGGCAACGGAATTGATGCCCACGGAGGCGCTTGGGACAATGGCAACTTCATCGGGTGCGGCACCGATGAAATGGGCGAAGGCGGTGCGCGCGGATTCATACTCTTCGACCCAGCAGTCCCACGGAGAACCGTGTTCGTGCCACGAGCGAATGTGTTCGAGAATCGAGCCTTCCACAGCGTCGCTGAGGGCTCCTTGCGAACAGGAATTCAGGTATGTCTTGTGCCTGAAAACAGGAAATCGCGAACGAACGGCTGCAACGTCAAGAAATGTGGTCAATGGCGTGACCTCTCGATGAAATAGGTGACTTCCGCAACTGATGCATCGGGTACTCGGAGAAAAATCCAAATTTGCTTGGTAAGCCAGGCACTCGCGTGCTATAGACCAAGTTGACTACAATGCGCCGTACAAGAACAGCATCAGAACCACCGCCGCAGACTTCGATCGCCGGAGACATCCCTTGAAACCTCGCAATTCAGGAACGATGAACCAAACCAGCAGATCCCATTCCAAGCGCGCGATCATCAATGCGGTCATTCGGCTCGAGAAGCGGGTCTGGAAAGCCGCTCAAGACCGAGACGCAGACACGTTCAAACAGCTTGTAGCCTCGGACGCGATCATGATCTTTCAATCTGGAGTGACACCCCAGCCACAATATCTGGCTTCGATGAGTGAACGCACGATCTCCGATTATGAACTTCGCCATATCCGCGGATTCATGCCCGATCCAACAACCGTAATCCTGTACTACGAGGCGCTACGCCTCGGAAAAGAATCCGGCAGAAGCTTTCCCGCAGGTGCCGTGATCGAGAGCACCACATGGATTAAACGTGAAAGGCGCTGGGTTGCCATCCTGAATCAGGAGACACCCATTGCCCTCGAGAGGGGTTAAAGTCTCTCCGCGCGTCGCCCTTCCGATGGCACTGTGTTCTTACAATCATTCATTCAAGCGCTCGGCCGCTAGTTCGCACTTGCCGGCGTCAGCGGTTTGAGAATTTCGTCAAGATAGTCAGGCGCACTGTCCACCCGTTCCAGATGGGGAAACTGATTGCCGCCATGATACTGAATTTCGTGCGACTCCAACCTTCCCGCATTGTCGCTTTCGATTTCTATCGCTCCCGGATTGGCTTTTGACTCCCGAATCGCCCGCTTCAACTCGTCTACGGAAAACTTGCGGTGGTTTACAGCAACAATTTTCGAATAGGGGCTCAGGCCGCTGGCGAATGCCGGCATGCCCGGAATTGCATCGATGATGGAGCCGTCGTGCGCGACTCGCAGTCCGAGGGAAGATGTGAAATCTCCGTTCTGCGAAGCAGCCTCGCTGGCCGAAAGAATTTCGTTTGGATCGTCGTTATAGACGAGTCGCCATCCGCCGCCCGTAATTCCTCCCAACGGGGCTTTGGGATCGGTGGAATCTAATCTCGCGCGGAAGAAGGACGTCCAGTCATAAGCGGCGATCCCATTCAGTATCGAAACAAGATCTTCGAAGGTGTAGGTCTTGATCACCGGCTGGCCGTCAGGTCCGCCATAGAAGGTGCGACAAAAATCATCCATCGATTTGTGATCGCCCGTGAGCTTGCGAATTGTCGAGTCCACGTCCAGCCAAACCAGAACTGACTCGGGATAGAAATCGACTGAGCGGCGATACGATGACCATTCCGGAACAGAGAAGTAAAGAATCTGCGCAGCGTTGGCGGTGTTCTGCAGGGATCGCCAGCGTCGGCCCGCACGGTGTTCTAAGGTGGAAGCCGTAAGCGCAATATGTTCGCGAGATTGAGCGGCGGTCAGAAGTCCGCTGCGAGCTGTTAGCACCGTCCCCAAATATTCTGTCAAACCCTCGTAGACCCACAAGAGCTCGCCCTTCATGGGCTGCTGGAAGTCCGGTGTCGCCAAGCCCACGGGACGGCGGTACTGTCCATTCCAGGAATGGGTGAACTCGTGCGGGAAAAGGCCCGCTTCGAGGATTCGGGTGTTCGGATCAACCAAAGTGTGCTGGCGCACACGATCGTCACTGGATTCGTGATGTTCTTGCCCAAGTCCCATCACGTTGTCACTTAGCGTCAGCAGAAAATGATAGTCGCGAAAGTGATGAGACTTATATAAAGCAGTGGCCTCCACGACCAGGCGCTTGTAGTGCTCGATCAATTCGGGCGGCACCTCGAGAGCCCAGGCATCGTCGGAAACCACGTCCAATTCCTGGGGCGGGCTGTCGCCGGGATTCAATGGGAAAACCCGCACGAATTCACCCGACTGCACCGGCGAATCGACCAGAAGGTCGAGGGGGACAGGCGCGAACGAGATGGTATCACCCGACTGACGGCCAATCGGGAGCGATGTGCTGAACTTCCAGTGATTCGGCAGAGTCAATGTTGGGTCATAAATCAGATCGGCGGCGGGCCAGCCTTTTGGATAAAGCATGACTTGATTCCACATTAAGACGAACAGGTTTGCCGCGCCCGAGGCACTGAAATCAATCCCCGGCCCCGGAGCGGAGATCAGGAAGTCCAGTGAAGCCTCGATCGAGGTAGTTCCCGCAGGAACATCAAGGTTAAACGCGTACATATCGACCAGGTCTTGTTGCCACGGAATCTCGCGTGTGCCCGAGGAAAACTTAAGCCCGGCTAGATTCCAGATGGGGCCGTCAGGAGAGTGATCCGCTGGCATCCACTTCGGGTAGTAAAGGGTTAGAGGTCCGGAGTGCACTGGAAACACCAGTTTGGCGTGGAGAATCCGCTGTGATACTTGGGTCGCGTCAACCGAGATTTTGATCGGACCCGGAGCGGCAGCTTGGGCGCTCGCCGAACCTGATAGAGATCCAACCAGAGCCAGCGTCAGATACAGCCAGCCCGCGGATTTTCTGCCATGGCACATTGTGTTTCCCCCTTCACGCTGAGCGTCGAGAAGATACAACCAGCGCAAGACACCACCAGTTACATCGCTCACTTACCAACTGAGCTTCCCCATGAATTGAATGTTGCGCGGCCCTCCCACGCCAAAGTGAGAATCGAAACTGCCGTCATCGGCGGAGGCGCTGATGGTCGTGCTCAGATCCGGCGCCGGCTCGGCGAAGTTCGGATGATTGAATGCATTGAAGAAACTGGTCCGGAACTGAAATCCGAAGCGTTCTCCCAGCTTGAAAGTTCTCTGAATGGATATGTCGAAGGCGTTCAGTCCAGGAGCTACGAGGGGATTCCGTGGGCAGTCGCCGAACGTACCCGGTGCGGGCTCGGCGAACGAACTAACCGAGGCGTAGGGCTCGGAAAAATTCTTAAGCTGGTAATGAATCGGGCCGACGCAGTTATAGCGTTCGTGGAAATTACCCACGCCGCTTTCATCGCCAAAAGTCAAGAGCGGCGCCGCCAAACCGTCGCGTAGAGTTGTGGTTCCAGAGATTTGCCAGTCTCTTGTTGCGTAACCAAACGCGCCAGCTAACTTAGGAGAGGGAATCGCGTACACGTAGGTGATAATCAGCGCGCGGCGCTGGTCGAATTCCGAATTGCCATAACTCCCTTTCAGATTCGTCGAGTCTTGCGGGACGTAGCCGCTAGTCCCGGAGAAGTCGTCCACTTCCGATGCGGTGTCCAGGTTGTGAGACCAAGTGAAGGCGATCTGCGTGGTCAACCCGTGAAAGTTGTTCGATTTCAGCGAAGCTTGCAAAGAGTTGTAACTCGCGATCCCGGGTGTCGAAATCGTGTTGATCTGCGCCAGAGTGGGATAGCGCGCACTGAAGGGGCGAGCCGCCTGCTCACAGTTGGGGTCACCCGCGGGGATTGGCGCAAGTGTACTCATACAGCCCGGTCCAAAGCCGGCGCCGACGGGTGGTTGGTTGATGTCCAGAAGCTGCAATTGGTGAACGCTGTGATTTCCGACGTAGGCAATCTGAAGGACGAACCGCTCGCTCAATTCCTGCTGGAGGTTGAGATTCCATTCTTGCGTATTGGGAGTTTTTAGATTGTGTTGAATGCTTTCGATATTGAACGGTGGTTGCGGGGCCCCGGTGCCAAATATGGGCACGCCGACCCCAAATGGAATAGGCGCAGAGGGAACGATGGTGAAACCGGCAGTCGGTCCAATCGGATTCTGCGCCAGCCCTTCTTCGAAGTTATTGAGAGGAATCGTGTCGTAGTAGATTCCAAATCCGGTTCGGAAAACCGTTTGGCGGCCGGGAATGAGCTCGAATGGAGGCTGCCACGCAAGCGATACCCGGGGTCCAAAGTTGCCCTTGGGAGCGTCATAGAGGTGACCGCCCGGCAGTTGCGAAGCTTCCACAAGGCCCTGATTCGGGTCGAATGCCGAGAACCGCCCGCGCGCCTCGCTCACGGTCGTGAAGAAATCGTACCGCAGACCCGCGACCAGCGTGAGCCGGGGTGTGACCTTAAACGTATCCACCCCGAAACCGCTTATGATGTTCTGGGAGATATTCGCGCGGGGGCTGCCGACTCGGGTGATATTGGTGAGAGACGAACCGGGGGTTGGCATACCGGCGATTAGATCGACAAGAGCTGCGAGTCCACCGTCTGTCGTAAGTGCTGTTCCGCCTGTTGCTGACGGATTGTCTCCCAGCTGGGAGCCGGTAAACGAAAAGATGCCACGAGATCCGGCGAGAGTGTAGTCGGAATAGTTGTGGAGGAAGTTGAAGCCGAACTTCCATGCATGCTTGCCGCGGGTCCAGTTCACTTCGTTGGCGATTTGATAGCTGGTGGCTACGCGGCCTCCAGCGCCGCCTTGCAATCCCAAATTCGAGAATCCATCCGCGGTATTGTCACCAAGATCGATCTCGGGTATGCCGTAACTATTCGGACTGACGCCGGTGTTGAAGCCGATGGTAGCTGGATTGACGTTGGCATCCCGGCCTTTTTGAAACTGGCTGAAGCGGTTCCAGCCGAGACGCAGGGTGTTGATCAAGTTCGAGTTGAAAACATGAACTTCGCTGATGGCAAAGTTATCAGCAACGGTCGGGGTTACACCGAACCAGGGATTCAATTGAGAACCACCCCCCGGCCCGGGGCCGCCGCCGGGAAATTCATCTTCACCGGTGCCGTGGAGGTACCGTCCCGAGAGCGAATCGGAGGTCGAGAAGGTGTGATCAATCTTTAGGACTCCGCTGTTTGGCGTCTGACGGCCACGATTGTCTATGACGAACGGACCCGACAGACCCAGTGAAGAGTAGAGGCCCAAAATATTCAGGCCAAGTTGATTCGGTGTAATCCCCTGGGATTGCACTAAAGCTGTCGCGGTGGAAATCTGTGCTGGACTGGGCGCGTTTCCGTGAAGAGTAGTGCCGAGGCGTAGCCTGCTGCCATCGTAACCGGCAAAGAAAAATGTGCGGTTGTGGCCGTCATAAAGATGCGGAATGTCTACCGGACCGCCCACCGTTCCGCCGAATTCGTTCCACACGAATGGGGCTTTGGGCACACCGGCGAGGTCCTCAAAAAAATTGGCGGCGTCCAGATCAACGTCGCGATGGAGTTCGTAGAGCGAGCCGTGAAGCCGATTCGTTCCACTGCGGATGATGACGTTCATGACACTGCCGGAGTTCTGACCGCTATCGGCGCCCGCGTTCGCGCTGATAGTCACCTCCTGAATCGCGTCCAGCGGCAGGCGGGTTGCGGCCGTCGCCGAATTCCCGCCCTCATTGATGGAAGGAAGGTACGTAGAAGGATCGGTATCCGAAACGCCGTCGATATTAAAACCGTTCGACCTGGCCCTGGAGCCGTTAATGGTGTATTGCGCGAAAGCGAAATTGCTGTTTTGGGTCACTCCGGGAAGAACCAGCGCCAGTCGAGTGTAGTCGCTGTTCCCGATCGGAAGGGATTCCACCTGCTCTTCGGTAAGTTGGCCGCCAGATTCGTTCGTCTCTGTTTGGATAAGCGCGGGCGCTGAATTCACCTCAATCTTCGAGCTTACTGTGCCGACCGCCAGGACGGGATTGATACTGTTGACTTGCCCCTGGGAGGTCACAATGGCGTTGATCTGCGAAGTTCGAAAACCGTCTTTGCTAACGGTTAGCTGGAATGTGCCGAGGGGCAACTCTGGAAAATTGAACTCGCCGTTCTGATCGCTGGTTGCCGTTCGCTCCTGGGAAGTATCAAGATTCGAGAGCTTGACCGTGGCTCCCGCCACCGCCGCGCCTTGCGCGTCACGGACGCTTCCTGTAACTCGCCCGGGAAAGAACTGGGCCACGGCGATTGAACCACCGCAGGTGTATATCAGAAACATCACCAAAATGAACCGCGTAGCGTTCACCGTCTTCATGCCATCCTCCCGTCCACGCTCATTGAGTGCGGAAACGCTACTACTAAAACCCAAAGTATGTCAATAGTATTCGCATCGTATGTAGAGTGTGTATACAAGAAAAAATCAAATTCACCGTAGTTAAACAACGACGCTAGTTAAAAAGAAGCTCGCTACCGGAGTGGCCCCGCGCTGTAGGCTCAGCAGTTCTCGATGGGGAGGCATTCCTGCGCTTCTCGCAGGTTTCAGACCGGACCGTTTATGTTCCGCCGCAAATTACCCGTTCATGGGGTAAGGAGGGATATTTTGGTTCAGGCGAAAGAGATTCCGAGGGTCATAGGTTGTTTTGATAGAACGGAGGCGCTCCCACCGTTCGCGATAAGCCTCAGGAACGCGGTCCTGTTCGTCGCCGCTCATGAAGTTCACATAAACTCCCGGAACCATCGCTGGACGCAATTGCGCAAACAAATTGCGAGTCCATGCGATGTTGGCTGCATCATCTGCAGGATCGGTCCAGTTGCTGATGATATTGACCACAAACGGCGCGCTGCGATCACCGAACGCCGTTTCTTCGGGCGCGACACGTTGCGCGGCTCCCCCCAAGTACGCCAGTTCGATTTCACTCGCCCGCGAGGGAACTGTGGCGAGTGCTTCGATCATGGTTTGAATGACTCGGTCGCCAAGTAATCGGAAGTAGCCGGATTTCGTATAGTAACGGCGGCCACGCGGAAAGTCTGAATCGGCCAGCGTCTGCAACCGCAAGAACGACATCTCCTCCACGCTTACGGCCGTGTGGGGAGCCGCACTCAGGGCTCGATGGAGATAACGACGTCCCTGGCCAATGTCGCCCACCCAAAGCGCGGAAACACTCGCAACTGGAAGCCCGCGCACCGCCGGCGGAGTAGTTTGCGATTCGTCGGCAATCCGCAAAGAAAATCCCCAGCGCAAGCAGTCAGGAGCTTCCGGCATGAACTCCCGCCAATGGCTCAGAAGCGGGGCGATCCCGTCGCCCACGCACAACCCCCGTCCGAGTATCACGGAAGTGACCGGATGAAGACGCACTTCGAATTCGGTCACAACCCCGAAGTTACCGCCTCCGCCCCGCAACGCCCAAAACAACTCGGGATTCTCCTTCTCGTGCGCGCGCAGGATGGAGCCATCTGCCACCACCAGCGTGAAGCCCTCGACGTTGTCGCAGGATAGTCCATGCAAACGGTTCAGCCATCCTGTGCCTCCTCCAAGCACAAGGCCGGCAGCGCCAGTGTGCGAAACTACGCCGGCGGGAAATGCCAGCGCCACTTTTTGAGTTGCTGCGTCCACGTTACCAAGCAGACAGCCGCCGCTGAAATGCGCCCTGCGAGCCTCAGGATCGACACGCACCTCGCGCATTGGCGAAAGATCGATCACGAGTCCTTGGTCGCACGTGCTGAACCCCGCCAAGCTGTGGCCGCCGCAGCGAACCGCGGTAACAACGCCCGAGGTCGCAGCGACACGCACCGCTGCCTGGACGTCGCGCACATCGCGGCAGAAAGCGAACAAACCGGGTCGGCGAGAGAACATTCCGTTCCAAATTTGCGTCGCTTCGCGATAACCCGTATCGGCGGAGCGCAGCAGGGTTCCTTGGAATCGGCCACTGAGGGTTCGGTACACATCCTCGATTAGCTTGTCCATGTTGCAATGGGAGCAGCGAATGCAAAGTGAAAAGACCGGGAATCATTCCTCTCCGAGTTGTCCTCACTCGCGTAATTTTGAGGCAGGATCTCCGCCGGATGAACCTGCTACTAGCCCATGCTCGCACGAACGGGCACGGCATAGGCGACGCCCAAAACCTTATCTTTCGACTGCATGATATGGTCGTGCATGGCTTGACGGGCGCGGCCCGGGTCCCGGTCCTTGATGGCGGATAGAATTTCCCGATGCTCTTGTCCTGGCACCTCGCCGAAGTAGTTGATGTCAATCGCGGCAAACATGATGCGCTCCATCTGACTGCGTACTTCGCTGACCGCCTGCAGAAGCATCTGGTTCCGCGCCAGGCGGGCGATTCCCAGGTGAAATGCCGTATCGGCCTCGATAAATCGCAGGCATCTTTCCCGGTTCTCGGGAGTGCACGTGACCTTGGCAAGTTCCGTCAACTGCTTCAGGGCTTCGGGAGTCGGACCTTTTGCGGCAGCGAGTTCAGCGGCGGCACATTCCACCGCGCTGCGAAATTCGTAAATGTCGTTGAGCACTTGCAGGCTAATGTGGGCTACGAAATATCCACGATTGGGCACGATGCGCAGCAACCTGTCGTTTTGCAGCCGCACTGCGGCCTCCCGCACCGGTGTCCGGCTGGCCTTGTAACGGCGCGCGAGATCTTTTTCACTCAGGGGCTCACCCGGCTGGAAAACACCATAGACGATGTCATGCTTGAACGCGGCATAGACTTTTTCGCTGAGAGTGGCGGGTACAAGCATGCGATGATTCTTGCCGCGCGCAATAAGCTTTGCCAAGGTTCCTCCGTAGAACGCGTCCGCAGAATAGCCGCGTTCCGGAACATTGGTATTTTTTCTGACTTGTGCGGTTCTGTCAAAGATATATTTCCGGTATGCAGGGAATGATTGCCATTGACAGGATATGGGCAAAGAGCTACAAGGTATACATATGGTATGCATTAGATATTTGTTGATCATGTCAACAGGGATGCGAGCCATGGAATCTGGCTCTGAGGTAGTCCGCACAGAAGGGCGCAAATGACCGGGTCGTATGTGACTGCCGACGTGGAAGCCAAACCCATGCCGTTCCCCATCAGCACGGTTCGCTCTTCTTTCCCAGCGCTAAACGCAGGTGAAAAGTTCATTTTCTTTGACAATGCGGCTGGAGCCCAGATACCGCAGGTGGTTTTTGATGCTGTCAACCAGCACTTGCTCGAATGCAATGTGCAACGAGGCGGACGATACAGCAAGAGCATGGAAGTGGATGCGAGCATCGAACGCGCACGGGAGAGCGTGGCGGTACTGGTGCATGCGCGCCACTCGAGCGAGATTGCCTTCGGAATGAACGCCACTTCGTTCATCCGCCTCATGAGCCTTGCGATTGGCCAAACCCTGGCTGAGCGGAATGAAATCGTGGTCACTGACATGGATCATGAGGCCAACGTCGCCACATGGCTGGCCCTCGCCAAGGACGGCGCCAAGTTCCTTTGGTGGAAGATGAGGGAAGATGGGAACCTGCACGCGGAAGACTTGAAGGCGCTGCTCTCCAAGAGAACCCGACTGGTGGCATGCACGGCCGCAACCAATGCGCTTGGCTCCATTGTAGATGTGACGGAAGTCGGTAGGCTCGCCCATGAGGCGGGAGCGGAGATTTTTCTCGACTGTGTTCACTACGCTCCGCACGGAACGATTGACGTACAGGCATTTGACTGCGACTACCTGGTTTGTTCTGGCTACAAGATCTTTTCACCGCACATGGGTTTTCTCTGGGGTCGTCGCGAGCTTTTGAAAAATCTCCCGACCTTCCGCGAGGATTTCATTCCCGACGAGCCGCCGGGGAAAATTGAAGCCGGTACCTTCATCTATGAGAATGTAGCCGGTATGGACGCGGCGGTAAGATACTTGGAAACACTCGGTGCCGCGCTACCCGCAGAAACCAATCCTGGTTCTGCAAGTGCAAGACGAACTAACCTCGTCAAGAGCATGAACGCGATCGCGGCTTACGAGCGCCTGCTTGCGCTGGAGTTGCTGCGCGTGCTGAAGGAGGCCGGAGCGACCATCTACGGCATTCATGACGAAGATCGGTTGCGCGAGCGTGTGCCGACGTTCTGCTTCAATCTGGGAGCGACTGAGCCAGCTGTTGTCACCACAACCCTCGCCAAGGCTGGTATCGGTATTCGCGACGGTCACATGTATGCACCGCGATTGATGAGGAGGTTGGGTCTGGATCCGGAGAGAGGTGCGGTTCGTGTCTCCCTTGTACATTACAATACTGTCGAAGAGATTCACCGCTTCCGAAACGTACTCCTAGACTTGAAGCGGCATGCATAAAGCACCGGGGCCATCCGAATTTTCGGCGTCCACACCGGCAATCACAGACGCGGATAGCTCCTCCCCGCAGGGCACAAACCTTCAGCGCAGTTTGACTCAGCGACAACTCACGATGCTGGCGCTCGGCGGAGCGATCGGCGTTGGTTTATTTCTGGGCAGCAGCGTAACCATCCGGCTCGCCGGCCCCGGCGTCATCCTCACCTATCTGTTCGGGGCGGGAATCGCGATGATTGTGGCTTATGCGGTTGCTGAGATGGCGGTGGTCCACCCGGTTGCCGGCGCTTTTGGCGTGTACGCCGAGATCTATCTCAACCCCTGGGCTGGCTTTGCCGTTCGCGCGACCTATGGGCTCGTCCAGATCATCGCGATCGGAGCGGAGGTGACGGCGGTAGCGATCTACTTCGGATTCTGGTTTCCCCATGTGCCACAGTGGCTTTGGGTTGTGAGCGCTTCGCTGGCCCTGGTCGCGATCAATGCCCTGCAGGTGGGACGCTTTGGAGAATTTGAATACTGGTTCGCGCTGATTAAAGTATCTGCCGTTCTCGTGTTCATCGCGATTGGCGCGGTGTTGATCGTTGGCCTCGGACCAAAGCCGGCGCTCGGAATCTCGAATCTCTCGGCCAATGGTGGTTTCTTGCCATTCGGGATGAAGGGTGTCTGGCTGGCGCTCACGCTGGCCTTGACGAGTTACATGGGAGTGGAACTGATTGCGGTTACCTCCGGAGAAGCCAAGAATCCCGAGCAGTCGATTCCGCGGGCGATGCGTACGGTTGTGTTCCGCCTGATTTTCTTTTACGTGCTGGCGATCGGGGTCATGCTCGCCATGACGCCGTGGAATCGAGTGGGGAGCGGGGAGGGAATCTCGGGTAGCCCGTTTGTGAGTGCTTTTGCCGGGGTTGGAATTCCTTACGCCGCGAGCGTCATGAATCTTGTGGTGATTACTGCTGCGCTCTCCAGTTGCAACACCGACCTGTACCTGGCCACCCGCATGCTTTTTTCCCTCTCCCGCGGCGGGTATGCGCCCGGGTGGATCTCCCGCCTGAGCAACAACGGAGTCCCTCATCGCGCGCTAGGTCTTTCCACCGTGGGCATGATGGCGGCAATCTTGCTCGCAAAATATGCGCCTGGCCGAGCCTTCTTGATGCTGTATGGAGTAGCCGTGGCAGGAATGTTCTTTGTGTGGGCTGTGATCCTTCTCAGCCACATTCGCTTCCGCCAACGCCTTAGCCCAGAGGCTGCCGCGCGCCTCCCCATGCGACTAGCCTTTTCCCCCTATTCGAATTGGCTGGGGATTGCCGCCTTGTTCGGCATAACTGTCGCCACTTTCTACGTGGATGGCTTGCAGTATGCGGTGCCCGCGTTCTTGCCGCTTTTCGTAGCCATGTCGCTCGTGTACTGGAGAGTTTCGCGCCGAAACAAAAATGCGTCAGGCGAAACTGGAACCGTCTCGACCGTACTGTAAGCGAGGGCAGGGACGACAGGTTGCGCGGAACTTACAATTTTCCGATGGGGTGCGGCATCTTATGGGTATACGCCATGGATTGTATTGACATACGCCAGAAACGAATGCCAACATGCCCAACACATTGCGCTTTCGATCCAGGTGCGGGCGCAAACAGGTTCGCCCTGGAAAACGGAAGCGGCAGGACGTTTGCGGCGGTTGCGATCCCTCCAACCAGAAAGGCAGGCGCATGAGCGAAAACCTTCTGATGCAATTTGCAAAGGCTCTCAAGAACCGGGAGATTCGGGTTATTGATCTTAGCCAGCCGTTGGACGCAGACACCGCGGTAATCCAGCTTCCGCCCGAGTTTGGCAAGCCGTGGCCCTTCCGGATGGAGGAGATTTCAAAATACGATGCGCGGGGTCCGGCCTGGTATTGGAATAATTTTTCCTGCTGCGAGCACACCGGCACGCACTTTGACGCGCCCATCCATTGGGTCACAGGCGAGAAGTTTCCCCAAAATGCGACGGACACGATTCCAGCCGAAAGTTTCTTTGCGCCCGCGTGTGTGGTCGACGCGTCGCCCTCGGTCGTCGCTGATCCCGACTTCCTTCTTACACAGAAGCACGTCGAGATCTGGGAGCGTGAGCATGGGCGCATCGAAGCTGGGTCTTGGGTTCTGATGCGCACGGATTGGTCGAAAAGGCAAGAGGCCACGGCCTTTCTGAATATAAAAGAAGATGGTGCGCACGTGCCCGGCCCCCATCCCGATCTGGTTCCCTTTCTTGTGAAAGAGCGAAATGTGATTGGATGGGGATCGGAAGGCGTCGGCACCGACGCGGGGCAAGCCTTTCGATTCGACCCGCCGTTTCCGTGCCACAGCATCATGCACGGAAGCGGCAAGTTCGGGCTCGCGAGCCTGACGAATCTGGACCAACTTCCCGCAAAGGGCGCGATTTTGATCACGCCCCCGCTTAAGATCGTAAATGGATCGGGCAGTCCATGTCGGGTGCTGGCGCTGGTGGACAGGAATCGATGAGGTGAGGGCTCGCTTTGATTAAGCTTGATATCTGCGCTATTCGGCCCGAGGGTTCGGAGGCCGGTCGCAAGACTCGCTAAACTCCGCTCTCGCCGTAGGCGGCCGAGCGAACTGGGGTGGTAGCAATGGCGGAACGTGTATTCAAAAAGGAAGTGCAAAAACTTTTCGCCAAGCGGGGCGAGGAATTTCGGGGTGAAGGAATTCTCGCCGTGACCAAAGCGCTTTTGCAGTCTGGCGTTTCCTACGTCGCGGGGTATCAGGGAGCGCCGATCTCCCATCTGATGGACGTGCTGTCGGACGCCAACGACATTCTGGAGCAGCTCGGCGTTCATTTCGAACACAGCGCGTCAGAAGCTACGGCGGCCGCAACCCTGGCGGCTTCAGTGAACTATCCCTTGCGCGGCGCCGTGACTTTCAAGTCCACGGTCGGCACCAACGTGGCCTCCGATGCCCTGGCAAATCTGGCCTCGGGTGGCGTTACCGGAGGGGCACTGATCATCGTTGGGGAGGACTACGGTGATGGGTCGAGCATCATGCAGGAGCGTTCGCATGCCTTCGCCATGAAATCGCAGATGTGGCTGCTCGATCCGCGCACCAACCTGCCTTCAATCGTCAATGCAGTGGAGCAAGGCTTCGAACTCTCCGAGGCCACACATACGCCCGTGATGCTGGAACTGCGCATTCGTGCTTGTCACGTGCACGGACGCTTTATTGCGAAGGACAACGTCCGGCCGAAGTTCACGCTTAAGGATGCAATGGAGAACCCGGTCCGGGATGTGAGCAGGATTGTCCTTCCTCCGGCAAGTTTTTTGCACGAGCGAGAAAAAATCGAGAAGCGGTGGCCCGCGGCGCAGAAATTCATTCAGGAAAATGCCCTGAATGAGTTGTTCGCAGATGGCAGCCAGGACTTTGGAATCATTTTGCAGGGCGGGATGTACAACTCGATGATTCGCGCCCTCGCACTTCTCGGCCTCGCCGATATTTTTGGGGAAAGCAAGGTTCCGCTGCTTGTACTGAATGTCACATATCCTCTGGTCGATCACGAGATCAAGCGTTTCTGCGCGGGCAAGCGCGCGGTGTTGATGGTGGAAGAAGGTCAGCCGGACTTCCTGGAGCAAAATCTGCAGACGATCTTGCGCCGGGCGGATTTGCCGACCAAGGTGCACGGCAAGGATGTGCTGCCCATGGCGGGCGAGTACACCACCGCGACGATCTTGCGAGGGGTTGTGCAGTTTATCGAGCGCTACGCGCCGCAACTGATTCATCACGATCGACTGCCGTTCGCTGTCCGGCCAGCAGCGGTAAGACCAAGCTCACAGTCGATTGAAACATTCGTGCATCCCAGGCCGCCATCGTTTTGTACAGGCTGCCCGGAGCGCCCAATCTTCACGGCTTTGAAGTTGGTTGAGCGAGAATTGGGCCCACATCACGTGAGCTGCGATATCGGCTGCCATTTGTTTTCCATCCTTCCGCCCTTCAATCTTGGTGCTACAACCATGGGATATGGTCTGGGATGGGCTGGGGCTGCGGCTTTCAACGCGCGCGAAAGCAATAAGCGGACGATCAGCATCATGGGCGATGGAGGCTTCTGGCACAACGGGCTGACCAGCGGGGTGGGAAACGCTGTGTTTAACCGGAATGATAGCGTGCTGGTGGTGGTCGACAACAGCTACACCGCCGCGACCGGTGGGCAGGACATTCTGTCGTCCGCAGCGAGTAATCCCATTCGCACCACAAAACTCTCGATCGCCGACGCAGTGCGCGGCGTAGGCGTCAAGTGGGTGCGAACCATTACCGACACCTTTAACCTCGCCATGATGCGGGACGTGATAAGAGAAGCGCTGACCACCGAGGAGAAAGGCCCCAAAGTCATCGTCGCGCAGAGCGAGTGCATGCTGAACAAACAGCGGCGCGTGAAGCCGTTGGCGCAGAAACTCGAAAGGGAAGGGAAACGCGTAGTCTCGCAGAAATTCGGGGTTGACGCGGAGACTTGTACCGGCGACCACTCCTGCATAAGGTTATCCGGTTGTCCATCGCTCACCATCCGTCCAAATCCAGATGCTCTTCGTATCGACCCCGTAGCAACCGTGGTGGAAAGTTGCGTCGGGTGCGGACTGTGCGGGGAAGTCGCGCATGCCGCCAGGTTATGCCCGTCCTTTTATCGTGCCGAGGTTATCTCGAATCCAAGCGCGTGGGATCGATTCAAGTCGCATGGCGCGGGAATGGTGATCACCTTTCTGCAACGGCGCATCAACCGCCGGCTGGCGGGAATCGAGACCTGAGGCCATCGACGATTACGCATGAACACCGGCACAACCTCGACGAGTGAAGCCTCCAGAGCAATCGCGGTGGCGATTCTTGCGATGGGCGGGGAAGGGGGCGGGGTCTTGGCCGATTGGATCGTAGACTTGGCCGAACATTCCGGCTACCTCGCGCAAACTACCTCAGTGCCGGGCGTTGCCCAACGTACAGGATCAACCATCTATTACATCGAAATGTTTCCGGCGGCGGCTGCGCGGGCGGTGGGGAAAGAGCCGGTGTTGGCTCTTATGCCCGTCCCTGGCGAAGTTGACGTGGTGATCGCTTCTGAATTGATGGAAGCCGGACGGGCCGTTCAGCGAGGGTTGGTGACTCCGGACCGAACCACTTTGATCGCCTCCACGCATCGCGTCTATTCCATGACGGAGAAGACGGTCATAGCCGATGGCCAAGTCGATTCCAGCAAACTGCTGGACGCCTGCTTCGGGGCGGCAAAAAAGTTTGTGCGGGCCGATTTTGCCGCCATGGCGAATGACGTGCAAAGCGTGATCAGTGCCGTGCTGTTTGGTGCACTGGCTGCCACCAACGCTCTACCTTTTGAGCGGGAAAAATTTGAGGAAGCGGTGCGCAGAGGCGGGGTCGGAGTCGATTCGAGCCTGGGCGCATTCCAAGCAGGATTCGACGCGGCAGTGCAATCTTCCGCGCCGAAAGTCAAAGACGCGGGACAGGCGAAAAAGAAAGTCGGATATCGCCTTCGGGAACTCGGGACCAGGATCGAGACGAGCTTTCCGGCAGGCGCGCACAACATTCTTATGCTTGGTGTTGAGCGGCTCTGCGACTACCAGGATGAGGGTTACGCTGCAGAGTATCTGGATCGCCTTGAGCCGGTACGAGATGCTGACGCTCGACACAGCAGGGGCGATTGTGAGCTTCTGCGCGAAGCTGCCCGGTACTTGGCGTTGTGGATGTCCTACGAAGATGCGATCCGGGTAGCTGACCTGAAGACACGCCCGAGGCGATTCGAGCGTGTCGGGAAGGAATCGCGCCAATCGCAAACGCAAGTACTGCGGATCAACGAATTCTTGTATCCGCGAATCGAGGAAATCACCGACATCATGCCCGCGGGAGTAGGGGCGTGGGTTTTGAAAACTGGTTGGACGAATCGAGTGATGTCGCGATTCGCGGGCAACGGGCGAATTCTGGAAACCACGTCGCTGCAGGGTTTTCTACAGCTCTACTTGATTGCCGCTCTTCGCCCGTGGAGGCGCAAGAGCTGGCGTTTTCAAAGGGAGCACAAAAGAATCAGTGAATGGTTGGATCAACTGATTTCGCTGGCAGGGGAAAATCACGCGCTGGCGATCGAAGTGGCGACGCTCCCGCGAGTGCAAAAAGGATACGGCGATACGCACCTTCGGGGCTGCAAAAGTTTTGCTGCCATGATGTCAACGATTGCATCTCTGCGAGGCCGCGATGACGGAGCGGATTGTCTCAGACGGCTTCGGGAAGCGGCGCTGGCCGATGAGAGCGGTGAAAGACTCGCCGCGACATTACACGAGGTGAATGCGTGACAAGGAATAGAGCTGGGGTTCCGTGCGAGCAGATTCGTGACCGGTCGCGGGGCATAAGGAGGGATCGATGAGAATCGTCTGTCTGGGAGGCGGACCCGCGGGATTGTATTTCTCGATTCTAGTGAAAGTGGCTCACCCTTCCTGGGAGATCACGGTGGTGGAACGCAATCGTGCCGACAGCACCTTCGGATGGGGAGTTGTGTTTTCTGACAAAACGATGAGCGGCTTTCAGCAAGCCGATGCTGATACTCACGCTGCCATCACCCAGGCTTTTCGCCACTGGGAAGACATCGACGTGTTTTTCAAGGGACAGAAGCTGACCTCGTCGGGCCACGGATTCTGCGGCATCGCCCGTATGAAACTCCTGCAAATTCTCCAGCAGCGCGCGGCGGGGCTGGGCGTTAGGCTTGTCTTCCAGACGGAAGTCACCGACCCGGACGCCTACGCGGCCGAATACGATTTGGTGGTCGCATCGGATGGCGCATCTTCCGTGACGCGAAGAAGGTACGAGGATATTTTCAAACCGAACATTCAGGTGCGCAAGAATCGGTTTATTTGGCTGGGAACGAGAAAGAAGCTGGACGCTTTCACTTTCGATTTCCGGGAAACCAGCGCCGGATGGTTTAACCTGCACGCCTACCGCTTCGATGAAGATTGGTCAACGTTCATCGTCGAGACTCCGGAGGAAAATTGGTGGAAAGCGGGACTCGACAGGATGGAGCCGGAGCAATCCATCGCGTTCTGCGAACGGCTTTTTGCAGAACGGCTGGAAGGCAATACCCTGGTCTCGAACGCAAAACATCTGAGCGGCTCTGCGGTATGGCTGAGGTTCCAACGCATCCTGTGCGAAAAATGGCAGCACAAGAACATTGTGTTAATTGGCGATGCGGCGCACACGGCGCACTTCGCCATCGGATCCGGCACCAAACTCGCCATGGAGGATGCCATGGCACTAGCGCGTGCACTCAGCAAGGACAGCGGCGACGTAAAGTCAGGATTACATTGCTATCAGGAGGAACGCGAAATCGAGGCGCTTAAACTGCAGAGTGCGGCGCGCAATCGCATGGAATGGTTCGAGCAGGTGGACCGCTACGTGCACCTCGATCCCGAGCAATTTACCTATAGCCTGTTGACCGGCAGCCAGCGAATCGGCCATGCGAACCTCAAAGTGAGGGATGCACGCTATGTTGAACAAGTCGAAACCTGGTTTGCCTCGCGCTGCGGGATCGACCACGCGGTTCCGCCCATGTTTACGCCCTTCACCGCTCGCGGCTTAACCCTCAAGAATCGCGTGATCGTATCACCTATGGCCACCTACATGGCGGAGGATGGCATTCCCAACGACTTTCACCTCGTTCATCTGGGAGGCCGCGCCATGGGGGGTGCGGCTATGGTTGTGGTGGAGATGACTTGTGTTTCTCCCGACGCTCGCATCACGCCATCCTGCCCGGGAATGTGGAACGACGAACAACAGATGGCCTGGAAACGCATTGTTGACTTTGTGCATGCACACACCGACGCCAGGATTGCGTTGCAATTGGGCCATTCCGGACGCAAAGGCTCCACGCGACGCGGATGGGAAGGTATTGATTTGCCGCTAGCATCGGAAAACTGGCCGCTGCTCTCCGCCTCGCCGATTCCTTACATTCCCGGGATTTCGCAAACCCCTCGCGAGGCCACGCGTGCCGATCTGGAGCGCATTAAGCGTGACTTTGTCGCGGCGACACAGCGCGCCCAGAGCGCCGGCTTCGATTGGCTGGAACTGCACTGTGCCCATGGATATTTGCTTTCTAGTTTTATTTCTCCGCTTACCAACTGGCGCGGCGACGAGTATGGCGGTTCACTTGAAAATCGCTGTCTCTATCCCATTGAAGTGTTCAAGGCGATGCGCGAGGTCTGGCCGAAGGACAAGCCAATGAGCGTCCGCATCTCGGCTCACGATTGGGTCCCCGGAGGACTGACGCCTGAAGACTCGGAAGAAGTTGCCCGCCTTTTCTGCGCTGCCGGCGCCGATGTGATCGACTGCTCTGCCGGACAGGTCAGTAGCGAGCAGAAACCCATATATGGCCGAATGTTTCAGGTTCCTTTCTCGGACCGAATCCGCAACCGAGTGGGTATCGCTACTATCGCCGTGGGAAATATCTTTGAGGGCGATCACGCGAACACGATCATCGCTGCCGGCCGCGCGGACCTGTGCGCGATTGCGCGGGCGCATCTCGCTGATCCTGCATGGACCCTGCACGAGGCCGCTAAACAGGGATACGGGGAAATAAACTGGCCTCCGCAATATCGGAATGGCAAGGAGCAGCTTGAGCGGAATATGGCGCGTGCGGCGCTGCTGGCGGCCCAGGTATGAAAGACGCGAGCGCCGGGCAGATGTCCAGTCTGCTGACGGGAAAGCACGCGTTGGTCACGGGCGGATCGCGCGGCATTGGCTCTGCCATCACGCGTACTCTATTAAGCCACGGCGCGCGCGTTACCGTGCTGGGGCGCAACGAAAAAACGCTGGTTGACATGGCACGAGGGCTCACGCAGGATTGTGAACTCGACTCCGTCGTGGCCGACGTCTGCGAGTCGGATGCGGTCAATCGTGCTTTTGAAAATGCTCGAGAGCGTTTCGGCCGTATCGACATTTTGGTCAACAACGCAGGGCATGCCAGTTCCGCGCCATTCTTGAAGACGGATGCGGAGCTCTGGAGGCGGATGCTGACGGTGAATCTTGAGGGGACCTTTCATTGCACACAATCGGCGCTTCCTGGAATGCTGGAGGCGGGCTGGGGCCGGGTCGTCAACGTCGCCAGCACGGCAGGCCTCACGGGGTACGGGTATGTCTCCGCATATTGCGCGGCAAAGCATGCGGTTGTCGGATTGACGCGTGCGTTGGCTATCGAAGTCGCCACTAAAGGGATAACCGTCAATGCAGTTTGTCCCGGCTACACAGACACGGACATGGTGCGCGAGAGCGTTGACAAGATCGTGGCCAAGACCGGACGTACCGCGGAGGCAGTGCGCGCGGAATTAGTTTCGCGCAATCCTCAAAAACGCCTGGTGCGGCCGGAAGAAGCAGCCAATGCGGTTGCCTGGCTCTGCCTGCCGGGTAGTGAAGCGATCAACGGCCAGGCGATTGCCGTGGCCGGAGGCGAGCTCATGTGAGCTACCGATAGAGCAATCGACTTGTGCAGCTTGAAGTAGCGCAAAGACCCGGGACTTGCTGAACAGCATCTTGCGGCGTTAACCAAACCCTACGTCCCGTCATGCGAAATAGGAGAACGTGATGCTTCATCTTCCGGGGGAGCCACACCAGTTGCCAGGACATCGCCGCCCGCTTGCTCACTACCATTCGCAGCATTTCAAATATGAAACCATTGGGAAGGTTGCGACAATTACGTTGGATCGTCCCGAGCGCAAGAATCCGTTGACGTTCGACTCCTACGCTGAGTTGCGCGATCTGTTTCGGTCCATGGCAAACGCGGACGACGTGAACGCCATCGTGCTGGCCGGTGCGGGAGACAACTTCTGTTCTGGCGGAGACGTGCACGAAATCATCGGACCTCTAACCAAGCTAGATATGCCGGGACTCCTCGCTTTCACACAGATGACTGGCGATCTGGTCAAGGCCATGCGCGCCTGCCCGCAACCTGTTATTGCCGCGGTCGATGGCATTGCCGCCGGCGCCGGCGCCATTTTGGCGATGGCTTCAGATCTCCGCATGGGGACAGCCCGCAGCAAGACTGCCTTTCTCTTTGTGCGCGTAGGGCTGGCTGGGTGCGACATGGGCGCTTGCACTCTGCTGCCACGCATCGTCGGCCAGGGTCGCGCCGCCGAACTGCTCTTTACCGGCCGCAGCCTCAGTGGAGAGGAAGCTGAGCGGTGGGGTTTCTTCAATCGGCTCTGCACGCCTGAGAAGCTTCTGAGTGAGGCGAGTGCTTTGGCCGAACAATTGTGCGCCGGACCTACTTTCGCGCACGCCATGACCAAGAAAATGCTTCATCAAGAGTGGAACATGGGGATTGACGAAGCGATTGACGCCGAGGCTCAAGCGCAGGCGCTCTGCATGGCCACCAACGATTTCCATCGCGCCTATCACGCTTTCGTTCAAAAGCAGAAGCCGCAGTTCAAGGGAGATTGAAAGTGACGGCTCGCAGCCATCTCGACTGGCCGTTCCTCGAGGCGCACCATCGCACCCTCGCGGAAAAATTAGAGGAGTGGGCGAAGAGAAACCTTAGTCAAGCGCATGAAGAGGATGTGGATGCCACATGCCGAAGATTGGTGCACGAGCTCGGAGGAGGGGATTGGCTGCGCTATGTGATCGCGGGTGGTCACTATGGAGCGACGGCCGAGGTTATTGACACACGCGCGATCTGCATCATTCGCGAAATCTTGGCGCGGCATTCGGGCCTCGCGGACTTCGCCTTCGCGATGCAAGGCCTGGGCTCAGGAGCCATCACGCTGTTCGGAGATGAAGCGCAGAAGCAAAAGTATCTGCCACGAGTCTGCGGCGGTTCAGCCATCGCGGCATTCGCTTTATCCGAGACGGAAGCCGGTTCCGACGCAGCTGCGCTGCAATGCACCGCGCATCTGGATGGCGACACCTATGTGGTGAACGGCGAGAAGAATTGGATTTCGAATGGTGGCATAGCAGATTTCTACGTACTGTTCGCACGGACCGGTGAGGCGCCGGGCGCTCGCGGCATTACGGCCCTGGTAATCGATTCCGATACGCCTGGTTTGGAAATCGCGCGACGCATCCAAGTCACCGCCCCTCATCCGCTCGCCTTGCTTCGCTGCAAAAACTGCCGTGTCCCCATCTCGCAACGGCTGGGCGAACCCGGTAAAGGTTTCAAGGTGGCCATGGCCACCCTCGATGTGTTTCGCACTTCCGTGGCCGCGGCGGCACTTGGTTTTGCTCGGCGAGCGCTGGAAGAAGCTCTGAAGCGAGCAACTGGGCGCAAGATGTTCGGGCAGATGTTGGCTGACTTCCAGCTCACGCAGGCCAAACTGGCTGCCATGGCTACGGGCATCGACGCAGCCGCGCTGTTGACCTACCGTGCTGCATGGCTTCGTGACACCGGCCACTCGGTCACTGTTGAAGCCGCAATGGCCAAAATGGCCGCAACCGAAACGGCGCAGCAGGTCATCGATGCTGCAGTACAGATTCTGGGCGGATTAGGAGTCGTGAAGGATGAGATCGTCGAGCGCCTGTATCGCGAGATTCGCCCGCTGCGCATCTACGAAGGTGCCACAGAAGTGCAGCAGCTAATTGTTGGGCGGGGCATCATAAAACTCTTTCAGGAACGCCGCTCCTTATGATTGACGCGCCCAGGAACAGCTCGGGCCCGTCTCCCGGGCAAGGTCGTGTCTACCGGAAGGATATCGTCGTGCGCTTCACCGATTGCGATCCTGCCGGCATTGTCTTTTATCCCCGCTACTTGGAAATGTTCAACGACCTGGTGGAAAGCTGGTTTCGCGAGGAATTGAATTTTTCTTTCAATGAGATCGTCACGCGGCGGGGCTGGGGTTCGCCGACGGTGCATCTTGATGTGGATTTCGTTGCCCCGAGCACTTTTGGCGAAGTGCTCTCCGCCACACTCATTGTGCGTAGCCTGGGAACGAGTTCGATAAGTTTGGATATTTCGCTGCACTGCCGCGATGGAGTTGCGCGTGTCCGTGGGAAGGTAGTCTTGGTGCTGATAGACCGGAGTGTCGGACGCGCAATTCCCATCCCGGACCAGGTGCGTGCCCGCATCGCTTTGTTTCAGGGAACCTCATCGGCAGCACTCCATTTGGAAAAGGAATGAACCAATGAAAATCCTCCGACCTGTACATTGGCCGCGGCCCCGAGGCTATGCAAATGGCGTCAGTGCGACGGGACTCAGCGTCTTTGTTAGCGGCATGATCGCATGGGATGCTCAGGGAAAACTGGTGGGCTCGGATTTCGCAAGTCAGGCGCGGCAGGCTCTTAGCAATGTGGTCGAGATCCTGGCGGAAGCGAATGCGAAGCCGGAACACATCGTGCGCATGACCTGGTATGTCGTGAGCAAGAAAGAATACATCGCGGCATCCAAAGAGATTGGGGCAGTGTATCGGGAGATCATCGGCCGCCACTATCCGGCGATGACCGCCGTCGAGGTGTCGTC
>DATNLE010000059.1:0-22620 GCA_035603035.1 Candidatus Acidiferrales bacterium | reverse complement strand
ATTTCATAGGGAAGATCGTCGACCCCCTCAACGGACGCCGGATCGTAATCCTTTCCCTTCATCATCGCAGCGGCGAACGGCGTCCCCGCCATGATCGATTGTCCTACCAGACGCGATCTCCAACTCACCGCATTATCGCTCGCATCAATGCCACCCTCGATCGCATGCAGGAACGCTGGCCGATACCATCCCCCCGCCATATCCTCTTCCCGAGTCCAAATCACTTTGACCGGGACTCCAGCTGCTTTCGCGACCTGAACGGCTTCCACCACAAAATCCGACTGTGGATTGGCCCGGCGTCCGAAGCCTCCGCCCAGAAACGTTGTATGGAGTTGAACTTTCTCCGGAGGCAGGCCGGCAGTCTTTGCTGCATTCGCCCGGTCAATCGTCTGGAACTGAGAGCCGGTCCATACTTCGCACGAGTCGGCACGCAAGTCCACCGCGCAATTCAACGGTTCCATCATTAAATGCGATAGGTAGGGAACTTCGTAAACCGCCGCGATCTTCTTCGCGGCACTCGCCAGAGCCGCCGTGGCATCGCCATCTTTGCGCACGCTCGTTCCCGGCGATTTTGCCCGTTCGCGGAACTGATGCATCATCTCGCTGGTATTGAAGTTCTGCATGCTGCCTTCATCCCATTCCACGCGCAGAGCGTGCCGTGCCATCTTCGCCTGCCAGAATGTATCCGCGATGACGGCGACGCCCGCAGGAATGGCTACGATTTTCTTCACGCCCGGCATCGACCGTGCCCGCGAATCGTCGAAGCTCTTCATTGTCGCCCCGAATATTGGTGGACGTGCGATCACCGCTGTCAGCATGCCCGGCAGCTTCACATCGATTCCGAAAACCGCCTCGCCGTTCAATTTTTCTGGAGTGTCGAGCCGCTTGATCGGCTTCCCAATCAGCTTGAACGTCTTTGGATCTTTCAACTGCACGTGCTCCGGTGGTGGTAGCTTTGCCGCCGCAGTCGCGAGGCCACCGTACGTCAGCTTTTGACCCTTCTTGTTGAATACCGCCCCGGATTCTGTGCGGCAGGTGGAAGCATCGACATTCCATTGTTGAGCCGCTGCCCCGATCAACATTGATCGCGCGGCAGCGCCAGCCTCACGAAATTGCTGCATTCCCGAATAGACGCTGGAACTTCCTCCCGTCATCTGTATACCAAAGGCCGGATGGTTGTATTTGGGATCGACCGGAGCAGCCTCGAAGCCGACCTTGGTCCAATCCGCATCCAACTCATCAGCTAGTAACATGGGCAACGATGTGTAAACGCCCTGCCCCATCTCGGAGTGATTCACAATTACGGTGATCCGTTCGTCAGTTCCGATCCGCACGAATGCGTTGGGCATAAAGGTAGTCGCAGACGCGTGCTGTTCCGACGATGACTGCGCCGGTGCCAGAGCACTGATCCCGGGAAATCGAAGTCCAATCAGCAAGCCCCCGCTCGCCGCTACCGAAATCTTCAAGAAGTCGCGACGTTCCAACTTGCGGCGAATCATCGCGCACCTGCCTTTGCTACCATCTCGGCTGCCCGGTGAATCGCTTTCCGAATCCTCGGATAAGTTCCGCAACGACAAATGTTGCCGGTCATCGCTTCGTCAATATCTTCATCGGTCGGTCTCGGTTTCTCGAGCAGTAGAACCGCCGCACTCATCAGCTGTCCCGATTGGCAGTAGCCGCATTGGGGGACGTCTTCTTCCAGCCACGCGCGCTGCAGGGGATGACTGAGATCCGGCGATAGTCCTTCGATGGTCGTCACCGATTTTCCGCCTGCCCGCGACACTGGCGCCACGCACGAGCGCACCGCTTCTCCGTTGATGTGCACCGTGCACGCACCACACTGTGCCATGCCGCACCCATATTTTGTTCCCGTAAGCCCGAGTTGTTCGCGGATGACCCACAGCAGCGGAGTGGAAGGATCAACGTCGAGATTGACGCGTTTGCCGTTCACTGAAAAGCCGATCATTGCAAATTCTCCCATTTTGTTTCTGCTTCAGGCCGTAGGACTAAATGGTTCGACCGCCAAATTTTACATTATTAAATGGACCCAAACCCGAGACCGGTGCGGATTTTTCCCGCGGCGCTGATTTCGATTTCTGAGTCCGCTCCCGATTTATTCAAGGGCAAGTTCAGGCACATCAGTCATGAAAAGCAAGCGCGTAACCTAGGTAACTTTAGCTCCCCTCAACCCTCGTGCTAGCCTCGATATGTACTTGTGTAATCAATAAGTTCCCGAATCCCACGCCAATCCTAATGCCTCGATTTCCCATCTTCCGCCTCGGCAAGGAGCCTGAAAAACCGGCGTTGCCGGAGTTGCTTACCGCCCGGCCGGCAATCGCGCTCGAGGGAGTAGCCGTCGGCGTTGACAACCTTCGACACGATGTCGTGCTGAGCCCTCGCTTCGTGGACGCGGGGCGGGCGCAGATTATGCGATTGATTGTGCGTCACGGCGAGTTGGAAGGTCTGCTGGCGGCTGAGGCACCGCAGAAAGCCCAGGGGCCCTCGTGGATGCGGACCGGCGCTGCCGAGGCAAGGCGGGGAGCGGGCGGTGGCGCCGCCGACCCATCCGACTGGAAGCCGCTGCTGGCCGAACTTCATCTCGCGGCCTTGAATCGCGCGAAGAAAGAAGAAAAGCTTTCCCTTGATCTGCTCGCACGCCTGGCCTTGATCAAGTTTCTGCGCACTGAAATGGCCCAGCAATTCGCCCAACTGCTGGAGCGTTGCCGCGTTCTGCTCAAAAGTTATGATGGCATTCGGCAGGGAAAAGCGGTGGAGTATCGCGAACGTGTGGCCGCTTTCCAGGTGCGTAAGAAAATCATTCTGCGCAAAACCGGGCAGGAAATGTTCGAGACCCTGCGCGCGATCGAAAAAGAAACGCTGGCTCGCACCCGGCGCTCGTTTTTTGGAGAACCGCAAGCCGCGGAACCCGGCAGCGCCACCCTGGCTAGTTACGGCCTGTTCATAAACCGCCTCACTTTTTCCGAGGATGGCCGCGATGACTATCTTTGCGCCGAGCACTATGTGATGCTGGGCAACTGGGATCGCGATCCCGACCGCTACCCCCGCCTGCAGGATCTGGTGTGGGGCTTCATGCGCTCGCTCTATGGCGAGCAGACGGCCAGCGAGACCATCGATTCCTGGCTCTGCGCCCCGGAAAACGCGCGCGCGCTGGTGGGCACGGGCACTCCCGACGAATCCACTGCGGAAGGCATGGCGCAGCAGGAACGGCTCGCGAAGTGGGTGCGTCTGCTCGAAGATGAGCAGGTAATGGAATGCGTGATTGCTTCCTATCACACCGTACCTCTGCTCGGCGAGTACGCTCCCCGCATCAATCCGCAGCAATTGAAGAACGCCCTCATCTCGCGCCCCGAATGCGACCGCGTGGAGCGCATGATTCAGGAGCATGGCAAGCTCTCGCCCACCAGCCTGTATGCAGCGGTGGGCAAGGTCGCCGGCTGCCGTGGAGCGGAGCGCGCCAAAGTCGCCGCACGATTCCTGCGAGATTTCTCTCATTACCACCGCGATCTCCGCCGGCTCGAAACGCTTAATGCGGCGATGGATTCGGTGAACCTGGTCGCCACCGACAAGCTGCGCGAACTTTCGCGCATGAACGGTACTCTCTACGAATTTCTATTGCCCGATGAGCAACCGCAGCAGCCCGAGCAAGACCGCGTCCTGCGCCACGTGGTGCTCAAGGCGGACGTTCGCGACTCAACCCGGCTCACCCGCACCCTGATGGACAAGGGACTAAACCCAGCCTCCTACTTCAGCCTGAATTTTTACGATCCGGTGAACAAGTTGCTCGGCAAGTATGGGGCGCAGAAAGTTTTTCTGGAAGGCGATGCCATTATCCTCGCCATCCTCGAACGCGAAGGCGAGCCCGGGCTCGCCGTCAGTCGCGCTTGCGTGCTGGCTCGCGAGATCATTGAGATCGTGCGTGGCTATAACCAATTGATGCAGCGCTCCGGCATGCCGGAACTCGAACTGGGCGTAGGCATCACTCTGCAGGAATCCGCCCCGCTCTATCTGATGGATGGCGAACGCCAGATCATGATCTCGGAAGCTCTCAACGAGAGCGACCGTCTGTCTTCCTGCAACAAGCGTGTTCGCAAGGTAATGGAATCGCAAGCGGGACCATTCCATGTGTACGTGTTCCAAATCGGGGACGCTGGCTCGTCTTCTGCTGAGGCGAATCCGGAAGACTCAGTCTTAAGCTACAACCTCGGCGGAATTCGCATGAATCTGGCTGCATTTCGCAAGTTGGAGCAGGAGATTTCGCTGGTACCCCTTACGGTGAAGTTGCCGCCTTCGACTGTATCGAATAAAGGAGAATACCGCTTGTCGAGCGGCACCGTTCCAGTCGACCGGGACATCTTCCGCAAAATCGTGGTGCGCGAAAGCCGCGTGCCGCGCGTCAATGCAGAAGACTTTTCCGTCCAGAGCTGGAGCGACCGCACTTACTACGAAGTCTGCACCGATCCCGCAATCTACGCCGCCCTCGAAAAGAAAAAAGCCGCAGCAAGGTAGCCGCATTACCGAGCATGAGCTCGAGACCCGAACCGGATTCAAAAATTGGATTTCGCTCTTGAAGGCCGGAAGGGAATCCAGAACGTCGCTTCCACGTCAACGGGAGATCCATTTTTCATGGCCGGTTCAAACTGACATTTAGCGATGGCTTCGCTGGCGAACTGGTCTAGGCGGTCGTCCACGCTGCGCAGGACACGCACGTTTCCAACCGTTCCATCCGAGTGGATGACGCCGTAGAGGATGACGGTTCCGGCCACGTTCTGGCGCATGAGTTCTAGCGGATAGGCCGGATCAACCTTGCGCTTGGCCACCGGAGATGAAAGTTCCGAGGATGCCAAATTCGCAGAAGAGTTACCCGGGCTTGAATCCTGTTTCAGCGCGGCGAAGCGGATGACCCAACTGCCTCCGGCGGAATTCAGGTTCGGCATATTGAGGCTGAGGGAGTAGATTTTGCGGTTGCCGAATACGGCGCGCTCCGCTTCAGAGATCCTGCTGTCACTCTCCGGCTGCGTCGTGCGTGATACACGTGGTGGGCGAGCGTCCGCCAGCAGCTTCGGATTGACGGAACTGGTGCTGGATTTCGTTGGCGTGGGATCGCCAGCGATGGCCGAAGTGGGATTCGCGGTCTTGCCAACGTACAGTCCCGAGGGCAATTTCCCAGTGCTGTTTTTGCCTGACGCACTTCCATCTATGGCAGACGAGGCAGTTGAGCCGCCCGGTGCGCCGGATGCACCGCGATGTCCTTCAGGCGTGGCGGCGAAGTTACCCCGGCGATTACCGGCCACTGGCGCGGGCGGCGCGCCTACTGCTGGATGCAGGCTGAGCGCGATCATGCCTCCGCCGTTGCGGGAACCTCCGGGTGCGTTGACCGAAGGTGGCGGTGCGATCACTTGCGGAGCGTGTCCGCGCAGCGCGGCGGAACGTCCTTGCGCTACCGTACGTTGTTCGTCCAGATAAAGTTGTGGAGCGGGCCCAATCACCGTGCTGTGTCCTATGTTGAGTTCTCCAAGGCGCCGGTCGGAACTGGCTTCCAGCGCGGGCGGTGGTGCAATCACCGCCCCTTGCGGAAGCTGCATCGTTTTCTGGGATGCAGAGTCCACGTCAGGCGGAGGCGCTATCACCGAACGATCCATCTGTGGCGCAAGGCGCGAGATCTCCGACGCGGGCACCAGCGGGGCGGGCGCAATTGGCATCAGCGGTTTATCCGACCAGGCGACGGTGTTCGGCAACGGAAGCTCACGTGGCAACTGAATCTTGGGCGCAGTAACAATGGTCTGCGAATGGTTGTCGGCTGCAGGGGGCACGGAAATAATCGGCTGAGCGGAGAACTCGGGATCAGCTTTCTCCGCCTGCGCCGAGGTCGACCGGAGCGTATCGAGTGGCGGCAAATATTCTGATGGCGTGTAGTAGACAACGTCCGCATGACTGAATGTGGGTTGAGCCGTGACGTTAGGTCGCAAGGCCAGGAAGCGCGGTCCCGCCCAGACCACGATTAGCGCGAGAATATGATAGCCGCCGGATTCGAGGAATCGGCGCCAGGGAAGTTTGCGCTCGACGAATACATCCGACCAGAAGGCACCGGGAGCGGACTCAAGATGCAACGGAGCGCCGCGGGAATGAAACAGTCCCCAAAGATTCTGTAGAAAGATGCGAGACCAGGCTTCGGGCACAACCAGCAAACGTGGTTCCGGAAGTGCTGGTTCGATCTTTTCTAACAGCGGAGTCGGCACGTCGCGCATCTTCCTATTTTAGATGCAACCCGTTCGCTGGATTGAGTTTCTAGTGCAGAAAAAGCAAGGAATGAAATGGCTTGGGTTTATTGGCTCTGCGCTATTGGCCAGCGCGGGCGGGGGTGATTAAGAAGCGGCCCGGAGATTTTTTCTTGCTGTCGGACTTTTCTTGCGCATAAACGAGATCCAGTCCGCCTTCAGCTGTGGATGATGCTTCAGCCAAAGCGGTGGCAAAGGCGCGGAAGGAGCGGCTAACGTCCAGGCCCTCCTGCAGCACCACGGGCGTGCCGTGATCGATGGCGGGGGAGATTGTGTGAAACGCGTTGGGAATTTTCCACAGCACCTTGCAGCAAGTGGAATGTTCGACGTCTTCGTCGGTAAAGCCCGGAATCTTTTTGTAGCGATTTAAAACCATGCGCAAACGATTACGCCCAGTGCCTTCCTCGAGGAAAGCATGGATCCGATTCGCGCTCCACAGGGATACCACATCAGTTTGCGCCACCATCAGTACCGCGTTCGATAGATCGGAGAGCAGGCGCGTCGTGGAATCGAGCCGGCTGGAGGCGTCGACCACGACATAGCGATAGTGATTGGCGAGCAGGTCGAACAGCCGGGCCAATTCGGCGGGAGCAGGAAGCGACGGATAAGGCTGCTGTGGTCCGGCCAGAAGGTGCAAGCCGCCTTTGGAAATCGTCATCAGGCCCTCAAGTAAAGAGGCATCGAGCCGGTGCAGATTCTCCAGCGCGTCGGGCACTCCGAAGTTGGGGCGAAGATTGAGATGAAGTTGGGCGTGACCGATGGGCGCAAAATCCACCAGCACCACGCTGCCGTAAGTTTCCTGCAACGCAACCGCGGTGTTGACAGCGGCGGTAGTAGCCCCGGCGCCGCCCTTGGCACTGAGGAAAGTAAAGATGCGTGCTTTGCCTGCGCCGCCGCGAGTCCGCGTGCGGTTCGAACTGAAGCGCGTTAAAGCTTCGAGAAGGGCTTCGGTGCCGGTACTGTCATCCAGATACTCTCCAGCTCCGGCGCGCATGCTCGCCACGATCGTGGTGGGTTGCAGCATCGATCCGTTAGCAAAAATTGCAAGTTGCAGGGTATTCGCCTGGATGAGTTCTATGGCCCGGATCGCTGGTTGAGGATTCTCGGCAGAAATGTCGACGATGACCACCTCTGCCCGCAAATCCTGAATTTGCCGCAGGATGGAATCCGTAGATCCGGAGGGAAATCCAACATTGCTGAATACCGCCCGGCCCAAATGCGTAGCCTCTACACGGCGCTGCAGCTCCAATAAATGTTCGCGGTCTTCAGTCAGGAGGGCTACTGCGATGCCATGCATGGTGCGGTTCTCGCTGATTTCTCTTGGTGTTTGCATGTTAGAAACAGAGAGTACTCTTCGCCAAGTGACCTAAGTAACCGGCTGGGAGAATCCTTCGAAATATCTGTCGAGGAGACGGAAAAATAGCGATCCGCAACGCAGAGGAACACAAAGATTGGCGCACTGCTAGCTTACTCCCCGACCCCAATCCGTACTATTGATAGGCATTCTAAGCCAAGTCGGTGAGATTGGAAAGGTCCAAATGGCGTAGTCGGCGACCCCCAACCCAAAGCGGGATTTCACTTGGTTTGCCGAAACTTTGGGTTGAACAGGGAGGTCAATCAGTGGGCTGAAACCCGCGGAGTCGGACGCGCAACCGTCCGTTCCGTTTCGTTCAGGTTGTGCAAGGCCGAAATCCTGCGGAAGTCCGCGGTACTATTCTCTACCTCAGGCAGATATTCGTACCCGTTCAGGCAGACGGCCACGCCGATCGTAGTCTTCGCCGACTTGGTTTCCCCAGTAGATAATTTCCAGCTCGTATCCGCCGCCTTCAGGACACGCAGAACCCGGCCTCGGCACCGAACGCGCATATTCTCGCCGAGAGTGATTTCGGAAGGCATGTTCAAGGTGAGTTCGATCTCCGCACCTTGGGTCACTCCCATGTCGGTAAATAAAAAGGCTCCGCGGGAACTGAGGTCTTGAGTGAATCCGACACCCTCGGAAGCGCTTGAGACATCACGCAGCGACACGGGAAGGTTAAATGCGAAGCGTTGTCCGACGCGACGTTCAACGCCAACCAAGGGAATAGTCATCGTCGTATCCCTTCCTTAGGGAATCGCCGGAGAGAGAGCAACAGCCACTGTAGCGCAGTCTGAGCGGTCTGGAAAGCCAAAAATTCGGTGCCAAAAATTCGGTGCATGGAACTCGCCGGGGCTGCGCCACTCCTTCTAAACAACGGGCCGAGCCCTTCATCGAAACACCATTCATTTATAGTGATCTAAAGGGCGGTTACCATCATCCAAAGAAGCCAGAGTGCCTGAGTCAAGAACCCCAATCGAGGTGGACCCGGCGGGGAACGGAGGAAGCGCATCCTCCACACAACCGTCGCGGTGGCAGGTTGCAGGTCGTGCCTTGCGCCATCGCAACTTCCAGCTGTTTTTCAGCGGCCAATTAATCTCCCTCATCGGCACCTGGATGCAGAGCGTTGCTCAGTCCTGGCTGGTCTACCGGCTGACTGGTTCAGCGCTGCTGTTGGGCTCCGTGGGATTCGCCAGCCAGATTCCGGTATTTTTGTTCGCCCCGCTGGGCGGGATCACAGCCGATCGCTACAACCGGCGGCACATCGTGATCGGAACGCAAGTGGCAGCGCTGCTGCTGGCTTTCGTGCTTGCGGTCCTGACCCTGTCTGGGAAAATTCAAGTCTGGCACGTGTTCGTGCTGGCGAGTTTGTTGGGCGTGGTGAACGCGTTCGACATTCCCGGCCGGCAGTCCTTTCTGGTGGATATGGTGGGCAAGGAAGACTTGATGAACGCCATCGCTCTGAACTCTTCCATGTTTAACGGAGCGCGCGTGATCGGTCCTGCAATCGCCGGGATTCTGGTCGCGAAGATCGGCGAAGGCTGGTGCTTCTTCGCCAACGCGGTGAGCTATATCGCCGTGATTATTGGTTTGCTGATGATGAGGGTGCAAAACCCGGCACGTGCCTCGATGGCATCGCCGTTTGAACACATGATGGAGGGATTTCGTTTCGTCAACCGTACTGCGCCCATCCGGGCGCTTCTTATGCTGTTAGGGCTCGTGAGTCTGGTGGGAATGCCTTACGTAGTCTTGATGCCGATTTTCGCCGACAAGATTTTGCATGGCGGCGCTCGAGGACTGGGTATCCTCATGGGTGCCACCGGAGTTGGCGCTCTGTTTGGCGCCCTTACTCTCGCCTTCCGCGAAGGCGTGAAAGGCCTCGGACGGTGGGTCGCGCTGTGCTGCGCGGGATTTGGAGCGAGTCTGCTTATCTTTTCACTTTCGCACAGCTTTTGGATTTCTGTAATTTTGCTGTTGCCCGTGGGATATTGCATGATGCTGCAGATGGCTTGCTCCAACACGTTGATTCAGGTGATGGTGCCAGACGCTCTGCGGGGACGGGTGATGGCCGTCTATTCCATGATGTTCATGGGCATGGCTCCTATTGGAGCCCTGTTGGGCGGAGCACTGGCTGACCGGCTGGGTGCTCAAGTCACTGTGGCGGTCGGCGGCATGGCGTCAGTGGCGGGCGCGGCGTGGTTCGGATTGCAACTTCCGAAAATTCGCGTGGAAGCGCGACGGTTGATCGTGTCTCAAGCCGTTGCTGGCGGCGAGCCTTCCGACATGACGGCGCAAGCGGTGGAAGATTAGATCGCTACGGAAGTTCGAGATCCAGAGCGTAGATTTCGTCGGTGCTAAGATCGCGGGACATCAGTGGGGAGCCATCAGGGGAAATGCCGCTCCAGCCAAAGGCTGGAGCACTCGAGTACCGGAGCAATCCCTTCAGATCGAGCAGGAGTTCGGAGTGAGTTTGCCCGACCTTGATCCGCCGAAAAGTAGGATGGTCGGTGAAAGGGCTGTCGTAATACAGATAAGTTCCGTCGTGTGACCAGTTGGGGAAACCGATCAGTTCGTTGGTCCAGTCGGACCAATTCTGGGTCTTGAAGTCATAGCGTAGAAGTTTTGTGGACTGTGCGTTCATCGCCGCCAGGTAGCGGCCATCGGGCGACCAACGTGGGCTGAACAGGCCCTCCGACCCAGGGATGGCAGAGACCTCGCGGGTGGTGAGGTCAACGCTGCGGATTACGGTCGGGCCGCCGGAAGGGTCTTGTCCGACAATCAGTTTCTTGCCGTCTCGAGACCAAATGGGATCGCTCTGGTCTCTCGTTTCCGAGAGAACCTCGTGCGGGGTTCCGCCCGCCGAGGGAATTACAAAAATCTTCCAGGGCTGGCCGGGCCGAACATCCAGATAGGCGATCTGGGTGCTGTCGGGGGACCATCGGGGTAGCCCTGCGGCGACCGGCGGGTAGGTGAGTTGGAGGCGGTCGGTGCCGTCCGCGCGGCTCCGCCAAAGCGTGTGGTCTGGGTAGGAAACGTACGTGATCCACTTGCCATCGCGCGAGTAGTCGAGTTCGCCCACGGAGATTCCGGAAAGAAACGGCACGAATTGATGAGACTTTGAATCGTAAACTACAAGTTCCGCTCGTCCTTGCGCGGCATCGACAAAGAGCTTCTTGCCGTCAAGGCTGGGCACCAGGTAATTGAATGACAGTGGACCTGCAGTCAACTGGATGGGTCGCGACGAACGCCGCCGTAACAATCCGCTGGTCTCGCGAATAGCCCAAATATTATTCGTGGAGTTGTCGGAGCCGATGAAAAAGAAGTAGCGGCCGTCGACTGACCAGTGGCCGCAGCAGGTTGCGCTCAGCCCATTTTCCCCGGGAAAAAGAGGGCGCAGTCCGCTACCGTCAGCCCGAATCTCCCACAAAGATGGTTCTGATTTAAGAATTGAGAATCGAATGCGCAATCCATCGGGAGAGAAACGAGGAAGCCAGGGAGTACCCGAAACAGTGATTAATTTGTGCGGATAGGTGCCGTCGGCGTTCGCCAGGTATAGATCGGACCCGTGGGCAAAGGCCAGATGTTGTTGATCGGGCGACCAGGTGCCGCCGGCGTGATTCGCGACCACATCTGCCAGACGGCGAGGGGCGCCTGAGGGAAGCGGCAAACTCCACAAGGGCACTTCATCCTCTGTCGCCACCTGATTGGCCACCAGGAGATGGGTATGATCGGGTGATATGTCGATGGCGGATGCGTTAGCAAATGGAGTAACAATCGGTGACGTCTCGCCGCCGCTGGTCGATACCTGGACAATTCGGTTGTTAGCTCCCTGTTCATTTATGTAGAGCCGGGAGCCATCCGTGGCTGCTGCAGTCTTCGGGATGCCATCGCGCGTGAGCTGTGCTGTTCCGATCACACGAGGCGGTCGTGGAGGCGAATTCAGCCACATAAACGCGACGGCGAGGGCAACCACGATCAACGACGCGACTGCCATGAGCCAAAGCCAACGGGGCTTGGCTTTGCCTGCCGGGGCGGCTGCAGCCTCGACCTTGCCGGAGATGGTGTCCCGGCTGAGGCGCTTCAGATCCGCGCGCAACTCAGCCGCGCTCTGGAACCGGACTGCGCGATCCTTTTCGAGCGTCTTGTGAACGATGCGCTCCAGTTCAGCGGGAACTTGCGGGTTGAAGCGCAGGGCGGGCTCCGGAGCCTTGTTCAGGATGGCGCTGAAAACAGCCGCCGCGGTGTCGCCGCGGAAGGGAAGCGTCCTGGTGACCATCTCGTAAAGAACTACACCGAAGGAAAACAGATCGGTGCGTGCATCGAGTTCTTTGCCCAGCGCCTGCTCGGGCGACATGTACGCCACCGTGCCCAGCGTGCTCCCTGGACTGGTGAGGTGCCCTTCGCTGAGCGTGCGGGATCCGTCTGACGTTGGGACGACGACCGAGCCAACTTTTGCCAGACCGAAATCGAGAATCTTGGCGTGTCCGCGATCAGTGACGAAGAGGTTGGCGGGCTTGATGTCACGATGCACGATGCCTTTGGCGTGGGCGGCGTCGAGAGCGTCGGCAATCTCGATTCCCAGGAACAAGACGGTTTCGATTTCGAGAGGCCGGCTACCGATCTGGTGTTTGAGCGTTTGTCCCTCAAGGAACTCCATGACGATGAAGGGCTGGCCGTCGTCATCGCCAATTTCGTAGATGGTGCAGATGTTGGGATGATTCAGCGCAGAAGCGGCTTGCGCTTCCCGCTCGAAACGGGCGAGAGATTGCGTGTCCTTAGCGAACTCATCGGGGAGAAACTTCAGGGCCACAAAGCGGTGCAGCTTCGTATCCTCGGCTTTGTACACCACACCCATGCCCCCGCCACCGAGCTTCTCGACCACGCGGTAATGCGAGATGATCCGGCCGATCATAACGAGTGTGCCAGCCTCTGGCCAGCCATGTTAGGGCCGGGGAAGAGTCTAGTCAACGGACTGCGTCCGCTTTACCTGCCAGAGGGCAACGTGTACTTGATCCGAGTCCGTGAGGCGCACGTCTTCCTCAGACTCAAACGGCGCGAGGAGAATGGCGATGAATGGTCGCACGCTGAGGATGGCAGCATCATTCGATATGCTACGTATAGTTTTTCAATATCTAGTTCTTGAACATCGCCAGCGGATCGTGATATATCCGCTGTATTTCCACCACACGTTCGTCCCCATCAGTTCGCCGTGCAAGGGCGAGTGAACGAAGGAAGATCGTCCGATCGGAGGACAAGATGAATTCAATTTGCAAGACGCTGGCCGCATCGGTTTTTTTCCTCGTGCTATCCGCTGGAATGATATACGCGCAGGGCGGAGCTTCCGGCGCTATCGGTGGTGTGGTTCAGGACGCTTCCGGAGCCGTGATCGCGAATGCCAAGGTGAGTGTCAAGAATGAAGCCACAGGGGAGGTGCTTCGCCAGACGACGACCGACACCTCAGGATTGTTTGTGGTTACTCTGCTGCCGGTAGGCACTTACTCGGTCGAGGTGTCGCAGCCCGGGTTTCCGGTCACGACATTTTCTGGGATAGTAGTGCGCATCACGGAAACAACCCGCATGACCGCCGTACTCAAGGTGAGTACGGTGACGCAGGTCGTGGAAGTCCAATCTCAGGTCGAGCAGGTAAACACGACGGACGCCACTACAGGCCAGTCTCTGGGGGCGCAGACGATAACCGACCTTCCCCTCGCAACGAGAAACTTTCAGCAATTGCTGACTCTCTCCACTGGTGCTTCAGCCGACTTGAATGGCGCGGCGCAGTTGGGCCGCGGCAGTGTCTTTATCCACGTCAATGGCGGAAGAGAGGATAACAACAACTATCTGATCGATGGCATTACCGTGGCCGACTATGCTTTCGGCGAGTTGACCTATACTCCCCTGCCCAGTCCGGACGCGATCCAGGAGTTCAAGGTCAGCACCAGCCTTTACGACGCGACCCAGGGACGCAACGGTGGCGGCAACATCAATGCCACGCTGAAAAGCGGGAGTGCAAAATTTCACGGCGATCTGTGGGAGTACTTCCGCAACACGGCCCTGGATGCAAACGACTATTTTCTGGGCAAGGTTGTGGTCAAGCAGAACATTTTTGGTGGCGATATCGGGGGGCCGATCGGCCCCGGCGCGAAGCTGGGCTATTTCTATTTCAATCTCCAGGGCACGCGACAGCGGAGCGGCGATTCGCCGGGGACGTTTATCAACACCGCCATTCCGGTCATGCCGACCGATCGTTCGATTGCAAACCTCGAGTCTGTGTTCAGCAGCCCGGCGGTTCCCGGTTGCCCCGCGCTTGACCTCACCGCCATCGACCCGGTTGCCTTCAATCTGCTGAATTTTCGCAGCAACCAGTTCGGATCGAGCGGTTTTCTTTTTCCCACCGTGCCCGGCACTCCCGGCGTTACCCAGACATTCAACCCTGTCACCCATACTTGTAGTTCGGCGATAAACTACGGACCTTTGGTGCTGACGGATCCCGGCAGGTTCACGGACAACCAGTTCACTGCGAACTGGGACCGCGAATTTCGCAACGGGAAAGACCGTTTGGCAGAGCGCTTCTTCTGGTCCAATTCCGATACTTTTGAGCCGTTCGGCGCCGATTCTTTCGGCATTCAAACCGGAGGTCTTCCGGGTATCAACAACCTGAATTTCCCGCTGGACATTCCCCTCCACAGCCGCTTTGGCAGCATTACCGAGACTCACATATTCAGCAATAGACTGATCAATGAGTTTCGCTTTGGGGTCAACATCATCAGTGACAAATTGAATAACGAGGCGCCCGTCACGGGCGCGCAGATCGGGATCAACCTGCCCACCGCCACCGGCGTAAATGGCCAGGCCGGCGATCCCAACATGTACCGGCTGCAGTTTGGCACCTTTGGTTTTGGGCCATATACCACGCAACTGCAGTCCGCGCTCTCGAACAATTACACCTGGCTCGACACCGTAAGCTGGACCCATGGCGCCCACCAACTGCGCTTTGGAGGAGAGGCCGACCGCGTCGCCATGCGGCGCAACTTGCCTATTGCCGACAACGGACTGATATTCTTCGTTGCGGGCGCGACCGGGTTTGCCACCGACTTCCAGGCTTTTCTTGCAGGTTCTCCGTTACTAGGAGAGGGTGGCGGCGGTCTCGGCAATCACGACTACCGTATTCCAGGATATTCGTGGTTCGCCCAGGATGACTATCGCGCCAGCAAAACACTCACCCTGAACCTGGGCCTCCGCAATGAGTTTGTGGGTGCACCTTACGACACGCTTTGCCATACCGGCAATACCATCCCTCAACTGGCGAACACAACGGGCCAACCCTATGTCTATCCCAAGTGCGTGAATAAGTTCGGGCTCACCGGGATCACCGGGACACTCGATCAAGCTGGGTTGGGCAATGAATATGCCACTGTCTGGGAGCCGCGCATCGGCTTCGCCTACGACGTGGCCGGCCACCACACCACATCGATTCGCGGTGGCTATGGCATTTATAGTGTGCGTGAGGACCTGGGAGCGGCAGACAACCTTGCTATCACACCTCCGACGTACCCGTTTCTCGTGGGGTTCGACCCCGGACCGAATACCCTCGCGAATCTTTTTGCGTCCAGCCCCGCATTCCCCAATGGCATTCCTGCGCTGGGGGCGCAGCCGACCCAGAAGTATGTACCTACCGCCGCTATCCTGCAGAGCTTTCAACCCAGCTGCACGCTAGGGAACTCGTCCCCCGGCGTGGGGCAGCAATGCGCTGCCAGTTTCTCCGGCAACGTCAACAGCCTGATCCAGCTCACCGTCCCGCAGCATTGGGTAGTAGGCACGACGCAGCAGTGGAACTTCACGATTCAGCATGAGCTGGGGCTGGACTGGTACCTGGAACTGGGATATGTGGGCACGAAGGGAAGCCGGTTGCGCTCGACCTTCGATCCCGACCAGGCGACGCTGGCAACGCCACAGAATCCCGTCACGGTCTCGGGAGCCGGCTGTGCCAATCTGCAGGCACAGGGGCTGTCATGCAAGATCGTGGATTCGACCGTTGAGAATGCCAGCGCCCGGGCGCCGTTTTTGGGCATCGCGCCTGCGGATTTCGAGGACTTCGCGCCCAACTCCGATTCGCACTACAACGCCTTGCAGGCCACGCTCGCCCACCGTTTTGGTAAGGGCCTGTACTTTCAAAGCGCGTATACCTGGTCCAAATCGATAGACGACGTTTCGACAGCTTCCGTGGCGTTCCTGACCCGGGTCAACAATCAGACTGATGCCGCCGCCTCTCGCGGCCTCTCTGACTTCGACCGGCGGCAGCGCTTCGTTACCAGTGGTAGTTATCAGCTACCGTTTTTCACTGGTGCCCACGGTGTCACCAAGGCGGCGCTGGGCGGTTGGGAAGCCAGTGGGGTTTTGATCCTGCAATCGGGCGCACCCTTCTCCATTCTTGATCCTGCAGGAGGCAGTGTTTACGCATTGGCGAGCACGCCATCTTCGACCGCGACCTTCAACCCGGGATTCAGTTGTACCAACGCTCCCAGCCACGGCACACCGGAACAGCGCCTGGCAAATTGGGTGAACCCCGCCGCCTACACGCCCGACCCGCTCGCGACGCTCTCAGACGGCACCGCGAGCGACGGTACGCTTTACGGCAACACGCCGCGCAACTGCATCATCGGGCCTCCGCAGAAAAACGTGGATTTCACCCTCGGAAAGATATTCAAGTTGGGCGAACGTCAGAATCTGCGGTTCCGCGCGGAGTTCTTCAACATCTTCAATCATCCGAGCTTCGCCATCCCGGCCGCTACCTCAGTGTCGCCATTCACGCCCGGATCCTCACCGCCCGGCGGCGGATCTGCACCGATCACTTCGACCGTCGGCACGCCGCGGCTGATTCAGTTCTCGTTGAAGTATTCGTTCTAGCGTTCGTCTTCTAAACAGTTTTGAAAGGGCACGGCTTCAGCCGTGCCGCTCAGGACTAAAAAGGCTGGGGTCTAGCCCCATAAGCGCTTAGCATCTATTGTCCTTGTGGTCCTGAGCCGAATCGCTGCTCATAGCGAGTGCGCTTCCGGCTGCGGCTTCGCGGCAGGCACCGTGAACTTGACGATGCCTTGATCGAGAAATTGATTTCGCACTCTCCAGTTGGATCTGGATCTTATACGGCCGGATGGCTGGCCGTTGGGAATAACCGGCTCTGCGCTCGCAATCGGACCAGGCCCACGCGGCGTCATCGACAGTCACATGGATGTGTCCGACCCGGGAGACACGGCAAGCGTGGCAGGCCTGGACACCGGCACGATGTGCGGATTTTCCGTGCGATTTTTTTGAATCCCCGCCCGGCAGCGACAGGGATTCGGCAAGAGGCGGATCGATGATGATCCTCGCCGGTGGTTCGTTTTCAAGCGGCTCCACGCACCTCCCTGGCAGTTTGCGCAGCCGCTGACGCAGCAACCAGGCAGGCGATGATGACCGGCGCACTTCGCACACCCCGAGGGACTGTGATTGAATCGGCCTGGCATAGTAAAGCAGACTTCCTAAACTGCATATGCAGCCGACAGAGGACACGGGATACTACCACCCGAAAGGCGGAATCGCAGCAACGCAGACAACCATTTTAGGAGAGTGGAATCCGATAGATGTTTCGTCTCGTGCTCCCCTTCGTGTATGAGTAGAGGGATGGGCTGATCGCCGAGTCTACCGTCTGGAGAATCGCGAAATTGCCCTGATAGCTCTTGAGAAATTCGGCTCGACCCAAACCTCCAGGAGCAGAACTGGGAAGGCTGCGCCCACGGGGAATTGGCAGCATGTACGTATTCAGATCCCCGCTGGGGAGAGTCTGCACATAGAAGAATAGCCCGCTGGTACTCCAACTGCCCGTACACAAGGTGTAGCACAACTGTACCGGCTTACGTCCATCGAGGGAAAAGGCGGTCACGGAATAGGGATGCTCCGCGTCAGGACTGTTAGCATGCGCTACCACCCAGCGACCATCCGGGGAAACAGACCGCAAGTCGAAGATCGGCTCGGCGAGAACCTTGCTTCGAGCCGTACCGTCTTGCTGCATACGATAGACGAAATTGAGATTGCCTTCGCCCGCGCGAAAAATGAGGTCACCGTTGGGTAGAAAGAATGGAGAATCTTCGTTTTCTGAAGACGGAATCTCGCGAGGGGCAAAACGGTGGTCTGTCGGGCCAAGCCACAGGTGAGAAATCCCCGCGCTATTTTTCCTTGCAAACGCCACTTGTTTTCCATCCTTTGAGACCGAGTAATCCGTGTTATCGAAACCGGGCTGAATGCTATAGCCCGGCAAAATGCGATCGCGTTTCCCGCTGGCCAAGTTTGTGACCCAAAGTTCCCACTCAGGAGTTTGGCCGATTTGCATCAGGTAGTAGAGCTTTTGTCCATCACTGGAAAACGTCGACTCACATGTATTGCGCTCGGACAATAGCTGATGATCTCCGCTTGAGTCGTGAATCCAGACGGTGTTATCCGTGATGCCGACCGAAGTAAGCAATGACTTGCCATCCTGGGCAATGGCGATTCCGTTTTCCTCGGTGGGCCCGAATGTGACTTGTTCTGGGTTTCCCCCAGGAAATCTCTGTCGCCAGATATGAGATTTGCCTCCCTTATCCGAGCTCAGGTATATCCATTTGGCATCGGGCGACCACGCACCCGCCGTGCAACTGGCATCGGGGGGCCCGACAATCTGTTCCTCGTTGCCGCCATCGAATGAAACTACGCGGCAGGGAAGCAAGTTACCATTGTTGCCCATTACGACCGCAAGAACCCACCGACCGTCGGGAGACAGGTAGGAATGGTGAACCATGCTGCGTTCACCGGTCGGAACGTAGACGTCTCGGCCTTGTCCGCGGCTTTCGTCCGTCGTTACAACCGCCATGTGCACGCCACTCTTGATTTCTGAGAATAACAATCGCTTGCCACCCTCGATCCAGGAGAGAGAGGAGGAATTCGCGAGGAACAGATGTGACTCACCTCCGAGAACAGCTACTTCCCATGTGTTCCAAGGGTCAATTGTGCTGTAAACAATGCGAGCCCCGTCGGGCGAGAAAGCCGGTCTGAGTTTATACAACGAATCATGGGTAAGTTGAACCGGATCGCCAGATGGGAGTGACTGGACGTAAAGGTTCCCCGGACCGACGAAGGTGCCGCCTCCGCGAATGTAGGAGAGCACGCGGCCGTCGGGTGAAAGAGTGGGATAAACAGCTGAATCCGGGAAGAAGGTGAGTTGCTCCCATTTTGTTGTTCCTGCAGTACTGCGATTCGAATAGCGGAGCAGTGCGATCATGCTCAGACTAAGTAGCAACGTGACAAAAATCCCCAGGATCAAGATTCGGCTCAGACGCGACGGATGCCGAATCAGGCGATCAGTTTGGAGCGTGCGGGAGGACTCCATGTCCCGTTCGAGGCGTTGCAGGTCGGACAGCAGGTCCCCCGCCGTTTGGTACCGAAGTTGAGGGTCTTTCTGCAATGCCTTGGAGATGATTCGATCTATCTCTGGTGGCAAGGAGCGGTTCAGAGCAGTCGGTTTGGGCGGGTGCCCATGCAAGATACTGTCATAAATCAACGCCGCAGTATTTGCATTAAAAGGCGCCGTTCCGGTGGCCATCTCGTAAAGTACTGCGCCCAGCGAAAAAAGATCGGTGCGGACGTCAGTTTTTTCTCCCTTCGCCTGCTCCGGGGACATGTAACCGAGAGTCCCCATCACCGCACCCGGGTTCGTTAGCTGCTCTTTAAAGGTTGCCAGCGAGATTGTGACGGTGGGTCCGACAGGGTCGTTCCATCGCAACTTGCTGGCAATACCAAAATCGAGGATTTTGGCATGGCCCTCTTGGGTGACAAAAATATTTGCGGGTTTGATGTCGCGATGAATGATGCCCTTTTGGTGCGCGGCACCAAGTCCAGCGGTCAACTGGACGGCGACATCCAACATTCCTTCAAGCGGTAGAGCGCCTCCGGAAATCTGAGAGCGCAGCGTGGACCCCTCCAACAGTTCCATGGCGATGAAGGGCCTGCCCTGGTACTCACCGACGTCATAAATTGTGCAGATATTGGGATGATTCAGGGCAGAAGCCGACTGAGCCTCGCGTTGAAAACGACTTAATGACTGCGGATCTCTTGCAAAGCTGTCTGGCAAGAACTTCAAGGCCACAAAACGGTGTAGCCGAGAGTCTTCGGCCTTGTAGACAACCCCCATTCCGCCACCGCCGAGCTTTTCAATGACGTGATAGTGGGAAACTGTACTGCCGATCAGTTGTGTTCCGCCGTCGGTTATTCCTGTCTCGCTCGCGACTAATCTGCCCACAACCTCCAACGCGGGCGATTCGATGAAATGCTCAGCTTTTTCCTCCTGAGCTAGCAGCGACTCTACTTCGCGACGAAGTTCGTTGTCATCTCCGCAAGCGCGTTGCACGAATTCAGCGCGGAGGCCATCCGCAATCTCCAAAGCCCGGTGACACAGTTCTTCGACTCGTAACCAGCGTTCAATATTCACGGCCAATCCCAGTCTGCAACTCCCGCAAAAGCCACATCTTTGCAAACTTCCAGTCCCGCAAAACGGTGTCGCTTGAAATACGTAACACTTCGGCGGTCTCTTCCACGCTCAACCCGCCAAAGAATCTCAACTCCACCACCTTGCTTTTCCTTTCATCGAAAGAAGCGAGCGCCTTCAAGGCGTCGTCTAGCGGCAATAGGTCCGGATCCGCCTGGTTGCATACCGATGGGGCCTCGTCCAGGGACATGTGAGCCATCCCAGCGCCCCTTTTCTGATAACCGCGTGAGCGGGCAAAATCAATCAGAATGCGACGCATCAGCTGCGCCGATATTGCAAAGAAATGCGCCCGATCCTGCCAGTTCACTTTTCCGCAGTCCACCAGCCGAAGATATGTTTCGTTTACCAGCGCGGTCGTTTGCAGGGTATGATCGGCTCTCTCTCCAGCCATGTATCGCTGAGCGACTTGGTGCAATTGCCTATAGACCAAAGGAGTCAGCTTTTCGAGCGCCTGGTGGTCCCCGGCAGTCCACGCCTTGAGCAATTGGGTCACCTCATGGATTGAAGGCACGCTCATCGAAGCCTCAGTGGCCTCAATACATTACAACGAAAGTAAGTAATAGCCTAGCCTCAGGCCTGTGCTGCCTGTGCTGCCTGTGCTGACCTGTGCTGACCTCTGCGCTGATTCTTATTCGCCGTAAAGTTTCGTTCATTGCGGTTTCTTCTCCTCAATTCCCGCCTTATTAGATAGAGACATTGTGGGAGGCTCCGCGACAAAGGTGGTCTTGAAAGCGTCCGCTGGCCAACGCTGAAAGGAACGCTCAGATGTTGCGTGTGCTCGCAAACTCGAAATCGACACCTGAGGAGAAGTCATGAAGAAAAAGGTTCGCAAGACAGCATTCTGCGCGACGGTTATCTTCGCCCTCGCACTATCACTTCAGTCGGCCGTGCAGGCTCAAGCTAATGACAATGACGGCTGCACACTTTCCACATTAAAAGGCGATTACGGTCTCCGCATTTCGGGACAGGTCTTTAACTCCGCTGGCGTAGTCATCACGCAGCGGGACGGTGTTGTCATGCAGCATTACGACGGTGCAGGCGTCGTTACACAAGAGGACTATGTTTTTGCAAACGGCGTCTTGGTACCCGGACCGACCGATCCTGTGACGGGCTTCCATTTCCACGAGCACGGGAAGTACACCGTAAATTCAGATTGTACGGGCACAGCCAAGGTCGACTTCCCCCCGCCACCGGAGCCTGGTACGTCGGGAGCCGTCATCGAGGTAACGTTTGTGCTCAGCAATCACGGACGTACTATCCATCAAATCGTCAGCTCGCTGACCCCCCCGGGTCCTACGGGAGGGCAAACGACTGTTCCCGCCAACATTCACGCAGATGGCGAAAAGCTAGGCCGGGTTCCCGGCTTTGATGACTAGGCTGGGAGTAAGCGGAGGCCGGGCAAGGTTTTGCCCGCCTTCGCCCGAGGTTTGCTTTGTCCGCCGCCTCACAACCTAACCGGTGACTGGATGACTGCAGCGGTTTAAGACTTGTCGAGGCCATTGATTCTGTGGGAGGGAGACGCAATGAAACGCAAGGCACTTGCGGTCCAGTCAATTCCAGAGGCAACAGAAAAGCGGGCCAAGCGGTGCCAGGTTTCTGGGCACTTTCCGTTCTCGGTTGCGTGGATTGAGGCTCCTGTTGGACCGGCCAACTGGAGGCGTCACGTGCCTTCTCGTGCCTGCCTGGTCCTCGTGTTGTTCTTCGGACTGCCGGCCGCACTCTGGGCTCAGAAGCAGCAAGGCTCGTGGTCCGACCTGCGGGGACTGAAGGTTGGCCAGGGCGTTGAAGTGATCGAATCCAGCATGAAGCGTCACGGTGGAGAATTCGTCAATGTCTCCGATGAGGTGCTCACCCTTCAGGAAAAGGGCTCGGACGTCTCCGTAAAACGCGAAAACGTCGTCCGCGTTTCGACCGCCTCCGGCGCCCGGCGCGGCGAGCACGCCGTGATCGGTCTGGTGGTCGGCGCGGCCGGCGGGGCGGGGATCGGCGCCGCTGCTGGCTCCGGATCGAAGGGCTGGGTGGGACTCTCAGAAGGAGTGGGTGCTCTTGTTGGCATCGCAATTGGCGCCACGAGCGGAGCGATAGTGGGGGCCGTGATCCCCGCCCACACAACCATCTACCGCGCTGCCCCTGCGGTCGCCACGCACTAGATGATATCGGACTGGCCGTGTGCTATCGACTGTTGGACGGCGTGCACTCGCGGAAAGCGAATGGCGGAATACGAGCGGTCTCTCTTTTCACTGGGCATTTTTGGAGGGGTGGGCGATTCGATCCTCGGGCTTCAAAACTACAATTCAGGAGCACTGTCATGAAACGCAACCTTGCACGGGCAACGCTTGTGATCTTTTCCGTGGCGGCGATTTGGGGAGCAGCGGCCGCTCCTGCCGTAGCCCAATCTTTTCCTGGTATCGGCACTG
>DATNLE010000056.1:0-4065 GCA_035603035.1 Candidatus Acidiferrales bacterium | reverse complement strand
CTCGAACGTCCGCTGCTGCTCGAAAATCCCTCGACCTACATGAAGTTTGCCGACGATGAAATGTCCGAATGGGATTTCCTGTCTGAGATGTGCCGTCGAACAGGGTGTTACCTCCTGCTGGACGTCAACAATATCTATGTCAGCGCCTCCAATCACGCCTTCGACCCCCTCGCCTATCTCGCCGGGGTGCCCGCCGAACGCGTGCGCCAGATTCACCTCGCCGGACATAGCGACAATGGTCGAGGCTTACTCATCGATACGCACGATCATCCTGTTTCCGATCCCGTCTGGTCGCTCTACAGAGCGGCGTGTGCTCGCTTCAGAGGGGTCGCCACCATGATTGAGCGCGACGATGATATACCGCCGTTGAGCGAGCTCCTGACGGAACTCGACCTGGCGCGAGCACTGACGGCCGCGTGGCGGCGAGCGGCATGACCCTGCTCTCCCTTCAGCGCAGCATGCGCGAATATCTCCTTCGCGGCGCTGACGAAATCAGAGCGCAGATCCACGGTGATGCGTCTTCGCGCCTCGCCGTGTATCACCATGCCTACCGCGCGCAGCTCATCGACTGCCTGCGCGATACATTCGAGCGAGTCTGGACCTGGCTCGGTGATGCGGGCTTCGAAGCCGCGGCCCGTAGACACATCGAGTCACACCCGCCACACAGCTGGACCTTGAACGACTATGGAGATAACTTCGATTGCACCCTGAGCGGACTGTATCCCGACGACCGCGAGGTCGCCGAGCTCGCCTGGCTCGACTGGTCGTTACGCCGCACATTCGATGGCCTCGACGCAACACCCATCCCACCCGACGCCCTATCGGGCATCGATTGGGATAGCGCGATCTTGCGAATCCTGCCCACTTTGCGGATGACGTCGATATCGACCAACTGCGCAGCGATCTGGACCGCGCTCTCAGAGAAGAAAGCACCGCCCGCAGCGGCGTGTCTGGACGCGCCGCTGGCGTTGCGTGTCTGGCGCAAAGACTTGTCGTCGCATTTTCGGGCCGTCGATTCGATCGAGCAGCAGGCTCTCCTGATGGCCTGTGATGGAGCGAGCTTTGCGGCGATTTGCTCCGTCATCGCGGCTACAATAGAGCCTGCGAAGGCTCCCGAGGTTGCGGGCGCCCTGCTCGCGGGTTGGCTGCAGGACGGGCTGATCATCGGGGTCGAGAATCGCTGAGTAAGCCCCTGCAGCGTGCAACGGATGCACGGAGATAAGCAGCCTTGGCGTCGCCGACTCCAACGGAATGGCTCACCCTGCCGCGACGACCCTGTCCTGGATCTTGGTGTCGAAGTCACTTGCGTCGTGGCGGACGCGCAGCCGGCCCGCCGGGTCGCCAAAGATGCGGTTTACCATCCAGCCCCGCGGCGCCATTGCATCTGGGAGTACAGAGGGTATAAACGAGACATTCGAGCAACTGGATGAATTCTCACCGTGACCGCTTGTTGATAAAGGCAATCAACCGGAAATCCAAGTTTTTATATGAAGATGCAAGAGCAAATCAAACAATATATTGCCAGCCAACCTGAACCGAAACGCAGTGATATGCAGGCGTTGCACCGCCTGATTCTTCAAATTTTGCCTGCATGTAAATTGTGGTTCTTCGATGGTAAGAACAGTGAAAACAAAACTGTTTCTAACCCTAATATCGGATATGGATTTCACACCATGCAATATGCCGATGGAAAAACCAGAGAGTTTTATCAAATCGGCATGAGTGCAAACAAAACCGGAATCTCGGTCTACATCCTTGGTATCAAAGACAAGTCATACTTAGCCCGGACGTTTGGGAAAACACTAGGCAAGGCGACCGTGAGTGGGTATTGCATCAAGTTCAGAACTCTAACCGGCATAAACGTTGACGTGCTTCAAGCGGCAATACGATATGGGGCGGAGGCTACATCCCCTGATCTGAGCACAGGATGACGAGTGGCCGGTAGAGGGCGGGAATCAGTCTACTCAGAATGTGCGGAATTCCGGCGCGGTGTAGGATGCTGGCGAAATGGATGCTTGGCTAACCCTGCAACAAGCGCTTGCCGCACCTGGATTGCGCCTGGCACCGGTGCGCGCGGGTTTACCGTCGCCTTGGTCTGAATTTGCCCGCTCGTGCTTTCACGTCAAGCGCATTCCCTATTCACTGGTTGATGCACGTGACGCGGATCGAGGTCTCACGTCCATTAGGACCCTGACGGGGCAAGAGAGTCTGCCGGTCGTCTTTTGGAATGATGAGCGACCGCGTTCCAGCTGGCTCGATCAGCTCCTTCTTGCCGAACGGATTTCTCCGCAGCCACGCCTGCTGCCCGTCGATCCTTTAGAGCGCGCCAAGGTCGTGGGCCTAATTGCAGAGCTCTGCTCCGAGGCAGGTTTCGGCTGGCACCGGCGTGTCATGATGATCGCAAGACTGCTCACGGAGCCAGCCTTCGGTGAGCGCGAACGTGGCATCGGCCACTACCTGTCGAAGAAGTACCGGCACAATACGGATTCGGTCGAAGGCTCCATAAAGCACTGTGAAGAAATTGTCCTCACATTTGGAGATCTACGGTCCGCCGGCCATCACTATCTGCTGGGCTCGACCCTGACTGCGGTTGATCTGGCCTGGGCGGCATTTGCGGCGTTGATTCAGCCGCTCTCTGAAGGCTTGTGCCCGATGAAGCCGCCGTGGCGGGATCTATATACATGGATGCCCTCAGTGACGCCCCGCCATACCACAGAAGCGCTGCTCTCCCATCGAGAGCGTATTTATCGCGACTGGCTAACGCTGCCCGTGGACCTGGGGTAGATTTATTGTCTAATGTAAAAAATTGAAATCCACTATAGAAAAATCGCTTGCCATCAGATCAACTCCAGACTTCCACCGTGAGACCGGGAACGTTCGCGCAATGCTTGAGGTTATTCGTGACCAGCACCATTCGCTGGGATACCGCGTGTGACGCAATAAGAAGATCCATATTCCCGATCGGCTTGCCAGACCGCTCCAACTCTGAGCGAATCCGCGCATAGTGGCCCGTAACTTCGTTGGTCCAGTCGAGAATCGCAAGCCGTTCCAAATACGCCTCGACCAGCTCGGCGAGTTTCGGCCGAGCCGCCTTTGCTGCGCCAAAGCGTAACTCCGCGGCGGTCATCACGGACACACTCAACGATTCGGCGTGCTTCTCGAACCTTTCTACCAGAGTCGCCGGTCGGCGCTTGATGATGTAGCTGGAAATATCCGTATCCAGCATGAACCCCGTCATAACGGGTCGCGCGACTGCGGAGGCGAATCGTGACGGTTCTCCAAAAAATCATCTGCTGCGTCCGCCTGCAGCCCAAAGAACGATGCCCAGTTAGGTTTGACTGGCGTAATGAACAACCCATCTCCTTGTTTACGGATCCGGACTTCTTTGACGTCCGCGGGAAAACGCAATTCCTGTGGGAGTCGCACGGCCTGGTTGGCGCCATTTCGAAATATCGACGCTCTCTTGGCGACGGCAGTAGACATGGACCTAGCCGTCGCCTTCGATGTCACTGATTTGTTCTTTCCAGTTCGCGCGCGCTTCATCATGTATCCCTCCGTATAATCATCCCTAGCATATGGTGACATCAAGATGCATTCCCTTGTAGCGCCGACCCTTGTAGCGCCGACTCACCTTCGCATTGATCGGCGGGGTCATGGCGTCGCGGTTGGGGGACATGCCGTTCCATTTTCCCCAGATGGCCCCAATCTTATCTGGCTGCGCGTGAATCACACTGGATCGAAAGAAGCCGAACCACTAACACCCGAAAGGTATTTTTACGCATGAAGTGGCACGTCGCACAGCGTGGCGGTTAAGTTGAAATTCGACGACAGTAGCGTCGTAGCTGCACGACCAGTATTTCCAATCATAATCGTGCATATCCTGTGTCGCGGCGGCCATTTCCAAGGTCCGCATTTCGCTTAGCGTAGACGAGGAACGCTTACTTTATAGGATTTGGCCTATTCTGTTGAGATAACTTCAACCTGCGGCTTTAGTGTATCGCGAATAATCGCCGGATGTTCGATGCCACCCGCTGCGCCAGACCGGATTGCTGCGGCTCAGCTTCG
>DATNLE010000033.1:0-1028 GCA_035603035.1 Candidatus Acidiferrales bacterium | reverse complement strand
TGCTTCGCATAGATGCCAAATTTCTTCATTCGAGAAAGGAAGGTCGTGCGATTCATTCCCACGCTTGCGGCAGCACCATCGGCACCGCCGACGCGCCCCCTGCATGCGGTGAGCGCTCCTATAATCTCATCGCGCTGCCTCCTTTCATACTCGTCAGCAACGCTGGTTATGTCGGTTTGCGAATCTGCTCTTTCACCAGCGACTTGCTCGAGGTTATGCTGCTCGGCATGCGGGAACGCTACCGTATTCGTTTTCCGGAGTTCTCCGAGAGGCGCGTCCAGCGACCTGCCGCGCGTCACGATCACCGCCCGCTCGATAAAGTTCTCTAGCTCACGGATATTGCCGGGCCATTCCCACGCCGTAAGCCCCTTCATGACGGCCGGAGAAATAGTCTCAATCTTCTTCTGCATTTGCTTGGCAAACCTCTGCACAAAATAACTCACCAGTGGCGGAATGTCTTGCTTACGTTCCCGCAGTGGCGGTATCCGGATCGGAAATACATGCAAGCGGTAGTACAAGTCACTTCGGAATTCGCGGGCCGCAATCATCTTTTCGAGGTCACGATTAGTTGCGGCTACGAGCCGAATATTCACTCTTCGCGTGTGAATGCTCCCCAGTCGTTCAAATTCACGCTCTTGTAATGCGCGCAACAGCTTCGGCTGAATCTCAACCGGAATATCACCCACTTCATCCAGAAACAAAGTGCCTTGATCTGCCAATTCCATTCGACCGAGCTTTTGCATAATCGCGCCGGTGAACGCTCCCTTTTCATGTCCAAACAGTTCACTCTCAAGCAGACCGGTAGGAATGGCGGCACAATTCAGCTTCACAAACGTGCGATCTTTGCGTCTGCTACGGTCGGGAATGGCGCGGGCGATCAACTCCTTGCCCGTACCTGTCTCCCCCAGCAGCAGGACGGTAGAGTCGCTGGGAGCGACCGTTTCAACCAGTTCCAGAACATGTTTCAACGGGGGGCTATTTCCGATGATGTTTTCAAAGTTCATCTCGCTGCGGATTTCTTCTTCGAG
>DATNLE010000026.1:0-6476 GCA_035603035.1 Candidatus Acidiferrales bacterium | reverse complement strand
GTTGAGGCGGCGCCGCTTTTCTGCGCTGGAGTCACGGTCTATCGCGCAATCAAGCATGCGAAAATTTCACGCGGCCAACGTCTCGCGGTTTTTGGAGTTGGGGGCCTGGGCCACATTGCCGTCCAGATCGGACGCGCTTTGGGAGCAGAAATTACGGCCGTCGATATCTCGGATGAAAAGTTGGCTCTCGCCAAGTCGCTTGGTGCATCGAACACGTTGAACGCCAACTCCACCGACGTGGTGAAGGCGCTACGCGGAAAAGGTGGAGTACATGTGGCGCTGGTGGCTTCCGCAGCTACCGCAGCTTACGATCAGGCGTTTTATTGCGTGCGGCCGACCGGAACTCTACTCGCGGTGGGCCTGCCGGCAAAGGATATCTGTTTTCCGCCAATCATGATGGCCGCCGGTGAAGTCTGTATCCAAGCGAGCGCCGTAGGCACCCGGCAAGACCTAACCGAGATCCTGGCTATGGCAGCAGCGGGAGAGGTTCGCTGCTCAACTGTCGCGCGGCCTCTCGCGCAGGCGAATCAGGTTTTGGACGAATTGCGCCACGGAAAGGTTCCGGGCCGCGTCGTGCTCACTTGCCACTAAAGGCCTCCGTTATCGAACGCCCTTCGGCAGGATTCGCCTAGTAGGCTTCCCATGTTGCTAAAGTAGTACAGCGCAATTCCACGATTTGACAATCTCGCCTTGACGTTAGTTTCTAAAATGTGATATGGACTATCAAAATTTTGAATGTCCGACGCGCGGGTCGGGGTTTGATTGTTTCGATGATGAGTTTCGGATTTGGGTGCAAAAGAATTTGCGCCCGCTCGCGTAGGTCTTGGGTGCTGTCAGGAGGCTTTATGAGGTCAAAGCTATTCGCTGGCGTTTTCGTGTTTCTCGTCTGCTTGCTGTTCTCGAATCTGCCGGCTTACGGGCAAGGTGTCGGCGCATCCGGTGCTATCAGCGGAACGGTGACGGACCCGCAGGGCGGCGTCCTCCCGAAAGCCAGCGTCGTCGCCGTCGAAATAGCGCAGGGAACTCAATACTCGGCTATTGCAGACGACACCGGAGGCTATCGCCTCACAGGTCTTTTGCCGGGTACTTACAAAGTGACAGTAAGGATGGACAGGTTTGAGACGCAGGCTATGAACGGCGTTGTGGTTAATGTCGGAGAGACAGTCGTTCTTGATGTCCACTTGAAGCTTGCAACCACGGCGCAGACGGTCGAGGTCACTGCAATTCCTCCCGTGGTGGAAACCGAACGCGGCAGCCAGGCGAATACCATCACACAGCAGTACATCGAAGACCTGCCGATTGACCGCCGCGATTACCTCACTTTTACTCTTCTGCTGCCGGGTGTCTCGGATTCCACGCGGCTTGCCGATGACCAGGATTTCCGAGTGAAGCAAACTCCGCAAAGCGGACTGTCCTTCTACGGAAGCAATGGCCGCGGCAACAGCATCACCGTTGACGGCGGCGAGGCTCAAGACGATGCCGGTGGCGTACGACCGACGATCGGCCAAGACGCTGTCCAAGAGTTCCAGGTGAATCGCAGCAACTATGCGGCGGACTTGGGCGGTGCAAATGGCGCCTCGATCAACATCGTATCGAAATCAGGCACGAACAATATCCACGGCAGCTTGTTCGGCTATTTCCGCAACGATGCGCTGGATGCACGCGATCCGTTTGCCTTCAGCCCGGCGCTGACGGTAGCAGATCCGTTCTCGTTAACTGCGGTAGGCGCGCCTGTTAAGGATTCGTTGCAGCGCTATCAATTCGGCGGCTCTGTAGGCGCGCCTATAAAAAAAGACAAGACCTTTGTGTTCTTTGCGTTCGAAGGGTTGCGTCAGGATGCGCAGAACGCGGTACCGTTGTTGACCAACTCTTCCGTCTTTGGTCCGACTTTCGACCAGCAGCAGACTCTCGCCACGTTGGCAGCAAACCCAGCCCCGACTGTGCCTTGCCTGAGCGGCCCGATCGGTGTCGCTGTGGCTCCGCTAATCGGGCAGCCGCCGCCCACAGGGCCGAATGGGAGCATACCCAACATGGTGGCCCCGGCTACTTGCGCCGCAGGTCTCGGTGCAGTCTTGACCGTCAGCCCCGCTACTCCCATTGGCGCTTTCTTGGTCAACCAATTTGAGACGCAGGGCGGACTCTTCCCCTACAACTCCCGCGATTACTTGGCTTCCGCGCGCCTCGATCATCACATCGATGCGAACAACCAGATCTTTCTCAGCTATCGGTACGCACACGACCTGGAGCAAAACCCGGATGTGCAGTCTCTGACGGCCTTCTCGGCGGGTAGCTCGGTCCACGACTATGACAATAATATACAGGGCGCCTGGTTTCACCAGTTCAGCCCGACCACGCAGAACGAACTCCGCCTGCAGTGGGATTACAACAGCTTCAACGTGATTCCGAACGAACCCGGACAAGTAGGACTCCAAATTCCTGGGTTCATAAACAATCTAGGAACTAATATCTTCTTACCCAATCTCACGATTTTGCGCCGCTACGAGATTGCCGATAACTTCACCATGATTCGTGGCCATCACACGATCCAGTTCGGCATTAACGAGTTGCTGCGCGGCAATCACACCGAATCCCACACATTTCTTCCGGGCCGCTTTGTATTCGGACCTCTCAACGATAACGGAACCTTGCTTTCTCCCTTGCTTCCCAGCCTGTCTTCTTTGCAGACGGCTTCTTTCGGGCTGCCGCTTTTCTATCAGCAGGCTTTCGGCAACCCAGATTACCCTGCATACACTCGACCGTTGACCGGGCTCTACGTGCAGGACTCGTGGAAGATGGCCTCCAATTTCACCTTGAACTACGGCCTCCGGTATGACATCGACTCGCAATATCGCCCTCTGAATACATACTACAGGGACTTCGGCCCCCGAGTGTCGTTCGCCTGGGACCCATTCAAGGATCACAAGACCGTGGTCCGCGGCGGGTACGGGATATTTTTCGGACCCATCGATGCGCAGATTCCCGGAGTGGATTTGAGCCTCGGAGTGCTGAACAAGAATCGCAGCACGGTGGAGAACAATCACAATAAATCTCAAGTTCCCGACCAGGTGAATAACCTAATCGGAACCTGTGGCGTCGATTTTCCGCCGGGGAACCCGCTCGTCCCCGGTTCTGGCACCAGCCCCTGCACGCGGTTCATTTCCATCTATGCGGATGCGTTGGGCCAGACAGCTCTCTTTCCGACCCTTCAAACCTCAGGCCAAATATTCCAGGGATTGTTTAATCCTCTAGGTAATCCATCTGGGACCAACCTGATCGCCTGTACGCAACCGGCGCCCGGCGCCAATGCCTGCATCACACCTGCAGATGTGGCCCCATTTGGCATATTCGTCCAAAATGGCGGCGCCACGCCGGCGCAGCAAGCAATTTCTCCAACCAATGTGGTTTTCAGCAACCCGCCTAACTACAGGCCCCCCATGTCGCAACAAGCTTCGTTGGGAATCGAGCGCGAGATCACGCCCGGCTTCTCCATCGGCGTTAGCGGGATTTACTCGCACACAACGCACCTGCCCGTGGCGATCGATACAAATCTATTGCCAACAACGCCTACTTCTACGGTGACGCTGGCTAACGGCAGCACCACTACCTACAAAAACTGGAACCTCAGCGCGGCGACCGACCCGCTTGGTGGCGTCGAAGGATTGCCCTGCGCGCCCCCAAACAATCCGCTTAACTGTTTTGTCAGTACGCTCGTCGTGCAGAACAACCAATACACTTCTGTGGCGTCTTCGCTATACGAAGGCTTGATTTTGGAGGCGAGGAAACGCTTCAGTAACCACTTCACACTATTCGGGAACTACACATTTAGCAAAGGTTTCGACACCTCCACGGACTTCAACACGGACTACTCGCCGCAGGACCCGACCGACCTCGGCCTGGATCGAGCCCTTTCGGAGTTTGACGAGCGGCACAAGGTAGTAGTCGCCGGAGTGTTCGACAGCCCTTGGAAAGGTTTCCTTTCCGGATTCCAGTTGTCTCCCATTTTTACCTACCACAGCGGACTTCCTTTCAATCTACTCGCCGGAGGCGAAGTCAACGGCGACAATCACACAACCAACCAGCGTCCCATCGGGTCGCCACGCGATACGGGTCTCGGTCCCAACTTCTATGATTGGGACATGCGTTTGAGCTGGCAGCACAAACTGGGCGAGAGGGTCAACATGATACTCACGGCGGAAGGATTCAACATCGCCAACCGTACGAATTTTGCCAGCGTGAACAACGAGGTAAACCCCTTGTTTGGCATTAACACGACAGGGGCTGTGTGCCCCATCGCAGGGCGGTGCAGTACGGGTAATACTTCGTTTAATGTGCACGGCCTTCGGTCCGGCACCGTACTGCCGAGCGGCGAGGTGGTCACGCCCAGTACACCCCTGGCATTCACTTCTGCATTTCCAAAGCGCCAGGTTCAGCTCGGCATCCGATTCGCCTTCTGATCGTTTGCTAGTCGGTTCTTGATGGTGCATTGAATCGTTCCGTGTTTCACGGGGCCGGAGCGAAAAAGATCCAATCTTGATGTCAAAGTGAGGCTCTATGAATTCCTTGACGTTATGGGTGTGCCGTTTGATGTCGTCGCGCGTGGGCCGCGGTTCCTGCAGATTATTGCTAGTTGCGGCGCTCGTCGGACTGAGCCTGCCTGCCAGTTTCGGGCAGACTTCCTACTCGACCGGCACGTTACGAGGAACGGTGCTGGACCCCCAGGGTGCGAGCATCGCCAATGCCACCATGACGGTAACAAACACGGCCACTGGCGTGGTCGAAACCGAGACATCCTCGGCGGAAGGAACTTACCAATTTCTCGTGCTTAACCCCGGCACCTACGATCTGCAGGCGGTTGCGCAGGGGTTTGAGAAATCTGTAGCGAAAGGCTTGGTCATTACCGTCGGCCAGGTCGTGGTGTATGACCCTCACCTGAAAGTCGGTTCCACAACTGTTTCGGTGGAGGTCACTTACAACTCCGCGCCGCTCATCGAAGTCGAACAATCTCAGCAGGCCAATACCATCAACCCACAACAGGTTGAAAACCTTCCTAACGTGAGCCGCAGTTTCACCGCGTCGATTTACACCTTGCCGGGCGTGACCAATTCGAACGCTCCCGCGATTCAGGACCCCAACATCGGCACCGGCTATCTTTCTTCCGGGTTTTCCATCGGCGGAAGCACCGGACGTTCTAACTTATTTACGATTGACGGCGGCGAGAACGACTACGGCTCAGGCGCTTTGCGTGTGGCCAACGTGCCCCTGGATTCAATTCAGGAGCTACAGGTCAATCGGAATTCGTTCGGCGCTGAGTTTGGATTTACCTCCGGAACGGCCATCAATATCATCACCAAGAGCGGAACGAACAATTATCACGGAAGCGCTTATGGTTACTTCCACGACCAGAGCACGGACGCGGCTAACTTCTTCAACAGTTTCAGCCCGGATCCTACCAGCAAGCCATTTGAGCAGAATGCTATTTTTGGCGGCACCTTCGGCGGTCCAATTAAGAAAGATAAGCTCTTCTTTTTTACTTCTTTCGAGAAACAGAAGCTCGACAACCCGACCGTGACCAACCTGCTGGGCACCGCGGAAGCGCAAGGAATCACCGCGCAACCAAACGGATTCAACCCCGGAACGGGCCTGTGTCCGAACCAAGTCCCGCCAGCAGGGCAAGCTCAACTGGTAACGCAAGCCTGCTATTTGACCCAGCTGGCGACCACAGGAGGTCCTTTGGCTCCGCTCGGCGCAGGCCTGATTGCCTCGCCGGTGTTCAATCCGCTCCAAGATCCGATCTTAAACGCCTTGATCGCGCCAAATAGCGGAACGTTCGACGGCAATACTGTCGTTGTGCAAGCGCCGCCAAGTCAAAATGGCCGGCTTAACAATTGGGTAAGCCGAGTGGATTTTCAGCCCAATGAGAAAAATTCGTTTTCATTGCGGTTTTCTCTGGCGCACGAACAATATACGGTCACCGGACCGGACGGCGTCCAGCGTCCCTACTCGACCACGCTTCAGTTTCGGGACTACACACTCACCGGCTCCTGGACCCACATTATCAATCCGAACTTAGTCAATACGGTGCGCGTACAGGCGGTGCCACACGACACTGCCGACAACGCCGCCCCCAACCCAAATCGCGCCGAAATAGGCTTGGGGAGCCTTGGCCCCGTGGGAACTCCGTTCGCCTATCCCTACGACGCAACGCAGAATCGCTTTCAATTCGATGAGAATCTTTCCTGGGTCAAAGGCAACCACGATTTTAAGTTTGGCGGATCTTACCGGCCCGATCAATACAAGGTGTTCCAACAACTGTGGTTCGGTGGCCAGTACAACTTTCTTGACGGAGCCATCCCCCTAATCGATGTAGTGCCAGCCGCGTTCCAGCCTGCACTAGAAGCGTACAACGCCTTGCAAAACTACCCGGCTGGTGGACCTCCCTCGACAAACCTGACCGCGACCGAATCTTATGTTGCGGG
>DATNLE010000019.1:0-11764 GCA_035603035.1 Candidatus Acidiferrales bacterium | reverse complement strand
CCCGTTCACAGCGATGCTCATTCTGGGATGCACATTACTTGGTCTGGCGTCGGGCGGCAAAGATTCTTATCACCACGGTTTTGCTTGGTTCACGATAGCGATCCTGCTGCTTTCATCGAACTCAGCTTCGTATACGTTTATTCTCTTGTTGTTGCCAGTAGTTCTGTTGCTGCAGCGCGCCGGACCTAAGGAGAGAATTTTTCTGATTATCTCCTACATTGCGCTGAACTCTTTTTTGTTGCCGGACTGGCTGCGATTCTTTCCGAAGGTGTGGATATTGGCTGCGCTCTTCTTCGTTGAAGGGCGTCAATATTTGCGATCGATTAGTCCCATACTTGTGGCTGGAGGACTGGCGGCGGTAATCGTCATTGCGGCGTTCGACGCACGAAGGCACCAAGCACGCTATCTGCTCGAACCCGGGCGGCATTTTCAGCGAGTCGCTCTAGACCGAGGGACGTATTTTTCTACATTTCCCGCAGTATCGAGCGCCGGATTGTTTTATCAGGCAATGGTCCGAAGCGGGTACGTGCTTCGATGGTTGCACGATGGACAGAGGGAAGAATTTGCTTTCGACGGCCAGGCCTTTCATCCGGTGGCACCTTCGTTCGAGGGGCCAATCTACTTTGAATTGGTGAAAAATGGTGCATCAACAACTATGACGTTTGATCCTGTCACTCGGCAAGCGGCCCGCGCCGCTTTGCCGCCGCCGGCCACAAGCGAGGGCTCAGTGATCTCACCTGACGGAAAGTGGATGGCCTTTGAGTCGATGCAAACTGGGCCCAAGCAGATTTGGCTGCGAGATACGGAGAGTGGCAAGACACAAATCGTGACGGGAGGAAACTGCAATAGTTCCTTACCTGTATGGGAAGAAGATTCACGCACTTTGATTTTCGCCAGCGATTGTGGACGAGGTCTCGGGATGCCGGTGTTATATCGCGCGAGTTTGCCCCTTTCAAACCTTAGCTACAATCAGAGCAATCTCCCCGGATCGCGTTGAGCTTATCCTGGATGCTTGCTTCCAAGTCGAGCGCTCATACCTCCGAGCCATAAACCGCGTGCGACCGCGGCCCGCAAGCTCTGGGACAATCGCCTGAGCCACTCGTTCTACCGCTTCATGAGCGGTCCGCTTGGGTCGATAGCCGTACGACCTCGAGGACTTTATTGCCCCCCTCCCTGGGGAATCTCCTTCTTCCGCACCGGCATGGGCTGATGTGTTTATCGCCAAGGGCCAAGCTCGTTCTATTTCTCCAGCGACAACATGAGGACGCCTCCGTCCAAAAAAAACTCAGCGGAATCGGCATCTGAAGTTCTCGCGCATTTCACGTATGCCTTCGTCGATAAAGGATAGGCCTTCACCGGTGCTGAACGCGGACGGGAGGAAAAGCCAGCGTTTCGGCGCAGCCTGTTTCACTCTCTAGCTGGGCAGCGATATTTGTGCGAGATCCGACGGTGGCGGTGGCTGAATCGGGCGAGAATGCGGTCAGCTTCTGTGAGCCTCTGCGATTGCGATCTGACGCGGCATGACAATGGTCCATGCTCCAGCAGGCGCCCATCCCAAAACCCTGGCCGAGGCTAGCCGCACCGCAAGTTTCGCGGCTAGGGCAGCACAGCGGGTTTTGGAGCGTCACAATCCGTGAGCATCTTTCGTACGAGGACTGCAGCCGTCGCGGGGTCGCTGCCATCGGCCAGAACCTAAGCGGGCAATTTTTCAAGAGCAGCGAACACCCCGCCGCCCTGTTGTGCGAGGCAGATCGTCTTTGAAAAGCATGCTTTCGGCTATGCGGCGAGAGAAATCGGAAGCGAGCGATCGGCGATACACTGGGGATAGTTACGGCCTGCCTCTCCCGGAACACAGCGCCAGACTGGGTCAAGGGAGTGCGCTTTCAGGGCTTGAAACGGACGCTTCGGCAAATGGCAAAGTGAGCGAAACCAAGACCACCGGCCGGTTTTTGCCAAGCACTTCCCATGCTCTGGCCGTGAACGTTACCTCCGAGGGAGACGGGATCGCAGCGGCGGGCGATGATGGATCCTGGGATGATGGATCCTGGCATGGAGTGGTCCCCGAATTGGCGGAGACGTTGTGGTACGCGCCCGACTGCGGCCGAGGCGGGGACTCAGCGCGCTGGCGCGGGTTGCTCGTGGTCTCCCAACAGGTCACGATCCATAAGCACTTTTTGCAGTAAGGGGACAGTGGTCGCGGGGTCGCTGCCGTAGGCCAGATGATAGGCCGGCAATTTCTCAAGAGCACGGATGACCATCTCGCTTTGCTGTGCGAACCGGTCATCCTCCTTGAAAAGGAAGCTATCTGCAATGCGTCGGGACAAATCCATGCCAGCAATGGGAGACAGGCTTGGCATGGTTGCGCTTTGCCTCTCCAGAAATACGCAGCCGACCGGAGCAACGGAGTGCGCCATCGGGGCTTGAAACGGACGCTTTGGCAAGTAGCAAACGGTCAGCCCGGGGTAGGAGAACCGACGCGTCCCAGGCAGAAGTTCAGGAAGAGACGCAAGCGACTGGAGGCGGAAAATCGCCGGTAAGAGGTCTCCCCACACGCGCAACCTTCCGCCCTCGATCTCCGAGAAAACTGCTTGATCCGAGTGAAACTCAAGTCCAAGCTTCGCGGCTAAGTAGCTGGCGGTCGTCTTGCCGCTGTTCGGCGGCCCTAATATCAGCAGCCCTTTTTCTCCCAGGCCAACGCAAGCCGCGGACAGCGGCACGATGCCCAAACTTCCAGCACTCATGCAGTAGAGAGTGTCGAAAATAGACCGGCAGGTTTGCCTGGGTTCCCCCTCGACTAACCTTTCAGAGACAAAACCGATTCCTTCGCGCGCCTCCAGATCGACGGCCAAGAAGCTGCTCTGTTCAATGTTAGCAAAACGAAGGCCACGATCCGAGAAAGCTGATAAAGCCACTCCTACAGGCTCCATTTGGGGATTCTCTTGGCTCACGATTCGCCAGAGAAACTCTGGACCGGCTGGCGACATCCCTTGGTGCCTCGCAAAGAATTCAACCGCACTTTCAACTACCGCGAGGCTGTTGCTTTCCAGGCGCACTGTCCTTGCCATGACTAACAAATCCACGCCATACGGTGTGGGCGTGAAGCGGCGTAGCAAATCCTGACGTATCCTTTCAGCCGGAATTTTCGGTGGGATCGGCGCCTCATGCGGGAAATTAGTGGCACTCACTGGCACTCCCATACGTTTCGTGCTCAGCTTGCCGTTCCCCGGTCCACAATCATCAAAGTGCAAGGCTAGTTCTTTCGCCACCTCTTGAGGTTGTCCGCCATATTGCAGCCGGCGACAGGGGAGTTCGGTTAACCGCGCGATAACTTTAGCCTGCATGGCTGCCGCCTCGGGGAGCTCCGCCACTAGATCCGCCTCAAGACGCGCCGTTGCTTCCTCCGAAGACATATCGGTCAGCGAGAACATCGGACTCTCGCTTCGTTCCAGAAAGACCAGCAATCTTGGTTCGCAGCGTCTGGCGCGCTCAAGGCCGAGTCCGGACTGCGGTTCGAGTCGAAAGCTCGGTTCACCGTTCTGAAGGTCGGTCGGCCGTTTACTCTGGAGCTCTCTAAAGTGCGCTTGCGCATCGCCACGTAATTTAAGAGTGGTGGCCAGGCCCCACGCCGAGAGCTTACCGTTTCGCCATGAACAGAAGGTGCGGTCGTCCGAAAGAAATGCAAAACCCGCCTGTGCCAGAGCTACCGCTAAGGTTGACTTCCCGGAGCGGCCTGGACCGACCAATAGAAGTCCGCCCTGTTTGTTAGCCACGCAGGAGCAGTGAAGTTCAGCAATTCCCACGGAAGCGCCTATTGTGGTGAGGAGGATCGGGAAAATAACCGTTTTCCAGTAGCTGTGATCAGCGGCCATGCTCGCGGAAAAGCGCCCGATGACGCGGCGGGTGCGAGGATCTGCAAGCATCGAACTTCCGGAGTCAAATCCCGCAAAGACGAGATGGTTGAGCCCTCGAACGTAAGGCTTCGGCCAAGGTGGTTGTGCCGAGTGAGTATGATCTACCCAGAAACGAACGGAGAAGTCCACGGCAAGCGGCGGTGTTCCGACGGGCAGAAAGCTTTCCCGCGCTGCTTCGAGGATTGCCTCGCAGTTCGTGGAAAAACTGCATACAGCACCGGCTACGGTGTAATGCTCCAACAGTGGCGTCGCGGCGTCCTGGCAAAGAAAGTCTCCGGCGCTCATAACGGGGCAATTGGGAGCAGATTTACACGTCTCGGCTCAAGCCGGATTTTCTTGTATGCCATGACCGAACCGAAAAAACTGCCATCAATGATTGTTGCCGATGCGGATGAGCAATCTGTCAACATCTTGTCAATAACTCGTAAAGACTTTTAACTCGCAGAGGACAGCTCTAAGGAATCCCGCGCTGCCCGGGAGCGGCCCACCTTCAGTCAGCAGGTTACAATTCGCGGTTAGTCTGAGCCATCACTTTGAGCGCCACGCTTGCTGAATAAACGGCACTGCGTTCGCCGGAGATCTCAGGCTGTCAGGAGTGCCAACTTTCAGCATGTGTTGAAAATAGCATATTCAGTGAAAATAGGATAAAGACAATTTCATTCTTAATACGTCTTTCAGCAACTGTTGAAAAAGCCCGTCTTTGGCGAGTTTGATCTTCAGCACATCTTTGTCATAGTGGGCGTTCGGCTTTGCACCCTTCGATTCTTTTGGGTTGAGTGGTTGCGTCCGACCACAACACCGCGTGTCCTCATGAATGTTTCTTAACTCGTAAATCTGGAACAGAAGTTCGTGCCGCGGTTCGGCAGCCTGACCCTGAGTAGCGTGGGCGATACGGGTTGCATCTGTCCCGGGGCGGCTTCCTCCGATTTTGGTTCGCCCCAAACCCCTTGCTTTGCAGCGGAGTGGGCGTGCGGGGCAAGGGACCGGCCTTCTTCCAATAACCAATCTAATGCATACCGTGCATAATCAGAATAAAATGCCAAAGCCATCGCCCTCCCCCCAGCACGAGCACCACAGCCAGAGCGCAAAGAACAACAGTCCACACAGCGTGCGACGATTTCTCACTCATAAGCAAGTGCCTCCCGCACAGTTAGTTTTGCTGCGGATCGTGCGGGTAGAAGACTGGCGCCCCCCGCCGAGAGGACTGAAAAAGCAAGCCAGATCCATAAGCCTTGAAGCTGGAAAACAGAGTCCAGTCTGCTTTTAAAGATGAGGAAGGTCAGGAAATTACCGGCAACCCGGCTCAGAGGCCAGGCGGCAAGGGCCGCCAGAATCCAACTCATCACGCCGATGGCTAGGCCCTCGGCCACAATGATGCCGATCACAACTGAAGGCGACGCTCCCATCGCGCGAAGTACTCCCATTTCACGCCGGCGCTCCATCACATTGAGACTCATCGTGGTCGCCAAGCCCAGACCCCCAACGGCCGCGATGATTCCTGATATCACCACGAGAAAAACGTAAATCATCAGCAAGTGCTGATCCCGACCATATCTGAAATCAGCTTTACTGCGGCTGCCTGCCGCGCGTATTCCTTCTTGCTCCAGGTTGTTGTCCAAAGCAGATTTGACTGCGTGCATGGAAGCAGCATCCCTCTTTTCCAGCGTGAGACATATAGTGGTTCTCATTGCCGGATAGCGCTGGTCTATAAATGCCTGAGGTATATAAGCCGTCGGAGGGAGAAAAGGTTCGCGGGCAATACCCACCACGTGCCATGAGGTCAGCCCCCGCTTGAAACGCAGGGTGATCGTGTTGCCCGCTCGGATTTGTGATTCTTCGGCCAAGGTAGTGTTAATCACGAGCGCGTCTACGTCTCCGGGCAGCAGGTTTCTGCCTTCGACGATCTCCAGGTCAATCGCTTTTGAATTCTCAGGCAAAGCGATGAGGGGAAAACTCAGAGTGTCGAGCGAATCGTCGCCTTCCCGTGCATCTTTGGCCGGAATGGAAGCTCCTGATGTGAACCAGCTTTCCGCCCTGACAACCCCCGGAGTTTTTCGTATGGCGCGGTCGATCTGCTCCGAGGGATACATATCTCCCAAGAAAATCTGAAGATCGTATTTGCGTAAAGCAAAGCTACGGTCGAGAGTGTTACTCATTGAACTGCGTATATTGAGGGCGGACATAAAAAAGAGGCCGCTCACCGCCAGGGTTAGCATGGTCAGTACCAGCCGCGTGCGTCTGCGAAAGCTGTTGCGAATCGACAGCAGAAGCGGGCGCAGATTTCCGCCGATCCTCGCCAGGGCGCGATCAAAAATACCGACTCCGAATGCCTTCTGGCAGACTCCCCAGGCAGCCAGGCCCTCGCGAACGGAAATTGCGCTTCCTTCCCAGATGGGCCAGGCCGCAGCCAAAAGCGGCATCACGATACCAACGGAGAACGCAAGCCCATAAACCCAAAAGGGAACGGCAAAACTGGTGATATCAAAATTGAGGAACGCGCCGAAGGGCCGGCATAGCGTGCGGCTTGCCAGCATTCCGAGCGGAAGCGCTAAAACAGTTGCGGCAGTTCCCAGCAGCAGCGCTTGTGCAAAGTAGATGCACGCGACCTGTCCACGACTGCCGCCAATTGCTTTCATGACGCCGATCTGGCGAACTTGCGCAGCCATGATCGCCATGAGCAGGTTGACCACAAGAACTCCACTCATCGCCAGCACGAACAGACCGAAGCTCGCCATGGCCAAGAGAAAGCCATCCATTAGATCGGCATGGGGGTGTTTCCCGGGCCGGGGTACGTCGACTCCACGAACGGGATGCCCGCGACCCTCTATCAGTTTCTTGACATGGGCAGTAACGTCGCGCACATGTTGTTCGTCAAAGCGATTCTCAGCAACCAGAATCTTTAACTCGTCCAGGTAGGGTTGTTCTCCCAATTGGGAAAGGGTATCGAGCGTTATATAGCCGTAGACGGTATTTTCCATGCGCGCCTGGGCTGGGCCGACATCGTGCACGCGGCCACTTACCCTCAGACTCTGTTCTTTGCCCTGCCCTATCCGGATGGTCGCGGTGTCGCCGATTTGCAATCCTGCGACGTGAAACGCATCTCTTTCGATAAGCATCTCGCCCGTCTTCGGAGGCCAGGCGCCATGGTCCGGCGTCAGCTTGCTAATGCGTATGTTCCCGTAGTCTTTGATTACAAACAGAGTGAGGTCGTGCCATTGCACTGGTCCGGTCTTGATTGAGCCGTACAGGGCCCTGCGCGCCTCCGCCTCGCTGATCTGGTGATCGGAGAGGACCGCGCTAACCAGAGCGTCGTCGACCGCATCCGTTTCCAAAGTGGCAGAGGCCGGGTTGCTGGCGAGATATCCTTTGTTGATCTCACGGGTAAGCACCGCATACGTGGAAAGAACCGCAGTAAATCCGACCATCCCAATGGCGATGGCCGCAATCACCAGAACTGTGCGCGTACTCTCCTGCTGAAAATCACGGATGGTTTTTCGCCATGGCGTTGTCATTGACGGACTTCCCGCGCTGACATTGCTGTTACAGAGGTCATCAGGACGCCGTCCGCCACTTCGATCCTTCGGTCGACGACACACGCAATGTCGCGCTCGTGGGTGGCTATCACGACGGTTGTGCCCGAACTTGCCAGTTCTCGAAATAAGGCGAGAACCTCAGCCGACGTTGAGGAATCCAGGTTCCCGGTGGGCTCGTCGGCAAGAATGACGGTCGGACGGTTGGCCAGCGCTCGCGCAATCGCGGCGCGCTGCTGCTCGCCTCCCGAAAGCGCAGACGGCAGCTTGTCTGCGTGCAGGGCAATGCCAACACGGTCTAAGAGATCAAACGCGCGCTTTCGTCGCTCTTTTACTGGAAAGGTATGGCAAAAATCCATTGGCAGCATCACGTTTTCGGCGATGGTCAAAGTGGGCAACAATTGAAAGAACTGGAAAACGAATCCGACGCTGCGCCCGCGCCACGCCGCCAGTTTGTTCTCACCAAACTCGTGAATAGCCGTGCCATCCACCTCAACCGAGCCGGAGGAGGGGCGGTCTATGCCTCCCATCATGTTCAACAGCGTTGATTTGCCGCTTCCTGATTTTCCGGCAATCGCCACGAACTCGCCGGCTCCGATTTCCAAATCAACATCGCGCAGTGCGGCGTAGTCTCCGGCCGGCGTACAGTAGGTCTTGGTCACATGTTGTAGGTTGATCATGTGGACAGAGTATGGCGTCATGCCTGAATGGCCGCTGAACGTGTTGTTCAGCCGCCGTTCAGGTTAGCTTTAGTCTCCTTAGACTGGGAGCAGACGTGAGAGTGCTTGTCGTGGAGGACGAGGCGTCACTGGCAAAGCAGCTCATCGCCGCGCTTCTCCGGGCAGGTTACGCAGTAGATCATGCCGGCGATGGCGAGCGCGCAGACCTGCTGGGGCAAGATGAGCGCTACGACGCCGTGGTTTTGGATTTAGGGCTTCCCAAAGTTGACGGGTTGACTTTGTTGCGCCGTTGGCGCGAAGCCGGCGAGGCTATGCCTGTGCTGGTGCTGACAGCGCGAGGAAGCTGGCATGAAAAGGTATTGGGGATTGACAGCGGCGCCGATGATTACATGGCTAAACCGTTCCGCATGGAAGAATTGCTGGCACGACTGCGCGCCCTCATCCGGCGGTCGAGCGGGCAAGTCAATCCTGAACTTCGCTGCGGTCCGCTTGTGCTCGATCCGCGATCGGGCAAAGTGACTCTGGATGGCGCGGAAGTGAAGCTGACCAGCCATGAATTTCGCGTGCTTTCCTACCTTATGCACCATAGTCATCGCTTGGTCTCCCAAGGCGAGCTCATCGAGCACATCTATTCCCAGAGCTTTGACCGCGATTCGAACACGGTTGAAGTGTTTATCGCCCGCCTGCGGCGCAAGCTGGGTGCTTCAGTCATTGAGACCGTGCGAGGGCTCGGTTATCGCATGAAGGCTCATTCATGAACTGGTTGCACTCTTTCCGCTGGCGCATTCTCTTGGGCGCTTTTCTCTGGACCTTAGGGCTGGTCCCACTCGTACATTTGATATTCAGTACTGTGCACCACCAAACGCAACCAGCCAGCCGAGTTGTTATCCTACGCGTTGATCCAACAACAACTCTGGTTTTCGCATTTCTCTGCATGTTGGGAGGAATTTTGCAAGTACGTGCCGGACTCCGGCCGCTTAGTCGGCTGCGCCGACAATTATCGGGCGTGCGTGACGGCTCCAACCGCAGGGTTGAAGGAGCTTATCCGATCGAAGTGCAACCGTTGGTGAACGATCTTAATTCCTTATTGGAACACCGTGAGCGAACGGTCCGGCGGGCGTTGGCAAAAGCAGGTGACCTCGCGCATGGATTGAAAACTCCGCTGGCTGTACTGGCCCAGGAAGCCGACCGGGCTGATGCTGCCGGACAGCAGGAAATGGCGGCCACGATCGGCCAGCAGGTGGAAAAAATGCGCAGGCAGATTGAGTTTCATCTGGCGCATGCCCGTGCCGCCGGTTCCGGCAACGTGCCGGGCGCTCGCTGTCCTGTCCTGCCTTCTGTGGAAGGCCTGACGCGTACCTTGCTTCGAATCTACGCCGCTCGCGGGCTCGCAATTCAAGTGGATGTTCCGCCCGGGGACGTCATTCGCGGCCACCAGGAGGATTTAGAAGAAATGTTAGGCAATCTTCTTGACAATGCATGTAAGTGGGCAAAGTCCAGGGTCAAGATACAGTCCACGCAGGAAGATGGCGCAGTTGTTATGACCGTGGATGACGATGGGTCAGGCCTGGACGCCTCCATGCGCGACGCAGTACTGCAGCGCGGCGTACGCGCTGACGAAGTGGCGCCTGGCTCGGGCCTTGGACTAGCAATCGTCCGTGATCTCGTGGAACTCTACGAAGGGACTTTCTCGTTGGAAGACTCCCCTATGGGCGGCCTGCGCGCGCGGCTTCGGCTCCCCAAGTGAAGGATTAGCGGCGTACTGGACGGGTGTCTGATCCGGTCTCTGATTGCTCGAACCCTCTCTGTGATTTTGAATCGGTAACGATAAGTCTCAGTGCAAGTCGGCTCGGCGGAAGTTTTGCTGGTGATTGCGGTCGGCCTGCGAGCAACAGGCATCGGAGGTTTTTGATGAGGAGGGAACCGATATCCGAGCTTGGCCTCTAAGCTAAGACAAGTCGCCTACCATGTAGTAATTGGCTAACGCGGTTCCCGGTCCGCGGCCGGAAGCTTGAAATTAGATGGTCGGAATCCTGGTGCAGGGAAATAACCACCTTCATTCTGTCTGGGCCCTCACCTGACGTGCTTCAGGTCTTGAGGTCGCTGCTGCGGCCTAAGGCCTGTTTGTTGGCCTTGAGGTCGTCCAGGGAAATGAAGTGCACACATCGCTCCATCAACTCGAACGTTGCCTTCCGTCCTCGCCGGACCTGGTACCTCCTCGCCACTTGGCGGGCAGTATTCTGCTTGAATGGAAAGCAGACGTTTCAATTTCCGAGTTCTCGACCAAGTGAAGAAATGAGCCGCTAGAACGCAGGGGCGCCCCTTGGATTTGCATTACGGCCGGGTGAATTTGTCCGCGCTCCGTCGAACAACTGGAACTCCCGAATACGTGGGGTGGCGGAAGCAGAGATAATGTTGAGGCGCACGTGTTGTGCACTTGTGCGAGGGAAGAGATCAATCTTCTTGTGACCAATCGTCGTTCCCGAATGGAGTGTCTTCCATTTGCCGCCATCTATGACTTGGATTGCGTAGGTCTGCACCTTCTGTCCATCCACGAGCCATTCCATGGTCAAAGCACGATCGAAACTAATGGGATGGGAGAACGTCAAGTCGATCGTTGCCGCATGAGATCCCTCCGACGGTGACCACACGGTATCGGGATCGGAATCAAGAGCCGCATGATAGGCCGAAGCATTGGTGGCACGGCCAGCAAGATTGTTCTGCAGCGCGTAGATCGAGCTGAGAGTCTCGCCGAACTCCGCCAGGCGCTTCACGTCCGAGTCGGGGAGCAGGCCGCGGCGATCCGGCGCAAGGCCAATCATCAGCTGTGCTCCGCGTCCCACCGTTCGATTGTACGTATCCATAAGTTCGCTGACGGATTTTACACTCGACTCGTCATTCCGATGCCAGAACCAGTGCATCTTGCGCAGCGGAGTGTCTGACTCCGCCGGACGATAGCGGAGGTAGCCGTGCAGATCTAGTACGTTCCAATTGTCTTCCGACACATTGCCATCTTCGTTTCCAACCCAGCGTATGTCCCCATACTTAAGCAAAGCGGCGTCCGCAAAGATCATGGTATTAGGTTGATACACCCGCAGGTTATCGACATAGCGATCGAAGTCATACACGTGACCTGCGCTCCCGGCGCCATCCAGCCAAAACTCGACCAGCTCACCGTAGCTGGTGGATAATTCGTTCAACAAAGCTAGGTAGTAACCATCATAGGCAGCGCTGTCCTTATATGTGGGCTCGTGGCGATCCCAGGGAGAGAGATAGACTCCAAACTTCAATCCATTTTTGCGAGCAGCCACCGCAACCTCGCGGACCAGATCTCCGTGGCCTCCTTTCCAAGGGCTGGACCTGATGCTGTACTGGGTCTTCGCGGTTGGCCACAGGCAGAAGCCGTCATGATGTTTAGCAACCAGGACTACATACCGAATGCCAGCGGACTTGGCGGCTCTCATCCACTGTTCGGGATCCAGGTTAGAGGGATTGAAAACCGCGGGGTCCGCGGTACCGTCACCCCACTCCCGATCCATGAATGTGTTTGGGCCAAAATGGATCAGTGCGCCCATTTCCAGATCCTGCCAAGCGACCTGTTGCGGGCTAGGTTTCACATCCGTGAAGTTCTGCCCCAACGAAA
>DATNLE010000010.1:0-17044 GCA_035603035.1 Candidatus Acidiferrales bacterium | reverse complement strand
ATACTGCGCATCCGCTCCCCAAAGTTGATCCTTCGTAAGGATTGCAGGGAGTTTGGTTCCTTTGGGTGGAGGGCCGGCGTTGTAAGCGGGAATGCCCGATCCTTCTTCCTCCTGAGGGGCCGCCCAAAGCGAGGTCATGGTCATGGTCACGAATAAAAGTAAGGCGAGAGTAACAGCGCGGTGGACAAACTTGTGCCGAAAGAATCGGGTCACTGCCATAGATATCTCCTGAGACTTCATTTTATCCTGCTTTCGGAATTGGGGCGAGACGCCCCCCGGCAGCACCGAACTGACTGAGGAGTAGCATCAAGGAAAAGGCGCTAAAGTGTCGGCCGTGGGGTGATCTGTATACAATAAGAATCGCATGTCACAGACACAAAACCCAGGAACAGAGACGTCAGCCGTGCCGCCACTTCCGGTGGCAACACAGGGCGTAGTGGCGGATGCGGGAGCACGCCTGCGTCCAGCTTTGGGAGTGTGGTTACGTGACCTGATTATTTCACTGGCGATTTCCGCATTCATTATTGTCTTCATCTATCAGCCGGTGAAAGTCGAAGGCACCAGCATGATGCCGTCCCTCGAAGATCAGGAGCGAATCTTCGTCAACAAGTTCGTGTACCGGCTGGAACCGATTTCGCGGGGCGATATAGTCGTATTCCGTTATCCGCGCGACCCATCGAAAAGCTATATCAAGCGAGTGATTGGGGTGGCTGGAGATCGCATTCGCATCGATGGCGGCCAGGTGTATGTGAACGGCGAGGCTTTGGATGAGGATTACGTGCCGCCCGCCTACGCCGACTCGCGGTCATATCCGGAGACGGTCGTGCCACCGCAGTGTTATCTCGTGCTCGGAGATCATCGCTCGATGTCGAACGACAGCCGCGATTTCGGCCCAGTGAATCAAAGTTATATCTACGGCAAGGCTGTGTTTGGATATTGGCCCATGGATAAGCTGGGAAGAGTTCGCTAGACTCAGGCTTGCCGCACCCTATGAATTCCGAATACGCGAGATTTCCACACCCAGACTGAGTTCCGTGCTTGGCCCTGACCTTAATCCCTGATAAAATTCTGCAGATCCATACATTGGAGCGAGAATGCAGGCAATCCTTGCGCTGGAAGATGGCAAAATCTTCCGAGGCAAAGGCTACGGCGCCAAAGGCGAATGCTACGGCGAAGTCGTTTTTAATACTTCCATCACTGGCTACCAGGAAATTTTCACCGACCCCTCCTACTCGGGACAAATCGTCGTCCTGACCAATCCTCAGATCGGCAACTACGGAACCAACCAGGAAGATAACGAAGCCACCCGTCCGTGGATCGAAGGGGTGATCGTCCGCGAATTCTCGAAAGTGAGCTCGAACTGGCGCTCGCAGCAAGTGACCGAGGAGTACCTGGAACAGTTTAAGGTGCCCGTGCTTTCCGATATCGACACGCGTTGCCTGGTGCGGCATCTGCGCGACCACGGCGTGATGCGTGGGGTGGTTTCTACTCTCGAGAGCGATACCGACAAACTCGTGGCCAAGGCTCGATCGATTCCGAAAATGGATGGCACTGACCTGGCCAAAGAAGTCAGCACCAAGCGGTCTTACGTATGGGAAGTGGGCGAGCGTTCCCACGAGCCGGTGGCTATGGTCGGGGTGAAGGACGAGCCTGCACGGTTTCATGTAGTAGCTTACGACTTTGGGATCAAACAGAACATTCTACGTAAGTTACGAGGAGAAGGGTGTCGCGTCACGGTAGTGCCGGCGCAGACTCTGGCCGAAGATGTACTGGCCTTAAAACCGGATGGAGTTTTCTTGTCGAATGGCCCGGGCGATCCGGAGCCGTGCACCTATGCGGTCGATTCGATAAGGCGCCTTATGGGACGGCAGCCCATCTTTGGGATTTGCTTGGGGCACCAGCTTACCGGCATCGCGCTCGGCGGAAAAACTTTCAAGCTGAAGTTCGGCCACCACGGCGGGAATCATCCGGTGAAGCAGTTGAACACGGGAAAGATTGAAATCACCGCCCACAACCATAACTTTGCCGTGGATCCGGATTCGTTGCCTGAGAGCGAAGTAGAGCTGACGCACATTGATCTGAACGACCAAACTTTGGAAGGCTTGCGGCATCGCAATCTGCCGCTGTTCAGCGTGCAGTATCACCCCGAGGCCGCGCCCGGGCCGCATGATTCGCATTATTTGTTCAAAGATTTCGTGAAGATGATGGAGGAGTGGCAGGGGTGAGAAGGGCGTGGCCAGCGAACAGCTACGATTTGGCCTTAATGAGAATAGTTGCCGCGGTGGTGTTGTTTGCGAACGCTGCGTTTGCCCAAATGGAAACGGGGCCCGCACAGATTCCGTGCAGTGAAGAATTCGTCCGCTCCAATTTCGAACTCAAGGGAAAGATTCACGCTGCAGGACAGTTGAAGGAGTCAAGCGGCGCGCAGTTCGTGAATTCGAAGATTGTTTTGAAAAGGGCGGAGGAGCAGGAAAAGTTTGTTTTGTACCGCGCCATCTCTACGAATGCCATCTCTACGAATAAAGATGGGCATTTTGATCTGGGAGTTGGGGATGTCGGCAGGTACCGCTTCCTGCCCGCTCCGAATCGAGGCTTGAAGCCGCCGCTAAGGGTGTTTTGTCGTGAAGGCGAGACTGCGAAATCAATCTCGTCTTGCAAGCGAACCCGACTGAGAAACCGTTCGTCGGTTGTCCTATTCAATAACCAATGCCCAAACGCACTGACATCTCGAAAATCCTGATCGTCGGCTCCGGCCCCATCGTCATTGGGCAGTCGGCGGAATTCGATTACTCCGGCACGCAGGCTTGCAAGGCGCTCAAGTCTGAGGGCTATGAAGTGGTGCTGGCTAACTCGAATCCAGCGACCATCATGACCGACCCGGAAATCGCAGACCGCACTTACATCGAGCCCATGACGCTTGAGTATCTGGAAGAGATTATCCGCATCGAGCGGGAACTATCGCCAGGCACCGGTTTTGCGGTACTACCTACGGTGGGCGGACAGACTGCGCTCAATTTGGCAATCGAACTTTCTGACGGCGGCGTTCTGGAAAAATATGATGTGAGCCTGATTGGTGCGAACGTCGCGGCCATTAAGAAAGCCGAAGACCGTCTGTTCTTCAAAGACGCGATGCAGAAGATCGGGCTCGATGTGCCCAAGTCGGCGCTGGTGAACAGCACAAAAGATGGGCTGGAATTCGCGGGCAAGATTGGCTTTCCCGTAATCGTGCGGCCGTCGTTCACGCTGGGAGGCTCCGGCGGCGGCATCGCCTATAACCGCGAAGAGCTTCTCGAGGTGCTGACCCGCGGGTTGGATATGTCTCCTGTGCACGAGGCGCTGATTGAGGAGTCGGTGCTGGGGTGGAAGGAATTTGAGCTCGAGGTGATGCGCGACACCAAAGATAACGTCATCATTATTTGTTCCATCGAGAACTTCGATCCGATGGGCGTGCACACCGGCGATTCGATCACCGTTGCCCCAGCGCAGACGCTGACCGATCGCGAGTACCAGGCCATGCGCGACGCGTCGATCGCCGTGATCCGCGAGATCGGCGTGGATACGGGTGGATCGAATATTCAGTTCGGAGTGAATCCCGAGACCGGGCGCATGGTTGTGATCGAGATGAATCCGCGCGTCTCCCGCTCATCGGCGCTCGCCTCGAAGGCCACGGGATTTCCGATTGCGAAGATTGCCGCGAAGCTTGCCGTGGGCTACACGCTGGACGAAATTCCCAACGACATCACGCGCAAGACTCCGGCATGTTTCGAGCCGACGCTCGACTATGTTGTCGTGAAAATTCCGAAGTGGCAGTTCGAAAAATTCCCGGGCGCGGATGAGAGCCTTGGGGTGCAGATGAAGTCGGTCGGCGAAGTGATGGCGATCGGACGTACCTTCAAAGAGGCGCTGATGAAAGGCATACGCTCGCTCGATACCGGAAAGCGGGTGGGCGGTGACAAGATTGAGCCCAAAATCCTGACCCAACGCTTAGTGACGCCGCATCCGGAGCGCCTTGCGTACGTCCAGTACGCTCTGCGGCAAGGGCACACGGTAAAGCAGATCGCTAAGATGACCTCGATGGATCCGTGGTTCCTCTACCAGCTCAAAGAAATTAATGACATGCAGCTTGAACTGGAGAAGCATCCGATCGAATCGATTCCAACCGAAGTGTTGCGCGACGCAAAGCGCATGGGCTTCTCGGACGGGCGGCTGGCAAGCGTCTGGCGGCTGGAGGGGCAGGAAAAAGTTCGGCATCTGCGTAAGAAGCACGGCGTCTTGCCCGTATACAAGCGCGTCGACACGTGCGCGGCAGAATTCGAAAGTTTCACGCCCTATCTTTACTCGACTTACGAGGATGAAGACGAAGCCGCGCCCACCGATAAAAAGAAAATTGTCATCCTGGGCAGCGGGCCAAACCGCATCGGGCAGGGAATTGAATTCGACTACTGCTGCTGTCACGCATCATTTGCGCTGCACGAAGATGGTTACGAGACGATCATGATTAACTGCAATCCTGAGACGGTCTCCACCGACTATGACACCAGCGATCGTCTCTACTTCGAGCCGCTCACGTTCGAAGATGTGTGGGCGATCTATCAGCACGAGACCTCGAAAGGTGCCGCGTGCGGCGTGATCGTCCAGTTCGGAGGGCAGACGCCGCTGAATCTTGCTCTGCCGCTAAAGGCCGCTGGCGTGAACATTATCGGCACCTCGCCCGAGTCAATCGACCTGGCTGAAGATCGCAAGCACTTCAACAAGCTCCTCGAAGAATTGGAAATTCCGCAAGCCGCAGGAGTGATGGCCACCTCGCTCGAAGAAGCCATTGAAGGCGCCAAGCGCGTGGAATATCCAGTGGTGGTGCGACCCTCTTACGTGTTGGGCGGTCGCGCCATGGTGATTGCCTACGACGAGGAGTCTGTGGTTCGGTACATGAAGGAAGCGGTTGAGTACTCGCATGACCGCCCCGTGCTGATCGATCACTTCCTCGAAGATGCGATTGAAGTGGATGTGGACGCACTCTCCGACGGCGAAGACGTCGTGATCGGAGGAATCATGCAACATATCGAAGAGGCCGGCATTCACTCCGGCGATTCTTCGTGCGTGCTGCCGGCAGTGGATATTCCCCAGCCACTGATGGAACGCATGCGCGATTACACCTTCAAGTTAGCGCGGGCGCTGAAGGTGGTGGGGCTGATGAATATTCAGTTCGCCCTTCCCCGGGGCAACGGCGGCTCGGAGGGTGGAACGGTTTACGTCCTCGAAGTGAATCCGCGCGCTTCGCGCACGGTGCCCTATGTTTCGAAGGCGACCGGCGTGCCGATGGCGAAGATTGCGGCACGGTTGATGACGGGGCGCAAGCTGCGCGAATTTCTCCCAGGAAATATCGAACGCCGAGCCGATCTCGATACCGGAAGCTGTTACTACGTGAAGTCGCCAGTGTTTCCGTGGAATAAGTTTCCGGGCGTCGATACGGTGCTGGGGCCAGAGATGAAGTCCACTGGCGAAGTGATGGGCGTGGGCGACAGCTTCGGCGAGGCGTTCGGCAAGGCGCAATTGGCTGCCGGCCAGAAGTTGCCGACTCAAGGCACCGTCTTTATCAGCGTGACCGACCATGACAAACGCCACGCTGCGGAAGTTGCGCGTAAGTTTGTGGATATGGGTTTCAAGCTGGTCGCTACCTCCGGCACGGGGGATGTGATTGAGGCCGCAGGCATGAGAGTGGAGCGCGTGTACAAAGTGAAAGAAGGCCGTCCGAACGTGGTGGATTTGATCAAGGGCCAGAGTATCCATCTCATCATTAATACCCCCACCGGGCTGGAGCCATGGTTTGACGAGAGGGCGATCCGGCGTGCGGCAGTGACTGCGCGTATCCCCACCGTTACGACGCTTTCGGCCGCGCGGGCGGCGGCGGAAGGGATCGCGGCACTTCAGCGCGGCGAAATTAATATACGGGCCTTGCAGCAGCTGCACGCGGACAGAACCGCCGTTCGACATTAACTGACGACTGGAATCAGAAAGCGGTCTACCAATAGGGAGTTCTGATCCGGAAGTGGTTCGAGGAGGTCTGGAACCAAGGCCGCGAGGAAGTCATCGATGCAAGCAGGCGATCGGCAGGATGATAAGGTCGTAGCGCGCTGGACAATGGCTATGACTCACACCGGAGCTTTTCTTGGAATAGACCCGCCAACAAGCGCCTCGCCGTGAACGGTATTGGCATGCAGAATTTTGCGAATCGCCAGATTAGCGCGGGCCGGGACAATTGCGACCAGTTGGGTGCCGGTTCGCCTCGGAGCCGTACCGGAGCCTAAGTTTCTGTGAGGTGTCTCTCGTATATTCGCCGCTTTCTGGTTAGAATTAAATATGCTACTGCAAGGTATTTTTCCTCCTATCACCACGCCGTTCTATCCTGACGGCAACGTCTACTTCAAAAAGCTTGAGAGCAATGTTGAACGCTACTCGCGCACGCCTTGTGCTGGCATCGTCGTGCTCGGCTCGACGGGCGAGGCCATTCTGCTTTCCGATCAGGAGCGACGCGACGTACTGAAGTCCGCGCGCGAGGCGGCTGCGGCAAGCAAAGTCTTGATCGCCGGCACCGGGATCGAGTCGGCCCTCGAGACGCTGCGGCTTACCGAGTACGCCGCCGAACTCGGATACGACGTCGCCATGGTGCGTACGCCGCACTATTACAAGAAGCAGATGCAGCCGGACAACATTCTTGCTTTTTACCGGACGGTGGCAGACCAATCGCCGTTGCCGGTGATGATTTACAACTTTCCGCAGGCTACCGGCTACGACATTCCCGCGGAGCTGGTGATCGAATTGGCGGAGCATCCGAATCTGATCGGGATCAAGGAATCGAGCGGCGACGTGGAAAAAGTCCGTACGATGGTGGAAGGCACGCGGCAAATCCTGCGTAGCGCCACCGTAACTGAGACGTTTGAAGCGATCACGCCGCGCATGCACGCGGCGGCGGCCTCACGCTCAAATGCCGAGGGCGGGGAATTGGTTCAGGTTGGGGCGGCGAGTTCGTCATTGCCGCCAAAGCCTTCTTCCACCGCAGTGACAGTTGTCGGCAAAATGAAAACCCGGCAGAAAGAAGTGGGATTCCAGGTGCTGGTGGGCGCAGCGCAGAAGCTGCATCCGTCGCTCGATGCGGGAGCGGCGGGGGCGATTCTGGCTTTCGCCTGCGTTGCTCCCACGGCATGTTATGAGATTTATGCGGCATGGAAAGAGAACGATGCAGAGTTAGCGCGGCTGAAGCAGGAGCGTATCGCTAACGCGGCCCAGCTCGTGGTGGGCGAGCTCGGCGTCCCTGGCGTGAAGTACGGCATGGACTTCAACGGCTACTTCGGCGGTTCGGTTCGGCTGCCGTTGTTGCCACTGACGGGCGAAGCGAAAAGCGACATAGAGCGACGGCTGGCGGATGTACGGAACTGAAATCCCTGAAATCCACCGCGGCTTGTGATCTCGATCGCTTTGCCGTATACTGGATCCGAACGAACGTTCGAATGAGGCTTGTTCGGGCTTATGGCTAGTCCTTCAACGGCAAGGCGGGTTTCCACCCGCCACCCTCGCGCCTTGACGCAGCCGGCCACGCGCTTTGACCGCCGATTGTCGGAAATTCTCATCCACGCTACGAACGTCTTCTGCGAAAAAGGATACGAGGGCGCTTCCATGCGTGACCTTTCGCGCGCCAGTGGAATGTCTTTGGCTGGGCTTTATTACTACTTCGAATCAAAAGAACGCTTGCTTTTTCTGATTCAGAAGCACACGTTCACAACCATCGTGCAAAGGCTGAAAGCGCGTTTGCAGGGAGTGAGCGAGCCGGAACAGCAAATCCGCATCTTCATATTGAATCACCTGGAATATTTTCTCGCGAACCCGGCGAGCATGAAAGTTCTGTCGCATGAAGCGGACGCTTTGAAAAACGGTTTTGCCTCGGAAGTGGCAGCGATCAAACGCCAGTACTACCGGATCTGTATAGGTTTGCTCGATGATTTGAAAAGAGAATTTGGGTTGCAGTTCACCACCCGCATCGCGGTCCTCAGTTTGTTCGGCATGATGAACTGGATTTATACCTGGCACAACCCGCGGGTTGATGCCGATGCCGAGCAACTCGCGCGCGAGATGAGCGACATTTTTCTGAGCGGGGTGATGAATGCTCCTAAGGTGCGCAAGGATGGGCGCTGAGCAGGGATAGTAATACTTCCCTCGAAACCAAGGGCACTGGCCAGAGATTATTGGATTACAAATTACCGATAAAGAGGAAGAAATAAGGAGTTACAACATGGCGACCACAATGCAGCCGGCGACCGGCGAAACCACCAAGCAGCTTGTCAATTACCGCACCGAGGGCGGCGTAGCGGTGATCGAGATGTGCGATCCTCCCGCTAACACTTACACCTACGAGATGAACCGGCAGCTCGATGAGGCCATTCTCCGGGCGCGCATGGAGAATGATGTTCATGTCATTTTGCTGACCGGCGCCGGTGACAAATTCTTTTCGGCAGGCGCCAATATAAAAATGCTGTCGAGCGTCGATCCGACCTTCAAATATTACTTCTGTCTGCACGCCAATGAAATGCTACTGCGCCTGGAACACACGCCCAAGCTGGTGATTGCGGCGATCAATGGACATTGTGTGGGCGGCGGCCTGGAAATTGCGATGGCGGCAGACATCCGCATCGCACGCAAGGACGCGGGAAAGATCGGCCTGCCGGAAGTGAATCTGGGCGTGCTTCCCGGAACTGGTGGCACACAACGCCTCTCGCGGCTGGTAGGGAAGAGCAAGGCCATTGAACTGATGGTCACGGGCAACACTTTCTCATTCGAAGAGGCGCAAGAACTCGGCATTATCAACGATATCTACGAACGCGACGGGTTCATGGAAAACATGATGGAGTACGCCAAGCAGTTCTGTCCGCCCAACAAGGCCGCGAAGGCCGTGGGACGGATCAAGCGCGCAGTGCAGACAGGATGGGAAATTCCGATGGAGTCAGCGCTGGCGGTGGAGCGCGAGAACCAGCAAATTCTTTTCCAGAGTGAAGATGCGAAGGAAGGTCTGGCTGCGTACGTGGAAAAGCGGCCGGCGGTGTTCAAGGCCAAGTAGAGCGAGTGCCCGGTACCGAGAGGGCGCTCCGCACGCCGCCCGACGGCCGGCGAGACCGCGGCGCTACGGGAAGAATAAACGCTTCCTGCGAATTCTGACGCGAGCTTGGCATCGACGCAATTGAGAAGTTCACGGAGCCAAAACAGTTTGGCTGAATATGTTTTAGGAGTGGCATTATGCCTGGAAAAGTAGCAAAAATCGGAACCTTCAGTGACTGGGAAGGCATGTTCAACGATTGGCGAAAAGACATCGGCGTCAACACTCGGGATATTGAAGCGTTTCATTTCGACACGCTCTACGGTGCGATCGATACCGAGGAGATTGAATTCGGATCGTACAAAGGCCGGCGCAAGTGGGAGAACCTGCGGCAGATTCCAACGCAACAAATGCGCGATGCACTCATGAATATGATTGTGTATCAGGGTGATACCGAATTCGCCAGCGTCGAGCAGCAACGCAACCTGTTGGAGAATGCTCCTACCGATTGGGACCGCCGCGCGATTACTCGAGTCATGATTGAGGAAATGCGGCACGGCTGGCAGATGTGCGCGCTGTTGGTGGATCACTTCGGCTATTCGGGCAAAGTCGAGGCGCAAAAAATGCTCGAGCGCCGGGCTTTCGACAACAAGCGGCTGCTGGGCGCATTCAACGTCGATGTCGATAACTGGATGGATTTTTTTACCTACACCGACTTCGTCGATCGCGACGGAAAGTTCCAGTTGCAAATGTTGAAGTATTCCGCTTTCGCACCGCTCGGGCGGTCCATGTCCTACATGTTGCGTGAAGAGGCTTTTCACATGGGCACGGGGAATGATGGCCTGCGCCGCATTGTGGAGGCAGGTGTGATTCCGGGCTGGCTGATTCAGAAATATCTCAACAAGTGGATTTCGAGTTCCTACGATTTATTCGGCACCGACCACTCTTCGTCGGCGCACTGGGCCTATGTGTGGGGCGTCAAGGGACGGTACGATGAGCCGAAGAATGAGCAGGCTCCAGACCTCGACGATTTGAATGATTACAACCGCAACCTATATCGCAACGAAGTGGCAGGTCTGATCGAGCGCTTCAATGGTTCTTTAAAGCCAGGGCAGGCGAAGCTGTACGCTCCGAACATCAAGTTCAATCGTGAGATTGGACGCTGGAAGGCGCAGAAGTTCCACGCGCAGACCGGCGAGCCGCTCGATGACCGCGCCTATGAAGAACACCTGAAAGAGAACATGCCGTCGGCGGAAGACAAGAAGCTTCTGCTGGAAATCATTGCCAATGAAAAAAAGTGGATTGCCGAGAAAGCCGGCGCGCGCGATCCGCTGGCCAGCATCGGCGAAGTCCGCAAGTCGGCAATAAATCTTTGAGTCGACTCTTAGTCGACATCGAAACAAGTTTACGGAACGCAACATGGCAACTGCTTTGATCGAATCCAAATTCGCCCGTCTAGCGGTCGATATCAGCTCTTCAGCCGCGAGCGTCGTTCTGCGTAATGCTCCCCTCAACGTCATCGATATTCCGATGATGGAAGAGTTCTCGCAAGCCCTGGCAGAGATCGAAGTGCGTTCGGATATTTCTGTCGTCGTGCTAAGCGCCGCGGGCAAGTCGTTTTCGGCTGGGGTCGATGTGGCGGCGCACGCCCCCGACAGAGTCGAAGAGATGTTGATAAAGTTCCACGCCGTAGTACGGGCCCTCGTCGCCACAAGAAAAGTCACCATCGCTGCGGTGCATGGGCATTGTCTCGGGGGCGGCGCTGAACTGGCGATGGTTTGCGACATCGTCTACACCACCGCTTCTTCACAGTGGGGATTTCCCGAGATCAAGCTAGGCTGTTATCCGCCGGTGGCATGCACAGCCTTGGCTGCGCTGGTAGGACAGAAGTGCGCCGCGGAATTGATTTTGACCGGCCGAACGATTAGCGGCTCTGTGGCCGCGCAGATGGGATTGGCCAATCATGCTGTGCCGGATGAAAAGTTGGCGGCCGCTGTCGACGAAACTTTGCAAGAGTTACTCCGGCTCGGTCCCGCGGCGTTGGCTGTGACCAAGAAAGCGGTTTACGCGTGGGATGCGATGCACTTCGATAAGGGACTGGCGCGCGCCGAGAAGATTTATCTGGAAGAGTTGATGAAAACGGCCGACGCGCAAGAAGGAATCAGGGCGTTTATAGAAAAGCGCGCGCCGGAGTGGACAGGGAAGTAGCGGATATGGACTACGAGATTACGCCTGAAGAAGTGAAGATGAACTTGGATCAGGGCGCGGCTGTCACGCTGCTCGATGTCCGCGAGCCCTGGGAGTTCGAGACGGCGCACATGGTCGGAGCGAAGCTGTTGCCGATGGGCGAGGTTCCATCACGGGCGCATCAGGAACTGGATCCAAAAGATCACATTGTGGTGATCTGCCATCACGGCGTGCGCTCGATGAATGTGACCGCATGGCTGCGGCAGCAGGGATTCGAAAAGGCACAGTCCATGCGCGGCGGTATCGATGCATGGTCTCGTACAGTGGATGGGAATGTGCCGGTTTACTAGCAGCGGTTGGCTCCTAGCCTTTGGCCGAACCGGCGAGCATAAGTGCTAAAAGCTAAGAGCTTAAGAATGAAAAAAGAACTTGTCGAACTCAAAGTTAACGGACGCACTCACGAATTGGCCATCGAGCCAAGCGCGTTGCTGTTGGACGTATTGCGACAGGACTTGGAGCTCACCGGCTCAAAGCGCGGCTGCGATGAATCATCGTGCGGGGCCTGTACGGTGCTGGTCGATGGTGTGGCGATGATGTCCTGCACGCTGCTGGCAGCGAGCTGCGAAGGGCTGAAAATCGCCACCGTTGAAGGAGTGAGCGAGCACGGTAGCTTGGCCGCGATTCAAAAGGCCTACGGCGATTGGGGCGGAGCACAGTGCGGTTTTTGCACTCCAGGATTCATCATGACGGTAAAGTCGTTGCTCGCTGAGAATCCTGATCCGTCGGAAGCTGACGTTCGCATGGCTTTGAGCAGCAATCTCTGCCGCTGTACGGGATACAGCCAGATGTATGCGGCGATTCGTTCGGCGATTGCAGCGGAGCGGCAGTCACTACCGAGTCGCGAATAGCGAGTACCGAGAATGCAAAGTAACTTCAGCATCATCGGGAAGCCCACCGCAATGATCGACGCGGCGGAAAAAACCACGGGCGGGGGCAAATACACCGACGATCTCACCGTGCCCGGAATGCTGATCGGCAAGATTCTGCATTCGCCGTATCCCCACGCGCGTATTAAGCACATCGATACGAATCGCGCCGAAGCCCTAGACGGCGTGGCCGCCGTGGTCATCGGCGAAGATGCGCCGAATCCTTATGGAATTCTTCCCGTTGGTCACGATGAGCACGCTCTCGCGCTCGACAAGGTGCGTTACGTCGGCGATAACGTGGCATGCGTCGTGGCGATTTCCGAGGCCATTGCCGAGAAAGCATTGGAGCTCATCGATGTCGAGTACGAGATGCTGCCGGCATACTTTGACCCCGAGGAGTCGATGAAGGCCCAGACTGATCTCATTCACGACAACAAGCCGGGCAATCTGGAGAAAGACTATCACCACGTTTTTGGCGATCCATACAAGGGTTTCGCCGAGGCTGATCATGTCGCGGAAGCTCGCTTCATCGCAAATGAAGTGACGCACGCTGCCATGGAACCCCATTCCACGCTGGCTTCGTTCGAGCTCGATCCGCACACCGGAAAATTGGGAAGGCTCACGGTGTGGTCTTCAACGCAAGTGCCGTATTACCTGCAGCACAAGCTCTCACTGGTGCTGGAAATGCCGATGTCGCAGATCCGAGTGATCAAGCCGCTGGTGGGCGGAGGATTTGGCGGGAAGAGCGAAGTCATTCCGCTGGAGATCATTGCTGGCGTTGCGGCGCGAAAAGCGCAGGCTCCGGTAAAGATCACTTATACGCGTGAGGAGGTCTTCTGGGCACATCGCGGACGGCCGCGGACCATCATCGATCTGAAGACTGGCATCAAGAATGATGGCGGCATTACCGCGGTGAAGGCGCGCGTGGTACAGGACGGTGGCGCCTATTGCTCGTACGGAGTGGTTACAATTCTCTACTCCGGAGCGCTGCTGGGCGCTCTCTATGACATTCCGCACATTCAGTATGACGGCTATCGCGTTTTGACCAACAAACCTGCATGCGGCGCCATGCGCGGACATGGGACAGTCAATGTACGTTTTGCGTTTGAATCGCAACTCGATGAGCTAGCGGCGAAGATTGGAATGGATTCGGCGGAAATCCGCCAGCGCAATTTACTCAAGCCGCCTTGTATCACGGTGAACGGCCTGCGTGTTCAGAGCTATGGTCTGCCGGAGTGCATCGAAAAAACAGTTGAGCGTTCGGGCTGGAAGCTGCGCAAGGGCAAACTTCCCAAGGGGCGCGGCTTGGGCATTGCCTGCAGTCACTACGTAAGCGGGGCGGCCAATTCGATTATCCGCTCCGATATGCCGCACTCGACGGTGAACATCAAGATCGACCGCGATGGTGGAGTTGTGGTGTACACAGGAGCCTCCGAGATTGGTCAGGGCTCGGACACCATGACGGCGCAGGTCGCCGCCGAAGTTTTGGGCTGCTCGCTGCCACGGGTTCGAGTAATCGCGGCCGACACCGATCTCACGCCGATCGATATTGGATCGTATTCCAGCCGCGTTACATTCATGGCGGGTAACGCGACGCTGCGTGCGGCGGAGGATGTGAAGAAAAGGATCGCGGCAGCGGCAGCAAAAAAGATGAATTGCGATACCGAAGAAATCGTGTTCCGCGATGATCTGGTCTTTAAGAAGGGAAGCAATCCCCCCGCAGTTAGGAAAGATCAATCCGAAGAAGTGGAAGTGACGCAAGCCGGCGCATCCGTGAGCGGACGCGTGGAAGGTCAGATCCTGCGGGGATCGCTGCAGCAGAAACGAAAAGACGAAGGTCCGAAGGAGTGGATGACGTTCGAGGAAGCAGTTGTCGCTGCGATCGATTTCCACGGAGCGCTGAGCGGCACTGGTTCTTACGCTCCTCCCCCGGAAGCGCGCGGCGGCAAACACAAGGGCGGGGGCGTGGGGCCGTCGCCAGCCTACTCATATTCTGCGCAAGTGGCCGAAGTGAGCGTGGACGAAGACACCGGCGAAGTTACTGTACACAAAGTTTGGGCCGCGCACGATTGCGGGCGTGCGTTGAATCCGGTTTCGGTGGAAGGGCAAATTATCGGCTCGGTGTGGATGGGGATGGGCCAGGCGCTCACGGAAGAAATGGTGTGGAAAGATGGCATGCTGATGAATGCCGGCCTGCTGGAATACCGGAGCCCATCGTCAGTGGAGTCGCCTGAAGTCGAAGCCATCATCGTTGAGAGCATCGATCCGGAAGGGCCCTTTGGTGCAAAGGAATGCAGCGAAGGGTCGCTGGCTGCGACCATACCGGCAATTTCGAATGCGATTTACGATGCAGTCGGCGTGCGGTTGCATGAATCTCCATTCACTCCGGAACGTGTGCTGGCTGCGCTGCGAGCGAAGAGAAACGACAAGGCTTTAAATCTGACCGAAGGTATAGATCCCACGGCCCCAGCGCGGTTTCGCGAACATGGCGGAGCGCTATGTTTCAAGGGCAAAGGACCGGAGCGGCATGCACTTGATCCGGCGCGGCGCGAAACGCCAGCCGTAGCCGGAGGTGCGGATTGAGCCTTCCGCAATTCCGATTGCTTCGGCCGCGGGCGATCGAAGAGGCTGTTGCCTGCCTCGCGAAACATGCGGGCAGTGTTCGGGTGCTGGCCGGTGGCACTGACTTGATTCCGTCCATGCGGCAGAAACTCTTTGAGCCGGCGAATGTTCTGGACTTGCGCGGGCTTTCGGAGTTGCGTGGAATCCGACCGCAGACGAACGGCGTTGTAGAAATTGGCGCGCTGACAACCCTGAGCGCGATCGAGAAATCCACATACTTGCGCCAGCACTATCCCGTACTCACCGAAGCGGCGGCTACGGTTGCTTCGCCGGTGCTGCGCAATATGGGCACTGTAGGCGGGAATATCTGTCTCGACACCCGTTGCCTGTGGTACAACCAGTCGCTTACCTGGCGGAAGGGCTGCGGTTTTTGCATCAAGAAGGATGGCAATCTTTGCCATGTCGCTCCTGGGGGGACGAAGTGCTGGGCCGCATTTTCCGGGGATACGCCGCCTGCGCTTCTTTGCCTGAATGCAGAGATCGAAATCGCAGGTCCCGATGGCAGGCGTCGCATTTCTTTGCGAGACTTTTACACCGGAGACGGGGAAAACTATCGGAAGCTGTTGCCCACCGAATTGGTGACCCGCGTATTCTTGCCCGCAGAATCTGCAGACTATCGCGGCATTTATCGCAAACTGCGAGTCCGGGGATCAATCGATTATCCTTTAGCCGGAGTTGCGGTTGCGATGAAGCGGTCGAACGGACACGTCGCCGACGCCCGAATCGCGATCACGGCGGTAAATCCCGCGCCCTTGCTGCTGCAACACGCCGGCGAAATGTTGATAGGAAAAGCGGTTGACGAGGTGTTGGCAGACGCGGTCGGCGACCTGGCAGCGCGTACCGCGAAACCTCTGACTACCTCGGCACTTACACCGGAGTACCGGCGGGAGATGATTCGGGTATTTACCAAACGCGCGGTGTTAGCCGCAGCGAACAATTGAGCGCTATCGAATGATCACCGACTGCCACATTCACATCCAGCCGATGGAGATGTTCAAACCGCACGCGCTCGAACTCATGAAAAACAAACGGGCGAACTTCGAGCAGATTTCAGAATTCTGCCGTTCGCCGAAAGCGTTTTTAAAGTATCTCGATGACTGCGGCATCGATCGCGCAGTCCTCATCAATTACGTTGCGCCCGAAGTGATCGGCTTCACCAGCGGTGTAAATCAATTTATTGCGGACTACGTTAAGGAAGATCCGAAGCGTTTGCTTTCCTGCGGAAGCCTGCATCCGCGACATACCACGAACGTCCTGGCCGATATGGAACAGATTGTTCGACTCGGAATTCGCATGATCAAAATTCACCCTCCACACCAGCTTCTGTTTCCGAATGACTATTTGAACGGTATCAAGGAACTGGAGATTATTTACCGCGCTGCAGAGGCCAACGACCTGCCGGTCATGTTTCATACCGGTACGTCGATTTTTCCCGGGGCGCGCAACAAATATGGCGATCCCATTTATCTGGATGATGTCGCCGTCGATTTCCCTAAACTGAAAATCCTGCTGGCGCACGGTGGCCGCCCGCTCTGGATGCAGACTGCATTCTTTCTCATTCGTCGTCATCCCAACGTTTATCTCGACATTAGCGGCATTCCGCCCAAGACCTTGCTCAAGTATTTCCCGCGCCTTGAGGAGATCGCTCATAAAACCCTCTTCGGCACGGATTGGCCGGGTCCGGGCGTACCCGACGTCAAGCAGAATCTCGATGAATTCCGGGCGCTCCCGCTGCGTGAAGAGCTGCAGCAGCAGATCCTGAGCAAGACCGCGCTGAGTATTTGGCCCGCCTAACTCGTCTGCCCGGACCCCATAGCTGGGTAGAGTTTCCGCAGCAATACCCGAATCCCGCGACAGTCCACGGAGAGATGCGACACTGCAGTGCACATCACTGCGGTCAGCCCACCGCTGCGCTCAGACCACCGGGCCAGTCAGTCCCGACTGCAATCTCCGAGAGATATAAGCGAAGGTATCCGATGGTGGTCGCATTCAGGCTGGCACGGTCGTAGCCAACAAGTACATGCACGAAGGGCGTGATTCTTGATTTTGTCCGCTACGAAAGCACCGGCCCAACCAAAACCGTATGCCCCGTAGCCTTGGAGGTTGTCGTTTCTGTAACCCGTGATGTGCATGCCATAGCGTCCGCCAGAGTCCCCCGCGACTCCGATCCAACGGTTGAAATTGTACTGCCCCCCCGCGTTCCCACCAGTGAAGTTGAACGCCGTTC
>DATNLE010000436.1:0-43786 GCA_035603035.1 Candidatus Acidiferrales bacterium | reverse complement strand
GGTGTTGCGCCCCGTCCTGCGCGCTGCGTTTGCCTGCGGAGTACAAGCCGTGCGCAACCCATTTGGTCCGCGCAAGCCATTGAAATCTAGCGACCTGTTGGCACGCCCTAGCCTCTGGGTGCGGTACGCTGAGGTGCGACTCTTGCGCACGCTCTCTGGCAAGTTTCGCGACGCCGCTAGACGGCAGGGCATGGTAACTCCCGACGGCACTCTGGGCATCGTGGTCACCGGCGCGCTTGATGAAAAACTATTTCGCGCGATCGCGGCAATCATCCCCGAAGGCACGTGGGAATTTGTTTGCCATCCGGGATACAATGACGCGGACTTGCAGCAGGCCAACACTCGCCTGAGCGATTCGCGAGAGACCGAATTGCGCCTTCTAACCATGCCCGAGGCGAAGCGGTTGCTGGAACGCCAAGGCATTGCCTTGATTTCGTATCGCGAACTGATTTCGACCGAAGCTGGCCGATAACTTTGTGTCAGGAATTAACAGCTCGCCGAGCCCTTTCTAGTCACTTTCGTAACATTAGAAAAACCCAACCAAGGATTATCATCACGTAATAACCGGGTAAAAACACGAAAGATCCGGCTACGAATAAGAAGATACGGGTTGGGAGGCTTTTATCATGTCTGCCTCGGGGGCGGCGCCACGTGCGACCTTGGACCTGCGCGTACGTGTGTGGGGTATGGGCGCCGACAATCAACCTTTCCATCAGAACGCCAACGCTCAAAATATCAGCGTCAACGGAGCCTGCATTTGTGGACTTGAGCATGAGTTGAAGGTGGGCGACGTTATCGGTGTTCAATACGAAACCAAGAAAGCTCGCTGCAAAGTAGTTTGGGTGATGGAGGCTGGCGGACTAAAGAAGGTTCAGGTAGGAGTTCAGTTGGTGGCTGACCAGGAGTGCCCCTGGATGTCCAAGTTGCCTGCCGAGGTAAGGTTCAACCAACCGACGTCCCTGCCTGACAATCGCCGAATGTTCCTGCGTCACCGCATCTCATTCCCCCTCGAATTCCGCGACGAGCGGGTCAACACTCCCATGCGACTCAATGCCACTGACATCAGTGGCAACGGCTGTTATGTTGAGACAGTTATGCCGTTGGCCGTTGCGACCGTCCTGCGGGTCGATTTCTGGATCGATCAGGAGCGTATCTCGGCCACCGCCACGGTGCGCACTCGAGATCCGGGAGTGGGGATGGGGATCGAATTCGCGGGTCTGCCCGATGATTCCAAAAGGCGCTTTCAAGACCATCTCGACAAGATGGACCCCGGACTTTCCGGGCAGGGACGCCCCGATTCCGGTAAAGACCCCGAGTAGCTCTGAGCAGCCCGGCGATCGATTCCGCTGAAAGACCTCTCCGTTCCCTGTAGAATCTGCATCTTCTACGATTGCCAACCATCGAACTACAGAATCTATAATAGGGACAGGCCTGGCAGAATGAAGATTGGGATCACCTGTTATCCCACCTACGGCGGCAGCGGCGTGGTGGCCACGGAACTCGGACTCGAACTGGCGCAACGCGGTCACGAAATTCATTTCATCTCTTACGCTCAGCCGATCCGGCTGCGTGGCGAGCAACCTAACATTCACTATCATGAGGTCGAAGTATCGCGCTACCCATTATTCGACTACCCTCCCTACGATCTCGCGTTGGCCACTCGCATGGCTGAAGTCTCGCAGTTATATGATCTTGATCTCCTGCACGTTCACTACGCCATTCCCCACTCAGTGAGCGCATTGCTGGCGCGTCAAATGCTGGCCGATGGTCCGCGAGGGCGCCGGCTGCCATTCGTAACTACACTGCATGGCACTGACATTACCCTGGTCGGGCTGGATCGTTCTTACCTGCCCATCACTCGCTACTCCATCAACCAGAGCGACGGAGTCACCGCCATCTCCAACTATCTTCGCGATCGTACAATGCGCGTTTTCGACGTTAATAAAGAGATCGAAGTAATCTATAACTCGGTGAATTGCGACGTGTACTGCAGATGTGAGAATTCCGCCGAGTTGCGCGCCGAATACGCGCCCAAGGACGAGCGTCTGCTAGTGCATCTTTCCAATTTTCGGCCGGTCAAACGAGTCACCGATGTGATTGAGATTTTCGATCGCGTGCGCAAACAGATTCCGTCCAAGCTATTGCTGATCGGCGACGGTCCGGACCGTTCCGTGGCGGAGTGGTTGGCGGTACAAAAAGGAATTCACGAAGATGTTCTCTTCCTCGGCAAGCAGGATGAAGTGCAGGAGAAGCTGGGGATCTGCGACATTCTTCTCATGCCGAGCGAGTTGGAATCCTTCGGCTTGGCGGCCCTCGAAGCAATGGCCTGTGAAGTGGTGCCCATTGCCACTCGCACCGGCGGCGTGCCGGAAGTCATCGAGCACGGCAGCAGCGGCTATCTCGCCGAGGTTGGCGACGTGGACACCATGGCTCGCTATGCCATTGACCTTCTCAATGATGAGAGTGCGTTGCGGGCCATGGGCAAGGCGGCACGCGCAGTTGCAAAAGCACGTTTCTGTTCCAGTCGGATCGTACCAATGTACGAAGATTTTTACCGGCGCGTCGTCGAGCGCTCTTCGTAGAATCCCTCTGGCACCGCTCCCGCCGTCTGCAGCAGCGGCAACCGGATTCGCACCAGCGTTCCCTTCCCGGCATGGCTATCAATTGTCATCCGCGCCGTATCTCCGTACAGCACCTGAAGCCGCTCGGAAATATTGGCCATACCGATTCCCGCTCCTCGTGCACTTTCAGCTTCCTGCGTCTGAGTCGCCACCATCCCCACCCCGTCGTCCTCCACCTCAATCACCAGAACCGAATCGGACAAACGACTGCGCAGGTGTATGCTCCCGCCTTCCACCTTCGAAGAGAGTCCATGCTTGATCGAGTTTTCCACCAGCGGCTGCAAAAGCATGCTGGGAACCATGACGTCCAAGGACTCGGGGGCGAGTTCCTTGACCACACGGAGTTTGTCGTTTCCAAACCGGACCACCTCGATGTCGAGATAGTTGTCGATGAATTCCACTTCTTCGCGCAGCGGAACGAAAGAATCCGTATTGTTCAGCAAGCGCCGGAGGATGGTGGCCAGTTTGGAGATGACTTCACGCGCAGTGTCCGGATCGAAGCGCACCAAGGAAGAAATCGAATTCAAAGTATTAAAGAGAAAATGCGGATTGATCTGGTTCTGCAGCGCCTCCATGCGCGCATGCAACAGCAGTCGCTCTTGCTCCTCTAGCTTGATCTGTATGCGCACGCTGTTGAAGACCTTAAGTTCGATACCGATGGCCATTGCCGAGGCTGCATAGATCGCCACCTCGACCCACAGATTGCTGCTGTCCATCCTCAAAATAGAATGTGGAAAATATCGCGCCACCTGGTACTGCACGAAGCGCAGCCCGATGATCGTGGTAAAAAACATAATCTGCCAGTCGAACAGTCGCGGCGTTGGCAGATTGCGGCGGATCAGGCGATAAATGCTGAGATCGATGAAAGGAGAAAATGACCAAATATCATCCTTATCCAGCGCCATGGTGCGCAACTGGCCGGCGATGAAGCCGCAAAGCGCACCGAAGGGCAGCGCAGCCCACTCCGCATGCAGCAAAGCGGGCACAGCCATCAATATTCCACCCAGAACGCCCGCCCAGCGGCCTCCGATTACTCCCAGCAAAAGGGCAGTCTCGAAGCTCAGATCGCCGGCGAGAAAGCTGCTGAAGGAGAATCGGATCCATACTCCGAGCATGATCGGCAATCCGAACCACAGCACCAGATAAGTTTTCTGCAGTAACGAACGTTCCTCGCGAAAAAGAAGAGACTTAAACGCCACGGAACGCACCAGGCTGCTGGAGACGGCAGCCGCTACTCCCAGCTTCACCAGAAGATTGATCCAAATGAGCCGTGGTTCCATGGAATCGGAGGAAGAAAATTGCCCGCGAGAAAACTGTAGCATGAAGGAAGAAGGAAGAAAGATCGGCTGATCGGATGATCGGGTCAGCGGATGAGCCTTCCGATCACCAGATGACCAGATCGATGATCACCCGAGCTTGCGAGCCAGTCGCAGATCCGTTCCCGTCATTTCTTTCGGCTCGTCGACTCCGAGGATTCCCAGCATGGTCGGTGAAATATCCCGTAGCGAGCCGTTCGGCCTCAACGTGAAGCGCTTAGCATCTTCCGCGACTACGATGAATGGCACAGGATTCGTAGTATGCGCCGTGTGCGGACCGCCGGTCACTGGATCGATCATCATTTCAGCATTGCCATGATCTGCAGTGATCAGCAGGGCCCCGCCCTTCGCACGCACCACCGCTTCGATCCGGCCCAGGCATGCGTCGACGGTTTCGACCGCTTTCACGGTGGGCTCAATCTTGCCTGAGTGCCCTACCATGTCCGCGTTGGCGAAGTTGACGATGACTACATCAAACGTGCCGTCTTCCGTGGCTTTTATGACGCCATCCGCAATGCCTGCAGCGCTCATCTCCGGTTTCAGATCGTAGGTCGCAACCTTTGGCGATTGCACCATCACGCGCTCTTCGCCTGGAAACGGCTGCTCCACGCCACCATTGAAAAAATATGTCACGTGGGCGTACTTCTCAGTCTCCGCCACACGCAGGTTGCGCATGTTGAGACCGCCCATCACGTTGGCCAGGATGTTCGCCATCGATTCCGGCGGAATCACCACCGGCAGGCTGAAATTCCTGTCATACTGCGTCATGCAAACGTAGTGCAGATTCCTGGGAGTGCGATCGCGAGGCAGGGTAGCGTCGAGATCGGCCGCTCCCGGAAGGTCGCTTCCGCACTTCGCATTCAGGCCGCTCCTGCGCGCCAGCGCGCGCGTGATCTGGCGCACTCGATCGGCGCGAAAATTGAAGCAGATACAAGCGTCGTCATCGCGAATGGTGGCCAACGGCTGGCCGCTCTTATCGGTGCAGACAAAGGGCACAACAAATTCGTCGGTCAGGTTCTTGTTATAGGAGTCTTTCATCCCTTGCACCGGATCGGAATACTTGCCGCCCTCTGCGTCGGCGAAGACCATCGCGTTATAAGCTTTCGCGATGCGCTCCCAGCGCCGGTCGCGATCCATCGCATAGTAACGGCCGTTCACCGTCGCAATCTCGCCTGAGTTGTACTCGCGCATCTTCTGCTGCAGTTGTTCGAGATAACCGGCGCCGTTGGTGGGCAGTGTGTCGCGACCATCCATGAACGCATGCACGAAAACCCGGTCCACGCCATTCTGCTTGGCCATCTTCAGCAAAGCGTAGAGATGGGCTTGCTGCGAATGCACGCCACCGTCAGAGAGCAGGCCGAACAGATGCAGTCGCCGTTCGCCCAGGCACGCATGTTTCATTGCCGCAAGCAGGACTGGATGCGAAAAGAATTCACCATTCCTGATCATCAAGTCGATGCGAGTGATATCCATGTGCACGATGCGCCCGGCGCCAATGTTGAGGTGCCCAACTTCGCTGTTGCCCATCTGCCCCTCGGGCAGTCCAACAAACGGCCCGCTGGTATGGATCAGCGTGTTGGGATATTCGCGCACTAGCCGGTCGTAAGTAGGCTTGCGCGCCAGGGCGATGGCGTTGGCTTTGGTCTCGGCCCGATATCCCCAGCCGTCGAGAATGATGAGAACAAGTGGTTTTGGTCTAGGCATAAACGAGGTTTCCAGCTCCTGCCTTCCAGCTTATAGGTTCTAGGCGCTATTGGAATAGCCAGCCTCCGTTCCAACGGGCATTTCCTAGATTTTCGTTACCCTAAAAAGAAAACCTGCGAAGAAATACGAAATTCCTTGGATAATCCCGGAAGATGGCGTATTTTGGGCGGCATTGGAATCGGAGGCAGAAAATCCCAGGCCCAGGAATAATGCATAACTCGGTTCGCGGAATCCCTGCCTCTCCGCGAAGTACTCCTGGTAGCGTGAGGTCCTTCTGATTCAAAGGGGATCCAGCCATGAAATGCCCTTCTTGTCTCTCCGTTTTTGTAATAGTTTCACTCTTCTCTCTTGGCTGCTTGTCTGCCAATGCGGGCGATTCTGCTAACTCAGCTGTTTCACTCTCATCCAGTGCCACCTCGACTCCGGAAGCTGGACCCATCACCGCGTCATCCCAGTTCCCCATCCCAGGGCCGCTGCGTTCCTTTCTGCGCATGGCGGGTATCAGTCAAAAGATTGCGCCCGAAGAAGTGTTGCCCTTGCTCAGCCGCAATGTATTTGCTCGCGGTTACGAGGACTCCAAAAGGCAGACCGAATTTCTTATCCTCCTGAGCCGGTATGTCGTACAAGCCAGGGAACTGACAGCTCTCGCTGAACCCGAGGGCGTCCTTCGCGCCTCGAATTGCGAAGACGTGAAACCGCTGCTGCGCATCCTCGGGTATCGCACCCGGCAAGACTGTGGAGCCCCCGAAACATCCTTGCAGACCGCGGATCCCGAAAGAGCTTTCCTGACCATCGATTCCGGATTCCCCTTACCCGAACTCGAGCAGGCCCTACAAGGGGGCAAGCCTTTCGCGTACCCCTACACCGCCTCGCCCGTGCCGGTGCTGTTCGCCGCCGGCGACTGGACCATGGCCAGCAAGAAGAACAACAAGGAAAGCAGCAAAGACCTAGTTGACACAATCCTGAGCGATCCAACCGTCGCCCGCCTTTACTGGGCCCTTTCCAAGCTCGATTCCGAAACCGTCAACTCCTTGCAGCGATTCATCGGAGTCAGGAAACTGCTAACGTATGGCGCGGTCCTTGATTTTTATGGGAGCCACCTCTGCATTCGCGATGGCCGGGTAATCGTCCCGGGGGGACCAAGCGCAGAATCTGCCTGGAAAGATCTGGTGGGGGCTAGCCCGGCTTCACCCGCGGCCTTTGTACAGAAATTACTGGCCGCAGATAAGGGCTGGATGACCGCTTATTTTGACGTGCTTTCGCGGGTGAGTAAAACCCATCAGGAGTATTTCACCGAATCGCATCGGCTGCGGCTTTTTTATGATGCCCTGCGGGCTCCGGAGCCTTCCATAAATGCCACCGCCGGATCGTTCCGACCGGCGCCTGCCCTGTTGCTTCTGGTTACCCGGCTTCAGTGGGAACCTAACGGTGAACCGCTCGTCCCCGGAAATCTTGAGGTTTGGAAAGAGATTCTTCGTCAAAGGAATGTAACCCGTGAAACGCGCCGGCACAGCATTCGTATTGCCAGTCCTGACCAGCTCGTGCAGGAAATGTTCGCTCTTTCCCGGTCGAGGACCGAGGAAGGTCCCCTGCAAGTCTACTTGGCGATTTCCGAAGTCGACAGCAGACGATCTTCCGAACATCGCCTGGCTCCCGCAACGGTGCACCTGTTGGCGCGCAAGTTCGACGAGTTTAGCGATCAGTATCGGATCTTTTCCGAGTTCCAGGAATTGAGTGACGCCTCCATTGTCCAGTTCCTCGAAACCGCCGAGGCTTTAGGCAACCTTCCCAATCCTGTTCGTGGCAATGCGCTCGGTACTTTTCAGGCGAACATCGGAATCTGGCAGATTCTGGCTCGCCAGGGACAGATCTCCCACCTGCAACTAAATGATTCGTGGCAGCAGGTGATCAAGCTCTTCGCCAAAATCCGGTCCGCGTCCCAGTTGTATGACGCGGGGCGAGCTTCGCTCACAGAACTGTTCCGCTTCCCCACTGGCGAGGCAAAAGTTTCGCAGGATGAAATCATCGAGTTGCTGGCCGGCCCCCGGCAGACTGCCGCCGAGGGAATGAAGATTCACCGGGAGATCGCCATCGGAATCCGTTCCGTGCTGGATGGCCAACGCCTGGTTTCTCTCGACACTCTGTTTACGCTTGGCGATGCGTTGAACCAAAAGGGTCAAGGGAAATCATTGAGCGACTATGTCATCCATCGGGCCGGCGAAATACGGGAATTCGAGATGCCCCGCCCGATTTTCACCAGCGGCGAAAGAACGGAATGGGCCGCGGGAATCTATAACAATCATCACACCGAAGTGCAGATGCGGACCGACCTGATAAAGGTTCTCAAGTCGCCCTCGCCTTCGCATGCACAACTCGAAGAGGCTCGGGGTCAGCTCGCTTCGTTCTTAAGGGATACTCTGGTCGGTTTGAACTACGCTTATTATGAGCCGCCAGGCGCCCAGGCCCTGCACAATAACCCTCTCCTCGTCCGCTCCCACGACTTCGCCGCCGAAACCGTCAGCGGAATAAAGACGGTCTGGCAGTCTCCTCAACTCCTGGGCCAAGGTTCTCCCGCCGGGGGAGGAGCTCATTTCGTTGGCTCGCTTGCTGATTTGCCCTATGTTCTGGCAGATCTCGAGCAGGACTTTATTGCGCCGGAAAGTAATCAGGCACTCATTTGGAAGGAATTGACGCCGGGTCTGCTGACCAATGCCATCTTGCCGCGCTGGTGGGATGTGAGCCAGAACGAGCTTCACGCAGTTGCACTGTATCAGCGCACCGGAGAGGAACTTCTCTCCGCTTCAGCAACCGACAAGGACCTGCGGAGCAAGGTAATGATCATCTTGTCGGATCGTGTGAATCCCCAGCGGTCTGAGCAAGTCGAGCAAGGTTTGCGGGCCGGCCACGTAACCGAAACCCTTACTCGCATGACCCCCGCCGATACGTTTTATCTCACGGCAGAATTTCAGCGCAGGTACCCCGGAGAAATAGGTTCTTGGGGAACCGCGACCCAGGAGCTGCAAACTCTCTCTCTCCAGCATCCCGAACAGGTGAACTGGAAGCGCTTGTCGCACGATTTTGGCGTGCCCCATCCCAGCCTGGCTCAAACCTATGGGCGGGAACTGCTGAATGTCGGTCCCCTGCCCGCCTTTGCGGGATACTCCAGCCGTTTCCTGGCGGAATCCTGGGATTCGCCAAATCTTTACTGGGCTCGCCTGGCCGATGAAAGCGGTCAATCGGCGGTGACCTTGAACCATTTAGTGCCGCAGCTAACCCGGCACATGGTGGAGAAAATCTCTGCAACCGACTTCGAAGACTGGCCGGCGTTGCTTCGCGCGATGCACGAAACGCGCGACGACTTTCAGAACGGCAAGATAGCTTCGCTCCCCAGTGCCGCCGCGCCGCGGCCCTGAGGAAACTGGGATTGCTTTCGAGACGAGTAAGGCAGCGGGCCCAATAAAGGCCCGCAGACTAAGAACCTAGGATCTGGGAATAGAAAATATGGTGAGAAAATCTCTTCTATCTCTTTATCTTGTCAGTCTTTTCATTGCCTATGGCACACGTATCGAAGCTCAGGAGAGCCCTGATCTTCACGTCGTGGTCAACCTGGTACAACTGAACGTTGCGGTCACCGACAAGAGTGGAAACTACATCACCGGCCTCCGCCCCAAGGATTTTGCCATCGCAGAGGATGGGATTCAGGAGAAGGTAGCCACCTTTGCCGAAGGCAATGAACCAGCTCTCAGGGTAACTGAGTCTGGAGAGACCGAGGGACCTGCGGACTTGTCCGCCGCCCTGAGCAAGGGCTCGCCTGCAACCGGCTCGCTGCAGACTCTCAGCGCCCTGGTGGCCGGAGCCAACGTATTCGTTCTCTTCGACACCAGCAACTACATGTATCACGGCTTCGTCTTCGCTCAGGATGCGATCGCCGAGTTTGTTCGTTCGCTGGGTAGCGCGGACAAGATTGCGTTTTATTCCTACAACCGCGATCTCTCCCGTGCCGCGTCACTGACCGCCGACCGCGGGCAGGTTCTGCATGCCGTGCGCTCCACCGTGGCGGGGGACGAAGCAGCGCTCTACAACACCTTGTTGCTGACCTTGAAAGATGCAACCCAGTACGAGGGCAGAAAAGTGGTGGTGGTCTTTTCCAACGGTCCAGATAACTCCAGCGTGGTGCCACCGGAGGACGTCGCCGAATTCGCCCAGTCCGCGGGCGTTTCCATTTACATGATCAGTACGCAAGATGCCAAGTTGGAGCCCGTATCCACTGCCGTGTTCGACCGCATGACAGCAGCCACCGGCGGCAAAGCCTACTTCGCCAAGAACTGGAGAGACGAAAAACGAGCCTTTGCCTCCATCCGGGACGACCTCGCGCATCTCTACTCGCTAAGCTATTACCCCAAGGCTAACGCCAATTCCGGTTGGCGTGCGATCACCGTAAAACTGGTGGGCGACCGCCTTAAGAAATACAAGATCCGCACGCGAAATGGTTACCGTCCTCAGCCCTCCCGGTTCTCCAGCGACGCCAAACCTATCAAGCCCGTGGACACTCCTCAGTACGAGTCGCGCACGTTGCCTGCATCGTCTGGCAGCTCTCAGGAACCGCGGTCGAATCCATGACCACCAACTGCGGGCCCACCCTTGATTTCTCCACGAATGAGGGCGCCCATCCTTCGCGTTCTTTGCACGGGCGGGAATTCGGGCTTAGTTTGGGACAGGCTCATGTGGGGACAGCCGCCCTCGGCTGTCCGGTCGAGCGAGGCTCGATGTCTATAAGATTGCAGCCCACGCCCCGGCGGCCAGCGCTCTTTTAAGAATCGCAGCCCGGGCCGCCAGCCGACCCGCACTCTTTCCACAGCTTTTCCCAATTCCAGAGCCCGTATGCCACCTCCTTCGGCAAGGGGAATCCGAGCTGATGCGCGAGCATACACACCTGCCCGCGGTGGTGGGCTTCGTGAGAAAGCATGTAGCACAGCATTTCCACCCCAACGGGCCAAGGCCGAGCCCAGCCGTCTCGGCAAAACTTCTCGACGAGGCCGCCACCATCGCCGAGCGCTTCGGCGAGCATCTCTGCGCAGCGAGCGGCGCTCTCGGCCAATCCCGCACGAGCTTGCCGCGGCGTGCAGCGAGCACGGTTGAGCTGCGGTGGAACCTTTAGGTGCGGAGCCGTAAGCCTGACCCACTTGCAGCGAACATTGTGCATGTGGGTAAAAATCGCCGCAATGGGGCGCGGCGTCGTTTTGCGGGTCGGGCCGGGCGGTTTGGCTCTCCAGGCGGCCGGGTCAAGATGTTCAATAAGCATCTGATTCGTGCGTTCATTGGCAGCAAAAATCTGCACTGAAGCGCGGCCGAGTTGATTGGGAACCTTGGGTTGACGCGTGCTCACGGCTCTCTAGTCCTCGACCTATGATAATTGGGCGGAATAAATCGCGGCATCTTTTGGCGAGAACATTCGGTATTATAATTCCGTGCAGTTATCTACACCGTTACGTACAGGGATTTCCAACATCGAATTTACGGACGAATCCCCGGAGGGAATCATGCCTATTAGCGATTTTCTGCTGCCAGAGCTAGACCACGAAATCAAGAAGACGCGCACCGCACTCGAAAGGGTTCCGCTCGGCAAGAAGGACTTTGCCCCCCATGCCAAGTCGATGCCTCTGGGCAAACTCGCGCCTCACGTGGCGCAGCTTCCCAGCTTCGGTGTCACCGTGTTGACCACACCCGAGCTCGACTTTTCCAAGGGCAGCATCACACCCCTGCCGTTCGAGTCTTCCGCTCAACTGGTGAAAGCCTTCGACGAAGGCGCGGCCAAGGTTCGCGCCGCTCTACAGGCGACGCCAGATAACGCATGGCAGGAAAACTGGAAGCTCAGTTTTCAGGGCAAGTCCATTTTCGAAGGACCGCGATTTCTCGCTTACCGGGAAATGTTTTTGAATCACCTGGTCCATCACCGCGCCCAGCTAGGCGTCTATCTGAGGTTGAATGATGAGCCTGTGCCTGCGACCTACGGCCCGTCCGCAGATGACAGGATGGGATTTTGAATCACGATTGCAGTTGCGTTTTATGAGACGCTTTCACTCGGTACGCCCATGCCAGGGGAAAACCCGGCGCGCATAACCGCGCATAACCATAACAATGACCGGAGCTATCCCCTATAATTCAGCGCCTTCAATCCCAAAAACCTCGCTCCATTCCCCAGCTCTTCTTCAATCCGCAATAGTTGGTTGTACTTCGCGACGCGATCGGTGCGGGACGCTGATCCGGTCTTGATCTGGCCAGCTCCCGTCGCCACCGCCAAGTCCGCGATGAACGTGTCTTCGGTCTCGCCCGAGCGATGCGAGATGATTGATGTGTATCCGTTTCTCCGCGCCAGATCGATCGCATCCAAAGTCTCGCTGACCGTCCCAATCTGGTTGACCTTGATTAAGATCGAGTTGGCCACGCCTTTGTCGATTCCTTCCTGCAGAAATTGAACGTTGGTCACAAACAAGTCGTCGCCCACCAGTTGAATCTTTCCCCCGAGCTCTTTGGTCAGGTTCTGCCAGCCATCCCAGTCGTCCTCGGAGAGCCCGTCCTCCAGGGAAACGATGGGATAATCTTTCGCCCACTTGGCCCAGAACTTCACCATGTCGTCGGAGCTCTTGGCGGATTTGTCAGACTTCTTGAAGACGTACTTCCCGTCCTGATAGAACTCGCTGGCCGCAGGATCAAGCGCGATGGCGATTTCTTCTCCAGGTTTGTAGCCAGCTTGCTCAATCGCCTCCAGTACAACTTCAATGGCCTCGACATTCGACTTCACGGATGGCGCAAAGCCGCCTTCATCGCCCACCGCGGTGTTGTAGCCGCGTTTCTTCAGCACACCCTTGAGGGTGTGGAAAACCTCCACGCCCCAGCGCAACGCTTCCGAAAACGAAGGCGCGCCCACCGGCATCACCATAAATTCCTGGAAGTCGACGTTGTTGTCGGCGTGCGCTCCCCCGTTAAGGATGTTCATCATGGGCGTGGGCAAGGTATTTGCGCCCGCACCGCCGAGATAGCGGTAGAGCGGTGTGTCGAGACTCTGGGCCGAGGCGCGCGCCGCCGCCATCGACACCGCTAAAATTGCATTCGCGCCCAGCCGCGCTTTGGTCTCGGTGCCATCCAGTTCGATCATCCTGGCGTCGAGCCCTCGCTGATCGAACGCATCCCAGTTCGCCAGCGCCTCTGCAATTTCGCCGTTTACGTTCTCGACCGCCTTGAGCACGCCTTTGCCCGTGAATCGGTTTGTATCTCCGTCGCGGAGTTCCACCGCCTCATGCTCGCCCGTGGACGCGCCGCTGGGAACGATCGCTCGGCTCATAGATCCGTTGTCCAGAAACACTTCCGCTTCCACCGTAGGATTGCCGCGTGAATCCAGAACTTCTCGTGCATGAATTGCTGCAATATTTGACATGAATAATTCCACCTTCTCCGGGTTGTTAGGTTTAGTCCTCAGGTATGGTCGAAAAATGCTCTCGCGTACGTCGCTGCGAACCGCGAACCGTCGGCGGTCAAATAGCCAACCGCGTATAATCTTTTCCCGCGACTTGGTTTACAAAACTCACGATTATAGCGGATGGCAGATTACCGCAAGGTGAGGGCGCTCGAGCGCTCGATTAAGACTACCGATTGGAACCGCAGCGCCGGACCCTTATCTTCGCTGGTTCCCGACGCCCTGCCCCATATTGTCCCCGCCCTCACGCGGGTCTAGAGTCGAAAGTGAGAATGGGATATCTTAGAGTCGCAAGACCTGTGGAGGAGTTATGAAGAAGTGGACAGTTCTACCCTGCATCTTGCTGATGGCAGCGCTGGCTGCGGCTCAGTCCAGTGCGCCCGTACCGGCCGGCACCGCTCTGATCGTCAAGCTGGAAACTACTCTCGCCACCTTCTCCAACAAGCCCGGGGATCCTTTTCAGGCGCGCTTGACCCAGGCTGTCGTGATCAACAGCAAAACTGTGATTCCGGCTGGAGCCATGATCGAAGGCCGCGTCACCAAGGTGGCCGAACCGCGTCGCATCTCGGGCAAGCCAACCATCGGAATTCTGCCCGAAGCCCTGATCCTGCCCACCGGCGAACGTTGCCTCCTGGACGCGACCTTGGTCGATACCGATATCCGCGGCACTGACGTAAATCAGGAAGGTGAATTCAAAGGCTTTGGGCATGACCGCCGCGACCAGCTGGAAACCGGTGGCGGCACCGCCGGAGGCATGCTGATCGGCGGTCTCATCGGCGGTCCGCCGGGAATCCTGATCGGCGGAGCCGTTGGCGCTGGCTCAACCGGAGCACACTGGCTCAGCAAACATCGTTCGGCTACTCTGCCGGCCGGAACCACTCTGACCCTCGAACTTAATCGTCCGATGGCGATGACTCCTGCAGTGGCGACCGCAGGACAATAGCTCAATCTGCGTTTCCCGGATAAAGGCCGGACCGGCACTCGAGGGTCCGGCTTTTCATGCTGACTCCGTCAACCTTTACGTGAATCCACTCGGGAGTGTTGCCGTCTAGCCCGATGTTTTGTAATCGCAGGCAGTGCGGCAAGGCTCGCAGTACATCAGTCCGTCCTGGCAGATCCGCACTTCAAGCACAGTCTGGCAGAGACAACAGAATTTGTCGCACTCGCAACTTTCTTCCGGCATTTCGCATTGTGCGCAACGAAGTTTGGCGCGACCGCTTCCGACTGACATAGCAACAATGTAGCTCTGACCCGCAGGACAGGAAACGTGCCGTTAGTAACCCCCAGGCCATTTATAATCCTTGATTCAGCATCCACGTCTATCTCTCACAATAAGGGACTCACTTTTGCTCGACTTTCTAGGCGATCTTCGAAGAACTCACATGTGCGGGGCCCTGCGCCCCTCCGACGCAGGCAAAAAAGCTGTCCTCATGGGATGGGTCAACCGCCGCCGCGACCACGGCAACCTCCTTTTCGTCGATCTCCGCGACCGCACTGGCGTAGCCCAGATTGTCTTCAACGCCGAGCGCGATGCCGCCATCCATGAAAAAGCCGGCGCCCTGCGCAACGAGTACGTCATCGCCGTCACCGGCACCGTGAAACTTCGCGACGCCAATACCATAAACAAAAATATGCCCACCGGCGAGGTGGAACTGGTCGCCGAAGAATTGCGCATCCTCAACGAATCGAAGCTTCCGCCATTCCTTCCGTCGGACACCGCCCTCACCAACGAAGAGACGCGCCTGAAATATCGCTACATCGATCTCCGCCGCGACGTCATGCAGTTCAACATCGAGACTCGCCACAAAGTTGCGAAGGCCATCCGCGATTATCTTTCCGACCAGGGATTCTTCGAGATCGAAACTCCCTTCATGACCCGCTCCACGCCCGAGGGGGCCCGCGACTATCTCGTTCCCAGCCGCGTGCAGCCCGGTGCATTTTACGCCCTGCCGCAGTCGCCGCAGCTCTTCAAACAGATTCTGATGATTTCCGGCTTCGACAAATATTTCCAGATCGTCCGCTGCTTCCGCGACGAAGACCTGCGCGCCGACCGTCAACCCGAATTCACCCAGATCGATCTTGAAATGTCCTACCCGCAGCCCGAGCGCGTGTGGGAAGTTGTCGAAGGATTTCTCACCGCTGCCTTCCGCGCCGCCGGCTCCGAAATCAAAACGCCCTTCCCCCGCATGGATTACGACGACGCCATCCGCCTCTACGGCATCGACAAGCCCGACCTGCGTCTGCCCGCCTTCACCGACGTGCGCGGATGTTTTACGCCAGAAAATTTGCAAGAGCTCGCCATCAATCCAGATCTCCCCCTGATCGCCATCCGCACCCCGAAAGTCGGCGAACTCTCGCGCAAAGAGCGTGACGACATCAAGCCCATGTTTCACTCCAAAGGTGGAGCAAAGATTTTCGAAGACTTCAAACGCGTCGCGAACAAGTTTCCCGATGCTGCCGCCGCCATCGCCAAGAAAACTGCCATGGAGGACGACGACCTGATCGTGCTGGTCGTCGCTTCTGCACAAGCCAGCTCCGCTCAAGCCGGTCCCCAGACTGCCATGTCCTCGCACCGCAAAGTCACTCCGCAGGAACTGGCGATCTACGCCTCCGCGGGCTTGCTGCGCCTGGCCTTAGCTCAAAAGTATTCCGATCGCCACGGCATTTTCAAAAAGACCGGCGACCCCGCCAAAGATTTCCGTTTCCTCTGGGTGACGAATTTCCCTATGTTCGAATGGGACGAAGCCGACAAGCGCTGGAACGCCGCCCATCATCCCTTCACCTCGCCCCATGAAGAAGACATGCCGAAGCTCGAGTCCGGCGTCGAGTCATTGAACGACCCGCAATCCCCGCTGAGCTCCATCCGCGCCCTGGCCTATGATGTCGTCCTGAACGGCACTGAACTCGGCTCTGGCTCAATCCGTATCCATCGCCAGGATGTGCAGAGCCGCATCTTCCGTGCGCTTGGCATGACCGAAGAAGAAGCCCGCGCCCGCTTCGGATTTTTCCTCGAAGCCCTCGAATACGGCACCCCTCCGCACGGCGGCATCGCCCTCGGCCTCGACCGCATCGTCATGATTCTCGCGGGAGCCGAAAGCCTCCGCGAAGTAATCCCCTTCCCCAAAACTGCCCGCGCCGTAGACCTAATGGTCGACGCCCCCACGCCTGTCGGCGATTCGCAACTGCGGGATTTGGGAATTGCGATAAGAACTAAAAGCTAGAACCGATTCCCGTATCTGCCCCTGAAAAGAAATAGTTCTTGGTGGCGAGTGGCTGTTGCCATGTGCAGTAGCGTTTCGCTGGGGAGCGCCCTTCGCTTCTGGCCGGCGCGGCGCTTTCAGCGCTGCGATTCAGGCGGCTTCAAATCAGCAGCTTTTCGATTTAGAGCCCAGACCATAGCAAAATCCTTAGCGCACATAACTCAGCAGGGCTTTAGTTCCCATTTCCCATTCCGGCACCGAGGTCAGCGGAGTTCCCTACCCCGCCCACTGCCAGCAGGCCCAAAGTTTCCTCAAACCCAACGCAGCCGTCTCTCCCCGCCAAATCCAACTAGGCGTGAAGCTCGTTTTCTGACCTGTGCGGCGCTTGCCTATGTGGAGTGGGCACTCCTGCCCGCCAAATGCCGGCGCTAGCGATGGTCGCAAGCCTTACCCCGAACATTATTGCGCCGCTCAGGGGGAGAAGATGTGGGGACGGCCGCCGTTGGCTGTCCGCGGAGCGAAAGCTCCGCCGCCTTGCAAGGATGCCTCCCTCATTGCACCAGCCTACCATCCCAAACTAGAATCTTTCGGGGCGTCAGGAAGGGACTTGCATGAAAAAACTAATGGGACTCGTCGTAATGTGTTTTCTGTTTTCCCTCATAGTCTTGGCTCAACATCGCGGCGGAGTCGGCGGCGGCCCCGCCCACATCCCTTCCCACGGCCCGGCTCCAATGCGGGATTCCCATCCCGCGCCAGTCCAGGACAACCGACACTTCAACGACCGCGCCGGCCATCCCGACGCCCCTCACGTCCACTCCAACGGCCAATGGATCGGCCATGACACCGGCCGCGACGATCCTCACTACCACCTCGACCATGCCTGGGAGCACGGACGCTTCACCGGCGGCTTCGGCCGTGGCCACGTCTGGCATCTCGGCGGAGGAGGCCCAAACCGTTTCTGGTTCGGTGGCTTCTACTTCAGCGTCGCCCCTTATGACATCGGATTCTGCAACGACTGGCTTTGGGATAGCGACGACGTCGTCATCTACGAAGACCCCGACCACGACGGCTGGTACCTGGCCTACAACGTCAGACTAGGAACCTACGTCCACGTCCAATACCTGGGAGGCCAGTAGTTCGTGTGGGCGCGGGCGACTCGCACGCGACCTCTTTGCCGCATCCACGTTGGCTTTATCTTCTTGGGCCGTAAAACCACTCCGTTCAGGGAGTGGATATAAGGCTTGCTTTTTCGTTGAAGCTATCTCGAAATCTCGTACCTTAGCTCGATCTGAAGACCTAACCTAACGGTCTGCTGGGACAAGAGCTAGTCTCTGTCTGAAAACCAGGCGAATGCAGCACAGTCACAAGGGGGGTCGGTTCGACCCTTCAGGCGCTAACGTAAGGGTTGTAATCCTAGGCGTAGCCTGAGAATCTTCGCCCTTCAGGGCGGGGAGGTTCAACAAGCTAAATGCGTGCACGCCGACGACTCCTGCGACCTTTGTTGGCGCAAGAGTCTGCCCTGGGGGAAAACCGAAGGAATGTTTTCCCCGTCCCATTCCTATTTCCTACGGAGCGAGCAGCTCTTTGATTTGCTCGTTTCCCTGACGCCCTATATCAATCTGCAGGGTCGCGATGATCACGGTCCCAGTTCCATTGGATTGTATCTTCAAGGTGCCGCCGAGCTGCCTCACCCGTTCCCGCATACCGCCAAATCCCACGCCGCCCCGGCTGGATTCGACCAGTTCCCATTGCTTCTCAGCAGGTATGCCCTTCCCGTCATCGCGAACTTGAACCGTAAGACGGTTGCCTTCCTGTTGGATACATATAGCCGCGGTAGCACTCCCGGAATGACGATGAATGTTCGTCAGACACTCCTGAGTGATTCGAAAGACGGCGAGTTCGACGTCGTCTGGCAGCCGGCCAAAATCAGAGGGGATTTCCAGATCGACTTTGATCTTGCTGCGTTCCGAGAAGCCATCGACGTACCAGCGGATCGCTGAGGCCAGACCAGCGATCTCCAGTAGCGGGGGATGAAGAAGGTGGGAGATAGTTCGAATCTCCCTGGAGACCTGTTCGAGCAGCTGAACATTCTCTGCCACCGCGGTCGCCCCTTGGGAATCGAGTTTATGGGATTGCGACTGCACTGCGCTGATGTTCATGCTTAGAGCTGCCAGTATCTGACCCACGCTATCGTGCAACTCCCGCGCCAGTCGCCTGCGTTCTTCATCCTGCACTTTCAGCAGGCGGGCGGAAAGATCACGCAAACTCTCATTGGCGGTTGCGAGCTGTGCTGTCCGCTTCTCCACCCGTTTTTCAAGCTGATCACGCGCCTCGCTGAGCGACCGCAGTAATTGCCGTTGCTCGTCTATATTCGTGTTGGTGCCAAACCAGCGCGTGACTTTCCCTTCATGATCGCGAAACGGGCTGACTCGGGTTAGGAACCAGCGGAATTCACCATCGGCACCGCGCAAAGGAAACTCCATTTCAAACCGAGTTCCAGTCCGCACCGACTCGTTCCATTTTTCCAGCACCCGGGGGAGCACACTGGGATCGTGCACTGCTTGCCAGCCCCCTGCCTCCATCTGATCCTGGGTTGTGCCGGTGTATTCATACCATCCGCGGTTATACCAAAAGATGTGACCTTGCGGATTTGCCATCCACGCCAGTTGAGGGATGGAGTCGGCCAAGGCGCGAAGTTCTTCTTCGCTGCGGCGCAGTTTTTCATCCGCTTCTCTTCGCGCCGTGACATCACGCGAGACCGCGAGCTGCACGGTCTGGCCGGTGGAATTGTCGCGCATCGGCACGGCATGCGATTCCATCCACCGCCGCGTGCCTCTTAGCCCGATGATTTGAAACTCTATTTGGCCCTTGTTTCCGTTGCAGACACTCTTGTTGAATTCGATGAACCTCTGGCGGAATTCCGGCGCAATGAGCCCGTACACGCTCTGTCCAATTATCTCCTCATCAGCGCCTGCCTCGACCATGCCGCAGCCGGCCGAATTCATCGCCAGCAACGTCCCGTCCGGACCCACAACTTTCACACATTCAGGAGTCGCCTGCACGATCGCCCGGAAACGTTCTTCACTCTCGCGCAATGCGATCTCAGCGCGCCTTTGCGTTGTGATGTCACGTGCCACTTTGGAAGCGCCAATGATCCGTCCGGATGAATCTCTCACTGGAGAAATGGTGAGGGAAACGTCAAGAGTACTGCCATCCTTGCGGACGCGAATAGTTTGGAAGTGGTCTACGCGTTCGCCCCGTTTTAGCCGTGACAGAATATCTGCTTCTTCCTCCCGGCGGTCGTCTGGAATGATCAAGGTGATATGTCGGCCCCGAGCTTCTTCTGCGGGGTAGCCGAATATCCGTTCCGCTCCCTTGTTCCAGCTGGTAATTATTCCATCGAGATCCTTGCTGACAATCGCGTCGTCTGAAGAATCTACGATGGCGGCCAACAATCCTCTTGCCCGCTCATCTCGCTTGCGCTCGGAGATGTCGACCAGGTATATGGAAAGTCCGTCGCGCGAGGGGTATGCCCGAACCAGAAACCAGGAGTTCAACGCCGGGTAAAAAATATCGAACTCGACCTTCAACTTCTCGGTTCCTGCGCGGCGAAAGTTCTCCTCCACTGCAGTGCCGACCAGATCCGGGAATTCCTGCCAGTAGTTCCTGCCCAAAAGATTCTCCCGGGATTTGTTCAGCGGCGCGAAAACCTGTTCGGCTTGCGGATTCACGTAAGTGAAGCGCCATTCCTTGTCCAACACGATAAATGCGTCGGTGATACTTTCGAGGATGTTGGCAATGCGCTCGTTGGACTCGCGAAGTTCTCGCTCCGCCCGCTCTCGCGCCAGGAAAACCGCCTGGGCATTTTGCAGCGCCACTGAACGGAGTAACTGTTCTTCGTTGTTGTCGAATTTCATCTCCCGTTCCCGAGAACTGCTTCCGCAAGCTCAGTGCCCCTGACCCGGGCACGAATCTTCGCAAACGCTGTCTGACGCGTCGTCGAAGTGTCATCACTGAAAGGTGCGAACCCGCAATCGTCTGTGGTCCCCAGCTGTTCGATCGGGATGTACCTCGCCGCTTCGAGCACCCGGTCGCGAACTTCCTCGGCCGTGTCGACTCGCGGATCGATGGGTGAAACCACGCCTACAAACACGCGCTGATCCGGCTTGAGATATTGACGAATAATCTTCAGCACGCGTTCGCGATCCTTCTCCCCAGCGAGCGCGATGCAGAAGTTTCCGGCGCGCAGTTCGAACAAGCTGGGCAACAGCTCCGCATAATCGACATCGGCACTATGTGTGGAGTCGCGGTCCCCGCCGGGACAGGTGTGTACACCAATGCGCTGCCGTTCCTCCGGCGTGAATCGCGACAGCGCCAGATTGTTCAGCCCAATGAAACTGTTCAGAAGATCGCCAGAGGGATCGAGTTTAATGGCCAATCGTCCTTCCGTGAAATCGATCTGTACTTTGTACGCGCCCTTCTCGAAGCATCGCCGAATTTCCCTTTCGTGCTCACGCAACAGATCGTCGATGAATTCCTGCCGCGAGTAGCCGGGAATGTCTTCCGCCGGGTACATCAGGCTGAGAGCGGAGGGCGAGATGACCGCCTGCTTAAGCGGTCTGTGCGCGTAGCGCTTGGCCACATCGAGGTAGCGGTCAGCATAAACTCTGTAGCGAAAGGGCCCGGCGGTCAGCCGCGGCATCCGCCGCACGTGACCGGCGGAGAACGGAATCTTGAAACCATCGGGCGCCGTATTCTCCAATCCATGCACAGAATACGTCCAGAAGTTGTGATACTTCCGCTGCTCACCATCGGTAATGATGGGGGAACCAGTCTCCTCAAACTCTTCAATCGTTTCCCGGATCGCTTTTTCATACAAAGGATCCAACCTCTGATCCGCGTAATCGCCTGTTTCGGCGATCGCCTCAATCAGCTCCACGGGCCTCGGAATGCTTCCAATTGGCTCTGTTGGGATTTTCATGAAGATGCGCGGGTCCGTTAAACTCCTTACCTGATGCGGATTCCACCGTCCGGCTTAGAGTAGAACCAAAGTCTATGAAACAAGGTCCGGATTCCATACAGTTTTCCCTGTATAGCGCCCCGTTTCCGCCGAACCGCCGTCGTTTTTCCATTCGTACCCTCCTCTGGAGCTCAGTTCGACAGCACTCCCGCCCATATCCGCAACTTTTTTCACCCTCGCCCTTGACTTCCGGTAAAATCCTTGTAATAACTATTCGGTCCTTCCGGACGGGTTTGGGGGTGTGTCTGTTTGGCGGAAATTCGACTGCAAGAGGGTGAATCCCTCGAGAACGCTCTGCGGCGTTTCAAGCGGAAAGTTCAGCAGGAAGACATCATCAAAGAGGTTAAGCGCCACTCCTTTTACCTGAAGCCCGGCGAGAAGAAACGCGTTAAAGCGGCACTCGCTCGCAAGCGCGCTCGCAAGAAAGTTCGCAAAGAGCAGGATTAAGCAAACCGATCTCAAGGAGTTGATCTTAAGGAGTAAGACTAACGCAGTAAAGGGTCGTCCCCTTCCCGGGGCGGCCCTGCTCCATCTGGCCCCCCACTAGGTAGAGTTGCAGCTGGGATCATTCAAACACTCATCATTCATTCGGCATTCAAGTACGAAGATCTGTATCCACGCCCCATTCCGGGTGCGTGGCGGGCCGAGTCCAGGGGCAATTTGAGGGGGGATGTACACAGTCTGTGTTGCTGTGACCACCGCTATCCCCGCGTGTGGCGCTTGCAGCACGGCCACCAAGGGAGCCATCCTCAATGGAATTTAAGGATAAGGTACTGACTTGCATCGACTGTGGTGCTGACTTCGTCTTCACCGCCGGGGAACAACTGTTTTTTCACGACAAACAATTCAAGAACGAACCTAAGCGCTGTAAGGTTTGCAAATCCAAACGCGTCGCCGTTCTTGCTGCGCCGCAATCGATCAGCAGCGGGAGCCATTACTCTCGTGTCGAAACTCGAGCCACCTGCTCGCAGTGTGGCAAGGAGACTACCGTCCCCTTTCGCCCCACCCAGGGCCGGCCTATCTTCTGCCGCGAATGTTTCACGCAGAAGAGAAATGTAGCCACAGCCTGACCGCTTCGCATCTCCCCCCGATGACGGCGCATCATCTGTCCCAGGCCGGTCGTCGAAGTGTGTCCGCGGAAATCCGCTCACTTGCGATACCATAATTCCGTGCTCACCTACCACGTCCAGAACTTCGGATGCCGCGCCACCCAAGCCGACGGGGCTGCCCTCGAGCAACAGTTCGACGCCCGCGGCCTCGCCTCCGCCCCCGCTGCCCAAGCCGACATCGTCTTACTGAATACTTGTACCGTCACTAATTCCGCCGATCAGGACGCCCGCGCCGCCATTCGCCGCATCACTCGCCAGAATCCGCTGGCAAAAATCATCGTCACCGGATGCTACGCCCAGCGCGCTCCCCACGAAATCGCCGCACTCCCCGGCGTCGCCGCGGTAATCGGCAACTCCCACAAACATCAACTCGCCGATCTTGTTCTGCGGATTCTTTCGGATTTAGGGCGGCGTAGCGCTTCGAGCGCTGCGCTAGACCCTATCAATTCAATCGCGGCTACAGCCGCTGAGGGACTCGCATTCCTTCCCCTCGCGAATCTCACCGCCCAAGCTCAAGGCCCTCGTCTGTTCGTCTCCGACATTTTCGCCCACACCGAGCTCCTCGCCGCTCCCGTCTTCGAATCCGCAGACACCGCCGCTTCTCACCCGAACCATCGCACTCGCCCTAACCTCAAAATTCAAGATGGTTGCGACAATCGCTGCTCCTTCTGCGTAATCCCCAGCGTCCGCGGCCACAGCCGTTCGCTCCTGCCACATCAAGTCATTCGCGAGATGAACACTCTCGTAGCCGCGGGCTACCATGAAGTAGTGATCAGTGGGATAAACTTAGGTCGCTGGGGACGCGATCTAATGTGGAGCGGGCCCTCTCCCGCGCCAAAACTCGCCAGAAACAATCCCCCTCAAAGTTTCGAGGATCTCATACGGCTGATCCTCTCCGACACCCAACTGGAAAAACTTCGCATCTCCTCGGTCGAGCCTATGGACTGGTCCGACGACCTCATCTCTCTCGTCGCCTCCTCACCCCGCATCGCCAAGCATGCCCACGTCCCGCTGCAATCCGCCAGTGACGCGGTCTTGCGCCGCATGCATCGCAAATATCGTCCGTGGCATTATCGCGAGAAGATTGAAAAGATTCGGGCCGCCATGCCCACCGCCGCCATCGGTGCCGACGTCATGGCAGGATTTCCCGGCGAGACCGACGCCGAATTCGAATCCACTCGCCGCCTCGTCGAGGATCTGCCCTTCACTTATCTGCACGTCTTCACCTACTCCGCGCGCCCCGGCACCCCCGCCGCAGCCATGCCGAATCCAGTCCCTGTCCACGTCGCCCGTGAGCGCGCCAAAATCCTGCGCGACCTAGCCGATTCAAAAAAACAAATCTTCCTGCATTCATTCATCGGAAAGCCCCTGGAAGCAATCACGCTAGGCACGTGTGGCGCGGGCACTCCTGCCCGCGAGGGTTTGGGCGCACCCGGTCCCGCAAACGACTCCGCGAGTGAATCCGAACCAGAAGTCTCCAGTCTCCCGTTGACCGAAGCCCTAACCGACAATTATCAAAAACTGTTTGTGAAAGGCCGCCACGCTCCAAATCGCTGGATCACCGCCCACATCGAAAAAGTAAAAGATGGCGCCCTGGTAGGAACCCCAGCATCTCCCCAGTCCATGTAGGGATTGGCACCTCAGCGGGCCGCGAAGCGATGCGCCGAGCACAGTCTCGAAACCTTCCTTCGGACGTCACCATCGAACCCGGCTCACCACCACACAACTCCAGCGCCTCCCGCTTCACCCGCCGGCTTCTGCCTTGCCTCCACTTCGGCAACAAATCCAAGACTCCAGATACCGCTCATATCTTGCTGCGCCGCGCCCGCGGCGCAGGTGCAACGAGCCACGATCCCTGATCCCGCTGTCATCCTGCGCGCAGCAAGCCGATTCGCCCGACGAATCGCTTTACGAACTCGAAGGATCTCTACGCCAAGGATCTCTACCACGATCCATCAAATCTGCTCCGGCTCCTCCGGATCAGGCTCCCGCACGGGCGCATCAGGATTCTCCATAGGAGAAGGCGGTTCCTTGATTGGAGGCGGCATCGGCTCCGCAGGCGTACGAAGGCGGAAGGGAGGGAGCGTCGGCATTCCGAATTTCGTGTCGAGTTGCATGGCAGTCAGATGCCAGGTCGGCTTCAAAGGAAGCCGGACCCCCAATGCCGCGTTACGAACTCCGATCACCCCGCGGAAGCTTTGCTAGCCCTTAGCCTTCGCCTGCTCCTGCTTCCCGCCAACCATCTGCGCATAACCCAAGGCCGCCACCAGCGCCAGCCGCCAATCACATTGCCCAGCAACGGTGGAAAGAAAAACTGAGTGATATAGAAAAAACCATGGTCGCGGATCCCGAATGATGTGGTTGAATCCACTGATTCCAACCAGATAAGTCAGGATCAGGATGATGCTCGCGCCCGCCGATTCTGTGCCCGGCAGCAGCCATACCATCAAAGCGATAAGCCAGCCGGCGAAAATCGCGCGCATCCGCACCGTCCCAAACCCTGCACCCATGCCTGACGTGCCGATCTCCGGCAGACGGACAGCTCATCCGGCAGATGCGCCATCAGAAGGCTTTCCGCAATAAAAAATCCCAATCGAGAGTCCCGCCGGCAATGCGGACCATCCCCATGCTGAAGCCGTGCGATGCAGTTCCTCTTCTCCTCTTCTCCTCTTCTCCTCCTCGCCTCTTCTCCTCCTCGCCTTCACGATGAATGGTTTCGTAAACCACATGCGCATCAATCGCCAACCGCTCCTCAAGCTGCTTTGGCTCGACGCGCGTGGCGATGCTCCCTTCGGTCGGTTGCAGGGCGTTCGTCTCTGCCGGGTTTCTTCTCCAAATAATCCTTCCCACGGTCTGCATGGGTCCCGGATTTTCGCATAGCGCCGGCCCCGCCGGGTGTCAGGCTGGCGTCCTCGCCCGAGAACTTCAGCAGAATCATACCGTCGGGTTCAAGATTCTAAGATCAACACATGGCACCGAAGAAGCATCTTAACAGCGATCCCGGACCTCGCCTCGGCTCGGTCCCAGGTTTGGACTCCTCGAAGACGAACAGTGTCAGCGGATCGGCGGAGGGTATAAGGCGGTGACGTTCAGATTTTTACTGTTTCTCTGAATCGAGCCAACATTCTATCTACGCCGATCCTTGAGTCCAGCGCTCTTTCATCTGCAATCGCATGTTATAATCTTGTATTCTCAATCGCTTAGAGCGCGGAGGACTGTATCGATAAACGTTTTATCCGAACCAATGACCGCATCCGGGCACGCGAAATTCGCGTGATCGGCGATGAAGGGGAACAGATCGGCGTGATGCCCCCATTCGAAGCGCTCAGGTTAGCCCGCACCAAGAATCTGGATCTGGTCGAGATTTCACCCACCGCTCAACCTCCCGTGTGCCGCATCATGGATTACGGGAAATATCTGTATCAGCAGGAAAAGAAAGAGCGCGAGGCCAAGAAACACCAAAAGACCATCACCGTAAAAGAGGTCAAGTTCCGCATCAATGTGGACGACCACGATTACGAAACCAAAAAGAATCACGTGCTCCGCTTCCTCGACGAAGGAGACAAAGTAAAAGCCACCATCTTCTTCCGCGGCCGCGAAATGACCCGCACCAGTTTAGGTCGAACAATATTGGAGAGGTTGATTCGGGACGTAGAACCGCAGAGTATTGTGGAGTTTCGGCCGCGGCAGGAGGGGAATACGCTGCACGCCATATTGGCTCCGAAGAAATCTGCGGCGGAACGGGAAAAGGAAAAAGAGAAAGAAGCCAAGCAGAAAGCGAAAGCCGAGCGACAGGAAAAGATGTTGCAGGAAAAAATGGCGCAGGCCAAGATAGCGCCGGAGAAAAAAGACGAGCATGCGGCGCCGGCTGAGGCCGCTGCAGTGGGTGCTCCGAATCCTGGGTCGCAGGGTTAGTTCGCAGGCTGGGCGAGACCGCCGAGGACGGGCGCGAATCGCGCCCACGATTCCAGAGCAATTGAACAGTAGCAGTTGGATATCCAGAGGTGCGCGGTCGAGACCGGCCTCCACCTGATTCCGAGGAACTATGCCGAAATTGAAAACGCACAAAGGCGCAGCCAAGCGCTTCAAGAAAACTGCCACCGGCAAGGTGAAGCGGGGCCATTCGGGTCTGCGACACATGCTGACGTCTAAGGCCCACAAACGCAAACGCAAGTTGGGTAGTTCGACGCTGGTGAGCGACGGCGATCTCCGCAAAGTGAAGCGGATGATTCCGTATCAGTAACGCAAGTTTTCCTTCACGAACTTTCGCGTCATGAAGGAAGCGGACCGCGAGTCCGCGTTGCGGGTTGAGTTTAAGCCCCGCAGGTGCGTGAAGAGGTAGAGATCGCCGCTACGGTGAATCGTCCTTACCTCCAGCCGCCAGCACATAGAAAGCAAAAAGGAGAAGCTCATGCCACGTGTAAAACGCGGAACCAAACGCCGCGCCAAGCGCAAAAAAATATTAGGCCGCGCGAGCGGCTACTTCCTCACTAAATCAAAGCTTTACCGGTCGGCTAAAGAGGCGGTTGAACGCGGCCTCAAGTTCGCTTTTTCCGGACGGAAACAGCGCAAGCGACAGTACCGCTCGTTGTGGATCGTTCGCATCGGGGCGGCGGCCAAACTGAACGGGTTGAGCTACAACCAGTTCATCCACGGATTGAAGGTGGCGGGAGTGGAACTGGACCGCAAGATTCTGGCGGATCTGGCGGTGCGGGACGCTGCGGCGTTTGCCAGTCTGGCGCAGCAGGCGAAGACGGCGCTGGCGTAAGACTTTCAGGCTTCGGCTGTTGACGTCGGGCGGATCGGTTTCATCGAGTGAAAATCAACTTCCCCGCCCTTTCGCTGCACCGCACAACCCGGCGACAAGGACGGGGCACCCGGTAGAAACCTTTTCTGAGCCCGTGGTTGTGTAAGCGAACAGCAGGTCCTTCGACTCCGCAAACCGATTCGCGAAGCGCGAATCGGTTGGCTGCGCTCAGGATGACGATTTTGGAGAGGGCTGAACTGGGACGTGGCTTATAGCATTTCCAAATTGACGGATTATTCGTCGGCAGCGCTGGAAAGCGCCGCCGACGAGTGCGTTCGCGCATGTCAGGAAGAAGCATCGGCGGTTCGCAATGACGCTGAACTGAAAGCGTTTCGCGACCGCTGGATAGGACGCAAGAGCGGAATTCTGAAGCAGATCAATGATCTGTGGCTCAAGGCTGCGCCGAAGGAAGCCAAAAGGAACGTCGGACACGTCGTCAATGAGGTCAAGGCGGCGGTCGAGAACATTCTTCTGGCAGCCGAGTCGGATCGCCTCGAACGTTCAACAGGAACACCGTTGGCGAGCGAGCGCGTTGATATTTCCCTGCCTGGCGTGCGGCGCCCCATCGGCGTGGAGCATCCCGTAATCAAGACCATGCACGAGGTGGTTGGGGTTTTTCAGAGACTCGGCTACTCCGTGGCTGACGGGCCGGTCGTCGAGACTGACTACTACAACTTCGAGGCTTTGAATTTTCCGCCGAACCATCCGGCGCGGGATACGCAGGATACTTTGTTCATCACGGCTCAGCCGGGGACGCCTCAGCGCGAGCGCTTGCTGCTGCGCACGCATACTTCTCCGGTACAGATTCGGACCATGGAGAAGATGCGTCCGCCGCTCCGCATTGTGATTCCAGGGACTGTGCACCGCAACGATCCTCCGGATGCGAGCCACTCGCCGATGTTCCATCAGATCGAGGGGCTGGCGGTGGACACTAACATTACATTCGGCGATTTGAAGGGGACGCTCGATCACGCGATGAAAGAATTTTTTGGATCGAGCGTGAAGACAAGCTTTCGTCCGTCGTTTTTTCCGTTCACGGAGCCGAGCGCGGAGATGTTTGTTTCGTGTTTCATCTGCGGCGGGACCGGGAGGCGCGGGTCGGACCCCTGCCGTCCTTGCAAGCAGACGGGGTGGATTGAGATTCTGGGATGCGGCATGGTCGACCCGAATGTATTTGAGTTTGTGAAGGACAACGGGTATGACCCGAAGAAAGTCTCGGGATTCGCCTTTGGCATGGGGGCGGATCGAATTGCTTTGTTGAAGTATGGAGTGGACGATTTGCAGCTGTTCTTTCAGGGAGACGTGAGGTTCTTGAGGCAGTGGGCGTAGTGGGCAGTGGCAGAGCCGGCGGGACGCCGGCGCCACAGAAGCAAGATGAGACTTTCTCCACAGTGGGTACGGGAGTTTGTTGAGCTGACGGTCGATGACCGGCGGCTAGCTGAGGATTTGACTGCGTCGGGGATTGCCGTCGAAGGGATCATGGGGTCGGGTGACGAGACCGTGTTCGAGATGGAAATCGGCACCAATCGCCCCGACGCGATGAATCATTATGGCGTGGCGCGAGAGGCAGCGGCGATTTATGACTTACGGCTGAAGGCGCTCGAGGCAAAGCTTCCCTTAGGGAATAAAGTCACATCCAATCCGGTGAACTCTACCCTGGAGCCGAAGGGCTGCGCCACCCACAATCCTACCGGTTTCAGTATCACGGTCGAGGAGCCGCGACTTTGTCCGCGATTCTCGGCGCGGGTTATACGTGGGACAACGATCAAGCGATCGCCAGAGAAGATAGCGCACCGGTTGCAGTTGCTTGATCAACGGCCCATCAGCAATGCTGTCGATGCTACCAACTATGTTCTCTGGGAAATGGGCAAGCCGACGCACGTCTTTGATATGGACTTGCTCGAAGGTGGAAGGCTCATCATTCGAAAAGCGAAAGACGGCGAGAAACTGAAGACGCTCGATGGTGCGGAGCGGACGCTGACATCCCACGATCTCGTCGTGGCTGACGCGAAGAAGCCCGTGGGGCTCGCTGGCGTGATGGGCGGGTTCGACACCATGATCACTGACAAGACGCGGAACATTTTGATCGAATCCGCGTGGTGGGATCCGGTGACGGTGCGGAAGACTTCGCGGCGGCATGGAATTCACACTGATGCGTCGCATCGATTTGAGCGTGGAGCGGATTTTGAGTCGACAATTTTGTCGTGTGATTTGGTGGCGGCACTGATTCTCGAATCAGGTGGCGGAGAACTGGTGGGCGACGCTATCGATGTCGTGTCGAGAACCATGGACCAGGCGCCGGTAGTGCTGCGGCTTTCCGAGGTACAGCGCATTCTGGGCGGGAATCTGAATGCGGGAGAGGTGTTTCGCATCCTGAAAAAGCTGGGGTTCGGGATAATTCCTGAAGGACAGGCCGACGAGCAGTTTCAGGTACATATCCCCAGCTGGCGGCTGGACGTGGAACGTGAAATCGATGTGATCGAAGAGATCGCACGTCTGCATGGCTACGATAAATTCGAAAACACGTTGCCGGCTTATCGGGGCGCGGTGGTGGAACTGCCGCAGGCAGCCATGGACGCAAGGTTGCGTCAACGGGCTTTGGCTCTGGGTTACAACGAAGTCGTATCCCTGACATTTATTTCGCATGCGGATGCGGAAGCATTTTCCTCCGCCAAGGTGCTGGAGTTGGAGAATCCGCTGAGCGAAGAAGCTTCGGTGATGCGGACCTCAATGGTGCCGGGCATGCTCGATATGCTGGCATGGAATTTGAATCGCGATTCTGAAAATGTCCGGCTGTTTGAGACTGGCCGCGTCTATGAAATGCGAGGTGGAGAGCGGATTGAACCGGCACGCGCTTGCCTGGGGGCTACGCTGTCCGACCTGAAGGGATCGCTGCCCGTGGGTGGGGTGCTGGATGTGAGCAAGGGCGAGCATGCTGCGGCGGCGGAAGCATTGCGCTCCCTCAAGGGAGACGTGGAGAATCTGCTCGCCGCATTTCGATGCAGTGAGCTGAGCTTCGACCGGGAGACGGCGGATTATTTTCATCCCGGGCGATCGGCGCGGGTGCTGATGGATGGGGTAGTAGTGGCGCAGTTCGGGCAGATTTCCGAGAGCGTGAAGGCGGCGAGGAAGTTGCGCCAGGATGTTTTCTTGGCGGAGATCGATCTGGAACAGCTGCACGGGCGCGGGTTGCGGACGGTAAAACTGGCGCCGCTGCCAAAATATCCGGCGGTGGAGCGGGATTTCTCATTTGTGTTCGGCGATGACGTGGAGTTTGAGGCGATGCGGCGCGCGGTGATGGAGCTGCGGCTGAGCGCATTGTGTGAATTCAAGCCGGTGGAGATTTTTCGCGGGGGATCGATTGGGGCGGGAAAGTATTCCATTCTGCTGCGGGCGCGGTTGCAGTCGGATGAAGCGACGCTACGGGACGAGCAGATTGCGCAATGGTCGGGGGAGATTGTGAAGGCTCTCGAGGGGTTGGGGGGAGTGCAGCGTAGCTGATAGTGCGAACTCCCGGCAGGGTTTGCAGTGGCATATGGGGATCCTTCGACTGCGCATTTGCTTTCGCTTCGCGATCGCAAATGCTTCGCTCAAGATGACAGATCGTATTTGAGATGTTGTGCTAATCTGCCAGCTATGGCGGACGTTATCTCTTCCCTACCCCTTCAGAAAAAACATTTTCTCAGTGACAAGGTTTCGCACTTTACCGAATCGGTGATCCGGGAGATGACCCGGCAGGCGATGCTGTATGGCGCGGTGAATCTGGCGCAGGGATTTCCTGATTTTGCGGCTCCGGCCGAGATCAAGCAGGCAGCGGGCGTTGCCATCGATGGCGACGTGAATCAGTATGCGATCACGTGGGGTGCGAAGAATTTACGGAATGCGATTGCGCGGCAGATGGGCGTGTGGCAGGGGATTGGGGTTGATCCGGAAAAAGAGATTACGGTTTGTTGCGGGTCAACGGAGGCGATGATTTCGACTTTGCTGGCGGTATGCAACGCAGGTGACGAGGTAGTGATCTTCGAACCATTTTATGAGAACTACGGACCGGATTCGGTATTGAGCGGAGCGCGGCCGCGGTTTGTGAAGCTGCATCCGCCGGCAAGCGAGTCTGGCGAGTGGAGTTTTGATGAGAAGGAATTGCGGGCCGCGTTCGATAAGAATACGAAAGCCATCATCCTTAATACGCCGAACAATCCTACGGGGAAAGTTTTCACGCGGGCGGAGTTGGAACTGATTCGCGATTTGTGCGTGGAGTTCGATGTGCTGGCGATTACGGACGAGATTTACGAACATATTTTGTATGACGGGGCCGAACATATCTCGATGGCGTCGCTCGAGGGAATGCGGGAGCGGACGGTGACGATCAATGGAATGTCGAAGACATACAGTGTGACGGGATGGCGCGTGGGCTGGGCGGTTGGGCCGGAGAAGCTCACGAACGCGATCCGGAAGGTTCATGATTTCTTGACTGTGGGTGCGCCGGCTCCCCTGCAGGAAGCGGGCGCGGCGGCGTTGAGTTTGCCGGAGGAGTATTACGCGAAGCTGGCGGAAGGATACCGGGTGCGGCGGGATCATTTAATTCCGGCACTGGAGGCGTCGGGGTTTAAATGTTTTCGTCCGCGCGGAGCGTATTACGTAATGACAGACATTTCGGCGTTTGGATTTGACGATGACCTGGAGTTTACGAAATATCTGGTGAAAGACATTGGCGTGGCGGCGGTACCAGGTTCAAGTTTTTATCGGGATGCGCGGGATGGGGCACGGCAGGTGCGTTTTGCATTCTGCAAGAGGTTGGAGACGCTGGACGCGGCGGCGGAGAAGTTGGGGAAATTGCGGGGTCGGAGATAGGGACCGCACCAAGCGGCCTGATACACCTGGGCCGCCGGACAGCCGAGGGCGGCTGTCCCTCCATAATTCGGGCGAGTATTGATCAGGGGACGGTGACGGCTGCGGGGGTCAGGGCGGCTTTCACTGTGGTAGTTGGCAATTCGTCTCCCTGGAAGAATTTGTTTTTTTCTTTGGCGTTGGCGTCGCGCATCTCGGGCATGGCAGCGTAGGGCTTGCTGTAGTCGTTGGCTGCGTTCCAGAATAAAAATCCAATGCCGCCTTTCTCTCTGGCGGTGGCGACTTGCACTTTGATGTATTCGGGCGAGTAGGTCCTGGTGCGCCAGCGGAAGGCTTGCAGCCAGGGGCGGATTACAACTCCGCTATTTTTTGTGATCAGCTCGAAACGCTGCATGGATTCACCGATGAAATGTTCAGGGGCGTCGCCAGGGTGCTCGATATGGTCCATGCCGAAGAAGTGCGAGGGATAGATCATGGGTGAGAGCACGTCGCAATATTTCGCCATGCCGACGATGTCTTGTCCGGTATGGGAGAGATCGACGGGGCGCTGCCAGGCCATGACGCCGAAGACGTCGAGTGAGAGCAGGACGCCGGTGGGATGGAGTTCGGCGTAGGCTTTCTTCAGGAACGCGGTGATTACGTCGGAGCGCTGCATGCCGCGCGGGATAGCTGCAGGCCTGATCACGGACCCTTTAACGGGAGGGTGTTTTAAGCCTGACGGCTCGGTGGTGGATTGAACGTCGGTGGAGGTTTCGCCTTGCTGCGCATCGGCGGGACGGCCGAGGCGGGCGTCGCCGCGTGAGTCTCGGTCGGGATGGTCTGTCTGATACAGGAAGGTGGCGTCTTTCTGGTCGCCTTCGGCGGGGAAGCGGACGTAGTCGAATTGAATTTCATCCGCGCCGGATTGGGCTACGAATTTGGCGAGAGCGATATCGAAATCCTGGACTTTGGGTTGAGAAGGATCGGTCCAGACCAGCTTGCCGTTTTCGCGCCAGGGCTGCTTAGTTTTCTTGGACTGGACTGCGAGTTCGGGATGTTCGACGACCATGCGCTCGTCGCGGAAGATGGCGATGCGGGCGATGGCGTGCATGTTCTCGGAATGCAGGAAGTGGACGAACTTTGGAAGGTCGCGGATATAGACCTGGTGCTTGCCGAGGAGGGGATGCTCGAAGGGAATGTTGATGCTGCCGTCGGAGTCTTTGATATCGAAGACGACGGCGTTGCCGCCGACCTCGCGCCAGCGGCGGATGATACGGAGTCCGTGGTCGCTGGCGGCCATGATGCCGGTGAGGTAGATGGCACGGACTTCAAAATCTTTGGCGACGGGAACGGTTTTTTCCACGATGGGCGCGGGAAGGAGTCCGGGAATGGTTATTTGGTCCCCGGTTCTCAAGATGTTGCCGGAGCGGTTGCCATTGACATGGCGGATGGCTTCGGCGAGTTCGGAAGAGGTGAGGTATGAAGTGGTTTTCAAGTACCGGTGAGCGACAGCGGGTATAGTATCTCCTCGCTTCGCGGTGTAGATCGCCGTTCCAGGTGCGGACGAAGGCTGCGGCGAAGGGATATCCGCCGGGTTTGCGGTTGTGGAGAGGGTTGTGCTGACCGGCTCCAGATGGGCGGCTTGCGCCCCCGTGGGCGGGGAGCCGACTGCTTGCTGGGTCTGGGACTGTGCTGCCTCAGCGGAATAAGAGTGCGAGTTCAGGCGCACGGCGGCCACGCCGAACAGGACACACGAGAAGGCAGAGATTATGAGAATAGACGAGCGACGCAAAGTAGCCTCCGAGAACGCCCTGACCCGGATGCTAATGCGCGGGCAGTGGACCCGCTAGTTACTAGGGGTCATCTCCCTGTCGTGAGGGCCGAAGCCCCGGTGCAATTTTAGAATTCTTTCCGCCGTGCTGAAGGGCTGCTTTTCCACGGTACTCCGTCCTCCCGAGTACCAGGAGAGGAGGTTCCCGAATATCTAGCCCTGAACCCCGAGTGGAGGCTATAACCTGTGCCGCGTGGCAAGCCAGGACCTCGGGCTCGAGTAGCGAGTAAGAATCGGTGTCCTTCGAAGGCCCTCGCAGATAAAGCCGTGGGCTCCGCGCCGGGACAGTCCCTTCCTTCTTGCGCAAATTATTTCTCTCATGACTCTTTAACTTTTCCCCGACCCCTGTTCTAATCTCAGGGCTAGGGACCGTAACTCCTGCCAATAGAGGGTTTTTGATTCCACCATTCGGCGCCTGACCATGGCCAGCAGCTTGCTTATTCGTAAGGCACCGGGATGCACGATCGGGCCTGGTGTGCGGCAGGTTTCCAAATGACAAATTCTGTCATCTTGGGAAAGTGGGGAGTCGCGAAGAAGGGCCCGCAGGATCCTTGGAGACGCAGGCAAAAGGTCGAGGCTACGGCCTGGAAAAGGAACGAAACAGCCGGTGCAAACCGGACCATCAATTTATGAGAACGAATCTCGCAACCGTGCTCGATCCGAACCGCCGCAGCAACGATGCTGGAGAGTTTGAAGCCGCCCTGCGCCGCAAGATCGTAGGCCAGGATCAGGCTGTGGAAAAGGTCGCCGAGATTTATCAGATGTTCCTGGCAGGCCTGAACGCTCCGGGGCGCCCGGTGGGCAACCTGCTTTTTCTGGGGCCGACCGGCTCGGGAAAAACTCGGGTAGTGGAAGCCATGGCCGAGGCTTTGTTCGGCGATTCGCACGCGTGCATCAAGATTGATTGCGCCGAGTTCCAACACTCGCACGAGATTGCGAAGCTCATCGGTTCCCCTCCGGGATACCTTGGGCACCGCGAGACTCATCCACTGCTGACCCAGGAAGCGCTAAACCAATGGTTCACAGAAAAGCTGAAGCTTTCGATTCTGCTGTTTGACGAGATCGAGAAGGCCAGTGATTCGTTGTGGCAACTGCTGCTTGGAATCCTGGACAAGGCGACGCTCACGTTGGGGGACAATCGCCGCGTCGATCTTTCGCAATGCATCATCATCCTGACCTCGAACCTGGGGGCCAGCGAGATGACGAATCTGGTGGACGGCGGGTTCGGGTTCGCTCCAAAGGCGGTGGAAGTCGACAACAACTTTGACGACAAGATTCAGCGCACGGCGGTCGAGGCGGCTCGGCGCAAGTTCACGCCGGAGTTTATGAACCGCATCGACAAGACCGTGGTGTTCAAGACGCTGCGGGACGAGCATCTGGCCCAGATTCTGGAGATTGAACTTGGGATGGTGCAGCAGCGGGTGCTGATGGCTGCCGGCGCTAATCAGTTCGTTTTCAACTGCACGACGGGAGTGAAACAGTTCCTGTTGAAGGAAGGCACGGACCCGCGGTACGGCGCACGTCATCTGAAGCGGGCGATCGAACGGCATCTGGTGTTCCCACTCGCGAATCTGGTTGCTACCGGTCAGGTGAAGCTGGGAGACTTTGTCCGCGTCGATATGGCAGCAGAAGCTCAGATGATCTTCGTCAAGGAAGCGGAGAACACCATGGCGCCGGTGCTGCTGGAGCGTTACGGAGCCGCTGCTGCCAATATGCCCGCTACTCGTGCGGCGCGGACTGCCGTCAACAGTCGCCGAGATTTGGGTGTAAGCCCCATCGCGGAGAGCAAATAAGTTTAGTCGATTTTGCAAACTCGCTAGACCGCATCTCGCGAGCCTCGAGGCGCCGGTACTTCCGGCGCCTTTTTTTCTGCAAGCTGAAGAGAACACGATTTACTGCGGGCGGCCGCTACAGTCCCGCATGACAGATCTGAAGGCCGCACTTCTGTGACGCCATGGGTTTATGGTTTGGGCCAGCGAGATCAGGCGTAATTTTGTCAGCGGCCGGACCCGTGGCCGGCGATCACCACAGGGGGGAAAGACAGTGCTCGGCGGGGAGTTCAATCGTCGGAGCGTTGGACTGAGATCCAGGGCGCTCCAGACCGAATCCGGGGGATCGTCGACGGGAATCTCCTGACGGAAACTCCTCGGTGCCTCTTCCGCCGACTGCGCTTGGCGGAATGCGGCCGCAACCGGACCTAGCCTCGCTTAGCTGGTGATCCGCACAGGCGCGGCGTTCGCATCACTTCGGGCCCCGTATCGTTTGGCAGCTGCCCATGCGATTGCGGTGACTGCCGCCAGTATGAACAATAATGTTGAGCCACCTTCAGGAACGGAAACCGGCCTCCCGGGATGATTGGGACGCTCGGGTTTGGTGATGATGTGATTGTCGCCGTCGCGCTTCATAAACTCTTGGTGTTCCATATCGTGACCTCGATGCTCTCTTTTTCAACCCCGCATACGCTCGATAAATTCGGGCGGAGTGATCGTACAGAGAGACGATGTCCAGGGGAATGGCCCGAAAGAGGGGTTACGGAAGTAACATCGCCGATCTCGAAATGATGCACCATCCTGTTCCATGTGCGGGGTCGCAACAGGGATCAGTGCCGGTGAGGTGCTCAGGGCTTTTCATCGTGACGCTCCCCACCTTTTTCTGGGCGCAGCATTTGTCACTGTGGGACTGCTTACCGCCGCTCTGGCAGCCCTTCGGCGCAAGCCTGACGCATTGCTGATTTAGTTCGCGCTCTTCGCTGCATTCTACGGCACTCGGCTGTGGATACGGGGCGTGGACGGATAATAGCCGCCAAGACCTCGTAGAAGCGAGTGATACTTAGTCCAATCAAACGAGGAGCCCGGGTCAGTTTTTCTTCCAGGAGCGATATCATCGTGTCCCACGATTCTTGCAGGTAGCAGGCGAGGATAGCTTCTGAACAAACTTTGGGCGACCTTAGCAACCTTCACATACTGGGCATCGGTGTAAGAAGTTTTATCCGTACCCTCAAGTTCGATGCCCAGGGAAAAATCATTACAGTGGCTTCGACTTTGATATTGTGATTCGCCTGCGTGCCAGGCTCTCTGGTCAAAGGGGACAAACTGAACCATCTCACCTGTGCGATAGATCAGAAGATGCGCCGAGACGCGTAAATGGGAAATTCCCCGGAAATATGGATGGGCATCAGGATCGAGCTGATTGCAGAAGAACTGCTCAATATATGCTCCGCCGAAACTACCGGGGGGTAAGCTGATGCTATGAATGACCAAGAGGTCAATTTCTGATGCAGGAATCGGACGCTCGTCTTGATTAGGCGAATGCGCCCGCCGTGCTCCGATTAGCCAATGGCTGTCAATTTCGATCTCTGCCATCACTCCATTGTAGAACCGGTCTCAGGTATGCCTCAGGAGGGGTCTTGCTGCAGCCTAGTTGAACCATGCCGGCGGAGTTTTCAACGTGATACCCCCAACGAATGACCAGCCTACGAAACCAGTGCAGCCAAGCAAAGAGTCGCTCTACGGACCAACGGCTTCGGTAGCGAGGGAACGGGCGACCGTCCTGCGTGAGCCTTGCGATTCTTTTTGTGATGAGAATTACAAAGCTGTGATTGATTTGCATGTGCTGCCTGAAAGTTGCACCGTCGGTTTGGGGCCAAACGGTGAACAGCTCTGCCAAGCCTGGCATCTCGGGATACCTGGACCCTAACTAGCCAAGGGCTTGGCCCTTGATATCCCATTGAATCCCAACGGATGCAGCAACTTGACGTTACAACGAGAACAAAATTCTCGTTGTAACGTGCATAATCGACTAACACCGCCGGATTTCGCTCCGTGCCTGCAGCCGACGAAACTACGGATGCTCTAACTCTGACGACATTCGGCGGGACTATAACCGTTTCGTTCGCAATAACGGTGAAGTCCACCGGACTTACCAACGTCAGTTGCACCATCGAGGTCTCGGTGGTCGATGCTCTTTACAGGCAGCCCTCGCTCCTATGGCGAGAACGCCACCGCAGCCGCCACTGGGAGTGGGACCGCAAGGACATGCAAGGTAACCTATCTTACTCCTGGCCTCGCAACCCAGGCCAGCGACAATATGACAACCCGTTACTTCGTAACTGGGGGTGGTTCAGTATACGCACCGGTAGCGAGGAGCAGTCCTCTCTCTCTCTGCTGGACACGTGCAAAGTTCCTGCCGATGGCGCCACTACCGCGCTCACGGCCGCCGTCACACTGTAAACATTCGGGCGGGTCCGAAATGGACCCGCCTTTTCGTGCAGATTTTGCAGTCCCAGTCCCTCAGTCGTTGACCTCTGAATCGAATTCCGTTTCGGCCCGCGCGCTCTCCGGCTTCGCGCCAATTCCCTCTTTCTGGATATTCCGCATCACATCCATGATTCGTTCGTAAATCCGGACGAGATCGCGCCCCGGCAGCGGCCCGGGATTAATCTGTTGGACGTTCTCAAACACAACGCGTTCGCGATCAGGCTCGTAGACGGGCAAATTGGTGTTCCGCTTCAATCTTCCAATTTCGACCGCAGCTCGTGCGCGCTCGCTGAGCAACTCTACGAGTCGCCGGTCAAGCTCATCAATTTTTTTTCGCCAATCCGCGATGTCCATGAAGATCAATTCTCAGTTATCAACCGTGGGAAAAAACTTTCAGTAGGTATCATACGAATGCCGGGGAGATCCTCGTATCGACTTCTGGGGCACGCATCACGACATCTTAGCTGACAGCTTCCTCACAAAATCCCCTACCGCATCCGCTTCCCTTCCCTGATTCTGCTCAATGGTTTCGACGATCGCGCTTCCTACCACCACGGCATCGGCAAACTGGCCAACTTCGGCAAACTGTTCTGCGTTTGAAATTCCGAAGCCTACCGCAATCGGCAGCTTGGTAACGCGCCGCAAACGGCGTACAAGTTTTTGGGCGTCGCCCGCCAACTGTTGGCGCGCACCGGTGACGCCGGTGCGGGAGACCGCATACACGAATCCGCGCGACGCGGCCGCAATCCGCTTCAACCGATCATCGGGACTGGTGGGCGCCGCCAGAAAAACCGGCGCGAGGTCATGCGTTCGCATCGCGGCCAGATAGTCGCCTGCCTCTTCCACGGGCAAATCCGTCAGCAGCGCGCCGTCCACTCCGGCATGGCGGGCCACCGTGCAAAACTTCTCCATCCCCATTCGCAATATGGGATTCAAGTATGAAAACACAATCATTCCGGTAGACTGCGCGTGCTGTCGCACATCGGCGGCCAGCGTCAAAACCTGCGCCAGCGTCGTCCGCTGCTTCAGTGCTCGCTCACTGGCCCGCTGAATGACCGGACCATCCGCCACCGGATCGCTGAAGGGCACGCCCAGTTCGATCACATCTGCGCCCGCCTCAATCGCACTCAACACGATTGCTCGCGTAGTCGCTAGGTCGGGATCTCCGCAAGTCACGTACACCACCAGCCCCGGCTTTTTATAAAAAGATAAAGGCATAGGGAGAAATCATTGGTTGTTGATCGCTGAGAGAGATGGCGATTCCCAATTAGCGATCAACTATCCAGCTTGAGGCTTTCGCGCATGATCCCGATGTCCTTATCGCCGCGCCCGGAAACATTTACGACGACTACTTCAGATTTCTTCATCCTGGGAGCGCGCTTGACCACTTCCGCGACGGCATGGGCCGATTCCAGCGCCGGAATAATGCCCTCGGTTCGCGCCAGCAAAGTGGTCGCGTTCAATGCTTCCGCATCGGACGCGGACACGTACTCGGCCCTTCCCGCATCCCTCAGGGCGGAGTGCTCCGGCCCAATCGAGGGATAATCCAGGCCCGCCGAAACTGAGTGGGTGTTCGCAATCTGGCCCGCCGCATCCTGCAGCACGTAGGAATAGGTGCCCTGCAACACGCCAGGAGAACCTCCACGGAAGCGCGCCGCATGTTCGCCGAGGGCCTCGCCGCGGCCTCCCGCCTCTACTCCGATCAGCCTGACTTTCTTATCCTTTATAAACTCGTAGAAAATTCCAATGGCGTTTGATCCTCCGCCCACACAAGCAATCACCGCGGTTGGAAGTTTCCCTTCGGCTTTCAGAACTTGCGCGCGCGCCTCCCGCCCGATCACACGATGGAAATCCCGCACCATCGTGGGATAAGGGTGCGCCCCCAGAACGCTGCCTAATAAATAATGTGTGGTCCGCACATTTGTGACCCAGTCTCGCATCGCCTCATTGATGGCGTCCTTCAATGTCCGCGACCCGGATTCGACTCCGCGCACCTCCGCCCCCAGCAACCGCATGCGAAACACGTTCAACTCCTGGCGCCGCATGTCCTCGGTCCCCATATAGACGACGCACTCAAATCCCAGGAGAGCACACACCGTTGCGGTAGCGACGCCGTGCTGCCCCGCGCCGGTCTCCGCGATTACCCGCTTCTTGCCCATGCGCTGCACCAGCAGCGCCTGGCCCAGACAGTTGTTGATCTTGTGCGCACCGGTGTGCAGCAGATCTTCGCGCTTTAAATAAATTTTGGCTCCGCCCAACTTCCCGGTAAGACGCCTTGCTAAGGTCAGAGCGGTGGGACGCCCGGCATAAGTCCGCAGCAATTCTTCCAGCTGCTTCTGAAATTTCGGGTCGCGCTTTGCCTTCTCATACTCGCGCTCCAACTCATCGAGCGCGGCCATCAAAGTCTCCGGCACATAGCTCCCGCCGTAAACGCCAAAGCGCCCGGGTTCATTCCCATGAACCGGAACGCGAGGCTGCCCTATCCTTACCGTATTGTTTGCGGCGCGGGTGAGGACCCCGATGTTCATTCTTGTTTTAGCAACCGTCGCCATTCTCAACTCGTCTTTCTATCGATTTCCCGTACGGCCTTCACAAACGCGCGTACCTTTTCTGGGTCTTTCTTCCCTGGTCTCGCTTCGACTCCAGAAACCACATCGACTCCCCAAGGCTTCAAAATTCCAATCGCTTCATCCACATTTTGCGGCGTCAGCCCACCTGCTACAACCAGCTTTACGCCGCCTTGCCGCATCCTCTCTACGATCGGCACCGCCTTCTTCCAATCAAACGGTTTTCCTGTTCCGCCCGGCATCCGCAAGTCACCGGAATCCAGCACGAATGTGTCCATCAATCCTTTTGGAAATGAAATTCCATCTGGAAGATTCTTCTCCAAGGCGGCGAAGTTAAACTCCGTCTTTCGAATCTCTGCTTCATCGCCAAACAAGTTCATGGGCAGCGCCATCAGAAACCGCGCGGGCTTGGGAAGCAGTGATACTCCAGTGCACAGGCTGGACTGCCGCCTTTCGCCATTTTCTACGGAAATATACGCCTGCGTTCCGGTCAATCCCACCTCCAGAAGAACCCTTGAGGGGTCAAGTTCGCTGCCCTGGACAAAAACCCCAATCTTTTCCACTTCGTCCGGCAGTTTCTTCACAATTTCCCGCGCAGCCTCAACCGTAATGTTCCGCGGACTCTTCTCGTAAAACACAAAGCCTACTGCATCCGCCCCGGCCTCGACCGCGGTCAGCGCATCCTCCAGATTCGTCATTCCGCAAATCTTTATCCAGGTCATGAAAGTCGGGCCATGAAAGTCAGCCGCGGACAGAGGGTAGCCGATCCCCCGTCGCCATTAGCTCCCGGAGAGCTCCCCCCGGACGCTCGGCTCGCATCAGCGACTCTCCGATCAAAAATGCCTGATAGCCCGCAGCGCGGAGGCGCGCAATATCTTCCGCCGAGCGAATCCCACTCTCTGCAACGCGCACCACATCTTTTGGAAGTTTCTCGGCAAGGCGGAAGGCGGTCTCTCGATCCACCTTGAAGGTTCGTAGATCGCGCGTATTTATTCCAACCAAATTGCAGCCCGCATCCAAAGCCCGCTGCAACTCTTCCTCATCATGCACTTCGCATAAGACATCCAGACCTCGGGTGCGCGCCTGGCGCGCTAACCCCATCAATTCCGTCTGCGACAAGGCCGCCACAATCAGCAATACGGCATCCGCCGAGTTCGCCCGCGCCTCCAGCAACTGAAATTCGTCGACTATAAAATCCTTGCGCAAGCACGGCAGCTTAACCGTCGCAGACGCTTTTTGTAAATTTTCCAGCGAACCCTGGAAGAATTCCTCATCCGTCAGGACTGAAAGCGCAGCCGCTCCCGCGGATTCCAGCTCCTTCGCCAATTCCTCGACAAGAAACTGGGCGCGGATTAATCCCTTCGATGGCGAGGCCTTTTTCAGCTCCGCAATCACGGCTATGCCAGACCGGTTCCTTTCCTGGAGCACCCGCCGAAACCCGCGCGGCACATGCTGTTCCGCGCGCCGCTCCAACTCTCGCAGATCTGCCATGCGTTTTATCCCAACCACTTTCCGCCGGGTTGTCGCCACTATGTGATCAAGAAATGCAGTCATACTGGATATTGCAATTATAGAAGACTGAGGCGACCAGCCCGAACGTGACCGTGCGAACAGGCAAAAAAAGAAGGCCTCCGCCACCCTCGCGGGCGGCGGAGGCCAGGGGTTGATCCGCTCCAGCTGTCACTTCACGGCAGCTGCGGGTTTGAAGGCATCGGCGAACGCCTTTCCATTTGGCGTGCCCATCCCGGTTACGTTGTCCCAGCCGATTTTGGTGTGCAGCGCCGACGCACTGTTGCACGAGGTTCCGTCCAAGTCGCTGCTGGGCAGGGCCGAGCAGTCCATTCCGAAAGAAACCACCAGCGGGGTGTCCTCTATGAAAGGATAATCCCACAGAGCGCTGACAAACTTCGGTGGCGTGGCGGGAGGTTTGCCGCCCAATACCTGGCTCGGATTGAAGTTTTTGGTTCCGGTGGATTCGAGAATTGAAGCCTTCACGTTGCTTTTGGAGGTAACGGGAACGACGTCGGTAACGGCTCCGGCTGGCAACGTATAGACCCACTGAGCGGCCTGGCCAAGAGGCGTGCCTGCCTCTTGATTGGCAATTGCCCAAAGGGCGGAAAACATTGGGCAAGCAACGCTGGTGCCGCCCCATACCTGCCAAACCTGTTCCGGAACCTGGCCCGGGACGGAAATCGCAATCACCGCTCCGGTGAACGGATCCGCAAGCCAGGCAATATCGGGCACTTGCCGATACTTTCCGGCTAGATTTTTCTGGAATGGAGGTTTCGGGAAACCAGCCAGACAGTTTCCTTTGCTGTCCTGTACAGCGCAGTTGCTGGGGCCGCCCCCTGCACCACCGATGAAACCGAAGTCCAATGGAGGATCGAATATGAATCCCGCGCTGGCCAGTTCAACTTCGTTGTTTCCCCATCCTGACTGCCAGGCGATGGAGTTATCCGCGTTCAGTGCGAGGCTTACTCCACCGACTGCGGTTGCCCATGGCGAGTCTGCCGGCGCGCTCACAGTAGCCGGAAGTCCAAATGCCGTAAAGTCGCCGTCGTCTGCCGAAGAGAAGTTGGTGGAGATTCCGGAGATTGCGGCGATTTCGGAAATCAGGTTTTCGTTGTCCAGTTCGGACGCGGGGGTTAAGGCTTCCGGTGAACCGTAGCTGCCCGAAACTGAGTTGCCCAGCTGGTAGTTAACGGCGTAGTACTCGGCCTCGTTCACATCCTGAAAGCTGGCCGAAGGCGGAACTACCAGGTCGATGTTGGCTCCGGGAGCGATGGCATGCGCCCATTCGACATCGATGTTGATTTCCGCGTCGGAAGCCTCGCAGGCGCTTACTGTCGGTGTGTAGATGATGCTGAAGTTCGAGGGACCAAGCAAGGGCAATCCGAACATTGCCGAAAAGGCATTGGCGTCATTCTGAATGGTCGACGAACCGCACCAGTCAAGAATGACGATGGTCTGTCCGGAGCCGGTGAACCCCTCGGCGTAGAGTCCCGCGAGATTGTAAGCAGTCTGAATGGGTGGTGGCGTGTAGCCGCAACCAGC
>DATNLE010000435.1:0-25862 GCA_035603035.1 Candidatus Acidiferrales bacterium | reverse complement strand
TTCCTTCTCCGGAGTGATCTGCAGCATCGACCGCCCGCTTACATGTACGAAGCTCAGCTCGCGCGCCGCCAGCAGAGCATTCACCGCTTCTTTGACACGCGAGCGCGCCACAAATTTTCCAAAAAAGGACTCCAACTCCGTCTGCTCCGCCGCAATCACGCAATCCAGATATTTCGACAACAGCGCCGAAAGCGCCTGTTGTACCGACAGATTCACGCCTTCGCGCACCGCATCGGGCGACCAGCGATTCAGCTCGTCCCAGTACGATCCCTCGGGAAGCTTGTAATCGACGCGCGTAATCCGCAACTTCGCCAGCAACTCCCCCAAAGCCTTATCCAGCGCCGGCAAAGAAACGCTGCCCCCCAGCGCTTCCTGCAGCTTCTGCTTGGAGATGGGACCATCGCGCCGAATCAGCTCAAAGGCATCGCACGCCAGCGGCGAATAAGGAGACCGCGGCCCCTGCTTCGGCGCCAGCTTGGGATTCCGTTCGCCCACCAGCGCATAAAAATATGGAAAGACCGAAGCGGCCACGAGAAAGGCATTGTTCTCTTCGAACAGATTGGCCTCGTAAGCCGACCGCTCGCGCAGCAGCCGCACCATGAACTCCGTCGCTTCGGCCGCACGCGGATCGGAATAAGCGTGCTGCCAGGTCGGCAGCCGGTGGTCGGAGCCTACGAACGCCCCAATAAATGTAGGCACCGGCATCGCAGGCCGCACGGGATACATTAGGCAGAATCCCACGCCCTCAACAAAGGCGCGCGCCTGTTCGATGGTGCGGATGGCCTTCCCATCCAGCCGCCACTTTTCGCACCGCCGTTGCTGTAACTCCTGCTCGGTCATAAGAATCGGTTTGTCAGCCTTCGGCTGTCGGCTGTCAGCGAAGCGCTTGGTCAGCGGAGCCGAATCCGGGGCCCGCGTCTCAGATCCTCTTAAATGCCTTCTGAATGTCCTTTACAGAATAGCGCAAGACGACGGGCCTGCCATGCGGGCACGACATGGGATGATCGGTTTTCGCGAGTTCTGCGAGCAGCCACTCCATTTTGTTTTGCTCCAGTTGCATGTTGACCTTGATTGCCGCATGGCATGCAATCGACGCGGCGATGCGCCCACGAATCTTTTCCAGGTTCAGCGACTGCTCTTCCCGGGAAATCTGATCCAGCAATTCATGCAGCATGTTCTCGACGGCCGCCGCATCCACTCCCGCCGGCGCAACTTTCACCGCCACGCTGCGCGCGCCAAACGGTTCGGCCTCGAAACCGTTATGCTGCAGTTCCTCGGCAATCTCGGCGAACACGGCCCGCTGCGCCAGGGAGAGCTCGAGGACGATCGGCATCAGCAGTCGCTGACTCTCTACTTTCTGCGCCACGCGCTGCTTCAGCACGCGTTCAAACAGCACGCGCTCGTGGGCCACATGCTGGTCAACGATCCAGAGTCCATCCTCATTCACGGCGAGTATAAAAGAATTGCGAATCTGACCCAGCGGACGCAGCGTTGAGAGGGCGGCCAGCGTGGGCTCTTCTTCCTGCACCTCGAGCGCCGGAGCGCAACCGTTATCCGGAATCCCGTCAACTTGTCTTGTTTCGAACCCGCGCGTCTCCAGTCCTCGCGCCGCCGGAATCGCTGCATTTGCCTCGACCGCAACCCCCCCTTCGAACTGAAACCGGGTCGAAAGCGGCGGAGGCAGCGGCGCCTGCAAAGCAAACCCGGCCGCGCCCGACGGCTCGTAAAACGCACGCGGCGGCGGCCCCGATGGAACCGCCATGTCCGAAGGCTGTTGCCACTCCCCCGCCCCCGGCGTGAGCCCGGAACCTGCGGTAGCGTGCGCATGAATCTCCGTCGCGAAGTGCGGCGCCGGCCGAGCCTTCATCAAAGCGGTCCGCACCGTGTCCCGCACAAAGTCGTGGAGCACGCTCGATTGCCGAAACCGCACTTCCGTCTTCGAGGGATGGACATTCACATCCACTTCACCTGCGGGCAATTCGAGAAACAAAAGCACCACCGGATACACCGTCGGCGGAATAATATTTCGATAAGCCTCGGTCAGCCCGTGCTGAACCAGCCGGTCGCGAATCAGCCGCCCATTCACAAACACATAAATCGAGTTGCGATTCAGCTTCTGAATCTCCGGCTTCGAAACAAATCCGTGCAGCTGCATCTGCCCCGGATCGACAGGCGCTGCCGCATCCTCGGTCGCCTCCCGCCGCCAGGGCGGAGGCTGCGGCAATCCTACATGCTCCAGCGGTTGTGCTGCCGCCACCGCAATCAGCTGGTCGAGCGTCTCCTTGCCAAACACTTGATACACCCGCTCGCTGTATCCCGCCACCGGAGGCGCCACCAGCATGGCGTTCGTCGCCGAGTGCAATTCAAAATGCTTCTCTGGATGCGCCAGCGCATAGTGCGTGACCAGCGAAGCTATATGCGACAACTCAGTCGACTCCGCTTTCAAGAACTTTTTACGCGCTGGAGTATTAAAGAAGAGATCTCGTACCGTAATCGACGTTCCCTCTGGCAGCCCTGCCTCTTCCACCCGCGCCATTTTGCCGCCATTGATCTCGATAACAGTTCCCGCCGCTGGCGCTCCCGACGGCTCCAGCGCGCAAGTCTCCAGCCGAAGCCGTGACACCGACGCGATCGAAGGCAGCGCCTCGCCGCGAAATCCGAGCGTGGCCACGCTCAGCAAATCTTCCGCGTCTTTAATCTTCGACGTCGCATGCCGCTCGAATGCCAGCATGGCATCGTCGCGCACCATGCCGCATCCATTATCTGTGATCTGGATCAGCTTTTTTCCGCCCGCCTCCACGCTGATCTTGATCCGCGTGGCGCCCGCATCCAGAGCGTTCTCGAGCAACTCCTTCACCACGGACGCAGGCCGCTCCACCACTTCGCCGGCGGCGATCTGGTTGGCAACCTGCTCGGAAAGTACGTGAATGCGGCCCATGAACAGTTCTCGTTGTGAGTCTTCGGCGGTTTTCGGGGACAAGGCCAGTTTCGCAGATGGCACGGCGGAAGGCAAAGATTCTGAATGCACGGAAGGCGGAACACTCTTTCTATCCCGCATTGCCGGCAATGGCCGAGAGGGTGCTGATACTATTTATTCTTGTCTTCATGGGGATTCGATCACCGTCCGTGTGCGGTTTGTATGGGGAGTGATTCATGATTCGATCGTTTAAGGGAATGAACCCGACAATTCCGGCGAGCTGTTATGTGGATGAGTCGGCGCAAATCATTGGTGATGTTGTCCTCGGCGAGCATGCATCCGTCTGGATGAACGCAGTGCTGCGCGGCGACGTCTATGCCATCCGCATCGGCGCCAACTCGAGCATTCAGGATTGCAGTGTGCTGCACGGCATGAAAAATTCCTATGGTGTGACGGTGGGCGAATACGTGACCGTCGGTCATTCGGTGACGCTGCATGGGTGCATAGTCGAAGACCGCTGTCTGATCGGCATGGGTTCTATCATTTTGAATGGCGCGAAGATCGGCGCGGGATCGATCATTGCCGCAGGCACGCTGATTCCAGAGCGCACCGTCGTCGAGCCAGGCTCGCTATGGATGGGATCACCCGGAAAACTCCGTCGCAAACTCGATAAGAGTGAAGAAGACATGATCATGATGTATGCGAGGAATTATCTGGGATATACGGAAGAGTATTTGCGGGAACGATGACGCAGTTGGTTCGAGCCCAGGTAACAACGAGAGTCGTCCAGCTGCCTGCCCGCCACAGGAAGTGGCGGGCTATTATCGGAGGTCCCTGCGGGGCCTTATGCCTTTGTCTGGTTGCCTGCGGTTGACGGCAATCGAGAAACTGAATATCAAGACTGGAAATTAATTAAATGATCAAGGCTGTTCGGGGAACTCGCGACCTGCTGCCGCCCGAAACTGCGCTCTGGAATTTTGTGGAATCGGCGGTGCGCGATGTTTTCCGCGCCTACAACTTCCAGGAAATTCGTACACCGATCTTCGAGTCGACCGAACTTTTCGCGCGCGGAGTCGGGGAAGAAACCGACATCGTCTCCAAGGAAATGTTCACCTGGGAGGATCGGGGAAGAGCGGAGAGTGATAAAGTGCAATCGCTTACGCTTCGTCCCGAGGCCACAGCTGGAATCGTCCGAGCCTACATTGAGCACAAACTCGGTGATCGCGGACTGAATAAGCTCTACTGCATCGGACCGATGTTCCGGCGTGAACGTCCCCAGAAAGGCCGCTATCGTCAGTTTTATCAGATCGACGCGGAGGTGATTGGCCCAGCTTCGGCGGGCAGCGAGTCTCCGGCGCGCGATGCCGAAGTTTTGGAGATGCTGGCTACGCTGCTGGATCGCCTGGGAATCACCCGCTGGACCCTCGAACTGAATTCCGTCGGATGCTCGAATGATCGCGCCGCCTTCAACCAAGCTCTGCGCAAGGCTTTAGAGCCAGTGGTCGGACAAATGTGCGTCGATTGCCAGCGCCGGGCGGTCACGAATCCCCTGCGTGTATTCGATTGCAAGGTTCCTGCCGATCAGCCCATCATCGACACTCTGCCCCGCATCAGCCAGTTTCTGGATGAGGCATGCCGCACCCATTTTGATGCGGTAAAAGGAATTCTGACCGCGGTTGGCGTTCCCTTCAGCCTGAATGACCGCCTGGTGCGCGGACTCGATTACTACACCCGCACCGCGTTTGAGTTCACCCATGGAGCGCTGGGGGCGCAGAATGCAATCCTCGGAGGTGGCCGCTATGATGGGCTTTCCGAAGCGCTCGGTGGTCCGGCAGCTCCCGGTATCGGTTTCGCCATCGGCGAAGACCGCCTGGTGATGTCATTGCAGGAATCAACCCCGGCCGAAAATGTGCTGCGCAAACCGGATGTGTATCTAGCTCCGCTCGGGGCGGGCATGAACGCTGAAGCCGCCCGGCTGGCGCGGGAACTCCGCCGCCACGATGTCGTAGCGGATTTGGGAGATGAAACCTTCCGGCTGAAAAAATCGTTTGAGACCGCGACCAAGGCGGGAGCCAAATACATTTTGATCGTTGGGGAAAATGAAATCGGAGCTGACGCATTCGCACTGAAAAATCTCGCAACCGGCGAGCAGGTCTCGGTGCCGCGCGCGGATCTGGTGCGGAGAATTCAGCAGTAGCCGTGGGCAGAACGCGTTCCATGATCGATGACGTTGCACGCCGATTCATCGAAGAGCAGCATATCTTTTTCGTGGCCTCGGCGCGGCTGGATGCCACCGGCCATGTAAACCTGTCCCTGAAAGGTTTGGATACATTTCGCATCCTCAATCCAAGCACAATCGCCTACATAGACTTCAACGGTAATGGAGTGGAGACCATCGCTCATTTGAAAGAGCATGGCCGAATCGTTCTGATGTTCTGCGTCTTCCAGGGTCCGCCGAATGTTTTCCGCCTATACGGCTGCGGACGCGTCGTCGAACCGCACGACGCCGAGTTTGCGACCCTTGCGGAAAACTTCCCAGTTCGCGATAACGCCCGCTCGAGCATTGTCGTGGGCCTGACGCGCGTCACCGATTCTTGCAGGCTACGGCGTTCCGAGTTTCAACTGCGAGGGCGAGCGTGAACCGCTCCACGCCTGGGCCCGCAAGAAGGGGCCTGAAGGCTTGAGAGATTCCCGTGAGCAGAAGAATAAACCGAGTATCGGCGGCCTTCCTGGGGGCTCGCTTTAAGACACAATTAAAGGAGGCGGTGTGAAATCCCTTTGGCTTGCTTGCGCTGTTCTCGCCTGTTTTGCAGTCGCGCCGCGAATAGTGGCGCAAGCTAGGAGCGCTACCAAAGGCTCGGGCACGTTGGAACAAAAGGCAATCACGAATGAGAAAGCTTTGATCGAAGCCAAGAAAAAAGACGACGCGGCATTTTTCAGACGGACATTGAGCGAGGACTTTTCGCTCGTCGGAGTGGACGGCAAGCTGCTGCAGAACCAAGAAGCAGCAGACAATCTCGGCGACTCCGGCCTGGTCGAACTCAAGCCCTATGACATAAAAGTCCTGGCGTTGGGGGACGATGGCGCAATCGTCAGCTACGACGCAATCGTTCGGGAAAAGCCCGAAGAAGATCAGGGACCACCGCCGCGCTATCAGCATTTCAGCTCGGTATGGCTCAAGCAGGGGGATCAGTGGAAGCTGAAGTTTCATCAGGCCACGGCGGCGCACTGGGGAGACTGGTAAGTGGGTCCCTGAAGAATTGCCTCTGAGCTTCACAAATGAGCAGTAGAATGTCGGTCAGCCGTAACCGACACGCGAAAAAATCTAAGGAGACGCGCATGAAACGACTTGGAATGATTTTGAGTTCCGCATTAATGTTGTCGGCGGTGGCGACGGCTCAGACGCAGCCTCCGAAGCCCGGACCGGAACTGAAGAAGCTGGACGTGTTCGTGGGTGCGTGGTCTCTCGACGGCAACATGAAACCGGGAACGATGGGACCTGGCGGCTCGATGACGGAAAGCGAAAAGTGCGAGTGGATGGAGGGCGGCTTTTATGTCGTCTGTCACTCCGATTATAAAAGTTCGATGGGCAACGGCGTGGGGTTGTCCGTGCTGGGATATTCCGCCGACGATAAGGCATACACCTACCGCGAGTTCAACAGCTTCGGCGAATTCGATGATTCCAGAGGCGTGCTCGATGGCGATACCTGGACCTGGACCAACGACGAGAAGATGGGCGGCATGACCATGAAGGGGCGCTTCACGATGAAGATGACTTCGGCCACGTCGTACAATTTCACCTTCGATATGTCAGAAGATAGCGCGAAATGGTCCACCGTAATGGAGGGTAAGGCGAGCAAGAAGTAACCTTTCGCGGCTGCATTTCCTAGCCGCATCGTGCCTGCGGCCGCAGGCCCATACCATATAATCCTGAGCAATGACCTTCCAACAGTTGCTGGATGGAGCGGAAGTCCTCGCACAGAGCGGGGATCCGGGCGTGAGCAGTGTGGAATTTGACTCGCGGCGGGTGAGGCCGGGGTGCGTATTTGTGGCGATGCGGGGCGAATCCAGCGATGGCAATCGATTTATCGATCAGGCGATTCAAGCGGGAGCAGTAGCGGTGGTTACGGATTCGGCGGAGGAAAAACCGCGTCCGGATGTGGGCTGGGCGGTAGTTCCGAGCGGGCGGCGGGCGCTGGCGCGCGTGAGTGCGAACTTTTATAAGAAGCCGGCGGAGCGAATTGCGGTCACCGGAATTACGGGGACGAATGGGAAGAGCACTACGGCATTTCTGGTGGAGTCGATTCTGACTGCGGCGGGACGCAAGAGCGCGCTGATCGGCACGATTGAATATCACCTTGCGGGAAAGGTTCTACCGGCGCCACACACCACGCCAGAGGCGCTCGAACTAAATCGCATTTTGAGTGAGGCTCTGGGGTACGGAGCGACGGATGCGGTGATGGAAGTGTCCTCTCACGCGCTGGCGCAGGAGCGTGTGTACGGAGTGCCCTTTGATGTGGCCGTATTTACGAATCTGACGCGCGATCATCTTGACTATCACAAGACGATGGAAGAATATTTCGCGGCCAAACGGGTACTGTTCGAGGGTTGCGGAACGGATGCGCCGCGAGCAGCGGTAACGAATGTGGATGATGAATACGGCGCAAAGCTGGCGGATTTCAGCCGGAAGCATAGTTCGGTGGCGCTTAAATATGGATGGGACCGCGGCGACCTGCATGCCGGCAAAGTTGAGATCACGACCCGGGGCACGCGGTTTGATTTGGTCACGCCAGATGGGAAGGTCGCAGTATTCTCGGCATTGATTGGACGCGTGAATGTGTACAACATTCTGGCCGCGGCAGGTGCGTGCTTCGCGCGGGGATGTAAGACGGACGCCATCGCTGCGGGGATCGACAAACTGACGTGCGTTCCCGGAAGGTTTGAGCGAGTCGACTGCGGTCAGCCGTTCACCGTGGTGGTCGACTATGCGCATACGGATGATGCGCTGCGAAATCTGACGGCGCTGGCGCGGGAGTTGGTTTCTGCGGCGAAGGGAAGAGTGTTGACGGTGTTTGGATGCGGCGGGGACCGGGACAGGAGGAAGCGTCCGTTGATGGGCGAGGCGGCGGGGCGGGGAAGTGATTTCGTGGTGCTTACATCGGACAATCCGAGGAGCGAAGATCCGCTGGCGATTATTAATGATGCGGTAGTCGGACTGCAGAAAACTGGGGTGAGGTACAGCGTGGAAGTCGACCGTCGCAAGGCGATTGCGGTCGCGATTGGCGAGGCTCGGCCAGGCGACATTGTGCTGCTGGCAGGGAAGGGACACGAGAAAATCCAGGTTACGCGGCAGGGTGCGGCTCCATTTGACGATTTGCAGGTAGCCCGCGAAGCGCTGCAGGCGGCGGGATACGAGTGTGCCACCCGAGCGGGAGCGACCGGATGAAACTATCGCTCACCAAGGTTGCAGAGTTCATTTCCGCGACGGGGAGATTTGCCGCGGAAGCAGCGGTGCATGGGTATTCCATCGACTCCCGCACCGTAGGGCCGGGGCAGCTTTTCTTTGCGGTGAAGGGGGAACGGTTGGATGGGCACGATTTCGTCGAACAGGCGCTGGAAAAAGGAGCGGCTGCGGCGGTTGTGCGGAACGATCAGGCCGGGCGCTATCAGGGTGAGACCCGGCTACTGACGGTCGAAGACACGCTGGTCGCGCTCCAGACCCTGGCTACAGCAGTGCGGAAGCGGTGGGGTAAGCCGCTGATCGCGGTGACAGGATCAGCAGGGAAGACAACGACGAAAGAAGCGATTGCTCACGTGTTGAGTACCCGATTTCGGGTGCTCAAGTCGGAAGGCAACTTTAATAATCATTTTGGTTTGCCGCTGATGCTTCTGAAATTGGAGCCGGAATATGACGTGGCGGTCATTGAAATGGGGATGTCGCATACGGGCGAGATCCGGGCGCTGGCGGGGATTGCGCAGCCGGAGATTGGCGTGGTGACAAATGTCGCGGCGGTGCATCTGCAATTTTTCGATTCGCTCGCGGGGATTGCTCGGGCAAAGTATGAGTTGATCGAGTCGCTGCCGGTGAGTGGAATCGCCGTGTTGAATGCCGACGATGAATATGTCTCGCAGTTTGCACAGGGCTTCAAAGGGAAAGTTGTGCAGTACGGTCTCGGCGCTACAGCAGAAGTGCGTGCGGAGAATATTCGTTCCAAGGGGACGGAAGGCAGCGAGTTCGACGTAGTGACTGGAACCTCCCGCGAGCATGCCACTTTGCCGCTGGTTGGCGAGCATAACGTCCTGAATGCGCTGGCGGCGGTCGCCGTGGGAGTGGAGCGTGGACTGAAGCCTGCAGAGGCGGTCGCGAGGTTGGCCACGCTGATTCCGGCGGACAAGCGCGGACAGGTTCTCCAAGTGGGTAACGTCACGGTGATCAACGATTGCTACAATTCGAATCCGAAGGCCCTGGAAGCGATGGTGGACGCGCTGGCGGCGATGAACGCCAGGCGGCGCATCGTGGTCGCCGGGGAGATGCTGGAACTGGGCCCGGCGGGGGAAGAGATGCACCGGCAGGCAGGAGACCATATCTCTGAGAAGAAAATCGATGTCCTGATCGGAGTGCGCGGACTGGCACAGGCAATGGTCGGTGCGGCGGAACGGGCGGGAGCCCGGGCGGAGTTTGTGGCATCGTCGGAAGAGGCGGGTGAGTGGCTGGCGCGTGAGGCGCGGGACGGTGATGTGATTTTGTTGAAAGCTTCGCGAGGCGTGAAGCTGGAAAGAGCTCTCGAGACCTGGATGGCGCGGCGCGACGGCAAGAATTGAGATTATTGCGGGACGGAGGCTGATTGCTCTACTGGCTGTTGTTCGTGAAGCTGCAACATTATTTTCCGCCGTTCCGCATCTTCCGCTATCTCACGTTTCGCACCGCATTTGCTAGTCTTACCGCACTGTTTACTGCGCTGATCGTGGGTCCGCTGGTGATCAACCGGCTGCGTGAATTCCAGATTGGACAATACATACGGGAAGAAGGTCCGAAGGCTCATCAAAAAAAGGCGGGCACGCCTACAATGGGCGGCCTGCTGATCGCGATCGCGATCGTAGTGCCGACGCTGCTGTGGGCGGACCTGAGCAACCGGTTCGTGTGGATTGCGGTCTTCGCCACGTGCGCGTTCGCGGCGATTGGCTTTACCGACGATTACACAAAAGTGGCACATCGCCGGAATCTGGGGCTGACCAGCCGGGCGAAATTGGGGTTGCAGATTGCAGCCAGCATCGTGATCGCTGTGATGCTGATTGCCATGCAGACCTATGGGATGTATTCGACCAAGCTGATTGTGCCGTTCCTCAAGCAATTTCATCCCGACCTGGTCGTGCAGAATCTGGAACGCTTTCCGCATTTCTGGCCGCTGGCATTCTTGCCTTTTATCGGATTTGTAGCCCTCGTCATTGTGGGCTCGAGCAACGCGGTAAATCTTACGGACGGCCTGGACGGACTGGCCATTGGCTGCACCGTGATTGCCGCCGGCGCCTTGACCGTGCTGACATATGTGAGTGGGCACGCGACGTTTGCGACGTACCTGGAAATTCCGCGCATGCCGCAGGTCGGCGAGCTGACAATTTTTTGCGGAGCGATGGTGGGATCCTCGATTGGATTTCTATGGTACAACGCGCATCCCGCGGAAGTGTTCATGGGCGACGTGGGATCGCTGGCGCTGGGCGGTGCGATTGGGACAGTCGCCGTGATCATCAAACAGGAGTTGCTGTTGCCCTTTATTGGCGGAGTGTTCGTCATCGAGGCGGTCTCGGTGATTCTGCAGGTGGGATCGTATAAGCTGCGCAAGAAAAGGATATTCAAGATGGCGCCAATCCATCATCATTTTGAATTGATGGGATGGTCGGAGTCGAAGATTATTGTTCGCTTCTGGATTGCGTCACTCGTGTTCGCGCTGTTCGCGTTGACGACGCTGAAGCTGAGATAAAGGAAGATTCGCCTAAAGAAACATGAAAGAGCGGGACCTACTGGCGGCACTCTTCAAGATCTTGTGTAGGAGATTCTTTTGAGAGAACTCACCGCAGATCTTTTCATCTCGCGGGATCGGTTCGCGTCTGGCGCGAAAGGGGCTGCTTTCTCCGGGTATTTCGGCGAGGAACTGGGAAAGTGGACAGGCGACCATCTTTGCCAACGGCACCTCCTGATCATGGGGCGAGTGACTTACCAAGCGCTGGCAAAGTTCTTCCCATTCGGCATCGATCCCGCAAGCAACCGAATGCATGAACTTCCCAAGCCGGTATTCTCAAGCACGCTTGAGGAGCCGCTTACTTGGAAGAATGCCCGTCTCGCAAAGGCATCCGTTGGCATGCGATTCGAGCGCTGAAACAGCGGCCTGGTGATCTGCTTCGTGCGATTGGCATCATCAGTCTGGGGAGGAGGATGGGGCAGGTGGGACTTGTCGACCGGCAGAGGCTGAAAGTCTTTCCCGTGATTCCGGGAGCTGCGGGCAGGGCGCCGACCTATGCCGGCTATGGTCGACTTGAACTTATTGAAGCGAGGGTTCTTGACTTCAGGCTTATCCTCCTCGGATACCGGCCTGCGCTGGTTTGAGGTCTTGGCGGGTATGTTCTTCAGTGCAGGTGTGCCTGCGCGACTTCGTGGTGAAGTGACTGGAATGGAACTCAAAGATAAACGCGTGCTGGTGGTTGGCCTCGGCAAGTCCGGGGTGGCGTCGGCGCTGTTTCTGAAGGCGCACGGCGCGTTAGTTACGGTTTCCGATACGAAGAGCGGGGACGAACTGCGCAACGAGATTCCACCTCTGCTCGATCATGGAATTACAGTGGAAACCGGCGGGCACGGCGAGCGCACATTTCGCGGACAGGATCTGATTGTGGTGAGCCCGGGAGTACCGGTGGACTCGCCGCCGCTGCTGCAGGCGCGTGCGCTGGGCGAGTCTGTGATCGGGGAGATTGAACTGGCGGCGCAGTTTTTGCCGGGGCCAATTGTGGCAATCACTGGATCGAACGGGAAGACTACCACGACCACGTTGAGCGGCGAGATTTTGACAGCGGGAGGATTGTCCGCGCTGGTGGGCGGAAACATCGGCACTCCGGCAATCTCGCTGGTGGAGCGGGCAAAACCCGACACCGTAATTGTGCTCGAGGTCTCGAGTTTTCAACTCGAGACCATACAGACCTTCCATCCGAAGATCGCCGTCGTTTTGAATGTGACGCCCGATCATCTGGATCGGCATCGCACCTTGGAAATTTATGTGGATGCCAAGGCGCGCATTTTTGAGAACCAGAGCGGTGCAGACGTTGCCGTGCTCAACGCCGATGATCCGATTTGCGTGGCAATGGCAGGGCGCACGCGGGCGCAGGTGTTCTGGTTCAGCCGGCAGAAGGAAGTGAGGCAGGGAGTCTGGGTGCGCGAGGGCAATATTCTATTTCGCGACGCTGCAGAGCGGCGCGAGATTCTGTTGGTTTCCGAGATTGCGTTGAAAGGCGCGCACAATCTGGAGAATGTCCTGGCGGCGGTCTGTGTGGGAGCGCTCATGGGATGCACGCCGCAAAAGATCCGGCAGGCGGTCAGCGATTTCAAGGCGGTCGAGCACCGATTGGAGTTCGTGGCGACGATCCGCGGCGTGGATTATTACAACGATTCGAAGGCCACGAATGTGGATGCGACCGTCAAGGCGCTGGAGTCGTTTCCCGGGAACATCCATCTTATTGTTGGCGGCAAGGACAAGGGCAGCAACTACGCTGTGCTCAACGATTTGCTGCGGCAACGGGTGAAGCGTGTGTACACCATCGGGGCGGCGGCGGCGAAGATCGAATCGCAAATTAAAGATGTTGAAGTGGTCCACGCAGAGACTATGGAGAGCGCACTCCGCAAGGCGAATGCCGTGGCGCAGCCGGGCGACGTGGTGTTGCTGGCGCCGGCTTGCGCGAGCTTCGATCAGTTCAAGAATTATGAGCAGCGCGGGCAGGCGTTTAAGCAGATTGTGCGCTCACTCGCCTGAACCTCACCAGAGAGACAGGGGATTCCGCGCATTTGGTGAGATGGTCATCTGAGCACTGTAAGGTTTTGGACAATTAACCGGCCAATCGCTGAAGTGAAAATGTAAAAGAGCTGCGCGGCCAGATCGCGCTTCTTGCAAAGTGTTTGGAATTGGGCGAGGGCGGAGTCGGTTACGGCTTCACCGTCCAGCGCTGCTGCGATAAATGGGCCGAATGCGCCAAAAATAACGTAGACAAAAATTCTCATCTGCCGCACGCTGCCTAGAGTTGGCCAGTCTCCATAAGGCGCATCTCCGCGCATTGCATTGCGATCAACCAGAAAGCCGGAGACGGAAACGTGACGCAGCAGACCGGCGGTGGAGCACCCCCGGGAAACTGTCCGAATACCAACACCCAATACGTGAACACCGTTGCAGTGTCAGTGCGGTCGATCCGCTCAAGGTCACCGGGTTTGGCACGGTGCCGTGGTTCAGCGGAGCTGCGCGCTTCGAGACGGGAAACTGCGGATAGGATGGGTCAACACTCTGGGTGGGCAGCTGGCCTGAGAGAACTGCAATAGTCAATAAGAAGACGGGGAAGACTGTTCCAGCCAGGAACCAAAACAATTAACAGTCCGCATTCAACAATCGGCAATTCCTCTCTGTCACTCCGCTTCTTCGTGATGAAATGAATTCCCATGGCAAAGCGGGTAAGTGTCGATCGCTGGCTATTCACGGTCACCATGTTGCTGGTGTTTGTGGGGCTGGTGATGGTGTTTTCGGCGTCAGCGGTGATGGCGCGGGAGAGGTTTGGATCGCCCTATGCATTTCTGTCGAAGCAATTGATCTGGGCGGCGGCCGGCCTGGTGGCGATGGTGGTGGCGATGCGCGTGGACTACCGGCGCTACAAGCATCCGGCGCTGGTGTTTTCGCTGGTGGGGATTACTACGCTGCTGCTGATCTCCGTTTTCTTTCTTGACCGCTCGCACAATACGCATCGTTGGTTCCGCGTGGGCGCGCTTTCGTTCCAACCCTCGGAGCTAGCCAAGCCCGTTCTGATTCTGTTTCTCGCATATTTTCTAGAAGGCCGCGTGAAGACAATGGACGATTGGCGCAATACGCTGATGCCAGCAGCGGCTCCTCTAGTGGTGATGCTCGGGCTGATTGTGCTGCAGCCAGATCTGGGTACGGCGATTGCGTGTGCCGGGATCGCGGCGTGCATCCTGTATGTGGCGGGGATGCGAATGCGGTATTTCGGGTATGCGCTTGGGGCGTCGCTGGTGCCGCTGTATTTCTTGATCTTTCATGTGAGCTGGAGACGGGACAGGATTCTGGCGTTTCTCAATCCCTATGCCGACCGGCAGAAGACCGGGTTCCATATTATTCAGTCGCTGATTGCCGTCGGTATTGGCGGCGTGACCGGCACGGGGCTGATGGAAGGGAAGCAGAAGTTGTTCTACCTGCCGGAGCCGCATACCGATTTTATTTTTGCGGTGACGGCGGAGGAGTTGGGATTGGTGGGCGCCATGGCCGTGGTGACTCTGTTCGCGATTTTTCTGTGGCGCGGCATGCGAGCTTCGTGGCGCACGGAAGACGTTTTTGGGCGGTACCTGGCGGTGGGAATCACGAGCATGGTGGTACTGCAAGCCTTCATCAACATCAGCGTGGTGTTGGGGATGATGCCAACCAAAGGGATTCCGCTGCCGCTGGTGTCGTATGGAGGGTCCTCATTATTTGTGACGCTGGCGTGTGTGGGCGTGTTGCTGAATATTACGAAGCAGGCGGAATAAAGCAGGCAAATTGCCGATTCTTGATGATTGATGGACCTGCGGAGGAGGGGCCTTGAGGTTGTTACTTTCTGTGCTGTTATTTTTGGGTCCTCTCGTTACTGCCTCAGTGAGCCAGAAGACAACGCCAGCTCAATCAGTCGAAATGCCGCCGCAGGTTCCGATGTTCACTGCGGCGGATCTGGCAGCGAAGGTGCCGGCTGCGAAACTGGATGACGTGAAGTCGATGGACGCGATCCTGCACGCCATCTATGACGTGATCTCAGGTCCCGCGGGAGATCGCGACTGGAGCCGTTTCCGGTCAGTTTTCCTTCCCCAGGCGCGTTTCACGCAGGTGAACAAGGCTCCCGATGGCTCGAACGTGGTCCTCACCTGGAACGTTGACGAATTCGTTCGTGATGCGGGCACGGTTTTTGCCAAAGATCCGTTCTACGAAAGAGCCATCGTGAATCACGCCGAGAGTTTCGGAAATGTGACACAAGTGTTCAGCAGCTACGAATCGCGGCGCAGCCCAGAGGGCAAGCCGTTCGAGCGCGGCATAAACAGTATCCAGTTGCTGAACGATGGCAAGCGTTGGTGGGTGGTTTCGATTCTCTGGGATGCAGAACGTCCGGATAATCCGCTGCCGCAGAAATTTGCGAAGAAGTAACTCGCCGGGAATCGTTGTGGCTGAGTGGATTTAGTGACTGTTTGATTGAACTTCAGGCCGGCCGCTTCTTAAGCAGCCATCAAGAATCAGCAATTCCTTTATAGTCAACAGATGCGGGCCATTCTGGCGGGCGGCGGGACGGGGGGTCACGTGATCCCAGCGCTGGCCATCGCCAACGAACTCAAGAAAAGTTATGGGGCGGACGTGTTGTTCATCGGGACGGCGCGAGGGATCGAGAACCGTCTGGTGCCGGCGGCGGGGTATCGGCTGCAGTTGGTGCAGGTGGGGGCACTGAAGAACGTAAGCCTGATGACGCGGGCGAAGACGGCATTCGATTTGCCGCGCGCGGTCTGGAGCGCGGGCCGGATGCTGAATGAATTTGCTCCGGACGTCGTGATTGGCGTGGGCGGCTATGCCTCGGGTCCGGCGATGCTGGCCGCCGTGGTGAAGCACATTCCGACCCTGGCGTTCGAGCCGAATGTGGTTCCGGGATTTGCCAACCGCGTGGTGGCGCGATTCGTGTCTGGAGCGGCAGTGCACTTTGAAGAGACTGCGAAATATTTTCGGCATGCGGAAGTGACCGGCGTGCCGGTGCGGCAGGCGTTCTTTGAGATTCCCGCTTTGGAAATCAATACGAAGCGCGGTGGGACTCCGACAGTCTTGGTATTTGGCGGAAGCCAGGGGGCGCATGCGATCAATGAGGCGATGATCCAGTGCTTGCCGGAGTTGCTGCGGCAGGCGCCGGGAATTCACATCATCCATCAGACCGGTGAGCGTGATTATAATGACGCGCTGGCGGCGTATCAGTCATTAGTCAGTACGGCGGGCGAATCGGCGGAGGTATTCAAGTTTATCGAAGACATGCCGGCGGCGTTTGCGCGAGCTGATCTGGTGGTGTGCCGGTCGGGTGCGAGTACCGTGGCAGAGATTACGGCAGCCGGGAAGCCAGCGATCTTTGTGCCGTTCCCACGGGCGGCTGACGATCATCAGCGGGTGAATGCGGAGGCGCTGGCGCGATCAGGTGCGGCGGTGGTGGTCGAGGAATCGAAGCTAGAGGGAGTGTGGCTGGCGGAAACGATTGCGGCTTTGCTGGGGGATTATTCACGGCTGGTGCGAATGAGCGAGGCGGCGCGGGAGTTGGCGCATCCGAATGCGGCGCGGGATATTGCGGCGATGGCGGTGAGAGTGGCGGGCATAGAGAATATTCCCAGGAGTGCCGAGACGACACCTTGACGAGCCTGCGGTCGTAACGAAGCGATAGGGAGCATTCAACTGCGTAAGTGCTTCGTATTCGCGAAACACTTACTTCGCTCAGGATGACGGTAGAGCGCACGGTTCAAAAATAAATGTTTGCCAAGATTCAGCAGATTCATTTCGTGGGGATTGGCGGGATCGGCATGAGTGGAATTGCCGAGGTGTTATTGAATCTCGGGTACAAGGTTTCGGGGTCGGATCTAAAGAGTTCCGGAGTCACGCAGCGCCTGGCGGGCCTGGGCGCTACTGTCTTCGAAGGTCATCACGCGGTGAATATTGCTGGCGCTGAAGTGGTGGTAACGAGCTCGGCGATTGCGGCGGAAAATCCTGAGGTTGTTGAGGCCCACAAGCTGCACGTGCCTGTGATTCAGCGGGCGGAGATGTTGGCGGAGTTGATGCGTTTGAAGTACGGCATTGCCATCGCCGGGATGCATGGGAAGACAACGACGACTTCGATGGTGGCGGCGGTGCTGGCCGGGGGCGGGCTTGATCCAACCGTTGTGGTGGGTGGACGCGTGGATGCGATGGGATCGAATGCGCGGCTGGGGAAATCGCGGTACCTGGTGGCCGAAGCGGATGAGAGTGACCGGTCGTTTCTGAAGCTCTCGCCGATTTTATCGGTGGTGACCAACATCGATCGCGAGCACATGGATTGTTACCGCAACATGCGGGACGTGAAGAGAACCTTTCTGGAGTTCATGGACCGCGTGCCATTCTACGGAATGGTGGTGGTGTGCAATGACGATCCGATGCTGCGGCGGTTGTTCCCGCAGGCGCAGCGGCGCACGGTCACCTACGGGACAAAGCGTGGATCGGATTTCTTAATCAAATTGGACAACGATTCTGGGTCGGCGAGTATGAGAGTTGAAGGCCAGCCCTTGAGCCGATTTCACGTGAGTTATCAAAAAAAAGATTTGGGCGAGTTCACCCTGCATGTTCCAGGCGTGCACAACGTACTCAATGCTACGGCGGCAATCGCGGTAGGAGTGGGACTGGATGTAGAACTGGACGCGATCCGCACGGGGCTCGACCAGTTCCGCGGGGTTGACCGGCGATTCCAGTTGCGCGGGCGGGCGGCCGGAGTCAGCGTGATTGACGATTATGGTCATCATCCCACGGAGATCAGGGCCACGCTGGCGGCGGCGAAACAGTGCGGCTTTCGCAAGGTTCATGTGGTGTTCCAGCCGCACCGCTACACACGAACCCGCGATCTGGTGGAGGAGTTCACTACGGCATTTGGGGACGCCGATTCGCTGTTCGTGCTCGATATTTATGCGGCGAGCGAGAAACCGGTCGAGGGTATCAGCGGGGAAGCGTTGGCGGCGACGATCCGCGAAAAAGGTGGACTGAACGCAAAGTACGTGAGTTCGTTTCAGGCTGCTGTGACTTCGGCGGTCGCGGTCGCGCAGGATGGCGACATGATTCTTACGCTGGGAGCGGGAAGCGTTTCGCAGTTGGGTCCGATGATTCTGGAGAAGTTTAAAGAAAGAACCCCGGTTCTGGAAATCTGATTTTCGCGAGGAAATTGCCCTTCCCTAAATAAGTGGAGAATGTCATATGAGCATGCGTATGCTCATGCGCACCCCGGAGATGCGATGAAAACCGCGCGACTGCAAGTATTAACGACTCCGGTCTTTCGTGATTGGCTTCGTAAGCAGGCCAGGAACGCAAGCGTCAGCGTAGCAGAATTGGTCTGGACGCGCTGTGAGGGCAAGCTCATCGGCGGCCGTCATCGTCGATGTTTCTTCGAGCGGGATAATGCTTGCGCTCATTGTGTATCGGGGAGGCGCAGGGTGTCGGGTATAGAGATGGTCATATAGGTGGTAGGTCCGCTGCGTTGCCCCACCTGACACAACCACTGCCGCGCCGTAGCCCGAGCGCCCTTCGTAGCGACAACGTCCACCTGACGCGACGACCGCCGTAAGCATCGTCTTCTGCCAGCTAGGCTGCAGTTCGTTGCCTGAGGTTTCTTCTTCGATAGCCTCGATGTGGTAAGACTTGACATCTGCATCGCGCTGGCTGACCTCACTCAGGGGAGCGAGTGCGTCAGGCTTGGACGCATTGGGCGCCATTTGAGGCAAGGCCAAACCCAAGGAGTAGAACGAGTGAAAAGGGCATCCTTCTCCACTCCCATGGCGCGGAATTTTATACCCCGACAGGGAACTTTTGCGCCGGACTGTCCGTATCTTTTACTGCTAACGGATTTGGGCGCGGCTCGTCCAATCTGTCATAAGGGGTCAAGCCAATGAAATCGACACAAGCATGGGGATGGTTGGCGGCTGGCGTTCTGGCGCTAGGGTTGAATGGCATTTATCAGGACGGTGGCGCGGCTTGGGCACATCGCGCGGTTACGCACCTCATGGCCGGAATTAGCAGCCGGACCGAAGGTGTGCTGGCGCTGGCTGCAGGGCGCGCTGACTGGTTCGCGGCAAAAAGCGAGATATTAGTCGCGCGGGATCAGACTGCCTCTTGCCGTTTGGCTACAGCTATGGCGCGAGTGCAGAGTAAGATGGCGCGGGCCCAGGGCGGAACGGCACGGTTTGAAGCGACGTCGGCTCGGGAAGAAGCGAGGTTGGCCCTAGTGGAAGCAAGTCGGGCGCGGGCTGAGGCGGAGATTGAGGCGCAGGTTGCGCGAATAAGCGTGGCGACGCCCAGGTTTGATGCTGTGGTTTGTCCGCGAGTGCGGGTGAGTATTCCGCGAGTGCGAATTTCGGTCCCCGGAGCGCATCTGGAGACTGTCAGTTTCGAGAACGAATAAACATTTTTCCTCCTGAAGGGCGGACGCGCAGTAGTTACGCGTCCGCCTTTGCTTTTCTGCACGCGGTGGAGTAGATGTGGCCGAGCTTCGCCAGAGCCCACGGGCGAAGGCGCACGTCTTCACATGACCGGTTTGCGTCCTCCGATTTTAGATGTCTCCGCGTCCTGATGCCCAATGCGGTTCTGGCTGTGCAAAAGTTCAATAATTTTTCTGTCTCACTTCGCGAAATGACGCTATAGTTTGAGTGCTCAGCGATTCCACAGCGACAACTGACCTGAACTGATGGCGCGGAAGTCGGGTTCCACCATCTTGCAGGAGGAGTTGTACCCCCCCAGCGCTGGAGCTGCGCGCGAGGAGATGGACGACGCGCGCCTAGTCGACCTGGATGTGGATGAGGAATCCCCGTTTCTGCGCGGGCAAAAGCGCGTCTCCGCCCGCAGAAGTTCTCTCCCGAAAAAAACTGCAAACCGGTTGCTATGGGCGGTCGCGGCCGCTGCGGTTGTGTGCGCGGCGAGTCTGGCGGCAGCGGCACTGTATCACTACGGCGAGCACTCGTGGCGTTTCCGGGTGGAATCGAGCGACAACATCGAAGTCACGGGAATGCAGAACGTGACGAAGCAGCAGATCATGGAGGTCATGGGCGCCGACATTGGGCGCAACATTTTCTTTATTCCGCTGGCCCAGCAGAAGGCGCAACTGGAGCAGATTCCGTGGGTGGAATCGGCCAGTGTCATGCGATTTGTCCCTAACCGCCTGGAGGTGGAAATCCATGAGCGCACGCCGGTGGCCTTCGCGCGGGTGGGGCCGCGCATGTCGTTGATCGACGCGGGCGGCACCCTCATGGAGTTGTCGCCGAAACATAAATATTCCTTCCCTGTGATTTTGGGGATGAATCCCGGCGAACCGCTTTCCACGCGGGCGCCGCGGATGAAAACTTACGGCGAGATGCTGGCGGAGCTGGATTCGGGAGGGGCCCGCTATTCGCAGGATCTGAGCGAAGTAGATCTGACCGATCTCGAAGATGTGAAGGTGCGGGTGAACGATGCGGCGGGCGATGTGCTGCTGCATCTGGGATCGGCGGATTATCTCCGGCGTTACAAAATTTATGTAACCCATGCGCAGGGCTGGCGGCAACAGTTCCAGAAGCTGGAGTCGGTGGACCTGCGCTACGACAATCAGATCATCGTGAATCCGGACATGGAGCTGACGGCGAAGCTGGTACCGTTGAAGCCAGGCATGGCGAAAGCGGCGGCTGCGGCAGGCGTGAAGCCGGCATCGTTGCTGACACGAGTCGGTCCGAATAGTCGCCCCGTACCGAAGCCGGCATTCGAGTTGACGGCGAAAAAACCTGATACCAAGTTGGGAGCCGGGTCGAGCAGAAAAGTTGCTATCAAGGCGAAGGCAAATAAATCCGCCGCCATTCCGGCGAACCAAACTGCAGGCGAAAAAAAGAAGATGGCCTCTGCGGAGAAGCCCGTGGCGGCTAAAGGTGCAAAACCACGGGCGGTTCCAGCCGCCGCCCGTCGAACATCTGAGCGTAAGAAGGTCCCTGCGCGCGCTTCGAGCGCGAAGGCTAAGGTCGCGAGCCACACAGGTGGACAGAAACCGAGTCCAGCAATTGCCAAGACTCAGGCCAGTCAGGAGCCAAGTGATTGAGAGGTCGATGTCGAGAGTAGAGCCGGCGAATGCATGGCAGACTTTTTCATCAGGAACTATTAAAAAATGGCGAACCAGCAGCGAAATGTTCTGACCGCGATCGATGTAGGTAGCGCCAAGACGTGCGCGCTAATGGTAGAGGTTACCGACGTCGGCCTGCGTTATCGCGGTCACGGGGTGGCGGAATCGCGCGGCTCACGCAAGGGCGTGATCGTCGAACTGGACAAGGCGGTCGCCGCCATTCAGAAGGCAGTAGAAGCTGCCGAAGACGTGGCCGGCGCGGCCGTGGAGCACGCCATCGTGGGCATCGGCGGAGCGCACGTGCGCGGGGTCAATAGCCATGGCGGCATCAGTCTGGGGACGCGTCCACGAGAGATAGGTCGCGACGAAATCAAGCAGGCGGTGGAGCGGGCGCGGGCGATTCCCCTGCCCGATGGTCGCGAGGTACTGCATCTTCTGCCGCAGGAATTCATTCTGGACGATCAGGCTGGAGTGCACGATCCTCTGGGCATGATGGCGGCGCGGCTGGAAGTGCGCGTCCACTTAGTAACCGCGGCGGCGAGCGCGACGCAGAACGTGATTACGGCGGTGAATCGCGCGGGTGTACACGTGGACGACACCGTGTTTGAGCCGTTGGCAGCGGCTGATTCCGTGCTGCGAGCCGACGAGCGCGAGCTGGGAGTTTGTCTCGCGGATATTGGGGCGGGATCGACCGAGCTGGTTGTTTTCCTGCAAGGCGCGGTGGCTTATACGGGAGTGATTCCGGTGGGTGGCGATCACTTCACCAGCGATCTGTCGATGGGCATGTGTACGCCGCTGGCCGAGGCGGAAAAAATCAAGAAAAGTTTTGGCAATGCAATTGTCACGCTGATTCCGGAAGGGAATGAAGTGGAAGTGCCATCGGTGGGCGACCGGCCTTCGCGTCTGCTGCCGCAGCGGCTGGTGGCGGAAATCCTGGAGCCCCGGGCGCGCGAACTTTTCGAAATGATGCGCGAGTCTTTGCGGCAGAGCGGAATGTTTGATGCATGTCTGGCAGGGATCGTGCTGAGCGGGGGAGGGTCGCGGCTGCCGGGAATTTTTGACGTGGCGGAATCCGTGTTGCGCCGTGCGGTGCGGTTGTCCTGGCCCACACCGCTGGCGAAGATGCCGTCTACCCTGGCCGAGCCGGAGTATGCCACGGTGATCGGGATGGTCAATTACGGGCAGCGGGCGCGCGTGGCACGAGGGTTCCAGGGGGACCGATGGGGATCGAGATTGAAGGCGATGTTGGTCGGCTAGTGCATTTATTAGTCAGCAATCATCAATGACTAGGCATAAGTGGGCAGTGGTTAGTGGTCAGGGAATCAGGTTCGCTCTTGCTGACTACTAGCCTCTGGCCACTGCTGTAAGGCACGAAGGACGAGAATTCAAAATCAGGTGGAAAAAATGACAAACGATTCCAGCATTCGCATCAGCTTCAACGAAGAACCTCTTAACGATGCCAAGATCAAAGTAATTGGCGTGGGCGGCGGCGGCGGCAATGCCGTGAACCGCATGATTGATGCCGGAGTGGAGGGCATCGAGTTCATCGTAGCCAATACGGACCTGCAGGCCCTGCGCTTGTCGCGTGCGCCGGTGAAGCTGCAACTGGGGGTGAAGCTGACGAATGGACTGGGGGCGGGAGCGAATCCGGAAGTGGGGCGCAAGGCGGCGCTCGAAGACTCCGACAAGATCATCGAAGCGCTCGAAGGCGCCGACATGGTGTTTGTGACCACTGGCCTGGGCGGCGGCACCGGCACGGGCGCGGCGCCCATCATCGCATCGCTGGCCTGCGAGATGGGCGCGCTTACGGTCGCGGTGGTTACCAAGCCGTTTTCGTTCGAAGGGCGTCGCAGGATGACGCAGGCGGATCGCGGTATTGCGGAGCTGATGGAATCCGTGGATACGACCATTGTAATTCCCAATGAAAAGCTCTTGGCCGTGGCCGAAGACGCGGGATTTTTCGAATCCTTCCGGGTTGCCGATGACATTCTGCGCCAGGGTGTGCAGGGAATTTCGGACATCATTACGATTCCCGGAATTATCAATCGCGACTTCGCCGACGTGAAGACGATCATGGCCCGCATGGGTTATGCGGTGATGGGCACGGCGACCGCCAGCGGGACGAAACGCACCATAGAAGCGGCTCAGCGGGCGATTGCTTCGCCGTTACTCGAAGCCGGTGCAATCGATGGCGCGCGGGGCATTCTGATCAACATCACGGGATCGGCTTCGCTGAAGCTGGCAGAGGTGCAACAGGCCTGTACGATCATCCAGAGTGCCGCGCATGAAGATGCGAATATTATTTTCGGCGCGGTGCTGGACGAAAAGATGAAGGACGCAGTAAAGATTACCGTGATCGCGACTGGGTTCCGCGAGATTCCGCGGGTGCAGCGGGTGCCGGAATTCCACTCCTTTGCTGCGTCGCATGGCAACGCGATGGATTTTCCAGAGGCCGGCGAGCCGGTGCAATCCGCATCCTCGGCGTTTGCCGAGCCGATGCCCGAGCGAATGACCTCGGACCGGATGATGGAGGAGCCAAGCATGGAGGAGCCGTCGCCGGTTGCAATGGCGCACGCCAGCCCCGAAGTCATCTCCCTCGATACGATGCGAAGCGCAATGGTAGCAAACTTCGAGCAACAGGATTTGGATGTTCCGGCATTTCTGCGTAAGCGCGGCGAAGTGATGTGAGCGGCGAATCTCAAGATTTTCCTAAGCCCCAGCGCAAAACTGCGGCTGGGTCGGTGCGCACGGTGGGAAAAACTTTGCGCCAGAGTGGCGCATCTTTTCAGTAACGGGTAAGGGTTACTATCGGCACCTGCACGAAAGTAATTCCCCTTTAAACACCTGTCCCATAAAGAGTTACGTGAAAGCTGAAATTTTATTCGAGCGAAACTTTGTTATTGCCTGAAATACAGTAACTACCGTAGTATCCAGAGGTTGGGGGAATTGCCGCGGCAAGCTGTTGGCTGGCAGGCTTCGTGCATCGAAACCGATAGGAAATTCAAGCAACGAATTTCTGAAAACAACGAATTTCTCGAGACAGGGGAACGATTGCAAGATGTCTAAGTTGGGAATGCGCGGCCTTCGTCTGGTAGTGATCGCGAGTGGGATGGTGGTGGCACCGACCCTATGGGCGGCACACGTCAATCCGCACACGCTGAATGGCAGCAAACCTAAATCATCTTCTAAAGTGAGTGAGAGCCAGCACACCCGGCGCCGGCTGCGGCATTTGGCGAGCAGTCGCACCACGACCGGCCGTGTGGCTGGGCGCTCTGTTGCAAGTCATAGCGGGAGCCTGACGCGGACTTCGGTAAGCGCAAGGCGGCATGGTTATCACGAGCGCTTTTTCATGAGTTCGTACGCGGAAGGCATTACCGGCGGAGATATTATCGACGGCGAAGATCCGGTGGTACGGCGGGCGGCGATCGATGCTTTGGGAAACATGAATGGCACCGTAGTCGCGATTGAGCCCACCAGCGGACGCGTCCTGGCCATGGTAAATCAGAAGCTGGCGTTATCGAGTGGCGCGCAACCTTGCTCGACGATCAAACTTTCGGTGGCACTTGCGGCTTTGAGTGAGGGTCTGGTCTCGAAGGAAACCGAGGTTTCGCTCGGGGGCCGCAGCCGGATGAATCTCACCGAGGCTTTGGCGCACTCCAACAATGCCTATTTTGAATCGCTGGGACGCAAGCTTGGATTCGAAAAAGTTGCTTACTACGCCCATCAATATGGCTTGGGTGAATTGGCCGGTTATGACATACCAGGCGAGCAAGCGGGTACGTATCCCGATGAAGTGATTTCGGAAAAGCTGGGCGGGGTGGGCAAGATGTGTTCGTTCGGCGAAGGCATTTCCATGACGCCCCTGCAGTTAGGCGCAATGGTTTCCGCTATCGCGAACGGGGGCGCGCTTTATTATCTGCAGCATCCCACAACTGCGGAAGAGATCACGAATTTTCAGCCACGCATCAAGCGACAACTGGATATTGCTCCGCTGATTCCGGAAATTTCCGTGGGCATGGCGGGGGCAGTGCAGTACGGTACTGCTCGCAGGCTGGGCCTGAACTTTAGCGAGGAAGAGATTCTGGGCAAGACCGGCACCTGCTCCCATGCCGGCACGCGCTTCGGTTGGTTCGCCTCGTATGCGAACACGAGTAGCGGGCGGGTTGTGGTTGTGGTGTTTCTGCAGGGGGGAAGGCCTACGTTCGGCCCCAAAGCCGCTGAAATTGCAGGACACATGTACCGCAACCTGTACGATCACAATTTCTTTTTGGCAGGTCCATCGCGGCCAGCGGACACGGCCGCACAGCGGTGAATCCCGGCAGGGCGTAGTCGTTTAACAGCAGATCTTTTATTTCGATGCTCCTCAGGGCCTCTCCAAGAGGCCCTTTCGTTCTGCGAGCCATTCTTGCCTGCACTGGCTCTAACACGCGCTTGCAGGAGGAGAGGCTAGAGAAAGCTTTCGCCTGCAGTGAGCTTGAGCGACAGAATGAAACCAGGATGCAGGATGAATGATGGGCGAGCTAAGAAAGCGTTCAGAGCGGCCGAGGATGCCGGCAAGAAATGGGGGATCTCTTCGAGAGCTGCATCCGCCGGGATGAAGTGTTCGCGGCTGCGTTGGGTTTTGCCCCAAAATATTTCCCGCCACGCGAGGAGCGGTCGAACTGAGCAATACTGCGCCTAGCTTGGCCGAGGTGATGGGATCACGGACCGACTGCCAACTTCCGGTGAGAGAATTTGAACCGAAGGCGAGCTGGGCGCTGCGGAGGGGGCATCCGCACATTGTGGTGGCCGGCGACTGCGCCGTGTGCGCACGCCGCGGGCGTGAAGAATA
>DATNLE010000429.1:0-35759 GCA_035603035.1 Candidatus Acidiferrales bacterium | reverse complement strand
GCCAAATTCGGTAGGCAACGGAGGGAATGGGTTCGAGCCGACGATGCCGGCCCAGGCAGCCCGATCAAGCGGAACGTCCCCCGAGGTTGCCACCAGTTTCATGCCCGCGACCTTGCCATCTTTAGTAATAGCAAATTCGATGACTAGATTCCCGTGTTTCATCCGCTGGGATTCTGGAACTGCGCTGTACCAATTCATCTTCACGTCGTGCAGAACACGCTGCAAGTACGGGTCAAAATTAACGCCTTGAGTGTCACTGAGAACTTCAAGATTTCCCATTTGGCGGCCATGTGCCCCGGTTCCCAGTCCGAAGTGGTTGACGGCGGAGGCGCGGTTGATGGCAGTGGCGTGGTCACTTTCAGTACTCATCACTGCGTGAGCCTTTTCATAGGCGACAATCGCTTGCACAAGAGCGACTGACGGTTGTCCGTCGCGGAGAAACGGAATGTACTTCAGCTTCCTGAAAACATCTATCGTGGCTTGCTGAAGCGCAGACGGACCCCACACGGCCCGCTCAGAGACAACGTCGCCGTGCGGGGAGACCGTGAGTTCAAGTTCAACCTTGCCCTCTATGTGCTGTTGTAGTGCCTCTTTCGGGTAGGCAAGGTCGGGCTTACTAAGCAGATGGATGAAGCCCGTCATGGCATCTATCCTGAGAGGTTCTTGTGCAGACGGATTAGCCGTCTGGCCGGAGGATGACACTGCCTGAAGCAGAACCGCTAGGAAGAGTGGAGCGATGGAAAAGGCAATAGCTTTCAAGGCATCCTCGCTGGGCCAACATCATATACCTGTTGTAACATCGCCAGCACACTCATCAAGAGGTCGACGAGTGGTAAACGCCTGAGTTAACAACAGTTGACTTTGATTTGTAGGGGATTGCGACGAAAGGTAAGATTCGTAAATGTCGAAAGAGCGGCGGGCCGATGTAGCGAGGAAGCGGTTCCTCATTCGCCAGGTACTCATTTTCGGAGGCTTGTCTTCGCTGCTGGGGATTCTTTCCGTGTACCATCGCCATTTTGGCTGGCATCTCGGATTCGACTTTTATTTCGCTGTTCGTGGGCTCGGGGTACTCGTGTTTTGGGTCGCGTGTTGGTATTTCGTGTCGTTGTGGATGTGGTCGAGGACCCCGAAAATCCTTGAACAAATGAACACAAGAAAGCGTTGAGCCGAACTTAAGTTGGCGAAACATCCCGATTACGCGTTTTGACACTTGACGAAAGTCGGGGCGATTCTCGGCAAGCGAAATCGCCTGTCTTCGACAGTTACGGATTACTCTTGTCGAACAAGTTTGGAATGGGATCGTGGAGCGAGGACGGTGACAATGTTCAAGGAGACGCACGAGCAAAAAATCTTTCCCTGAAAGGAGTCTTATACAGGTTTTCAGAATAGTTGGTCACGCTTCGTTTAGAGTTAAAACACAAGCGATGAAGTCAACTCCCCACATCCCATTCACCAGTACCACTGCCTCCGTATCGCTCGACCTAATGCGCGGAATCGCCGCGTTGATTGTCTGTCTGGGGCATTGGCGAAATTTGCTCTATGTGGACTATCGGCAGATCGACTCCCATCGCGTTCTTTTCGCGATGCCTTATGTCATTTCTAGCGGAGGGCATCAAGCGGTTGTGATCTTCTTTGTTCTCAGCGGATATCTGATTAGCAGTAGCATTTTTCGGCTCACGCAACTTGGCCAGTGGAGCTGGCGTCTGTATCTAACACATCGCCTGGTACGTCTTTGGATCGTGCTTATTCCGGCACTGATGTTGGGTGCTGTCCTTGATTTTGCGGGACTACATTCACATCTGGCTCCCGCCCTGTATGCGGGGCAGACGGGCACGGCCCTACTTGGCAACGTAGCAGATTCGTTGCGCGCCTCGATATTTGCCGGAAATTTGCTTTTTCTGCAAGGAATCCTGGTGAATACGTTTGGCAGCAACGGTCCGCTTTGGAGTCTTGCCAACGAATTCTGGTATTACATTCTTTTTCCCTGCGCCTTCCTGGTAGTGCGTCGCGGAACACGGATGATCGTTCGCATTGTGAGCGCCATGGCGTTTGTTGCCTGTGCATGGCTTGTTGGGAAGAACATTTTGTTGTCATTTCCTCTCTGGCTATTAGGAACGGTACTCGCTTTGGTGCCTGTTCCGCGCGTCGAGGTCAGACTACGAATGATCGTCACAATCGTCTACTGCCCACTATTTTTCTTTCTTGCGAAGACTCGCCTGGTAAGTGGGCTGTTATCCGATTACATTTTGGGCGTCGCGACGTTTGTCCTCATGTGGTTCTTGCTCGCCGCGAAGAACGCGGCTCCTGCCAATCGCCGCGTGGCGATTTCGCGCCTGGCGGCGCGCTTTTCCTACACCCTCTATTTGGTGCATCTACCGTTTCTTGTGCTGATTACAGGGGCAATAGCAGGCGAATCGAGGTGGCAGCCCAATGCACGCCATTTGCTAGTAGGGTCTGCAGAGTTGTTGCTGGCGATAGGTTATGCATTCGCGATTGCGAGCCTGACGGAGTTTCAAACCGATCATGTGCGCCGATGGGTCGAGAGGAGATTGGTGCGAAGCCAATACCGGGCTATTCATCGTGAAATCGAAAGTGACTTAGCCGCCCCAGCGAGTAAGCACGACGGGTGATGGTGTGGGGTCCGTCTTTCTCGGAAGGGAGCATGCGGAGTTTTCGCGTCATCTGGCAAAATTGCGTATGGGGAGTCCCTCATCTCCAACTCCGTTGATCCTTCGCTTAACTAATAAGGTGGGTCACTTCTGACGAGTAGACATGGGTAACTTCTCGCGAGCGCCGAAGACATGGATGATTTTTTGCACAATCTCCTGGAACAATGCTATTCCAAGTACCAGAACCTCGAAATTTCGAAATTTCTATCACCCCGATCGATTGCAACTGACTGTTGTGACCAAACGAGTCCAAAAGAGTTTCAATCGCCGATCAGCTCGATTTCGGCTGCCCCAGGTTGCTCAAGGGAACGGCTGCTTAGACGCGCAAGCCATAGACTCGCCAGCGAAACCTCTCCCAATAAGGCGACGCCACCGGCCACCCTTTCCAACGTCAAAACCAGTCCATCAATGTGGCGCCGACGCTCCCTCCCAGATAGTAGAAGGTAACGTAAAGACCGGCGGCAGAGGAGCGTGCCCGCCCTGCGATCGCACCCGTCTGCACCGTGGCGGCGGCTTGCGCCACGAACACGCCCGAAGAAAAGATAGCGAGGCCGATGACGACGGTAGGGAGCGATTTGATCAAGGTAAGGAGCAGTCCCGCCATCATCATGGCGTAACAGACGATCGTGGTGTGGCCAAGGCCGAAGCGGTCGAGGAAGCGGCCTGATTGGGGCGTAATTACAACTCCGAGCAGGTAGACCAAGAAGATGTTGCCCAGTTGTGCAGAATTCAGGCGGAAAGGTGTGGCGGCGAGTTAGAAGTTCGTATAGGTAAAGCATCCCACGAGCGCAAAGAGCACGGTTGCACCCATGCCGAAGTTGGCGAGTAGCCGCCGATACGAGGACATCGCGCGGCCCACGCCCCGTCCAGCCCACTCTTCGTTCACATAGGCGAGCATAACGGCAATGACTCCCGGCACGAACAGGCCCTGAGCGAAGCGCCAAAAATGAGCGCACGCAGGCTGGTCGAAGTCGCCGCAAGGGCTGTAGGAACGGTTAGCAGAAACATTGAAGGAACGATGACTTTCTTGCGCCCGCGGAGTTCGGCAATCATCCCGATGGGCGGAGCAGTAAGGGCGGTGGCCAGAATGGTCGCACTCACCGTAAAACTGACTTCCAACTCGGAGGCGCGCCGCCGCCCGTGCAAGCGTGAATTGACGCCATCGAACCTGCGACCCTAGAATCAAAGGTGACGGGATTTTTCCTTACAACGTCTCCAAACCCATGCCTCTTTACGAGTATGAATGCGAGAAGTGCGGTCATCGCTTCGAAAAAATCCAGAAGTTTTCCGACAAGATGGTCAAGAAGTGTCCAGAGTGCGGAGGACGAGTGGAGCAGATGATCTCCGCACCTGCCGTGCAGTTCAAAGGATCGGGTTGGTACGTTACCGACTACGCGAATAAATCTCACCCGCCCGCTTCCGAGGGCGGCAATAGCGACCCGAAGAAGGAAGACAAATCCAAGCCGGACGATTCAAAGAACGATTCCTCCAAGGAAAGCTCCGCTAAGGAAACCTCCAAGGAAACGTCATCCAAAGGCACCTCTTCGAAGGAAGACTCCAGAAAGACAAGCTCGAACCGGGTAAGTTCATCCCGGAAACCTGACAAGAAAAGATAGCGAGTGCTGGCGAATTTTTCTGCGCTATCGCCCTTTTTTCCGTCTACTTCAGCTCCCGCTCAAAGTGGTCTTGAATCATGTGGAATAGATGATCCCGCGATTCGCTTCCGGCTATGCTGTGAGTCTTGTTGGGATAGATCATTAGGCGGAATTGTTTCCCGGCGTTGATCAGCGCATTGATCATTTGAACGCTGTTCTGGAAATGCACGTTGTCATCGCCGGTGCCGTGGGCGATAAGCAGCGCCCCGTGCAGGTTCGCCGCCGCGCTGGTGACATCAGACTCGCGGTAACCTGAAGGGTCGTCCTTGAGCTGACCCATATAGCGTTCTGTGTAGATGGTGTCATAGTTGATCTGGTCGCTCACCGGCGCAACGGCAACCCCGGCGCGGAAGCGGTCCGAGTGAGTCATGGCGTAGATCGTCATCGACCCGCCATTTGACCATCCCCAGATCGCCAGGTGGTCTTTATCCAGCTGCGGATATTGCGCGAAAAGCTGGTCGAGCGCAGTCAGCTGGTCCTTCAACTCGATAGCTCCGAACTCATGGCGGATCGCGGTTTGGAATTTGCGGTCCCGACCCGGGGTCCCGCGATTATCCACGGCGAAAATTGCAAAGCCCTCACGCGCAAGAATTTCATCGAACGGACTTGTCAGTTCTTTCAGGACCATCTGCGCTGCCGGCCCACCATAGATATTTACGATGAGCGGGATCTTGCCGCCGGCCGGCGCATGCGGTGGGAGCAAGAGGCGCCCGTAGAGGGTGGTGCCGTCCTCGGCTTTGAATTCCAGAAACTTCGGAGCGCGGAGCCCGTAATCCGCGACTTCATCGCGCGCCTGCCACACGGGAGCACACGCCGCGTCCACCGTGCAAAGCGACATCCGCGGTGCAGCTAACGGCCCCACGAATGTCTGCTCATAATGTCTGCCATCCTCGGAAAATTTTGCGGAATACATTCCTTCATCATGCGTGAGTTGCTGCAGGCCCGATGCATCCAGCTTGATCGAGAAGATATGCTGTTGCCTGGGATCGTCCTTGTCGGAGGAGAAAAAAACAGTGCCCGCCGCTTCGTCCACTCCTTCGACTCCGAGCACCTCGAAATCGCCCTGCGTGAGCTGTCGATCCAGCTTCGCCTCCCCGCCGAGCGGGTTTTGCTTATCAAAGCCGTAGAGATACAGGTGGGTGTGCCCGTCGCGCCAGCTCGACCATAGAAAACGGTCGCCAGACTTCAGCACGCGGAAGTCATCATGCACGTTGATCCAGGCACCCGGGCTAGTCTCGGAGAGTACTCTCGTCGACTTCCCAGACTTGGCATCGGCAAAGTACAAATCCAGTTTGTCCTGATTGCGGTTTAGAACTTCAACCCAGATGATTCCAGGGCGAACCCAGCCGAAGCGTGGGATATACGCTTCGGGATCGTCCGTAACCGAAATCCAGCGAACTTTACCCTTGTCCGCATCGATCACTCCGAGTTTCACCAGGGGATTCGCATCTCCAACTTTAGGATATTTTTCGTTGTCCACCGTGGGATGCGTGGGGATGAGATTGACGAGCGGATAAGTTGGAACTTTGCTTTCGTCCATGTGCAGGAAAACCATTTCTTTGCTGTCGGGCGACCAGAAATAGTTGCTGCGCACCGCCAACTCTTCGGCGTATACCCAATCGATGTCGCCGTTAAACAGATTTTCTTCCGTGTCTCTGGTCAGCTGCCGTTCACTTTTTCCGCTCACCGGCCGGACGTAAAGGTTGTGCTTGCGCACGTAGGAAACATGGCTGCCATCGGGGGAGAACTTGGGGTCACCGCTGGGATCGGGCGCCGACGTGAACTGCACTGCCGTGCTGGTCGCCAGATCGAAGAGCCAGAGTTGTCCTTGGGAATCGAAAATCAGGTGCTTTGAATCCGGCGCCCATAGATAGGCCGCGACGTGATAGCGCATGAGTCGTTCTTTTTCCCGTTCGTCTTTCACTTTGTTGTAGTCGGGCGCTAAAGAAGCCAGCTTGCTGGCGCTAACGAGAACTTTCTTTTCGCCGGAAGCTGCGTCCACGTACCAGAGTTCGCCGTGCTCGCCTTCGTCGTCGCGCTGCAGAAATGAGAGCTTGGTGTCATCGGGACTCCACTCCAGGGTTTCGGGACCGCGACCACCGAGACCGCCGGGAGCGTAAATCGCCTCAATGGTAAGCGGCTTTACCGGCGACGGCGATTGTGCCCAAGCGGCCTCCTGGCAGGACACCAAAGTGAGGGTGAAGACGACGGACACGAGAGAGATAAATTTTTTCACTATGAAACCCCTGGGGAACGAGAAGTAAAAGTAAAGCGGAACGGAAGAGTTTACACCGGAAAGGGCCTGCCGTGGACGGTTGCCTCGCCAGTCCGTACAAAACCAGCGTTTCCACGTGTTAGAATCAAACCCGAGCCCTCTCGGGATGCTTCCAGAAATAGAAAACCTGCTGCGCCTGCAAGAAGCGGATAAAGCAATCCGCCGCCTGCAGGACGAAATCGCCGAACTCCCCAAACGCGTCGCGGCTATTGAACACAAGCTGGCGGACACCAAACTACAATTGGAAAAAGCTCAGACCGCCGTCAAAGCCGACGAAGCCGCCCGCCGCAAATACGACATTGCCATCGCCGACCTTCGCAGCAAGATATCCAAATACCGCGACCAATCCCTTGACGTCAAGACCAACGACCAGTACAAGGCGCTGTTACACGAGATTCAGTTTGCGGAGAAGGAAATCGCCGCTACCGAAGACAAGATTCTGGAGCTGATGGTCAATGCTGACGCCCGCGACAAGGAAGTGAAGGCGGCACAAGCGGAGCTGAAGGAAGAAGCGGCCGAGATCGAAAAAGAAAAAGTCGAAGCCCGCCAGCGTACGACCGAAGACGAAAAGCAGCTCACCGAGTGGCGTGGCAAGCGCGATCAGATGCGAGCCGGGGTGAACGAAGATCTGCTGCGCCACTACGAGCGCGTTGCAAAATTTCGAGGCAGCGGTATTTCCGAAGTTCGCGATCACAAATGCATGGCCTGCCAGGTTATGCTGCGTCCGCAGACTTACAACGATGTCCGTACCGGGCAGCAAACCGTGGTGTGCGACTCCTGCCAGCGTATTCTGTACTTCAACCCGGCCAACGAGATGCAGGCTCTTGAGCCGGAACATAAACGCTCGCGCCGCCATCATCCCAAAATCGATGCTGCTCAGGCCTGGTACTACCGTCAGGAGTTTGCCGAGGCTGGCGAAGTCCTTCTGTGCTTGACCAATGCCAACGGACAGGCCAGCCGTCGGGTTTTCGACATGGGTACCGGACGCCTTATCGGCGACATCCTCATCCGCGAAGGCGATTACCGCCATGCCTTTCCGGAAGACATCACCGGGGCGATCCGACTCAACGGAAGCTGGTCGGAGGCTGAGATGGAAAACTGGGGCACAGAGATGCCCATGACCGCGCTTGACGCCCTCCACACCGATCTCGAAGCCGCCCGGTACGAAATGGTTTCCCGCAGCTCTTCCAAGTCTGAAATCCCCCCGGCGGTTCCTACGCAGCACGTCGCCAGCTAGTAAGGACCTGATAGCACGGCCGCCCCGGCTGCGGCTCATTCGTTACCACAAATCCTGTGCTTTACAATTCCCCAATTCCCCGAACCCTTTAGGAGGGGGCGATGTTTTTAGCAGTTGATTCCTACCGGGTAACCGCCAAGTACTACGACGCTGCGTACTCCGCCAAGCAAGATCTCGTCGATCTACCCTTTTACCTTGAACTCGCGGGGCAGTCGCCGGGCCCGATCCTCGAGATTGCTTGTGGCACCGGGCGCGTCCTCCTGCCGCTCGCTCGCCAGGGGATCGAGGTACACGGGGTGGACAACTCGCTCCCCATGCTTACGATTTTGAAGGCGAATCTGGCCGATGAACCTCACCATGTTCGGCAGCGAGTTACCCTGCATGAGGGCGATATGCGCGATTTCCGTTTGGGCGCGCAATATCCTCTGGTGATGATTCCCTTTCGCCCCATGCAGCACATGCACACCGTCGAGGATCAGGTCAGCGCTCTCCGTACTGCTGCCTTGCATTTGACCGATGCCGGCGTTCTTGTATTCGACGTCTTTTATCCGAAGTTCGAATTGATTCATACAAGAATAGGGGAGGAAGTTGCGGAGATGGAGTGGACTCCGAATTCCGATCCAGCGAAAACGAATAGAAAAACCGTGCGCCGCTATTTCAGAAAAGATCACGTTGACAAGATCAATCAGACTTTCAGCTTCACATTCATCTACCGCACGTTCTCGGAAGGCCAGCTAACCCTGGAGGAGACCGAGGTTTTACAGTTGAGCTACTTTACCTATCCGCACCTGCGGGCTCTCTTCATGCTTGCCGGGTTGGAGCTCGTAGCGGAATATGGTTCTTTCGCCAAGACTCCTCTCGATAACAGCGCCGAGCAGATGATTTTCTTGCTGCGGAAAGCTCATCCCCGGACTTGAATGCCTGTCGGGGGCACTGTCAGGTAACATCGGAGCGTGGTCGGAAAGCCAATCCCGTCTGCTTCTGGCGTCGTTGTCAAGGTTTCCCCTCGCGGAGCCAGTCGGCTGAAAGATGGCCACGTCTGGGTCTATCGCTCGGATATCCTTTCAGCCGATGGACCGAGCCCGGGATCGCTAGTCGCAGTCACCGATCATCGGGGACAGTTTCTTGGCAGCGCTCTCTATTCCAGCGCTTCGCAGATTGCTATCCGTCTGATTTCGCACGAGCCTGTCGCCGACCTCCCTACGCTATTGCGTCAGCGGGTCGCGGATGCCATTTCCTATCGCGAGGCTATCGTCCACGACAGCAATGCGTACCGCGGGATATTCAGCGAAGCCGATTATCTGCCAGGTTTAATCGTCGACCGCTACAACGACGTTCTCTCCATGCAAGTTCTCACTCAGGCCATGGACACCGCTATCGTGCGCGACAGCTTGATTGCCGAGCTGACCGAGCGGCTGCATCCGGCGGCAATCGTCGAGCGCGTGGATCCTCGGGTCCGCAAACTCGAAGCATTGCCACCGCGTTCTTCTGGACTGTTGCAAGGAGATAAGACCTCCACCGTCTTTAGCATGAACGCCGTCCACTTTAAGTTCGAGGCGCTTGCCGGCCAGAAGACTGGAGCCTTCCTCGACCAGCGCGAAAACTACGCTGCCGCCGCCCAATACGCCCACGGCGTGGCCTTGGACGTCTTCTGCTACCAAGGCGGATTTGCACTCCATCTGGCCCCGCGTTGCTCTCAGGTCTGCGGAGTCGACTGCTCCCGTCCCGCCCTTGAAGTCGCCGAACAGAACGCCGAACTCAATGCCGCGCTGCTCAAGGATAAGGGCAAAGAAATCGAGTGGATCGAAGCCAACGCCTTCGATCTGCTTAAGGACTATTCCGCTTCAGGCCAGCGTTATGACACGATTGTTCTCGATCCGCCGGCCTTCGCCAAGTCGAAGCGCGACCTCGATGCCGCTCTCCGCGGCTACAAAGAGCTCAACCTGCGCGCCCTGAAGATGCTGCGGCCCGGAGGGGTCCTGATCACCTGCTCTTGCTCTTATCACGTGAGCCCCCCGGAGTTCATCGCAATGCTCGCGGACGCGGCCCGGGACGCTCGGCGCACTTTGCGTCTTGTAGAGGTTCGCGGACAGGCGAAGGACCACCCAATTTTGCTGAACATTCCGGAAACCGCCTACCTCAAGTGCATCATTGCGTCCGTAACTTTATGAAAACACAATAGTAATTTACATTGACAATATTACGCTCATATTTTATGCTTCCTTTGTGCTGAATAGACATCTAAGCTAATGAACGGCAATGCCGAATTCCTGAAAGCCAGCACAGAAGGAGAATATTGTTATGACAGTTCTTACTCGTTGGGAGCCTTTCCGTGAGTTTTCCACCCTGCAGGACCGTATGAACCGCCTGTTCCGCGAGTCCTATCACGAAGGTGGCCGGGATGAGTCCCTGACCGCTTCCAGCTTTGCACCAGCCGTCGACGTCTACGAAGACGAGCACAATGTGACCCTGAAGATCGAAGTGCCCGGCATCGATGAGAAAGACATCGACATCCGCCTGGAGAACAACACCCTCACCGTCCACGGCGAACGCAAGATTGAGAAGGAAGAGAAGGAAGAAAATTATCGCCGTGTCGAGCGCCAGTATGGCAGCTTTACTCGCACCTTCACTCTGCCCGCCACCGTCGATGCCGAGAAAGTTTCGGCAACCTACGACAAGGGCGTGTTGAAGGTCGCTCTGCCCAAAAAGGCGGAAGCCAAGCCAAAGCAGATCAAGGTGAACATCGGCAGCGAGAAGGCCGCTGATAAGACCTTGGAAGCCAAAGGCCCCAGCAAAGCGGCGTAAGCTCGGTGTTGTGTGGGACCGGGTCTCTGGACCGGGTCGCCGAGCGCAGCTCGAAATGACGATTGACGGGAGGCGGTCAACTGGCCGCCTCCCGCCTTGTTTTGCGACCAAGCAACTTTGTCATCGTGGGGGGAGCGAAGGATCTGTGTAATTCCGCAGCCAGCGCATTGCATAGGTTCCTCGCTTCGCTCAGAATGACAAGAGAAGGAACCGTAGAGGGTTAATCATGGCTATCCGTTGGGACAAATTCACCGTAAAAGCGCAAGAAGCCGTTCAGCGAGCCAACAATCTCGCCTCTGAGCACGGCAATCCCGAGTTGATGCCAATTCACTTGCTCGCGGCACTGCTGGAAGACAAAGAGGGCATCGTTCCGCCGGTGCTGGAAAAAATCGGCATCGCGCCGCAGGCCGTTCTTGGCGATTTGTATCGCGAGATTGAGAAGCTTCCCAAGGTCTCGGGAGAAGCCGCACAGGCTACGCTTTCAAACGCCGCTACCAAATTACTCGAGCAAGCTTTCAAAGAAGCCGCCAACTTCAAGGACGAATACGTTTCCACTGAGCACCTGATGCTGGCCATAACCCACCTCAAGCAGGATCTAGCGCAGCAGATCCTGGCCCGTCATGGAGCGACCTACGACGCGATTTTGAAGGCGCTCACCACGGTCCGCGGTTCGCAGAAGGTGACGGATCAGAATCCTGAGGCCAAGTACCAGGCGCTGGAGCGCTATGCTCGCGACCTGACCGAGCAGGCTCGCCGCGGCAAACTTGATCCGGTCATAGGTCGCGATGAGGAAATACGGCGTGTGATCCAGGTTCTTTCGCGTCGCACGAAAAACAATCCTGTGCTCATTGGCGAGCCCGGCGTTGGCAAAACCGCAATCGTCGAGGGCCTTGCCCAGCGAATCATCTCCGGCGACGTGCCTGAAGTGCTCAAGCACAAGCGCGTGGTAGCGCTCGATCTCGGAGCCATGCTGGCCGGCGCGAAATATCGGGGAGAGTTTGAAGACCGTCTGAAGGCCGTCCTTAAAGAAATCGAAGATTCCGCAGGACAGGTAATTTTATTTATCGACGAATTGCACACTCTGGTCGGCGCCGGAGCAGGCGAGGGCGCAATCGATGCCTCCAACATGCTGAAGCCGGCACTGGCCCGGGGAGAGCTGCGTGCCATCGGCGCCACCACCCTGAATGAGTACCGCAAGTACATCGAGAAAGACGCGGCACTCGAACGACGATTCCAGATTGTTTTCGTCGGGGAGCCCAATGTTGAGGACACAATTGCTATTCTTCGCGGGTTGAAAGAGCGCTACGAGGTTCATCACGGGGTGCGTATAAAAGATTCCGCCATCGTCGCGGCCGCGACACTTTCACATCGTTATATCTCCGACCGTTTTCTGCCCGATAAGGCCATCGACCTGGTTGACGAAGCCGCGGCCTCGATTCGCATTCAGATCGATTCCCTTCCCACGGATATCGATCAGCTCGAACGCCGCGCCACCCAACTCGAAATTGAAAAGCAGGCGCTAAAGAACGAAGACGATCCTAACTCGAAAGATCGTCTGAGCGTCATCGAGAAAGAACTTGCCGGAATTCGCGAGAAATCCAATGCCCTCAAAGCGAATTGGAAAAAAGAAAAAGATCTCATCGCGCGCTCACGCGAACTGAAAGAAAGAATCGAGAAGCTCAAACTGGAAGAGCAGACCGAAGAGCGCAAAGGCAATTTGCAGCGCGTCGCCGAAATCCGCTACGGCTTGTTGCGCCAAGCCGAGGAAGAGCTAAGTCAGCTGACCGCCAAGATTGACGGCAAGGCTGCGGGTGCGCCGCGCATGCTCAAAGAAGAAGTCGACGAGGAAGACATTGCCCGCATCGTTTCCAAGTGGACCGGTATTCCCGTCTCCAAGATGCTGGAAGGCGAGGTCAAGAAATTGGTCACCATGGAAGAGCGCCTGCGTCAGCGTGTGGTCGGACAGGATCAGGCTCTGGAGCGCGTCGCCAATGCCATTCGCCGTTCCCGCGCCGGACTCAGCGATCCCAAGCGGCCTATCGGGTCGTTCATTTTCCTCGGCCCCACCGGGGTTGGCAAGACTGAATTGGCTCGTGCTCTCGCCGAATTTCTATTCGACGATGAGCGCGCCCTGTTGCGCATTGACATGTCCGAATACATGGAGAAGCATTCCGTCGCTCGCCTGATTGGCGCGCCTCCCGGCTACGTAGGCTATGAAGAAGGCGGCCAGCTTACCGAGCAGGTCCGTCGTCGCCCCTACGCGGTTGTGCTCTTCGACGAGATTGAGAAAGGTCATCCCGACGTTTTCAATGTGCTGCTGCAGATCATGGACGATGGGCGTCTTACCGACGGCAAAGGCCGGGTGGTGGACTTCAAGAACACAATCATCATCATGACATCGAATCTCGGCTCCAGCTATCTGCAGGCCGAAAACCTGCGCACGCCGGAAGACTTTGAGAAGGCGAGCGAACAGGTCATGAATGTGCTGCACGGTCACTTCAGGCCAGAGTTCCTGAATCGCGTCGACGACATTATAGTTTTCAGCCCACTGGGCAAAGATCAATTGGTGAAGATCATCGAACTGCGGCTTGAAGATGTCCGTCGCTTGCTCGCCGACCGCAAGATTTCGATTGAGCTAACCGACGCCGCCAAGGAGCGATTGTTTACCCAAGGCTACGATGCCAACTTCGGTGCGCGTCCGCTGAAGCGGGCGATCCAGAAACTGGTACAGGATCCACTGGCGATGAAGATTCTGGATGGAGAAATTCTGCACGGTGATCACGTCATTGTGGAGGCGGACAAGAAAGCCGGCAAGATGAAGTTCGAAGTCAGCAGGCGGGTGAGAGAAAAGGAACCGGTGAAGGCAAAGTCATAGATTGGCTGCGGGTTGCGTGAAATTCTCACGGAGAATTCTAGGATCCGTTGAAAAGATCGGTGCAAATTCGCGCAGGCTTGAACTAAGTCAAAGGCGCCGCGCCGTTGTTCCGGCGCACTTCCTCGATGACCCAGTCGGTCCAGTAGGAAGACGTTCCATCAGACTTCAGGTCGTCTTTGCCGGCCACTGCGTTCACAAAGTTCTCAATCATCGGATAGTGCAGATTGGGGTGGGGTGGAAGATCCTCGCGGCCGCCGGGATAGATAAGTTCGGGACCGTTCAGCGGAGTTAACTCAATTTCGCCTTCGCTGCCGCGGATGCGGCATTCGTCGCGCTTCAGTTTCGAATGCCAGCGAACATCCACCAGGCCGCGCACGCCGTTGGCATAATCGACCATCACGGTCGCGTTGTCTTCGACCGCATAGTGATGAACCGCATTCGATAGGTAGCCAGTGGCCCGCAACGGCTGGCCGAAGAGGAAATTCAGCACATCGATGCGATGCGACGCGATGTCGTAGAGCGGGCCACCTCCGGCCTTCGCGGGATCGACGAGCCAACTGCGATCACCACTTTTTTCTGGTTTTTCGTCTAACCATCCATGACTGGTGAGTTCGGCAATAACTGGTACCCCGATGGCACCGGCCCCGATCAGTTGCTGGGCGCGTTGCAGTTTGGGATACATTCGGCGGTAGTAGGCCACGCCAAAAGTGCGTGCGGTCTGCTCTGCCGCCCTGACCATCGAGCCTGCTTCGACTGCGTTCATGGCCATGGGCTTCTCGCACAGCACGTGCATGCCGGCTTTGAGAGATTGGATGGTCTGCGGCGCGTGCAGGAAAACTGGAGTGGCGATGTAAACCGCGTGCACGGCGGGATCGGAGAGAGCCTCATCAAGCGTGCTCCAAACCCGCGCATGGTAGGCGGCAGCTTTGGCGGGATCGCGCGTGACCAGGCCGTACAAGCGGCTTCCGGGCTGGGACTCAATCGCGGGAATAACGCGGCGGGTGGCGATATCGCCGATTCCAATCACGACCCAGTTCAGCATAGTTAGCGACAAGCAGAATGCAGCACGGGCAGAAAATCAAAGGCCGGCCTCAGGCCGGCCTTCGCCACCCATTTCATCACAATGATTACGGCTTCTTGGGAGCGATTGCATCCTTGGCAGCCTTGGCAACGCGGAATTTCACCACCGTCTTGGCCTTGATCTGGATCGGCTCACCGGTCTGCGGATTACGGCCAACGCGGGCTTTGCGGTGCGCTTTCACCAACCGGCCCAGGCCGGGCACGACAAACACGCCATTCTTTTTTGTTTCCTTCACGGCGACATCAGCGAGTTGCTCTAAAAACAAAGCGGAAGTCTTATTGGGGAGCTCAGTCTTCTCGGCCAGATAACGGACGAGTTGGGTCTTGGTTAAACCTGAAGCCATGTTTCCTCCTTGGAAAGATTTGAATTTTAGTTCCAGTGGGCTTGATGGTATATCAAGGGCCCTGTGGAAAACACCCTTATTCTAAGCGGGTTCCGTAGATATAACATGTCAAGAAGGCCATTTTTACATGCTATTTTGCAGATGGACATCGAAAAATGGCCCAAACAAGCCGTTATTGTCGGCCGAGCACCAAGCTAAAGCTGCCTTCTGAGTCCCCATGCTGCCTCGTCCCCCGCCCCCAGTCCCCCAGCCCGGGTGCAATAATGAGCAAGAGGAGTATCACGAATTGAGTTGCATGATATGTGAAGTTCGCAAGGAGAAACGCTTCTGTCCTGCGGTCCACGGGCGGATTTGCCCGCAGTGTTGTGGCGAACAACGCGAGGTGACGCTCGATTGCCCCAGCGACTGTCCGTATTTGCAGCAGTCGCGCGAACACGAGAAGCCGCGGTCGGCGGAGGAGTTTGATGCGGGAGCGTTGTTTCTGCAGGTGGAGATTTCGGATCAATTCACTTATGAACGCGAGCACCTTCTCATGGGCCTAAGCTATGCCCTGGTCAAAGCGGCTCGCGCCGACCGCAACCTGAACGATCGCGATCTGCTTGCCGCGCTCTCTGCAATGTCGAACAGTTATGAGCGGCTGGTGAACTCTGGTCTGCACTACGAGCAGCCGCTGGCCAGCACCGCGCAGCATGCCGCCGCGGCGCAGGTGGAAGAAATGGTGAAGCACTACCGCGAGGCCGAGCAGAAACAGATGGGTTACTCCAATCTACGGGATTCCGACGTCCTCAAAGCTTTGGTGTTTCTGGTTCGGTTGGGGCATGGCCGAAGCTCGGGACGGCCCAAGTCGCGCGCTTTCATCGATTTCCTTTTCGCACAATTTCCCGAGAAAGAGACGGCCGTGGTCACGCCGCAGGAAGCGGGCAGCCGCATCATCGTGCCCTGATCCGTGGTTCAGGTTTTCAGCTTCCGCAGCGTTTGACCGAACGGTAGGGCATCGCGCAATTCAAGAATTGTCTTGTCAAACACCCGGTGGCGCACCTGCGGCGCAATCTCTGCCAGAGGCTCGAGGACGAATCGCCGCCCGTGCATGGCGGGATGCGGAATCGTTACTTCGGGAGAATCCAAGACCGCGTCGCCGAAAAGCAAGATGTCGATATCGATGGTTCTTGGGCCTTTTTTCCACACCCGCCGCCGGCCCATCGCTTCCTCGATGTTAAGAATCGAGGTCATGAGTTGTTGCGGAGTCTGGGCCGTTTCAAGCGCGACGGCACAATTCAGAAACCAAGGCTGTTCGGTAAACTCGACAGGTTCGGTTTCGTAGAAGGACGACACAGCCGTCACCCGGCCGACCGCTCCTAGACGCTTTTGAGCGTCTCGCAGATTCGCTTCGCGGTCGCCGACATTTGAGCCAAGTGAAAGAAAGACTAGGGTTGGCATAGACTTAGCGTTCGATACCTTGGTTACTTTCGGAGAACTGGAGCTGATTCTAGAATCAAAACATGCTGGAGTCCCTGTTGCTGAGTCGCGACGCCGAGGTGTTCCGGGTGTTACGCGCGACGCTCGAAAAACTGTCGATCGAAATCGAAGTCTGCCAGGAGGCGAAAAAAGCCAGCGACATTCTGATCTCGCAGAAGTTCGACGCCGTTATTGTAGACTGCGATGACATGCCTGGTGGAGTTGGGGTGCTGGAGGGTTTGCGAGCAACTCCCAGCAACAAGAACTCCGTAACATTTGCCATTGTGAACGAGCGAACGAGCACCCAGGACGCTTTCGACATGGGCGTCAATTTCGTCCTGCACAAGCCGCTCTCGGTCTTGAATACCTCTCGCTGCTTCAACGCCGCGCTCAGCTTTATGTTGCGGGAGCGCCGCCGCTACTTCCGCCACCCTGTAAAGATGCCGGTGTGCCTCGTACTGGACGGCAAGGAAATAAAAGGGGAAAGCACGAATATTAGTGAGGGCGGAATTGCCCTGCGGCTGCACCACGCACTTCCCAAAAATGCTACACCAAAGCTGCAATTCACTCTGCCAGCAAGCGGCCCGGCCCTCGATGTGGACACCGAAGTCGCATGGGCCGACCTGAAAGGCTACGTAGGACTGCGTTTTCTGAACCTGCCCGCAAGCTCGAAGGAATTGCTCGAGGGCTGGCTCACAACACAGATGGAGCAGCAAACCCCAGGCCCTAAAGACATACTGGCTGCCCCAACTCCCCGCGCCATTCAGTAGGCGGTCGCCCGTCGCCCCTCCACCTCCGTCCTGCAGGTATTCAGTTGGTAATTTGCGCGCAAGCCCTGCCGTGGCAATCTGGAGGGATATCGGAGAGCCACGGCCATGCTTCCTACTACTTATCGAGTCGCCCGCATTCAGAAAACTCTGCGCTGGTTTGAGGCTGACATTCCCTTGCTGAACATGCGAGTAAAGGATCTATCGATCGAACGTCAGCGCTCCGCACGTCAATTTGCCTCGGCGCTTATCGACCAGACGCGTGCAGAGTTGCAACGACTGCTCGACGAACAGCCAGAGCGCATTGCCGAAAGCGGCGAAGTCCCTTGCGAGCCCGCAGACTAAGTCGGTTGCGTGACTGCACTCTCTCAATTCAGACAGTAGATCCAGCCACGGCCTGAGAGCTGTAAGGACTGACGGCGTTGTGACCTGCCTCGGGGAGGGTGACTTCTTGCCACAAAGTCTGGTCGCGGAGAATGCGGGAAACCAGAGCGGTGTGCATGGCATGGCCGGCGCGATCCGCCACGATCCTGCCTAAAATCGGCTTGCCCAGCAGCGCGAGATCGCCCACCAGATCCAGAACCTTGTGACGTACGAACTCGTCGGAGAAGCGGAGCGGGCCGTTCTCCACTCCGTCGCGAGTGAGCACGATACAGTTGTCGCGCGACGCGCCCCGGATCAGCCCCATATTCCGCATGGCTTTCTCATCCTCGCGCGAGCCGAAGGTGCGGGCAGCGGCGATATTCCGCAGGTAGCTGCCATTCGAGAGCTCGACCTGAAAAGTCTCTTTGCCGATGAGCGGGTGAGGAAAATTGATCGAGTAAGACACGGAGTAACTGTTGGCGGGATAGACGGAGATGAACTTATTGCCTTCGCGCATTTCAACTTCGCGAAGGATTTTCATGTACCGTCGCGGGCGTCTCTGCTTGCGAATGCCGGCCTTCTGGATCAGCTCCACAAAGGGTAGAGCGCTGCCATCGAGGATGGGCAGCTCCAGGTTGTCCAATTCCACAATGGCGTTATCCACGCCAAGTCCGGTGAACGCCGAGAGCAGGTGCTCGGTGGTGGATATGAATACGCCCTTCTTCATCAAGCTGGTGGCATAGCTGACGCGGGCTACGTTGCGGCTGTTGGCCTCAATCTCGAAGCCTTCCAGGTCGGTCCGGCGAAATACGATTCCCGTTCCGGGTGAGGCAGGAAGTATTTGCAGAGACACGGGCGCACCGCTATGCAGCCCAATCCCACTGCAAGCCACGGATGAGCGGAGTGTCTGCTCCTGGATCAAACTCGTTCGATTATGTCCCGGTGAATGAATAGATTACAACCCGAGCGGTGGATATGACTGTGGTAAAAAAGCCACAGTGCGTGGTTTTGCCCAAGAAAGGTAACTAAACCATGAGGTAACTAAACTAAACCATGAATTGTTGGGCAGGACGGGGAATTATTGGGCAGAATCCCCTACGCAGTGCTCGGCTGCGAAAAAGGTTGACCAAGCCAGCCCTAAAAAGTTGCGCAACCGTTCGAGGGGTGGAATTACAGGTTGGAGGTTCCCGCCGCCAACATTTCTGAAAGATAAAAGACATCTGCCGGATGGCTTGTCCGTGGTATTTGATTGCAGCACCGAGCAAGGGCAATTCGCTACCAGCCATCAAAGGTTCTGCTTCACGCTGGAATTTAGTCTTGCCTCAAGTCAGCCTATCAATTTTTTGAAGCATCGACTCGTAGGATTCTTGATTGTCTTCGATGGCTTGCTTCCTGGCGGCTTGTACAGCCCCCAAAGATGCTGGACGAGCCGCAACGGCCGCAAGATTGGCTCGTATATCTTGTAAGTCGGCGACCATCAGACGAAGAACTTCTTGCACAGCTTTCATATGGACCTCCAGCTTAAGTCGCCGAATTATACCGCCAGGGGAATTATTGGGCAGACTGGGGAATTCTTCGGAAGAAGGTGTCATTAGGCAAAGCCCGAGTGCGTGGCTTCGATCCGGATGGGACCAGGTCGATCAAGGTTGCTGCCGGTTCGTAAATGCCGCCCGTTAAGCGATTTACCTGCCGGAATATGATCGATTGGGAGCGGCGTCCACCGCAGCCCCCTAGTGTTTGCCTGGAGCTTTGTTTGGATTGTAGCCTGAATTAGGGTCGAACATTGCCTGGCTAAAATCCTGACTGTAGCTGGCGGAAGTTATGAAGCGCTCGGTTTGCATATCGCCGTTGAAATAGCGAGTGAATCCGAAAGGAGTCATTACTCCCTGAACCAGGCGGTATCCGTCGTAGGTTTCCTCTTCCACGTCGCGTTCTTTGTCCGCTGGATCGCGCCAGGAATAACTCTTTTTGATAGGCAGATGAGTATCGATGTCAAAGTAGACGCTCACCGACTCATTCTTCGCATTGATCAGAGTGACGCGCTGTGCGGCGAGACTGCCAGCCAGAGCGCTGCCGTCGAAGAAAAGAGCGACCGTAGGATCGTTCACCCAGGAACGCAAGATCGTTTCCAGAGAGAATTTGTGACGCCGGAGGTAGTCTTCGAGATCCTTTTTCTCCACCGCGCGCGGCCCCTTGTAGGTGACCTCGTAACCTTTATCGCCGGTGTAGATGTAGGCGATGTCCCGCTGCGGGGTGAGCTCGATCCGCTCCTTGTCGGGAAATTCGAGAAATCGCCAGAAGAAAACGCCATTGCTGGTTGGGCGTCCGTGATAAAAGCTGTAAACGCGGCCCTGCTCCTGCATCTGGTGAACGTTTAAATAGGCCTGTCCGCCCAGCGCCTGGATGGCCTGTTCCAAAAGCTCACGCGCCTGATGTGCGTTTACCTGATCTGGAGGGATCGAGGAATCCTTTGCCGGGGCAGAAGTTGCCGGTGCAGAAGCTGAAGGAGCCTGCGCGGCCTGCGCCGCAACCTGAGTCGTGAAGCAGACAGAGGCAGCCGTCAGAACTGCCAGAGTAACGATGAGTAACGGATATTTCATTCAGCCGATTAGCTTAGTGAAGCCCGGAAATAAGAATTGTAGCTGCTTGCGGCAGTGCTTGTGTGGCGCGGCACTCCCTTCGCCAAACTCAGAGCATGCTTGCCCGCGAGCCTTTCCTATGCCGCATGCAAGCGGGCAGGAGTGCCCGCTCTACATAAGCGGGCGTACTTCTCTCGCTTCTGCTTGGATGCAGAAAAAACAGCAGGCGTCACCATCGAGTGAAGTGACCGCCGGCAGTTAGCCTGCCAGCACGGCTCCGCCATTCACGTTGAAAACCTCGCCGGTGATGAAGCTGGCGTACGCGGTGCAGAGAAACAAGACCGGTCCGGCGATTTCTTCCGGCTTGCCTACGCGTCCCATGGGAATGGTGCGCCGAATCTCGTCCCCGCTGCGCGGATCATCGATCGCCGGTTTGGACATGTCCGTATCGACCCAACCCGGCGCAACCGAGTTTACATAGATTCCTGCCGAGGCGAGTTCCGTGGAGAGCCCCTTCACCATGCTGATCAGAGCGCCTTTCGTGGCCGAGTAGTCGCAATGAAAGGCCTCGCCGCGCTGGCCGCTGGTAGAACTGATGAGCACGATGTGACCGGCGGCCACGCCGTTTCGCGGCTGGGCCTTCATCTGAGCGACTGTATGTTTGACCAGGCCGAACACCGCGTCAAGGTTGATGGAGACGGTGGAGCGCCATTGCTCGTCCGCCATCTTGTCGATGGCTACGTCCTCGACGGGCCAGACGCCGTGATTGGCGACGAGGATATCGATCCTGCCGAAATGCTTGGCAGCTGCGGTAACCAGGACGCGAGCCGAATCCGGATTGTTCAGGCTGCTGCTGACGGCGTGGCAGCTGGCCTCGCCACATTCTTTGGCCAGAGCTTCAGCTTGTGAACGCGCCTTCTGATAGCTGAATACGACTTTCGCGCCAGCCGCGGTAAAAAGGCGAACCGTAGCCGCGCCGATGCCACGGGAACCGCCGGTGATTAAAGCGACTTTGTTCGAGAGAGAAAGGGGAACGGACATGGATAGTAGTTTCCAGTTTCTTGGTTCCAGTTGCAAGTCGGGCAGATCGGGACCAGACCGAGATCGGAACTCATCTCATCAGCACGCAGGTGGGCATCACTGGTGAAATGCCGAAGTCAGGTCAACGATCAGGACTCTTCTGCGATACGATCACCATGTTGCTTCACTTTGGCAAAGCAAAGGTTAGGAGAAATCTTGTGAACCAGCTGTTGGGAGATCCTGCGGTTCAAGAGCCCAGCCTGATCACCGAGCTGTCCCTGAACCGGCGTCTTGGTCAATCAATTTTCTTCCTCCTGTCCGCATGGTTACTGTGGGGTAGCTGGCTGGCTGAAGCAAAGGCACAAGAACAAATCGACCCGCTGGCGACAGAGTTAAGCAAAGATTTCCGGTCCGAAACCGCGACGGTGAATGGAATCAAACTGCACTACGTTCGCGGGGGTAAAGGTCCCGCCGTCATTTTGATCCATGGCTTCCCGCAAGATTGGTTCGAGTATCGCGCAATCATGCCGCGTTTGGCGAAACAATTCACGGTAATCGCGATTGATCTGCGCGGCGTAGGCGGATCGACGACCACGACCGGGGGCTATGATGCGGCCAATATGGCGCAGGATGTGCATCAGCTTGCGGCGGCGCTCAAATGGGAGCGCGTTTACATTGTCGGGCACGACCTCGGGGGGCAGGTGACTTATGCATTTGTTCGCCTTTACCCCGAAGCGACGCGCGGAGCTATGATCCTCGATTCGCCCATTCCTGGAATTGAGGGATGGGATGAAATTCAGGGCCATCCCGCTATGTGGCACGCCCGGTTTATGCAGGTTCCGGGACTGCCAGAAAAACTCGTCGCCGGACGGCAAGCCGACTATTTCAGTTACTTCTTCCACTTCGGTAAATTCACGCCGAGCGATGAGGCCCACTTTGTGAAGGCTTACGCCAGCCCCGAGCAGCTTCACGCTGTATTTGAAATGTACCGTGCCTTTCCTGCCAATGCGCAATTCAACGCCGCGCAACGCGGGCGAAATGACGTGCCGTTGTTCCTGGCTGCCGGAGATGGATCGCCTTTTGCAGACTTTGTTCCAAAGATCGCAGAAGGTCTGCGTGCCCACGGATGCACTCACGTCGAGAGCGGTCTGATCAGGGGTGCCGGGCACTACGTGGTCGAGGATCAGCCCGAGGAAGTGACCGATCTCATCGAGCGGTACGCGTCCCCGCATTCGCAATGAGAAGGCAGCGTATGGAGTAAGCGGGACTCAATCGGTAATTCAGAAGTTCTCTCCCCCATACGCGTCATGACGAGAAGGAGCTGGTTGGCTGCCATGCTTCCCTGGTATGTCCACAGGCAAGTATTCAGTTCGCGAAATCAACGCGTTCACTCCCACCTGGCCTTGGTTGGGAAATCTTCCCCCACCCTTTCCTGGGACGATGTCGGCCCGGCGAGTGCCGTTAGTAACCTGATCTCAATCCCTATCCGAGCCACAATGGCGTTGATTAGAAACAAGAAATAAATGAACTCCAACTGCTTAGGGCTCACGGCAAAACTGATTCTGATCCTAATGCCAGCTACTCCGCTCGCCGAGGCGGCTGAGTTCGGCGGCCTTTAACCCGTTTACCCGGAGAGGGAAAATGTTACTGCGTTGATTCGAAAGCGTACGAAGAAACCATCAGAGCGTTTCTCAACCTGTACCGGATTCCTAAGTGCGCTGATTTCCTTCCTGATGCTCCAACGGCCATGGTTCCCGGTTTGATTCCGGAGGATTAGGTGGTTTGACTCCTCGAGAACCCAGCTTGACGATTGCCTTAGGGAATCTCTCTGGTTTTTCTGGCCGAGCTTTATCGGGTTGGCATGAATGCTTGAGGTCGTATGGCGAGCAGCGGCTCCGGGCTTAACTGCCTCATTGAGCAAGGTCGCACCTGAACTTAAAGCTCAACGAAGCGCAATTTCTCCTCAACAACGAGGTCTAGGAGGTGTAGCGTTGGCGTGCCTTCTCGCTGGTCTGATCCTCTGGGGGCTGGCTCTGGTTGCCCTGACCGGATACAGCAAGTAACTCCAGCGCGGGCCGGATAGTTGAGGAAATTCAGGCGTTTTGCACCAGCCACACGGGGAGGGCCCCTTCCGAGAGCCTTAGAAACTGTCCTTAGCCGAAGAGGCTCGCTCCGACTTTAATTCGCGCAAGAGCAACCGAACCAGCATCCCGTCGAAGCCGGTGCCGCTCATTTTCGACAGTTCGTCCAGCGCTTGTTCCGGCGTCCGTGCGGCAGCAATCGACTGCTCCGTCAGCATGTTGGCGTAGGCGTCGGCCAAGGCGATAATGCGCGCCCACAAAGGGATCTGCTCGCCCTTCGCGCCATCGGGATAGCCCGTGCCATCGAAGCGCTGATGATGGTGCTCGATAGCCTGCCGCATCAAGGCGCTATGCGGCAGGATGCCGGCGATCTCGGCTCCTACACGGGCGTGCATCCGAACCAGGAAAAATTCGTCGTCGGTGAGAGGGCCGGGCTTGTTCAGAATGCGTTCGGGCACGAAGATCTTTCCCACGTCGTGGATGCGAGCCGCGAAAACCAGATCGGTCGTTTCCTCCGCAGGCAAGTGGAGTGCGCGGGCGACGATTTCCGTGTAACGCGCCACCAGATCGCCGTGACCCGAGGTGCGGAGTTCGCGGGATTCCGCGGCCCGGCTGAGGACTTCGATCGATTCCTTTAGCAACGGCACGTTGCAGTCTTCTTCGCCGCCGCAAAACTTCACTAACATCGATCCGAGTTCTTCCAGATGCTCCGGCCCATTGTGTTCGCGCTGCAGAAATCCTTCGATGTAGGTGGAGATCTGTTGCCGCTGCGGAGCAAATTCCTCGCCTCCGGCAAATTCTTCGGCCGCGGAAACGCGGTTACCCCCGGAACGCTTGGAAACGTACATGCCTGCATCGGCCACACGGATGATGTCTTCTATGGAAAAACCGTGCATGGGAAAACTGGCCACACCGAAGCTGCCGGTGATGTGATGTTCGCTAAGCATTGCATCCGTGGCAATCCATTGGCGCAAGCGTTCCGCCAGAACCTGCGCCTGCTCGGGGCCGGTTTCAGGCATGAGGATGATGAACTCATCTCCGCCGTAACGGGCAACAACGTTCGATTGGCGGGATTTTTGCTCGAGCAGCCGTCCGACGCGGGCCAGCACCAGATCGCCCTCGAAGTGCCCCAAGGTGTCGTTCACTTCCTTGAATTTGTCCAAGTCGATCAGCACGACCGAGAACGGTCTTCCCGAACGCGAAGCACGCTTCCATTCCGCCGACAACGCCTCCCAGAAGAATCGTCGAGTCTTGATTCCCGTCAGACCGTCGGTGATGGATTGCTGTTGCAGCTTCTGAAAGACGAAAGCATTGTGCAGGGCGGTGGCCAGAAGATCCGCCAGGGTGTTGAGAATGAGAACGTCCTGCGGGAAAAATGCGCTCTCGTTGCGGCTTTCGATGTTCAATGCGCCGAGTAAAGTTTCGCCGTAGGTGATAGGGATGCATAGCACCGAGCGCGACTCTGGAAGGATCGCGCCAATCTGGCCTTCTACGCCGTTTTGCACCAGCGCCCGTTCACCCGTGCGAGCCACGCGCCCCAGGATGCCGATGCCCAGGGGGATGCGTCTGCCCATGGAGTGCGCCGTTGCCCCGGCTTCCGCCTTGATTTCGATTTCCTTTGTACCGTAATCAAGCAAGCCGATGCCGATGTGATCGAAGCTGAAATTCTTTTGGATTTCTCGCACAATCTGGCCCAGCATATGAACTGGATCGTCACTTGAAATTGCGGTGCGCGAGATGTTGTTGAGGAACGCCAATTGCCGGGAGCGCCGTTGCTCTTCGGCGAACAGGCGCGCATTCTCCACCGCCACCGATACCTGTCCGGCGGCAGTCACCAGCACGTCCAGGTCGCGCTGTTCGAAGACATATTCGCGTGCCGTACTCATGGCGACCATGACCCCTGCCGGCTTGCGGCCCAGCATGATGGGCGCGGCGCACAGACACTTGGCAGGATGCTCTGGCCGGTACCCGATACCCAATCGCGCCCGCGTTTTTTCCAGGTCCGAACGTATAAGCAGAGGCTGTCCCGTGCGAATTACATACTCGGTAAACGCGCTCTCCAGTTTACGTTTCCGCTTGGGCAGGACCAGATCATCCTCCACCTCAAGTTCGAAGCGAATTTCGTCGCCTTCCTGGAATGCGATGTAGAAATTACTGTTATTGAAAATCTGCCCCAACTCCGCGTGGATGGTTCGCAGCACTTCATCCTGATCGAGGCGAGAACTGATCGCCTGCCCGATCTCGGTGAGCAGTTCGTACTCCTGGGTGCGGCGGTGAGCGTCGTGCGCAATCAGATAGTTTTCCACCGTGAGGCCCAGTTGCAAGGCCAGCCCCACCATGAGGCGCGGGCCCGAGGTCCCGAACGCTTTGCGTTGCGCATGAGGAAAGATAATCACTCCGAATGCGTGTTCGCGGGTCTGGAGGCTCACCGCGGTGAGATTGCGGATTTCGGCTTTTTGGAGCGCATCCTTAAAACCCGAGAAGGTTCCGGCAGAGCCCACCGGCAGTGGCTCGGTCATCTGATCAATATCTCGAACCGTGAAGAGCCCTCCCTGGCGGTGGGCACGGTCGCAGATGTATTCTCCGGCGCCGCTGTTGGTAAGGATGTCCAGAAATTCCGGGGAGAATCCTCTCTGCACCGAAGGCAGCAAGCCACGCCAGCGCTCCGCCACGTAGATGACCGCCCGCTTAGCGGACAAAGCGCCGGCCAATCGCTCCAGAGCCGCCTGCATACTGGGCAGCAAATCGTCGGCGGAAAGAAGCCGCCGCGGATCCGCGCCCAAGGTGGATAGAGCCAGCGTATTCTCCTGTACCGCGTTGCGTTCATTCTCAAACAGCACCATCACCATGGCGATGCCCAGCAACATCTGCGGGATCGGCCCGAGCACGTGGCCAACCGAGCCAAAAGTTTCCATCAATGGATTGCTGGACTGAATGGCGGCGCCCATCAGCACAGCCCACAGAGCCAGGGAACTGGCCAGGATTTTGAAGGCGGCTGAGCCCCTGCGATGAGCGTGCAGGTAGAAAACCGCGGAACAGTACAACAGCACTGCGCTCAAGAAGAACACGGTCAGGCTCAAAGGGCGCTGTTCAATCGGCAGAGGGCCGGACAAAAGATGGATTCGCAAGTCGATGCTGGCCAGGACCGTTCCCACCACTGCCAAGGCCCAGTCATACCAACGAAAGCGGAAAGATGTCCGAGTCAGCCGCGTGGAGACCAAGATGCTCACCGCCATCGCCACTAAGAACAGTGAACTGGCGAAGAACGCAACTGGAGCCGGAGGTCGGTAATAGCGGAAAGCATCGAGCGCGTAGTGGATGGAATAACAGGCCCAGGCGATTTGCCAGGCGCGAAAATAAACCTGTTGGCTCTGCTGGTAAAGATAGCTGAACAGCATGCAGAGCAACAATGCAACTACACCCGGAATGATGACGATACTGGTAGAAATACTATTCATGGGGCCCGGCTAAGATTTCGAAGTTGAATCGCGTCGGCGTTACTATTCGGCGCTGCTAGAAGGAGACAATAACTGATGCTTTCACACCACGGGCACGAACACAACAAGATTTAAGTACAATGCCCATCCTCAAGGGATAACTAGAACCCCGGGTTAGATAGAGATAGTCCCTCCTAATTGGCTTGACGATACTTTTCCTACCCTCATACCATCAGACTCTTGTCCAACCTATGCCCAAAATTCTTGAGTCCACGTCAAACCAAGCGCGCGTCCGGTTCGCGCCGTCGCCCACCGGCTTTCTTCACGTAGGCAGCGCCCGTACTTTCATTTTCAATTGGCTGTACGCCCGCCATAATGGCGGCACCATGATTCTTCGCCTCGACGACACTGACGCGGAGCGCAACACTCAGGCCTCCGTAAATTCCATTTTTGATGGATTAAAGTGGCTGGGCCTGGGTTGGGATGAGGCATATAAACAGTCTGAACGGCTGGACCTGCACCGCCGGACGGCCTGGACGATCTTCGAAAAAGGCCTGGCCTACCGCGACTTCACGCCCGCGCACACTGGGGAAGCTGAAAAATCCGGCGCGCAAGGAACCTGGCTGTTCAATCCTGGCGCCCGTGAGCTTTCCCCTGCCGAAAGTGATCGCCGGGCCGCGGCGGGAGAGCCCTTTGCGTTGCGCTTTCGCGTGCCGCGGGAGGGGGGGCAGCTTGTGCGATTTGCCGATGCGGTGTATGGCGAGCAAGTGAAGGCCGCCGCCGACATCGAGGACTTCGCGCTGCTCCGTTCCGACGGCATGCCGACCTATCATCTGGCATCCTGTGCAGACGATGCCGACCTGCGAATCTCCCACATCATCCGGGGACAGGACCATCTCTCGAACACTTACAAGCACGTGCTGATCTTCGAAGCCGCAGGCGGCACCCCGCCGCAGTTTGCGCATCTGCCGTTGCTGGTGGCGCCGGACGGCACCAAACTTTCCAAGCGCCGCCACGGTTCTGTCGTGAGCGTGACCACCTACCGCGACGCCGGATTTCTATCGGAAGCCTTCATCAATTTCCTCTGCCTGCTCGGGTGGTCTCCTAAGAATGACCGCGAGAATATGTCGCTCGAGGAACTTACCGACATCTTCTCGCTCGAAGGCATCAATCGCTCGAACGCAGTGGTGAACTTTAAGGAGCCAGCCGCAACTCCGGAGGAAACATTCGATCCGAAGGCGCTGTGGCTGAACGCCGAGCACATTCGCGGATTGCCGGTGGAGGAGTTGAGCGCCCGTCTGCTGCCGATCGTGCGCGCCGCCGGATTCGACGTCCCATCTGACAAAATGCTGCGCATCACGCCGCTGATCCGGGAGCGCATTAAGTTGCTGCCGGAGGTGATGACCGCCGCGGACTTCTTTTTGGTTGATCAACTGCCGCCCTACGACCCGGCCGCGCTCATCCCCCAAAAGGGAGACATGGCCATGGCGCTAAAAGTCCTCACCCGGGCGCAGGACCTGCTGGCCCAGGTCGAGTTCAAACACGATCCGCTCGATCAGGCGCTGCGCGCCGCAGCTCAGGAACTGGGAGTGAAGGCGGGACAAATGTTCCAGCCCATCCGCGTCGCAGTGTGTGGTCGCAAGAATGCCCCGCCGCTGTTTGAGACGCTGGAAGTGCTGGGACGGGAAACTACGCTGACGCGGCTTGAGCAGGCTATCGAGAGGGCTGCTCCTGCAGGAGTCTGATCACCTCCCCGAGATACGTTCCCTGCGATAAGATCAGAGGTAATGAATCCGCATCCCCCAACTGAAGCTGGAGAAAAAGCTGTGGCAGCATCGCTCGGGCCCGCGCCTTCGAACTTTGTGCGCGACATTATCCTGGAAGACCTCAGGACCAACAAGCACAATGGGCGGGTGCAGACGCGCTTTCCTCCCGAGCCTAATGGCTACCTGCACATCGGGCATGCCAAGGCGATCTGCATTGATTTCGGCCTGGCCGACGAATTCAAGGGACATACCAATCTCCGCTTCGACGATACCAATCCCGAGAAGGAGGAGACTGAGTACGTCGAGTCCATCAAGGGCGATGTCAACTGGCTCGGGTTTCAGTGGGACGGGCTGTTCTATGCTTCCGATTACTTTGACCAACTCTACGAATGGGCGATCAAACTTATCAAGGATGGAAAGGCCTACGTCGACGATCTATCGGCAGAGGAGATTCGCCGGCATCGCGGCACCCTGACCGAGCCGGGCAAGGATAGTCCGTATCGCAACCGGTCGGTCGAGGAGAATTTGCTTTTGTTTGAGCGCATGCGGGCCGGCGAATTCCCTGACGGCTCGCGTGTTTTGCGAGCCAAGATCGATATGGGTTCGCCCAATCTCAACCTGCGCGATCCGGTAATGTACCGCATCTTGCATGCCGAGCATCACCGCACCGGCAACAAGTGGTGCATCTATCCGCTGTATGACTACGCGCATGGACAGTCGGATTCCATTGAGCGGGTCACCCACTCCCTCTGCACGCTGGAGTTTGAAGATCATCGCCCGCTTTACAACTGGTTCATCGAACAACTGGGGATTTTTCCGTCGCGGCAGATCGAATTTGACCGCCTGAATCTTACCTACACGCTGTTGAGTAAACGCAAGCTGCTGCAATTGGTGCAGGAAGGGCGGGTAAGCGGGTGGGACGATCCGCGCATGCCCACGCTGGGCGGCATTCGGAGGCGGGGATATACACCCGAGGCGGTGCGTAATTTCTGTGGCGCGATTGGCGTCTCCAAGACCAACGGTTCCATCGAGCTGGCGATGCTCGAACACTTCGTCCGCGAGGATCTGAACCGGCATGCGCTGCGCGTGATGGCGGTGCTGCGTCCGCTGAAAGTTGTGATCGACAACTATCCGGAACTGCAGGTTGAACAGATGGATGCGGTGAACAATCCGGAAGACGCGAGCGCCGGCAATCGCAAGGTGCCGTTCTCTCGCGTGCTCTATATCGAGCAGGACGACTTCCGCGAAGCTCCGCCCAAAGGATACTTTCGCCTCTCGCCCGGACGCGAGGTGCGCCTGCGCTACGGATACTTCGTTACCTGCACCAGCGTCGTGAAAAACGAAATGGGCGAAGTGGTGGAGGTGCACTGCAGCTACGATCCCGCTTCGCGTGGCGGCAATTCTCCGGATGGGCGAAAGGTGAAAGGGACGCTCCACTGGGTATCAGCCGCGCATGCCGTCGATGCCGAAGTTCGGATTTACGAAAATCTGTTCACCAAAGAAAACCCACTCGACGTGGAAGAGGGTCAGGATTTCACGGCGAACCTCAATCCCAGCTCGCTTGAGATCATCCCCTCCGCGAAGCTCGAACCTTCGCTGGCTGCGGCGGCAATCGGCAGCCGGTTTCAGTTTGAAAGGCTGGGGTATTTTTGCGTCGATCCAGAGTCGAAAGCCGGTAAGCCGGTGTTCAACCGCACCGTCGCTCTCAAAGACACCTGGGCGAAGGTGGAGAAAAAGCAGAAATCGAAAAATGGAGGGACGATTGGCTGAAGAAGTGGCTTGCGTGGATGCGGCCAGCCAGTTCCGCAAGCCTAGCCAGCAGACGGGAGGGGCTGTGCCTGCGCGGCAGCGCCGAGCGCAACCCGCATTGAGCGGTCTGCCATTCGCCCCGAGGCTTCGATACTCTATATCTATATCCGACTCCGAGAAGCTTTACTGTTACTAGGCGTTCGCCCTTTTCAAAATTAGGTCAACCACGGCGGGTTTCACCAAGTTTTCTTCAACAGTTACGGGTCTTATTACGGCCGGATCGAAAATGGTCTGCGAGATTCACTGGTCTGCGAGATTCAATGAGCCGCGGACGCGCAAGCCCCTGCCCCAACCGCAACCCATCATATTTCCGGAAATCGCGGTTCAGGTGGACACCAGAACGCGCCCGGACCCTATGCCTGCGCCCGCGAACCCGGACTGGTTTCGGCGGAAACCGACGACAGGCAGGGACGGAGTGAAGCGGGCGCAGCCGTTCAGAAAGTAAAAACCCGAGCCCGAACTCAACCCGGGGCATCAGCCGGCGGAGCCACGAGAATACTGTCGGCGCGGATCAAACTCGGTTACGGGGTTAAGCCAGAAGTTGATAGCGTAAGCCGGCAACTTAGTTATGTATATGCGGACTCTGCGCCGGGTTCGCATGATGCGTGGGCGGTTCCTTCACCACCTTCACTTCAAAGCTCACCGGAAGAGTTTTCGGCGGATAGCAGGCGGCATTGTCGCAGGCCTGATAGCGCAGGACTCCGTGCACCACGTATTTTCCCGGCACGACTGAGTGCAGCGGATGGACGGCTACGGCGATGGTGAAATCTCCGCTGTACACGCTAAGTTTTTCGTCGGGCGAGAAAGGGAAGCTGGCATCCTCGCCCGCTGGATATTGAATTTTTCCCAGGATGACATCGGTGGGCAAATCCATCTTCAAAGCGGTCGGGATAAGGAACTCCGACTTGGGTGTGTTGGAATTGATGTGGTACCCAGGGGGAACTCGGAAATTCAGGTCCACCATCGTCGCCTGGGCGCGTTGAGCTGTGGTCAGTGGCACTGCGGCCACGGAAAGCGACGGAGCCTTGCCTGGTATCTGAGCGGCTGCAGGAATGACAAACCACAGCCCAGCCATGAGGCAGAGCAGCCGCCAAGTCGATGGTTCTTTCTTCCGAAGATTCGGTTTGTAATTCATTCTTCAGCCAAATGAATGAAAATAGGTTTAATGGAATTGTAAAACGATTATCAGTGCAGTGCGGCGTTACTTCAGAGCAGGTCCGTTTTCCCGCGTCGTCGGTATCGATGCCTGGCTGGTAGCAGGCCGCGTGTTCAACGCCTTCTTTATCGAATCCTCGATTTCTGCCTTGCCTCTCAGTCCAAGGATCTTGTCGACGATCTTGCCATCTCTTCCAATCACGAAGGTTTCCGGCAACGCGGGGACGCCACCGTACTGGTCTCCGACCGCTTCCTTTCCAATCAGGATCGGATAGTTCACGCCCATATCCTTGGCAAACTTGCCGATGTCTTCTTTGCTGGCTTCATCCATGGCGACGCCGATAATCTGGAATCCCTGGGACGCATATTGATTTTGTAATTCGACGAACCACGGCATTTCGATTTTGCACGGACCACACCAGGTCGCCCAAAAGTTGAGCAGCACCGCCTTACCGCGAAGGTCGGAAAGACGGACCGTTTTGCCGTCGAGCGATTCCAGAGAAAAGTCGGGGGCGAGGCTCGATGGGGTCAGACGAGGGGCAAACGAACCCGAGCCGCGGCGTGCTGTGTGAAATCCGACGTACAGCATGAGCGCGACGGCGAAGGCTACCACGATAAGGATAAGAGGACTGCGTTTCACAAAAAGCGCTCCGTTCAAGACTCCAAAACCAGCGAGATTACAATGCAAACCGGTTCAAGAAAGAAAGCCAGTTCGAAATCATGGTAAAACGTCCCAGCACCAGCAAGACTCCGAGGGCAATCAGCAAACCGCCGGAGGCCACTTCGACCGCATGCATGTGCGAGCGGAACCGGCTATAAAATTTAAGAAAGCGCTCCACACCCAGTGCCGTCAGCAAGAACGGCACTGCCAGCCCTAAGGAATAGATCGCGAGCAAGACCATGCCTTTCGACAAAGTATCCTGCGCGGCAGCCAGGGTAAGGATGCCGGCAAGAATGGGGCCGATGCATGGAGTCCAGCCGAAGGCGAACGCGAAGCCGATCACGAAAGCGCCCACAGGCGTGCTGCCGCCCTTCAACTCGTGCAAGCGCGTGTCGGAGTACAACGCCTTGATTTTAAGAATACCGGTGAGGTGCAAGCCAAACAAGATAATGATTACGCCGGCCACAACCGCGAGCGTGTGCTTGTACTGCGCGGCGATCTGGCCTATTTCCGTGGAGATCGCGCCCAAAGTGATGAACACTACGCTGAAGCCGAGAATGAATCCGACCGAGTTCATCATCACCCGCCGCATCAGTCGCCCCTGCGACGATTTCAGTTCGTCCACGCCCGCGCCCGAGATGAGTGAAACGTAGCCCGGCACCAGCGGCAACACGCAAGGCGAGAGAAATGAAATGAGCCCAGCGAAAAAAGCAGCGATCGGAAGTGGGAGGCCTGACATTGGTTCCTTTATTGTACCTTTGCGGAGTGTTCCTCTATAACATCAGACGATGCGCGCGGCAATTAGTTGCAGACTGGTTGCTAAATCCTCCTCCTAGGGTACGTTTGCGTGCGGCGCCGGCGAGGGGCTGGAGGGTGCCGTCAACCCAGGCTCGGATTCCGCCAGCATCTTCCGCAAGAAACTCAAAGGCATGGCGGCATTCAGCACCGCGCGATCGCCCTCCTGCTTGACCTCGATGCTTTCAAAGAAGGACTTAACGTCGGGATCGGTGCCGCGCAGCCCCACCGCGTTTTCGCCGGTGTGAGTTAAGGCGACGAATACATTCACTTTATCGATTACTCCGCGCGCCTCTTCCGGGTTGGCGGTGAAGGCCTCGGCGCGGACGTGCACTGCGTCGGCTCTCAGGTGAAGGGGGCTGCCATAGTTGCCGGAGACCACCACCGTCGCAGGACTCGCGAGGATCGCACTCCATCCTCCGGTCTGGAGTGCGGAAGGGTCCAGGCGCGCCACGGCCCACGCCAGACTGGCGAACTGGACGTGCTTATAAAATTGGCGCAGCAGCGAGGGCCCTCCAAACGGTGAGGCTAGCCGCTTGGAACGACCGACCATTCCGCGAATCACCGCCGGATCGTCATGGTTGGACGCCGCTACGGAGTCGGCGCTCAGCACCGCAACCCGCAGCGATCTGCCTTCCACGCGAATGGTGAAAATGTCGACCGACTGATAATTCTCAACCGCCTGCGCGATTTGTCGCAAATAGGAGATCAGACGCTCGCTGTGAAATTTTCCCACCAGCACTTCGGAAAATCGCGGCTCCGGAGCGGAACCGCCGGTTCCGCCGCTCGGCCAATTGCCGGGGTAATGTACCGCGAAGGCCGCTTCATCCAGATCGCGCTCGAATTGAAATCCCGTCTCCTGGATGAAGCGCTCATATTCGGGATCATGGCTGACGATGGGTAACTCTTTGCCCGGGTTCACTCTTCGAATGGGGCCGAGGTTTACATAAAAAAACGCATCCCCCCCGGGCAATATGCGGGCCGGCTCAGGCGGCGCATGTTTTCGGAGTTGCACCGCGAGGATCACCGCGGCGCCCACCAGTCCAACCGTCAGGAAGATAGGAAGAGTGCGCCTAATTCGCATGGAATGCGGTCAGGGCTGTCATCATACCACTCTCAGCCGTGGTAATTGCCTCTTTGGTCAAAGCCACGGTTGCATGGAATTTAACGCTTATGATAACTTAACTAATTGTCCCGGACATCTGAAGGGGATCGAGGGTATACTTGTGCGTGTAGGGCGCGCAGGTTCCCCAATTGCTGGCGTAGCTCAGGTGGTAGAGCATCTGATTTGTAATCAGAGGGTCGGGGGTTCAAATCCCTTCGCCAGCTCCAGTAATGCGACAGTCTAGAAACGGAATGCCGGAAGCGAGATTCCGGTGGGCGGCGGTACTCGGTAGATGGCGGCGCAACAGGTTTTTCCAACGCACTCCATTCGGAACGTTATCCGGCGTGTAGTGATCTTCGCGCGGTAGTCCGTAAGCGCGATTCTTTGGTTTCCCTGGTTTGCGAAAACTTGTTTTGCGAAGATCTGGCTGGCGAGGACAACAGCGGGTTTGTGTTTCCTCAGTCGCTTGCTGGATCGAACGCGACGACTGCATCGCCCGGCAGTTTTGCACAGGTGGGTGAGTGGTTAAAGCCAACAGACTGTAAATCTGTCCCTCCTAGCGAGGTACGAAGGTTCGAATCCTTCCCTGTGCACCAGTATTGAGGCGGCACGGATTGTGAAGTAGAGATGCCCAGCAAGAGATGCGCAGCAGGAGTTATGAGTCGCTTGGCAATGGCGCTGATTGCTTACTCGGTTTTAGGAGTTCTGGCGTTCGCCACGCTAAGCGATTTCCGGATCCGGTCGCTGACGCTGTTGATTCTGGCAATGTTCGCATTCAAGAGTTGGGTGCGACGTAAAGATGTCTTGCATCCTGACGGTGACCGCGACCCGGAATGATTGGCGCGGATGCGGTTTCAAGTTCTCGACGCAGGCTTTTTGGGCCGATGTAGCTCAGTTGGTAGAGCACTCCCTTGGTAAGGGAGAGGTCACCAGTTCAATCCTGGTCATCGGCTCCATAGGATGTGTGCATAGGATGGGTGAAAGGGCTCGGCGGCCGAGGCCGGCCGGAAGGGCGGGAGTACCCCGTGGTAGGGTCACAGCCTTCCAATTCGAGGCCTTTAGCAGGCGTGAGCGAAGCGGAAGCCTGCTGGCGAGATCCTGAGCGGAGCGAAGGACCTCAGAGTTTCAAATGCAGGCAGTTTGAGCGGGAGTAACTCAGTGGTAGAGTCACAGCCTTCCAAGCTGTTGGTCGCGGGTTCGATTCCCGTCTCCCGCTCCAAAGTTTGGTTCAGGTAAATGACAGTGGGCTTCGAACAGGCAGCGATCAAGGTTCAGAAGGAAGCGGAGTTTCGAAAGTTGCAAGCCGCAATCGAGCAGGCGTTCCTGCCCGAAAAGGCGGAGCGGTTTCTGAAGCACTTGGACCGCAAAGGAATTCGCGTTCGGGATTTTGACGGAGTGCTGGCGGCCCGCGCCCTGGAAGATGCAGTCGGCTCGCAGGCGGCATTAAGCGCGTGGCAGTTGTATCAGGCGCTGCCAGTTTCGGATCAGGCGCAGATGCGGGAGTTGTATCTGTCGAGGCTGGAAGGCATCGACGCGACGCTGCGGCATAAGTTCAAGAAGCTGTACCAGTATTACTGAATTACTGACAAGCGAGGCACGGCAATTGGAGGCGTTGGCGCGGCGTCTGAGCCGCGCGCCGCGAAATCCTGAGCGAAGCGCAGGATCTTTTTAGAAGGGACTAAAAGGAGAAATGGCGAAAGAGAAATTTGATCGCAATAAGCCGCACTGCAACGTGGGGACGATTGGTCACATTGACCACGGCAAGACCACGCTGACGGCGGCTATCACCAAGGTTTTGTCGAAACATAATCCCAAGAACACGTTCC
>DATNLE010000190.1:0-77833 GCA_035603035.1 Candidatus Acidiferrales bacterium | reverse complement strand
GACCGTGCGTCTTTCGTTTTACATCGGAGCCGCCGCCTTCCTCAGCGCTGTGCTGTGGACCGTTTTCACCACAAAGGAATATCCTCCCGATAATCTGGCGGAGTTTCAGAAGGAAAAACACGAGCACGGGGGCGTCCGCGCGGGCGCCCGTGAAATCCTGGCCTCAGTGGGCGAGATGCCGCGCACCATGCGGCAGCTCGCCTGGGTGCAAATCTGCACCTGGCTGGCATTGTTCTGCATGTGGCTTTATTTTCCGGTGGCGGTCGCGCGCAATGTCTTCGGCGCCGCCGACACGAACTCTCCTTCGTATTCCGCGGGAGTGGAATGGGCAGGCATTTGTTTCGGAATGTATTCACTGGTGTGTTTCGGATTTTCATTTGTGCTGCCCCTGCTCGCCCGGCAGTACGGACGTAAGACTACTCACAGCTTTTGCCTGATATGCGGCGGCCTGGGACTGCTCTCCGTAGCCGTGATCCACAATAAATACCTGTTGTTGTTCTCGATGCTTGGAGTCGGAATTGCCTGGGCCAGCACACTGTCCATGCCCTACTCCATTCTTGCCGGTTCACTTCCTGTTGGAAAGACGGGAGTTTACATGGGAATTTTCAATTTCTTCATCGTGATCCCAGAGATCACTGCATCGCTGGGATTTGGCTGGATCATGGGGCATTTGCTGAACAATAACCGGATTGCCGCAGTGGTGACGGGAGGAGCCTTCTTCCTACTGGCGGCGATGTTGACCCAGCGGGTGGAGGATTTGTACGACATCCGGCAGCAGAGCGGTTCGCTTGCGGGGAGCACCGTCGCGGCAAAGTCCTGAAAAACAGTGGTTAGTTTCGGCTCGGACTCACCGCCGGCGGACGGCCACGAGTTCAGATTCCACCGGAACACCGCGGGCAATTTTCACTCGGACCAGCGCTTCGAAAGGCTTGGTCGATCCGGCAGAGTCCGGAACCTCATGCAGCAGTTTTTCTACTGAGTCCTGGCGGCAGACGAACTCCGCTGCGCCCTGGGTCCCGAACGTAGTTGTGCCCGCCAGAATCATCACGTACCGCCCGAATCCGATCCCGGGAACCAGTCCGATGACCGCATAGTCTTCGGTCAGGGGAGCGTCGGAAGGACTTGCGAGATAAGCGTTCGCCTCTCCGGGCTTGGGGTGCTTGTTGAGGATTGAAAGATCGCCCCGGCGCTTCCCCGAAGCCACCCTCTGAAACACAAATTCCTCCATCATGTTCGGAATGTCGAGCAACGAGAGATTCTCGGAAGGAGAGCCGACAAAGATGAGGTTATTGTTCTTCACGTCGTCGAGCGTGAACAAACTGCCGCGCTTTACAGGGATCTTCCTGCCAAACGTGCCGAACGCATCATCGAGGGCGTGGATGGCCAACACCTCACCCACGCCCGTATAGTGATCGTAGACCGCGACCTTTGAGTCCTGCCGCGAATTGTAGTAACGCATCCCCGTTTCTGGCCGTCCCACGAAAGCGGCATTGCTGAAGATCACCCAAGGCGCATCGGTTCCAGAAGTAAACGGCCTCCAAAAGTCGGCTAGAGGACCCGCGGCTCGTGGCACGGCGGGTTTGGCCGTCGTGGAGCTCTGCAGCCTGCGGTTCCACCACACGCTGCCCAAACCGATGAGTGAGGCGATGAGGGCGAGCAGGAGCAAGACCAGGGAAACTCGCCAGCGCGCCGGTACAACTTCCTCGACCAGAGTTCCATGCGCCTCGCTCGCAGGCACGGTCCGCAGTTGACCGCCCGAATCGATGGGCTTCGGTTGCAGAGACCGCTCCTCGAAAGTGAGGTGATAGCTCCCCTTCGGAATCTTAACTACGATGAGATCCGCCGCTCCCTCCGCGGCGTAATATTCCGCCAGCTTCAAACGAAGACGTCCAGCTTGCACGCGGACGGTGGAGTCCGTTTGCGGATCGAAGTCCGGGGGCCGCCCGTATACTTCGGTGGCAATCTGATACTCCTTCAACGGTGCATCCGGGCGAATGAGGGCTTGTTTGGCGAGATATTGCAGCAGCCTGCATAGGGATTCTGAGCCTCGCAAGCTATGACTTTTAATAATCTTATCGATTTGTTGGGAGAACCGTTCCTGCCTGGCGGCGAAACTGTGTCTGACGGCCATTTAACACCGATGTAACAGGGGATCGCATCCCATTGCATCAGCAGCATTTTACAGCAGTAACTGTTTAAAAACCTAGTGAAACGTCCACCCCAGGCGGGTTTGCACTACAACCTGCCCTCCACAACCAGCGGCGTCGAACACGCGCGTCGAAAAATGTCTCCTGATGTCCCCAGATTTGGAGGAAAGATGAAGGCTAAGTTTTTGCTGGTTCTCGTTCTGGTTCTGTGCCTGGCCGGCCTAGCACTTGGCCAGACCGATACCGGCCGCTTGATTGGCACCATCAGCGATGCCAGCGGAGCGGTCATTGGCCATGCCGCCGTCACCGTTACCAACACCGGAACGGCTCGCACCGTCACCGCCGAGACCAATGACTCCGGCCAATATGTCGTCAACGCACTGCCAGCAGGAAACTACCACGTAGAGATCAAGAAAGACGCCTTCAAGACGGCCGCGGCCGACTTCACTCTTGAGGTTTCGCAGGTGCAGGAAATCAGCCTGAAGCTCGAAGCCGGCAGCGTCACCACCACGGTGGACGTCACGTCCGGAGTTCCTTTGGTTGACACCGCGACTTCGAGCATGGGCGAGGTGATTCAAGGACGGCAAGTCACCGAACTGCCCTTGAACGGCCGCAACTTTACCCAACTGGCGCTGCTGACGCCGGGCGTGACCCGCGGCGCTTATGGTGATATCGCTTCCGGTGGCGGTTCAGGCACGAATGCCGAGACCTTCCGCAACTCGGAGACCGGTGGCGCGGCGCTGTCGGCAAACGGCCTGCGTCCGCAAGCCGACAATTTCATCCTCGATGGCGTCGACAACAACGACGCTTTCGTCAACGGCATCATCTTCTTCCCTCCGGCAGAGGCGATCCAGGAATTCAAGGTCAACACCAGCGTTGCGCCCGCAGAGTTCGGCAAAGGCGGCGGCGCGATTCTGCAGACCAACATCAAGTCGGGAAGCAACCAGCTGCATGGTTCCGCGTTTCTGTTCCGCCGCAGCGGTTTCGGTGCGGCCGAGCCCTATGGGCAAACCACTCCCATCATCTTCCGGCAAGCTCAGTTCGGCGGCACGGTCGGCGGAGCAATTTGGAAGAACAAGCTCTTCGGATTTGGAGACTACCAGGGAAGGCGCCAAATAAATCCCAACGGCGTCGAGCATGACACCGTTCCCGACGATCGGATGCGCGGAACGTTCGCCGGCGAGACCGGGACTTCGGACTTTTCTGAACTCCTCGGCACAACTCTGACTTCCGTGCCAGCCTGCGCCGGGTCAGTCGCGAACGTTGGAGCCATTTACAACCCGATCACCTGCGCGCCGTTTGCAGGAAACCTCATCACCAATCCCAATCCCGTAGGCCTGAAATATCTGCAGACTTTTCCTGAGCCAAACGTGACCGGGACTATCCTGAACAACTACGTCACTGACCGTCAGCAGATCCGCAACTTCGATGACTTCGATTTTCGAATTGATTTCAACGCGACCCAGAAAGATCAGGTCTTTTTCCGCTACAGCTATGCACAAGACAATTTCACGGTAACCAACAGCCTGGGACCGCTGGCTCCCTCGGGATTCGGCTCGGGCAACAACATCAACCATCCGCGCGGTCTGGCGGCTGGATATACGCGGACCATCAGCCCTACGATCGTCAACGAATTCCACTTCGGCTACATCAGCTCGGTGTATGGCTACAATCCCCCCGACCAGAATCTGAAGCTGGGAGCGGGCATTGGGATTCCAGGCGCAAATCCGACCCCTCTTCTCGGCGGGCAGGTGCTCATTGGCGGCAATGCGACGGAGATCACCTATCAAGGGGATGGCGGCCCGTACAACGTCGATCAAAAGCTCTTTCAATTCACCGACTCGTTGTCTTACGTCCACGGACGCCACATATTCAAATTTGGAACGACGGTCGGGCAGAGGCGATTGGGCTACGTGCAAGGCAACGACGCCAAAGGCTCTTTCATCCTTGGCGGGAACGATTATCCCGGCACCGGCAGATTCACCGGGTACGAAGCTTCCGAAATCGTTGCCGGGTTCCCCGACTACGAAATCGGGCAGTTCCAGGGACTTTACCAAACACGCAGCTGGGAGACTGGTTATTTTGCGCAAGACGACTGGCACGTGAACAACCGGCTCACGTTGAACCTCGGCCTTCGCTACGACTATTACACCTGGCCCTACGAGATCCACAACCAGATGTCCAACTGGGACCCGGTCAATCCAGCGTTTCCGGGCACCGGTATTCTGGTTCGGCCGGGAGCCAGCCAGGCTGCGGGGTTGCCCAGAAGTCTCATTAACAACGACAAGAACGATTGGGCGCCGCGCATCGGATTTGCCTACGACCTGCGCGGCGATGGGAAGACCGTGCTCCGTGGCGGATATGGTCTCTTCTATTATCTCGATCGCGGCGGCGTTGGCGAGCAGTTGAGTAACAACCCCGATTTCAATGGCACTCAAAGCTATGAGGCTTGCCCGGGCGCGAATAGCAATTGCTCCACGCAAAGTCCTGCCGGCTATCGCCTCACGTTGAGTGGAATGGGGCCAACCACGGGCACGAACCCGATCGTCCCCGCCGGCTGTCCGGCAGCACCCTGCAACGACTGGACGCAGGCAACCAACCCTCTGCCTCCTCCGGCTGGGGCGAATGAGGCCGACCCCAGCAACGTAAATGTCATCTTCTGGCCGAGCAACAGTAAGAATTCGAACGTGCAGCAGTGGAATCTTCAGATCGAACGTCAGGTGGGCAGCAGCATGGCGCTGGATATTGCCTATGTGGGCACGAAGATGACGCATCTGGCGACGGCGTTCAATGCCAACAACACGCCACTCTGTCTGGCAGGCATCGGCGCTTGCACCGGAGCGCGCTGGAACACTCTAGGCGGCGCCGTCAACGAATATGCGTTCATCGGCGACGGCACCTATAACGCCCTGCAGGCGAGTTTCACCCGCAGGATGACCAAGGGACTGCAATTCACCAGCGCGTACACCTGGTCCCACACCATCGATAACTCTGACGGCGCTTTCGGCCCAGTCAGCAGCACGGTTCCGATTATGGTGAATGCGAGCGCGAATCCTCTATTGCAATTCAACCGGGGAAATGCGCCTCAGGACATCCGCAGCAACTTCGTGTTTGCTTCCCTGTACGAACTTCCCTTTGGCAAAGCAAAGCAGTTCGGAGGCAGCCTGCCCACCGCTGTCGACTACATCATCGGCGGCTGGCAGTGGAACAATATCATCACCCTGCAATCCGGCACGCCGTTTGATCTCAACGTAAACGGTTCTCCGGAAAACCGCCCGGACGTGACCGGACCGATCTCGGTGAAGATCGATCATGGTACTGCCACAGGCATTATCACCGGCAACTTCTCCGCCCCACCAACGGACCCAACCACTGGCGACTATTTGCGGCCCGGCACACTGGGGAGAAACCAATTATTCGGCCCGGGCTTCCATAGTTGGGATTCGGGTATGAGCAAAGACTTCCCCATCAAGGATCGCGTCAAGATCGAATTCCGTGCGGACGTCTTCAACCTGTTCAACCATCCGGAGTTTCAAAACGGCAGCTTCCAGCAGAACCTGAATGCCGGCACGGTGGTGAACGGCATCACGACCACAACCAATCCATTGGTAGTGCGCCTGCAATCAAACCGCGAAATGCAGTTTGCAGTTCGCATTACTTTCTAGAAGTCATCTCATCAATGGGTTTGGGAAGGGCACGGCTTTTGGAGGTTGCGGAAAAACTCAGGGTCGACGCGGGTTTGGGAAGGGCACGAGTTTTACTCGAGCCGTCAAGCAGTTGAAAATATGTTCGCACTTTAGCGCCTGAGGTGCGCGTTCTCTTCCGTGAATAGTTTTTCCGCAACCACTCTTAGCTCGTGCCGAAAAGAGTTAACCAAAGATGCGGCTTTTAGCCACTGGAGGCTTCGTTCGTGTCCAGCCCTCGAGGATTTATGAGATAGCCGATAGCACGTGGCAATAAACGGAGGAGGAACGCACGTCTTCCGTTTTCCCTGTTTTTGCTTTTTGTTCAGTGAAGGAATCCTTGCTGGGGAAATCCTGGCAACGTTGTGGTCGCGGGGCTGGGCAGCGGGTACCGAACTGGAATCTCTCTTAACTGCTATGAAGAACAAGCTCACCCCTGCGCTGTTTCTGGTCCTCGCATGCGTGTTCACGGCGCCGGCGTGGCCCCGGCCGAATGCCGGGACGGGGCAAGTTCCCGGCGTTGGTGAGCCAATCGTTCGCAAAATTGAGCCGCCAAACTGGTGGATAAACTACACGCCCGCACTCACCCTTCTGCTCACCGGCGAGAACCTAAGCGAGGCTCGAGTGGAAAGTCCCACGAAAGACGTGACCGTGCTCGGCACAGAAGGTTCCGCCAACGGACATTATCTTTTCGTCCACCTGCAACTCGGTGCCGAATTGCCCGCGGGAACCGTTCGCCTGCATCTGAACACTGCGGCCGGATCGACGACGGTCCCATTGCCGCTGCTGGGTCGCGCGGACTCCCGCGACCGCTTCGAAGGTTTTTCTCGCGACGACGTCGTCTACCTGATCATGCCCGACCGCTTCGCCGACGGCGATCCTGCAAACGATCGGCCCGCTGCTTCGAATGGCCGATATGACCGCAGCGACCCCATGGCCTATCACGGCGGCGACCTGCGCGGCATTCGTGAGCATCTCGGATATCTGCACGACCTCGGCGTCAACACTCTGTGGCTGACTCCGGTCTGGAAAAATACTGACTCTGATTATCACGGCTACCACGTTGTCGACTTCTACGCCCTCGACGACCACATGGGCTCCATGTTGGAATACCAGGCGCTGGTTGCCGACGCACACCGTCAGGGCATGAAGGTGCTGATCGATTACGTCGTCAATCACACCGGACCTCACCATCCCTGGGCCAACGATCCACCGACGCCCACCTGGTTTCATGGCTCGCCGGCTCATCATCTGGAACCCGCTTACACGTTCGTCGGCCTGGTCGATCCGCACGCCTCGCCGCGCGAGAATCTCAACACTCTGGAGGGATGGTTCGTCGGCAAACTGCCCGATCTGAATCCGGACGATCCCGCACTCGCTCTCTACCTGGCGCAGAATGCGATGTGGTGGACAGAGATTGCGCAACTGGATGGCTTCCGCCTCGACACATTCCCCTATTCCACACGCCAGTTCTGGAGCGGATGGCACCAGCGACTGCGCCAGGTGTATCCGCAGATCAACGCCGTCGGCGAGGTGGCCGATGGCGATTCGACTATCACATCATTCTTTGAAGGTGGAAGAAAGCAATTCGATGGCGTCGATTCCGGGCTGGCCACGGTCTTCGATTTCCCGCTCCGCGATGCCCTGCGCGAGGTTGTGATCAAAGGCGCGCCGATGGAGAAGGTCATCGAAGTCCTTCGCCACGATGCTCTCTATCCTCATCCCGAAACGCTGGTTACCTTCATCGGAAATCACGACCAAGAGCGTTTTCTCAGTGAAAAAGGGAGCAGCGCTGCCAAGCTTAAAGCGGCATTCGCATTGTTGCTGACCTTGCGTGGAATTCCGCAGATCTATTCCGGTGATGAAATCGCCATGCCGGGCGGCAAGGATCCCGACAACCGGCGCGACTTTCCGGGAGGATTCCCGGGTGATCCGCACAACGCCTTCACTGCCAGCGGTCGCACCACCGAACAGCAGGATGTATTCGTCTACGTGAAGGCGCTGCTGACGTTGCGCCAGAGTCACGCTGCGCTGCGTACCGGAAGGCAGTGGCACATCGGATGGGACGATACCTATTACGCTTTCCTCCGTGACTTGCCGGAGGAGAAGTTGCTGGTGGTGTACAACAACGCCCCGAAAACGATGACACTCGAGATCCCTGTCGAAAATACGCCATTGGAAACCGCACAGCAATTGCAGACGGTGTTTGGGAATAGCTCAGCGGAACTTGTCAGCGGCAAAGTACGCGTCTCGCTGCCAGGCCTGACGCTCTCTGTGTTCAGCGTGCGTTAGTGAACGCAGCGCGCCTTGTCAATCGGACGCTAGTTTTACCGCCGACCGAAGCTTGTTCGCAAGGGTCGTTGTTATTGTTATTCTGTTGGGCTCTGCTGCAAGCGATAACCCACTCCTGGCCTGCAAATCGTAGCTGCGCAGTCCTGCTTTCGGTGGCGCTGTTCGCTGCGGAGGAGTTCGGGCGCAGAATGCGAGCTCTCCGGCCGACTCCCCCCTGATGCGTCAGATCCGCCAGGCGCTGGGCCCTCGACGAGCACGCGGACAGGCAGCGAGCCATGAATCTTCCAAGATGTCAGGATAGATTGGGTCTTCGTACTGGTACGCGCTCGGCTCCAAGATGATCAGCATATTCTTCGTCTTGCCACAAGGAATCGTCGCGGTCGGAACGGCTAATATCACGGCTACTCTCGGCAGCACTGGCCGGAGTTACCGTAACAACTCCCTCGACAGAAAGCGTGGCCTCGTCTAGGGTGTTAACTGTAGACCGGAAGGTCCCAAGGGTCGAAAAGTAGTGCAGATTTTTCGGTCGCTCGCCCAAAATTCCCGGTTCGCGTGACTGGTCGGCCGCGTATCCCGCACAAATCCAAGTCGCAAATCAAATGGCAAGAATCGTGCTGTTCATCTGCAATGGAGGCACCGCTCATGCCCGAACCGATAACTTCTCCTCTGTGCTTTTTCTGTCACAACCCTGTGAAGCTTGAAATCAGTAAGACCGATGAGAACGGCCATGCCGTGCATGAGAGCTGTTATCTGCTCAGGCTGCGTCAAAGGCAAGCAGCGGCTGAGCCCAATACTTTCCATCCATATCAAGGGCTGAAAAGCTATCGCGAGTTTTCTGGAATCTCGTTTCGGGCGCGTCGTTCCACGATGATTGGATAGTTGGGAAGACGCGATCGAAGGCGTTTGATGTACTCGTGCAACGCGTTCTGGAGCTCGGCCAGAATGGCCCTGACTTCCGTGTCGTCTTTGGCAACGGTAAGCTCAGTACACAGTCTACGGATTTTATCTTCCACACGACGCATAGGCGCTGTTGCATCGCTGCATCAGCCGACACAGTGGCGCACCGATAGGATAAACCGATACCTCCACCGTGCTCTACATCTCCACCTTGCACGATGTAGAAATCCCAGTTAAGTCGTGTACACAGGTGGGTGAGGATGGATTTCGGGGACGCGACCCAACCCTGCAGATATATTCCTTTCAGGCTGCGCCTCGGGGAGCGACGCCAGTCGGCGTTGGCCCCGCTGGCTGAACTTGGAAACGGCGGTGTGAGAACATTTCGCATGTCGTACTACTTCGAGGAAATACCTTCTCGAAACCATGGGGGCAGACGTCGCCTAGTTCGATGATGACAACGACGGCCGGCTTGACATTTATCTCGTAAATGGAGCGCCTCTGAGAGACCCACTGCGAAAGGGACACTCCCGCAGAAGACCGATTCGCAATATTGGCACCGCCTCTACCATCAGAACCCTGACGGAACGTTTGAGGATGTTACCGAAAAAGCCGGGCTACAGGGAGCTAGATAGGGGATGGGGGTAGCTGTTGGTGATTACGACAACGACGGATTCGAAGATTTTTGTGTGACCGCCTACGGCGGAAATAAGCTTTACCACAACAACGGCAATGGCACCTTCACCGACGTGACCGAGAAAGCGGACGTCGCAGGCGGTGGTTGGTCCACGAGTGCACTGCTGGCCCGCAATACGGGGGCACGGGTTTGTGGATGTTTCCCCCGCAATCTGCGCAAGCTCCCATGTGGGAAAAAGCCCGCTGCGAAAACCGCGTGGGCTTTGGGGGACGCGCACTAAATTAGAAATAGAGCTTGGCGCCAAGCTGTAGCACGCGAAAACCTCCCGGACCAGTGTTGGGCGTGCTGGCATTCGTACCCCAGCCGGCGTTTTGCGCAATCGTCAGTGGAGTGGTTGGGGTCTCATAATTCCACGGCCCGTTCACGCTGACGCCGTAGTTCTGCGAAACAAAATTTGGATGGTTAAAGACGTTGAACGCTTCGAGTCGCATTTGTAAGTACCGCGCCTCGTTTTTCCCCAGAGGCAGGTTCTTGAACAAGGACATGTCCCAATTCTGAATTCCGCCGTAGCGCAATGTGTCGCGCGTCCCTCTGACCGGGAAACCGATCTTCGGCATAACCAGATTCTTGTTTGCATCGAGACTGTAATAGAACGGGATGGCTCCGTACTGATCCGAACCGGTCACACTCCCCGGCGGGAATGAGAAAGCGCTGTTCAAGTCCACCGGCGTGCCGGTCATGAACTGGGTCACACCGCTCAACTCAAAATTGTCCGTCACATAGGAAAGCCATGTCGGCCCTTTGAAGTGTTTGGTCAGATTCGGCAGGCTATAGACGTAGTTTGCAGCGAATACCTGGGTCCGATCCCATGGTGCCGCGCGATAGTCCAAGAGCGCATTAAACGGATCCTGCGTGTCTTGATCCGAACCTGCAGTCGTTAGTGACTTCGACCAGGTGTAGACCGCACCAAAAGTCAGGCCCTTGCTAAAGCGCCTTTGCAGGGAGGCTTGCAGCGAGCTGTAATTGGCGGTACCGCCGAACCCGAGATATGCGATCTGCCCATAGCCCTTGTAGGGCTCGAAGAAGGCGGAATTAGTGGCGAAATTGTTGAATCCGTAGGCGCAGTATCCGTTGAAGCTGTAACCCGCCGCCGCATATTGGGGTTGCAGATTTGGTTGGACGCTGGGCACGACGCCGCCCGGAAAAACCGGGTTGCCGTTGTTGTCCACGCAGTTGGGATCTTGGGAGGACTGCAAGAACGCTGTGCCGTACGGCACGGCGTTGATATCCCGCGATGTCACCAGGTGACGCGATAACGTACCCACGTAGGCTAGATCGAGCGTGGTGCCGCCGCCGATTTCGTGCTGTACACCCAGGCTGAAGCTGTAGACCGTCGGCACTTTCCCGTTTCGATCCGCGCTGACAACATTACTCAACACCCCATTGCCGAAGCTGGACTGCAATGTTGGAAGACTAGAAATAGCGCCGGCACCCACCGACGCGGTTTGCACTAGCGCCGGGTTGTCAAACACTGTGTTGAAGATGAGGTTGCCTTGCGTGCGGTCGTGGGTCATTCCGAAACCGCCGCGCAGGATGGTCTTATGGCTGGCGAACAGGTCGTAGGCAAAGCCAAATCGCGGTTCCGGCATGATGCCACGATCATCCCAGCCGCCCATCGGGATTTGACTTTCCTTCGTGAATTGGATGCCGTTAAGCGGGTTGCCACCGTCTGCGGTGATGATGTTGCCTGAGTGAGGATCGATGGTTACGGCATTGGCCGGGCTGTAGGCCGACGGCTGGAACAGTGCCACTTGGTTATTGGCATCGTACTGCGGCGGAATCCAGACAAAGCGCATGCCGTAGTCAAGCGTAAGCCGGGTCGTTGCCTTCCATGTATCCTGCACATAGAACTCGAGCTGGTTATAGCGGAACTTCCCCAGCGGACGCGCCGTGGATTGATCGAAACCCTGGAAACCTCCCTCCAGCGCGCTGGCAAGCGGATCCCCGAGCTGGCAAGTTCCCGGCCCACCCGGGCACGTGCCGTTGTTAGTGGGGCTGTCACCGAAATTGAACTGCCCGTTGAAATTGCCCCAGGCAATCTGGTCCTTGCGATTGCGCTGGTAAAACATTCCCGTCTTGAAAACGTGCGTATTCCGCACCCACGTCAGATTGTCGTTGACGTTGATCGTGGTGTTGGCCTGGTGCCAGGGGGTGCCCCCCAGATATGGGCCCTGGAAATCGATGGCGTTTAGGCCATTGAAACTCATGTCTGGAATGGCTTCACTCTGTGGAACAGCATAGAGCAGTGGCAGCGTGATCCCGTTCGCGGCCCGCGAGATGTTCCCGTTCGTTCCTTCCGCTAAAGACAGGGTGTGGCTGGGTCCAACCGAAAACTCATTCAAAATGGTCGGCGTGATAGTACTAACTAAGTTCGCGGAAAAGTTCCACCCCGGATGCTGCTGTATACAGCCGCCCGTGAAGGTCGTTCCCGATGAACAGGCAAAGATGCCAAACGGTCCCGGAAAGGGTGTGAAGGGTGATGTGTCTGTCTCGGAATTGTGAATCCACCGGCCGTTGAGACGATTCTTGCTGTTAATCTGCAGGTCGACGCGGAGGATGTCTTCCCGCCGAGGAGCTTCACCCGAAAGTGATTTCGAATAATTGTAAAAATTGCCATTAGCAAAACCGCTCGCATTCGGCAACGGGAAAAGGTTCAACATTTTTTCCACCTGCTGAAACACGGCTTGTTGGGTTGGACTCAGCTGGGTGGGGTCAATCTTGTTGTTCGTAACACCAGGCCCCGAAATCACAATGGGAAGGCCGTTTCCGTCAGTGGACTGGGAGAAGTCGCCAGTGCGCTCCAGAGCAGTCGGAGTATAGAATTGTGCAAGAGCAAGGGGAATCAGTTGCCGGTAGAATTCCTGGCCCCAGAAAACGAAGAGCTTGTCCTTCTTGATTGGTCCTCCAACCTGGTACCCGAAGTAGTTGTAACGATATATTTCCGGCTCATTCGGAGCGCCGTTCGCCAATTCATTTTGCTTATTGAAGTACTCATTGGCATTGAGGCCGTCGTTGCGATGGAAAAATCGGCCGTCGCCGTGCCACTGGTTGGTGCCACTCTTCGTGGTAAGAGCAATCTGCCCGCCGGCAGCCTTGCCGAACTCGGCTTGGTAGTTCGAGGTCAAAACTTTCACGTCTTCGATCGCATCGAGGTTGAGGGTGACGTGTGTCCCTCCATTGTTGCCGGTGTCCACGTTGGAGGCGCCGTCGATGGTGAACTCGTGCTCATTGGCCCGCGTGCCATTGATGTTGTAGGCGTCGAGTCCGCCCGTGCCTGACTGGTGAGCATCGAGCGTGCCAGCCACGCCGGGAATGAGTTTCATGTAATCCAGTACGTTGCGGCCGTTCAAGGCGACATCGTTCAGCTGTTTGCTGGTGATCAGGTCAGAGCGCTCGCCGGAGTTGGATTGCAATTGGAGCTGTCCGGCGTCGGCGGTGACCGACACGGATTCAGTACTGGCTCCCACGGCAAGCGCGAACTCGCCAGCGTTGAGCTTGTCGGCGGCGTTTAGTACGACACCCTGCTCGTCCAGTTTCTTGAAGCCCTTAGCCTCGATGGAAATGGAGTAGGTTCCGGGGGGCATGTCGGGGACCACAAAGTCGCCTGTATCGTTGGTAGTCACGCTGCGTGCTGCTCCAAAATCGGGACTCCTTACGATGACGATCGCGCCACCGACGTAGGCGCCGCTCGCATCCTTGACGCGGCCGAAGATGGTGCCGGACGTTACTTGCGCCACAGCACTGCCCAGCATCAACAGGCACAGAACCCCAGCCCCCAGGCCTATCAGCCAATCACGCCTCATATCTCGGCCCCTCGGAATTGTGAAAAACATTTTGGTCTCAGTACGTTAGAGCCTTTGTTGTCGGACGATTCAAGGTAATGGAAACGTCCTAATAGAAAACAACTAGAGGGGGATGTCAATACTACTTTCGTACAGCTGGACGCTAGCGACAAGAAAAGGGCATGGAGAGTTCCATCGGTTGGGCGGCGGAGTCTGTCATCAGTCGAGCGAGATGATGCCTCGTTGCAGCGCAACCGTCGCTGCCTGGGTGCGATCCTTCACGCCAAGCTTCTCAAGCACATGACTCACGTGCAGTTTAACCGTCACTTCTGCGATATTCAGCGCGCCCGCGATCTCCTTGTTCCCCAGCCCCTTGGCCACTATCCGAAGGACCTCCACTTCCCGGGTGCTCAACGAGCGATGGGACCGGCGCTCCGCCAAGTGCGAAGCCACGATTGGATCCACATACTGCCGTCCTTGATGAACTTCACGCACGGCGCGCAGGAGTTCTTCACGGATGATGCTCTTTACAATGTAACCCCGGGCACCAGCCTGCAGCGCGCGATAGATCTCCTCCTCCCCCGAATGGGTCGAGAGCATGAGGATGGATGCCTCCGGAAATTCCTGAATCATCGCTGCTGTGCAGTCCGTACCGCTCATTCCCGGGAGCCGCAGATCCATCAGCACCATGCTGGGACGGTGTATGCGGTAGGCTTCCAGCGCGGCGTCACCGCTGCCCGCCTCGGCGACCACCTCCATGTCCGGCTCGACGTTCAGGGACGCTGACAAGCCCATCCGCACCATGAAGTGGTCGTCAACCACCAGAATACGTATTGGTTTTGAGTTCGTCATCGATTAGTTTGCTTGAGCACACAGGAACTTCCACGGCAATGCGAGTACCGCGTCCGGGCTGGCTCTCAACTGTCAAGCGGCTGCCCATCGACTGCGCGCGCTCGCGCATATCGAGAAGCCCAAAATGTCCGGTGGGAGAGGCCTGATCTGCGGCAAAACCCTGTCCATCATCACTCACCGTCAGACGTACCGATTCGGGTGCGTATCGCAATTCGATCGCAATATGTCTCGCCAGTCCATGCTTCATGGCGTTCGCCACGGCTTCCTGCCCGATGCGAAGCAAGTTCATCTCGGCTGGCCTGGGCAGGCGAACTGGACTACCTTCGAACTTTGCCTCCACCTTCGCGTGCTCGCCTTGGGTGAGAGGCTCGACAATCTTCGCCAGAGCGAAGACCAGATCCCCATCTTCCAATAATTGACAACGCAAATCCCACACCGAACGTCGCGCTTCGACCATGCTGTGGCGGCTCATGTTGCGCGCCGTCTCCAGTGCTTGCTCAGCGATGCGCGGCGCTTGCTGAAAGCAATCGACCGCCAGATCCAGTTGCATGGTGATGCCGGCCAGTTCCTGCTCCAGGGTATCGTGAAGCTCGCGGGCAATGCGGTTGCGCTCTTCGAGCACTGCGCCGCTTCTCAACTTCTGCCGAATGATGGCCATTTGCTCCCGCAGCCGTCGGCCCAGCACAACCACCCACGCCACCACAGTCAAAAGAACACACGCGGTGATCCCCAGCAGCCACAGTGTGTGACGCAAATTCCACCACGACGGAGCGCGGAGCAACACCACATCCTGGGGCGAGCGCAGCAACATGCGGAATGACTCCGGGGTCCGCCACAATCCTCCGCTGCGAACCAAACAAATGCCGGTAACTCTGATCTCGCTGTTCAGCGGGATAGACAACAGATAATTTACGGCGGGAGCTGGGGCAAGGGTTGCATCGAAATATATCTCGCCTTGCTGCAGCAGCAGCCGGACGGCATCCGGCTGCGCCTGTCGGTTCAACAACTTTGCTTCGGTCGTCATCACCGCGCCATCGAATTGCTCCCAAGGCGTAGCGAGGTTCAGTTCCACTGGTTCCGGTGCTCTCTCGTGGCTTAGACGATGAAATACGGCGTCCTCTAATATCGGCGCCGAATCACCCATGGCGGGGAAGCCCAACACGTCCACGAGGTCGCCAATCTCAAGAGGCGTGTCCTGCTGCGTCAAGACGCGAAGTCCCTTGCCTTGGCTTACGAGAAAAAGGGCATTCCCCAATTGTTGATATCCAACGACACCGCGCACTCGCACCCGGTGCCGGATCCCTTTCGCCGGCGAGAACCGCAGCAAGTCCGACAGCAAAGCTTCTCGGGCAGGCGCTTCAACCGTTATGAAGTTCAAGCGTGGGACATAGAACAAAATTCCCGTGAGTTGCCGGTTGGTGTTGTACAGGCTGCCGCACACGCCTTCGATCAGCACTGCGCTGTCAACCCAAGAAGTTAAATCCTGATCGCGGCCAATCGGCACCCGGACATTGAACTCACCCCCGCCGGACGCGACTCGCATAGCGAGGGTGGTCCCTTGCCACGAGTTGCGGTCGATGGCTACTGACCGCACGATGCCTCGCACTCGCGCCCACTGACTGTCCTGGCGTCCGTCGGCGAGCTCGGAGAAGGGAAATAGTTGCGCCTTGGGCAAAGCTGCCTGACCCAGCACACGCAACCTCTGCTCCCGAATCACGGGAGCGAATCTGCCCGGGCCAGTTACTCCTTCAACTTCCACCAACCGGCCGAGGAGGTGGGCGTACTTCGGCGAGACACTGCCCTCCACGTAAATGCCAGCGGTCGCATCTTGAATGAAGAAGTCCGGTGCGGGAGCATCCATGGTGATTACGCCGCGAACCCGCACGGGATAACCCAACGCAGCCTGCTCAGGACTCAATCTGCGGATCTGCTCGGCGTGCGTGAGGATGGGCAGTGGCTTCGCCGGAGTTTGAGCCCACACATTGCCGCCCAGAACGTGCACCAACACCACAGAGGCTGTGGCCAGTGCGAACCCGCGTACTCCATCCACACAAATGTTCGCGGCTCGCGTAATACCGTGCTTCAACATGGAAACACCTGTAACCACGACGCTGGAAGCCGAACCAACCAGAGATCCACGCAGTGCGTGGTCATTTTAGAGTAGCCGAAACCCCGCCGATGGGGGAAGCAGTTCCTTTTTTTCCTCTTTAATTCTCAGCCACTGAATCCCGGTGCTTTCACAATTTCGCACAGTCTCTCGAGCGGAGGTCAGGGTCATTTGACAGGCATGAGATTCTAATTCACAAATACTGACTCGGGTTGCTGAGAGGTAAAATGTCCACGGAAAGTACCAGACGCGAATTTCTGAAATTGTCCACGGCTGGAGTGGCAGCCGGCGTGGTTGCTGAATCCGTGCCGGTCTGGGCTTCCCTTGGTTCAGCCAACCACCCCGGCGAGATCACAGTTCGGGTGACCGATGAGAAGCGGCGCTTCGAGGCCACATCGGCTCTCGCTTGGCGGCACGGCGCTGGACAGCCTTCCGCCGAGATCATCGCTCTCAACCCGGAAAAGAAGTTCCAGGAGATTCTCGGTTTCGGCGCAGCTTTCACTGATGCAGCCTGCTACATGTTCAACCAACTGCCCTCGAATTCGCGCACAACTTTATTCCATGAACTATTCCACCCGTCGGAGCTGGGACTGAATGTCTGCCGCACCTGTATTGGGGCGAGTGACTACTCGACTGAGTTGTACAGTTTCGATGAAGGCGCACCCGATCCGGACTTGAAGCGCTTCTCGATCGATCACGACCGTGCCTACATCCTGCCGTCGCTGCTCGAAGCTCGCCAGCAAAATCCTGACTTGTTCCTGTTTTCTACTCCCTGGAGTCCTCCCGGTTGGATGAAGGCAAATGGCTCCATGCTGGGCGGCTGCATGCGCAAGCAGTATTACGCGAGCTACGCACAATACTTCGTGAAATTCCTGCAGGCCTACGCCGCCGAAGGTGTGTCCATTCAGGCCGTCACTTCGCAGAACGAAGTGGACACCGATCAGGACGGCCGCATGCCCGCATGCCTATGGGGGCAGGAGTATGAGATCGAATTCGTGAAACAACATTTGGGGCCGGCGCTGAGAGCCAATGGAATTTCCGCGAAAATCTGGCTCATTGACCACAACTACGACCTTTGGGGCCGGGCAATTTGCGAACTCGACGATTCGGACGTGCGCAAGTTTGCGAACGCCATAGCGTGGCACGGATATGCCGGCAGCGTGAGCATGGCCTCCAGGGTCCACGACGCTCACCCCGATGCCGAGATGCATTGGACGGAGGGCGGCCCAGACTACACGCGGCCTGACTACGCCACCGATTGGGCCAACTGGGGGCAGACCTTTACCGGAGCTCTGCGCAACTGGTGTCAATCGATTACGGGTTGGAATCTCGCGCTCGACGAGCAGGGTCGACCCAACATCGGCCCGTTTCCGTGTGGTGGACTCGTCACGATCCACTCGCGGACGAAGGAAATCACCCGCAGCGGCCAGTACTGGGCCTTCGCTCATTTTTCTCGCATGATTCGTCGTGGTGCACGCCGCTTCGATTCCGAGGGCATGGTGGCAAACGTTGAGCACGTGGCCTGCGAGAATCCCGATGGTCAAAAAGTCCTGGTGATGACCAACCCCGCCGCCACGCGTCCGGTGGTGTTACAGATGGGCGCGATGGAAGCGGACCTGGCCCTGGCAGGTAATTCCGTAACCACCCTCACATGGAAGTGACGATGTTTCAGTATTGGTCAAGCGGGCACCCAATGATTGCCTGCAGCGAGTATTGCCCTTTGAGATCTAGTCGGTAGTGCCTGCGATCAACTGCTCGACCGGCGCGACGATCATGAGCAGCAGGTCGGCTTTGGGCGTTTTTGCACGCTCAATTAGCGCAAGTTGCTCGCTTCTCCACACTTCCGGCGAGGGCTGGGACTTGTCCAGATAATCCAGGGCCTCCAGCCCGACTGCAGCGATGGCGGACAGGTCTGCGGAGAGAGGCGCGATGTCGCGCAGGAGAAACGATTGTTCCAACAACGGATACAGCTTCGCATCGTTATCACGCCAAATCGTGAGGGAGTTGCGAATTTGCGCTTCCGTGGCTTGGTCTTTGTGGCCGCCTTCGATGTAAGAGCCGACGAGGTTGCGAAAATGGCGTGCCGCCTCGCTCTCCGGACTGGCCGCATCGACCAGGTGATTTAAGGGCGCACGAAAGTCCCAGGGGCCTTTCACGGCTTTCATGCGGGCGTAATCCTTCACTGGTTCGACCACCTCGGCGAACCTGCGGAGCGCCCCGATGTCATCGGTTCCAGCCATGCGGTGCAACATGGGAACTTCACCGGATCGGTGCTTCAGATCCAGCCATTCCAGCCGCCAACTCAACTCCTGAAGTCTGATATACATCGAGCCCGAATCCTGAACCTCTTGCGGCGACCATAACCGCTCCGCAATCGCGGCGGTGCGCGGCCAAATGCGCGAATCGATGTTCTCGGGAGTCACCAATTCCGTCCACATGCAGGCTTCGCCGCCGAGGATGCGGCTTTTCTGTTCAGGATTCAAATCGGCCGCGGCGCCACTCATGGGATCGACGGCGTAGTGCCGCGCCGCCGGCCACATGAGGTCGAGATAATAACCATAGGAGAGGAGGCCGCTGTAGCCTTGCTGAGCCGCGATTGCCAATGACTCTTGCCCGCGCCAGGATTGGATGACGATGGTCTTGGGCAGTTCAGGGTGCAGCACCTCATCCCATCCGATCATGATTTTGTGGTGCTTGCTCAATATCTCCTGCAGGCGTCGATTGAAATATGCTTGCAGATCCTGATTATTTTTCATGCCGTGAGCACGGATGAAGGCTTGGATTTTGGGATTCGCATCCCAATGCTTGCCATTTACTTCGTCTCCGCCAAGGTGGAAGTAGGCATCAGGGAAGAGTTGAGCCATCTCGGCAATGAACTTGTCGAGAAATTTGTAAGTTGCCTCCCGGGTAGGATCTGTGACGGAATCGATGCCGTCCGGCTCGAGGGCATAATGACCGGGATTGCTGGCGAGTTCGGGATAGCCGACAAACCATGAGCCGCTATGGCCAGGAGTGTCGAACTCCGGAAGAATGCGGATACCGCGGTCGTGGGCGTAGGAGACCAGTTCGCGAATCTCGTCTTGGCGGTAGTACAAGCCGTCCGAGCCCATCTCGTGCAACTTGGGAAAGCGCTTGCTCTCGACCCGGAAGCCCTGGTCGTCTGAGAGATGGAGGTGCAGAACATTCATCTTCACCGCCGCCATACCGTCGAGGTTTCGCTTGACCACGTCGAGTGGAATAAAGTGGCGTCCAACATCGATGAGCAATCCGCGCCAGGGAAAGCGGGGTCGGTCTTTGATGGTGACGGCCGGCAGAGCAAATCCATCCGGGCTGGGCCCCACAAGTTGAAGCAATGTCTGAAGACCATGCAGGACCCCGAGCGAATTCGGCGCCGTGAGCTTAGCTCCCGATTCGGTCACTGCCAACTCGTACGACTCATCCTCGCCGAGCCGTGAGACAGCTTCACCGCCGTGCTCGGCATGGATCACCAGGGAAGGATTAGCGGATTCAGGAGCCTGGTTTTTGAGCGGCATTCCCGTTTCTAGGGAAAGCTCGGCAATAAATCTCTGAACACCGCGTTGCAACCTTGCATCCTTAGCGCCTTCGACTGCGACGGAGAAGGATGGCTGAAGCTGGAGTCTGCCCGTCCCCAATTGCACCACGGCTGGCATCGGCATAAGGTTGAGCTGCGGCTGCGCCGCTGCAACCGCTACAAATAGAATTGCTGCACTCGGTACGAAGAGTTTTCGCATAGTTTCCTTAAAACGCGATAGCATCGAGGAAGGGTATTTCTTCCACCCAACAGCGAGGCCGCTATGGTCGCTATCACTCCGTCGCTACGGTGTTAGAGTGAACTTGCTCCGCAGTTGGATGTTGTCCGAGGCGCCGCCGACCAGAATTGTGAATTCACCTGGGCCGGCACTCCAGTCGTTCTTCTTCACGTCGTAGAAAGAGAGTGCTCTCCGATCAAGCGTCAGCGTCAAGCGCTTGCTCTCGCCCGGCTTGAGGTCTATTTTCGCGAATCCCTTCAACTCTTTGACCGGCCGGGGAACGCTGGGATGAGACTCACCGACATATAGTTCGGCGACTTCGGCTGCTTCGCGTCGACCTGTGTTTTTCACCTCGAACGAGACTTTAACAGGCTCCTTCAGATTTCCCGTCGGAGGTGTCACCGACAAATTGCCGTATGCGAATGTCGTATAGGAAAGACCATAGCCGAAGGCGAACTGTGGCTTCGTCTCAGAACGGTCGAAGTGCCGATATCCCACGAAAACACCCTCCGAGTACTGAACTCGGTTCTGGTCCTTCTCTGGGTAGTAGCTGTGAAACGCCGGGCTGTCTTCCCAACGCCGCTCAAACGAGACCGGCAACTTGCCGGAAGGGCTGTAGTCACCAAAGAGGACTTGGGCCAGGGCCGTTCCTCCCTCCTGTCCTGGATACCACGCATGCAGAATCGCAGGAACACGGTCAACCCAATCGGTCATGTCGACGTTGCCGCCAGCCGTGAGCACGATGATCGTGTTCTTGTTGACCGCGCTGATTTGACCGATCAGTTCGTCCTGTCCGCCGGGCAGCTGGAAGGTTCGGTCAGAACCCTCGGACTCCGTCTTAGGATCGAATCCCACACAAATGATGACCGCGTCAGCCTTCGCGGCTAGGCCCCTGGTTTCGCGGCCAATGGAAGTCTCGGCTCGCGTGACACCGAAACCAACGATCGCACTCCCGACTGCTTCGAAATATTCGAGCCGGATCTTGTACGCCTGGCCCGCTTCCAGATGTCTGCCATAACTGTCGACCGTCTGGGAATGACGTTGCCAGTCGTCGATTACCGTGTCATCGCCAATGTAGAGTCGAACCCCATCATCGGCGGAAGTGAAGAACTTGTAATCTCCGGACTTCTGCGGCACGAAATATCCCGTCCAGCGAATCGAGAAATGATCGATGGGCTGGTTCGGGGCAAAACTACCTTCTCCCCAATCGAAGTCGACATGCTGGTCAGTACGCACGAGCGCAGGAGGACCTCGCAGTTCTTCGTTGCTGAAATATTCTCCCTTTAATCCCCTCTCGCCACCAGGCGCAGTAAAAAACTCGGAACTCTCAAACACTTCGTCCAGAGGTGGCACATCAACCGCGTACAGAACTCTAGCGTTGGTCCCCAGGCGATTGCTGATGCCTTCCAGGTAACTGACGGCGTTGAACGGTTTAGTTTCAGCGCTTCCACCCCCGCTCGGCACTGCGGGATAAGCGTCTGGACCAATGACCGCGATCGTTTTCACTTTGCTCTCATCGAGCGGAAGCAGGTTTCCGGAATTCTTCAGCAAAACCATGCTTGCTCTGGCCGCCTCAAGGGCAATCTGCCGGCCTTCCTGACTGTAGGACGGGATGTCGCTATCCGTCTGCGGCTGGTCGAAAAATCCGAACTCGATGGCCTTTCGCAATATTCTTCGAACCTTGTCGTCCAGCGTCGCGACCGGAATCTTCCCTTCCTTGATCGCAGGCAACAGGGTTTCGCGGTTCATAAAGGTTGGTGAAGGCATCTCCAGATCGAGGCCACCGATGGCCGCAGCAATCCCGTCGTGCGTCGCGCCCCAGTCTGACATGAGGATGCCGTTGAAACCCCACTCTTGCTTGAGGATCTCATTATTCAGATGGTTATTCTGTGTCATGTAAACGCCGTTCACCAGGTTGTAGGCGTCCATTACCGCGCCCACCCTGGCTTCCTTCACCGCGGCTTCGAATGCCGGCAAATAGACTTCGCGCAGAGTCCTTTCATCGATGTCGGAGCTAAGCGTCATGCGTGCGAACTCCGAGTTATTTCCAGCAAAATGTTTTGCGGTAGCGATGACACGTTGCCCCTGCATTCCTTGAATGACAGATACCGCCATCCTGGAGGCAAGAAAAGGATCTTCTCCGAAATACTCGAAGTTACGGCCATTCATCGGTGCGCGATAGATGTTCATGCCCGGAGCCAGAATGAAATGCACACCGCGGGCCCGCGCGTCCTTGCCCATCGAGGCACCGAATCGCTCTGCGAGCTGCGGGTCCCACGAGGCGGCCAGAGCAATGCCGGCGGGATAGGCGGTGGTTAGCCCGTAGTCGTGAACTCCCATCGGGCCGTCGGACATCTTGAGAGCGGGTATGCCGAGCCTGGCGATTGGCCGAGTATAAAAATCATTGACACCCCCGATGATCTCGATCTTCTCTTCCAGCGTCATCTGGCTCAGAATCGAATCGACACGCTTCTCCACGTCTGCTTTCGAGGGCGGGGCCTGTGCAAGAGTGAACTGACCCAGAGAGAGAAGAACAAGAGAGACGAATAACCCTCGGTTACTCATAGTCGTTGGCTCCGTGAGCAGGGATGAAGAAACTTGGCCGCGATTCGCCAAATTTCAGAGATCGTATCCTACTCGCTGGATCGCTGGTACACCCCGACATAATTCACCAGCATAGTTTGAGGGAAAATTGTAGCGGTGTCTGGATACCCGGCCAGTCGGCTGCCGCCGCGACGTTAAGCAGCAGAAAAAAGTCTTGCTGAAGTGTGGTTTCGGCTCACACCGTCGGTTCCCGTGTAGTTCTCCCGTCGCGCCTTGATCACCAGATTCCCATCCTGGATGTGTGGGTTCTCCCGGCGACTTGCGTAGTACTCCAATTCTTGGTTGCCCCAACCTTTTGCGCCCGCCTCGACAACCCATTTCGACGAATCCACGCCGGAACCGTTGGGACCGTTAAATTCGTCGCTCCATGTCAATCTCCACTTCCCGTTGTTCGGGAGGGTAGGAGAAGCTTCGGCACCTGCGGCAACTGACCGGAAAAAGCATCCCACGACTAGCGCTCCGATCACGGTCAATTGCGGCGCGCGCATAGGTTGAGTGCGCAGATAGGTTGGGTGCAACGCTCGGTTCAACCTCGAAAATAACCTGCTTACCACTTAGTGATCTCCCTGGTGAACCTGTTCCACCAGATATTCGCTGGTACGAAGAGTGAAGGCAAGGATTGAAAGGGTGGTTGTTTTGTCAGTACAGTTCAGAAAAACGCTGGCGTCACACACATACAAATTGGCTACGTCATGGGTCTGGCCAAAGCGATTGGTGACAAACTTCTTGGCGTCATTCCCCATGCGGCATGTGCCCGTCTCGTGCAGACTGTACCCGGGCATCTCGGGTTCGTCCGCGGCGTATTCCAAAACTCCGCCGGCTGCATGGAACACGTCAGCAGAGATCTTTTTGGCATGCTGGAACATCTGCAACTCATTATCTCCCCATTGGAAGTGAATACGAGCTTTGGGAATTCCGAACGAATCCTTGGCTTCCGGATCGATATCTACAAAGTTCCTGTCGGAGGGTAAAGTTGGAGCCTGCACCGTGAGACTGACTGGTGTCGGATAGCGACGCTTGATTTCGCGCTTGAAAGACGAGCCGAAGCCCTCGATCTGATCGTGGTACGAGGGAAACTCCGAACACCCCCCGTCTGGATAGACCGAATAGCCACGGACAAACTTTTCTTCATGCGCGTGTTCCAGATTCTGCCAGCGTGGCATCCAGGCGATTGAATTGGCGCCTACGTTGTCCGGAAAGCTTGGCTGTCCCAACAGCTGCGGCAGATAGCCGCTCGCTGTAGTAGCGTACAAGTGGTCACACAGGTTGCGCCCCAGTTGCCCGCTAGAATTAGCAATGCCATTTGGCCAATGCCGCGATTTTGAGTTCAACATGATCCGAGCGCTTTCGATACACGATGCGGCTACCACCACTGAGCGCCCCCGGACCTCATATTCCTGCCGCGATTCACGATCAATGTATGCCACTCCCGAGGCGCGACCGTTTTCGTCCACCAGAATATTCTTGGCAACGACGTTGGTTCGGAGTTCCAGGTTTCCGCTAGCTTCAGCTGCCGGCAGCAAGAACCAGGGTGAGGAGAAGAAGGAGCCTACTTCACAGCCAAAGGTACAATCTCCACAGAAGTGACAGGCAGGATGCCCCTCGTGTGCCACGCTAAGCTGTGCAAGACGATCCGGTAAATAGGGCACACCAACTTTCTCCGACCCCTTCTGAAGAATCACGTCGAGACATCTGAAATTAAACGGCGGCAGGTAGACTCCATCTGGGTTGCTGGGACGGTTCTGCTCCGTGCTGGCCACGCCGATCATCTTTTCCACGCGAGTGTAGTAAGGCGCAATCTCGCCATAGGTGACCGGCCAGTCTGCGTCATATCCGTCTAGAGTGGCAGCCCTGAAGTCAATATCACCGAAGCGCGCCGAACTTCGTCCCCAAAAATTGGTTTTTCCACCTACCGCGGAACAACGCGGCCACATCCACTTCGTGCCCGGCGCGGTGGTATACGCGATGTCGTGTTCCCAGGCCCCCTGGTTGTACTCAGAGTCCAGGAAGTCGGGCATGTCTTTCATGCGCGTCTTGGGGTCGCCGAAACCTCGATATTTCATTTCCCATGTCATTCGGTGATTTCGAAAGTCCTTTTCCGGATCGAGCCGCCGCCCGGAATTCAAAGCACAAACCTTGAGTCCAGCCTCGCACAAGGTCTTGATCGCCATGCCGCCCCCAGCGCCGGTTCCGACCACAATGACGTCGTAAATCTGTTTTGGCATCAGGCCCCTTGTTATTGGGAAGGTGCAGGATCAAGATGGCGGTGTTCTGGATCATCCTTGTGGGGACAAGCAGGAGACTCGGCGTAGAATCTCAAGCCGGGAAAATCCAACTCCTTCAAGCCGATTTCGCTCGTGTAAAAACCCATCACCGTGTATTCCCGGACAAGATTGAAAAACTTCCGGCCAGGTTCGTCGCCCGTTCGGAATTTCTTCCGGTAAGCGAGCGCCTCAAGCAGAGTTGTTTGCTGATCAGGATTGAGCATCACAAATGCCCTGCTCCACGTCTTGTGGCTGCGCATGTTTAGCCAACTCAGCCCGGCGCGAAAATCCCGCTGTAATTGCGGATCTCGCGACACCATAAGGTCGACGAATTCCGAGACTCCCGCATCGCGCGCTCCAGGTGTGTCATCTGCGGGAATGATCAGATCAGTGAGGCGCTCAACCAGGGCGTATTCCCGCGCACTGAAGAAGACTGGACGATAGACCGCCGGCTTGATCTGCTCGAGCGGGCGGCCAATGTGACTGCAGGCAAAGGTCCACTTACTAAAGCCGGGAAACGTTGCAACTCCCGCCGCCAGCGCCAGAATACGCAAGATTTCACGGCGTTCTATGCTTTGTCCGGCCACCTGTATCTTCCTTAACCGTTTCCCTGCAAATGATACAACCCCGAACCAGAACGGTGCACGCGGCCAGCGAGAACGTCAGAATTCCGGGGTGAAGGACTTTGCCATTTCGAGCGTAACGCGCTCCAAGGCCGGCCAAAAACTTGCGACGTGCAACCCGCTCAGGAATTTCGCCCTTCAAACCGTGCTCCCTCAAACAGCGGCCTCAGCCGAAGCTTTCTTGAGAGTGATCGTGGCATTGCTGATCAAAGGCTTCGCCCAAAACCCTACGCTGAGGACAAAACCAAATGTGACATAGAGAAAAGTTAATCCGGTGCGTAATCCGACGCGGTCGCCGATGCCTCCGATAATCACAGGCACGACGGCCCCGCCAACGATTGCCGTGCTCAAAATCCCCGAAAACGAACCGTGGTGCTCCGCCACCGAATTAAGCGCGAGCGAAATGACGATGGGCCACATCACTGACGCGAATAAGCCGATCGCGGGAAAGGCAAGCACTGACACCTTCGCCGGACCCAGCAAAGCGGCGGATAGACAAAACAGCGCGCCGACACACGCACCAATCAGAACCCTGCGGCTGTCGAATATTTTCAGGAGCAACATGCCGATAGAACATCCCCCCGTGAGCAGTCCCCAGAACCAGGAGACCGCCGTCGCGCCTGTGGTGTGAGGATCGAAACCATGGTACTGGTAGAGAAATTTCGATATCCAATCAGCAGTACCCTGCTCGCAGCCCACATAAGCAAACATAGCGACGAAATACATCCAGACCACGCGTCTGCGGGCCAGGCTGCGGTACATCTCCCACGATCCAGCACGTTCCTCGGCAGTGTAGTGAACGCGAGGAAACCTGGAAAAAGACAAAATCGCAACCATCAGGAACGTGAAGGCTGCGAAAATCCAATACATCGAGGCCCACGGCAGCCCGGCGGGAGTCCATCTCCCCAGAACCCGCAGAAAAACATTTTGTCCGGATGTATGTCCATTCAGGTTGAGCACGAGATAAGAATAGATTCGCGGGCTAACAAAAGATGCGCTGCCGAAAACCAGTTGGGCCAAAGTCGAATTGAAAGCATAGTTTTCTTCGCCTCCGGCCACTCGGAGCAGCGGGTTGACGGCTACTTGCAGCGTAGCCATCCCGGCCCCGATCAGGAACAATGAAACAATTGCGATGCGGTAGGCAGGAAACAGAGCGAAACTCAAGGACCCCAGCGTGCCCACCAGAAATGCCGCTACCATTACAGGTTTTTCAGTAAACCGTTCTACGAGAACGCCTGCGGGAATCGACATCACCCCATACGCAATAAAGAAAGCGAAGGCCAGAAATCCGGCTGCGGTCAGGCTTACATGGAAACTGCTGATGATGTCCGGGACAATCGGACCAAGAATATTGGTTACCAGGGAGATCACGAAAAACGTGAAAAGCACAATCACGACCATGTAGCGATTTCTTGGCATCAGTATCCCGCAAACCTTCGCAGACGTCTGCCCGTGTTGCGAAGGTCAGTAAGCATTGGGATCCCCGGGCCGGAAGCGATCGTGCCAAACCCTAGCGGCGCCGATAAGGTTGGCATCTTCTCCGAGCGAAGCCAGGGCAATTTCGGTCTTCTCGAATGGGACAAAACGGCAGCCGCGCCCAATCACCTTCCGGATGCCGTCGAGTAACAAAGACGCGCTCTTCATCACGCTTCCACTCAAGACGATCACCTCGGGCGCGAATAGGTTGATGAGATTGGCCAGCCCAAGACCCATGTAGTAGGCCTCTCGTTCAACCGCCTGGCGAGCCAGGGTATCGTCTTCTTGTGCGAGCTGGCAGATACGTTTGGCCGTGAGATGTTTGCCATGCGGATACTCAGCCGGCGCATTGCCCTCAAGCCATGCCACCATTGCCGGACCCGAAGCCAACGATTCCCAGCAACCTTGGTACCCGCAGGAACAAAGCGGTCCCGATGGATCGATGACCTGGTGGCCAAGCTCGGGATGAGATCCAGCCACACCGCGGTAAAGGCGTCCGTCGAAAACAATTCCGCCGCCAATCCCGGTTCCCACCGTCACATAGATGAGTCGTGATTTGTTTTTCCCAGCGCCCCAACCCGCCTCCGCCAGCGCGGCCGCATCGGCGTCATTTTCGAGAGCCACCCGCACCTCGAACATGCGCGCCAAGTCTGCTCCCGGGTTCTGTCCGCGCCATCCCGGAAGAAAATCAACCTCGCCAAACTTCCCGGAAAACGGGTCGACCGGCCCCGTGGATCCAATCCCTATCCCGGTGAATTCAACACTGGCGGTGCGCGCCGTCTCCCGCAGCATGCTGGCGATTGCAGCCAGGCCGTTGGTGTAGCTCTCGGTATCGGTGGGTGTTTCCTTCCGGGACAATACCTGCCCGCTGTCATTGACCATGCCCACCGCTATTTTTGTACCGCCGATGTCAACCGCCCCGATCATGTGGCATCCCCTGCCCGTTTCCCAAAGGCCCACAAACCAGCTTCACAGCTCCAGCGATCAGAATGTGATTCGAAGTGCAAACTGCAGGACTCGTGGCATGTGAGCGCCCGTCGGATACAGGAAATTCTGTGTGCCTACGTTGTTGTTCACACCGTTCCATTGCGTGTGGTTGAAGACATTGAACGCTTCCGCCCGAAATTGGAGTTGCAATTTTTCTGATGGTTTAAAGACCTTGTAGACCGACGTATCGAAGTTGGTGCGACGGGGCAGGTTCAGACTATTCCGTCCCGAGTTGCCAAAGGTCAAGCCTTGCGGCTGCTCATAAGCCAGACAGTTGAACAGTGGGAAGGCCTTGGTGCCGGGGACGGTACAGCTCGGGTCGGGTGCGGCGCGCGGATCGCCAATACGGTCGGCGTACGAACCGTTGTTCGTGATCCCGTCAGCAACGCCGGCCGTGTCGCCGTAGATGCCATCGACGACGGAGAAAGGATCACCACTCTGGTGTGTCATGAGGCCGGCAAACTGCCATCCTCCCAGGAATGTGTGGGTGAGTCCTTTACCCGCAAAATAAGGCTCTTCATAAACCCAGGCCACGGTCAGGATGTGCCGCTGATCGTAGTTAGAACTGGCATAGTTGCTGTGGATGTTGTAAGCGTTCACGTAGTTACCGTCCACGTTGTCAGAAGAATCGTCGAGTGAGTGGCTGTAGGTGTAAGCCACGTCGAGCGTGAGCGGACCGTCCGTCTTTCGCAGGGAGAATTGCAGCGCATTGTAGTTGGAGTTGGCTTCGGGCTCCACCCGTTGAAGGGAATCGAGGCTGTAATACGGCCGAAACGGATTCGGATCATTTCCGCAAGCAACATCGAGGTTGATGGCCGGCTGCCCCGAAATCTTTTGTCCATTCACTTTGAATGTGGGTTTAAGGACCCCTCCGTTTTGTGAGTTGCAAATATCCGGAGTAATCGGTTGGCCGGGCTGAAAAGGGTTTTCCGAAGCTGGCACCGGGTGCAACGCATTTTCTTCGTGCTGCAGCGTAAGATGTGTTCCCTTGGCGCCTACATAGGCCAGCGTGGCCACGGTGTTCTTGATAAGGTCGCGCTGCACATCCAAATGCCACTGCTGAACATAAGGCCAGTGCACCGTGTCCGGGATGGAGACGGTCGACAGCGGGAATAAAAGCCCCTGCCCGCCGACGTTGTTGTAACCAACGATGTTGAATTGGGTAGGCTCCTGCACCAGCGGCGGCGTGCCCTCCAGGTTTTCCGCATTCCCTTCCATCCCGTTGGTGTGCTCAAAGAAAATTCCGTAGCCGCCGCGGACCGCCATCTTGCCGTTACCCAGGGGGTCCCAGGCAAATCCCAGGCGTGGCGCCGGATTGAACAAATGTCCATTCAAACAGCCCCGCGGCACCACTCCCACGCCGCACTGCAGGACGCCATCAAACGCCGTCGTCCCAGACTTAAGGATCAGCGCACCTTCTTGTCCCGTTGTATTGCCGGTTAGGTCAATCTTCGGAGCGAGGGCGGGGTTGTAGGCCAGTGGATCCCAATTGGAGACCAGATGGTTTCTCTCCCAGAAAGTGCCGAACAGGCTGATGCGTATGCCCAGATTCAAGGTTAGATTCTTGAAGATGTGATAGTCGTCCTGAAAATAGGGCTCGAACATCTTGTAATTAATGTGATACTTCGGCTGCGCGTTCGCCTGCTGGAAGTTCGCAATATTTCCCATGAGCAGGTCGGCGAAGGCATTTCCGGTAGAGACCGGCGCCGTACTGTCGAACGTCAGATCGCCGCCGAGGTCAGTAAACGAGAACTCATTCTTTTCGGCATTCACGAAGTATCCTCCGAATTCCAGCTTGTGTTTGCCGAGACTCTTGGTGACATTGTCGCGATAAGTGAAGGTCGGGTTCGAGTTCGACCAGGGAAAGGCGGTGGGTCCTTCACAGAATCCACCTCCGTAATCACCGGAGGTGCTCAAGCAGAAATCGGGGAGTTTGCCACCATAGTTTGGAAATAAACCGGGCATGGTGAAGTTGCTGGCGCGCGTCCATACTGACGGGTTGGTATTGGTCAGCCGGAGGTGATCGGTGGTATAGCTGACGGAAAATTCGTTAAGCAGGGTCGGCGAAATTGTGGCCGTTAGCCGGGAGATGACTTCCACGCCGGGACCGACAAAATGCGATCGAATTGTCGGGAAACTTCCGCTTTCGAAAGTGAGAGTGCCGCTCGTCGTATTCCATGAATCGTGAATTAGCCGGAAAGTAGCGCGCAACTTGGGACTGAAATCGTGATCGATCCGAACCAGGTTTTCGAGCCATTGCGTCGGTTGCCCTACCGCTTCGGCGAACGTGGACTGACCGCTATTGATGGTGTTGGGTAGGGGAATCATGGGAAGGAGAATCTGCGCGTTGGGATCGATCAATGGAATCTGATTATTGGGAAACGGATTTCCTGTATTTGGATCGACGGGGCAGTCGGTTGGATTGGGGTTTAGGGGTGCACATTGATCACTGAAATTTCCCTGTCGGTTCGCCATCGATGGAACGTAGTTGAAGAAGTTGAAAGGAACGACCTCGCGGCGCCAGTTCTGCAACCAAAAGAAGAACGTGTGATTTTTCCGGATCGGCCCCCCGACGCTGTAACCAAAGTCGTGTTTGTGGTAACCCGCAACAGGCGTCCCCGGTAAGTCGAAATAATTGTGCGCGTTGAAAGCCTCGTTCCGCAGAAATTCCCACACCGAGCCGTGAAACGCGTTGGTGCCCGACTTTGTTTCCACCTCGACCGTGCCCGAACCATTGCGCCCGTACTGAGCTCCGTAGTTTGAAGTCAGCACCCGAACCTCCCCAATCGCCTCGACGCTCGGGTAGACGTTCAGCGAAAAGTTGCTGCCATTATCCATCATGTCGCCGCCGTCCACTTCCCAGTTGTTGTATTCCGTGCGGCCGCCGTTCACGCTGTAGTTGACGTTACCGGCCGCACCGACGACGCCTTCATCCTGCCCGGTCTGATTGCTCACACCGGGCACGAGCGTTATCAACTGCGTGAAATTGCGTCCATTCAGTTGCAGTTGCAGCGCCTCTTTTCCGGTAATCGTGCCGCCGAGTTCGTTGGACTCAGTATTCACCTGGGCCAAGCTTTCGCCATGAACGGTTACTTCCTCCTGGATGTTGCCCACCTGCATAGCGACATCGATTCGGGCATTCTGCGCCACGCGAAGGATGACCCCCTCGGCTTGATATTCCTTGAATCCGGCAACCGTAACTGTGATGTTGTACTGGCCCGGAGCCAGGGCTGCGGCAACGTATTCCCCGGCGGAGTTGCTCTTTACCGCGCGGGCGGTCCCAGTGGCGGTGTTCTTGATGCTGACATCAGCGTTGGGAAGAACGGCTCCAGATATATCTCGAACGGTACCCGTAAGCGTTGCCGTGTCCTGAGCCAACGCGACGCCAGGGACCAGCAAAAGTCCCAACAGAAGCCGACGAAGCCGCAAAACCTTTTTCTCCATGTTCTCCCCCCGTCGCTCTCGAAGCATGGCTTTGCAACTGCGAGTACCTGTTTGCCCTGGGGATCAGCCTTTGATGCTCTGGGAGGCCTCATCCCACAAAACCGCGGTCTTGCGAAAATAAGATTCATTCGCCATGTGGCAGGCCAGTGCCGCATGGTGGCCGAAGACGGCATCTTCGACGACCGGCTTGCGGGAACGTACGGCCTCGAAAAAGGTCCACAGGTGCGGCTTGATGTCGTCGTAATCTGGACCCCGGAACGCCACCGTCTCTGGCATGGGCTCATGACCCAACTTCGGATCATTCTCCGCGTGCCACCGCTTCTCGTAGGCGCTGCGCATCGCGCGGGGGAATCCCGCATCGTAGTAACTGGGTCCCGAGTCCTTCCCGGTTTGGGGAGTAAAGCTCAGGCCGAATTCCGTGACTTCCAGAATCCCTTTCGAGCCTTGGATGCGGTATGTTTCTGGCATCTCCGTACCCTGGTTCAGTCGCATGTAGACCGGGAGATCGCCATAATAAAAGAGGCTGGCCTGAACGTCGGGCATGTTACGGCCATCCTTCCAGCGGCGGATTCCGCCGATGGCCACGGCCTGCCGGGGAGCTTCATTCATATCCAGCATGAACATCATGCCGCTGACCAGATGGACCAGGAGGTCGCCGGCCAGACCGGTACCGTATTCTTTCCAGCAACGCCACCTGGCAAAGATGTAGGGATCGAACGCGCGCTTGGGGACAGTTCCCTGCCAGGTGTCCCAGTCGAGCGTGTCGGGAGAGAGATCCGTGGGCAGGGGATATTCCCAGGCGCCGGTTGGGTCGTTGCGCCCCAGCCAGCCCTCGACCAGCATCAGATCGCCTAACCTTCCTTGCGAGACGAGTTCCCTGGCCTTGGCGCAAATCAGCGAGCTCACGCGCTGCGAGCCGATCTGAACGATGCGCCCGGTTTTTTGGGCAGCCGCAACCATCTCGACGCCATCGGCGGCGCTGTGCGACATGGGTTTTTCGCAGTAAACGTCCTTGCCCGCGCTCACCGCGTCAACCACCACCTGCTTGTGCCAGTGATCGGGTACGGCCGCGACAATGCAGTCGATGTCTTTGTTGGCAAGCAGTTCGTGATAGCGGCGAGTGGCCGGAAGATTGGGCTGGTCTGTAATCTCGCGAGCCAGGGTGTGACGTCCGTTATAGAGATCGCAGGCTGCGACGCATACCACGCCAGGTAATTCGATGGACTGACCCAGCAGTTGGGACCCCTGCATGCCCACGCCGATCATGCCGAACTGGACACGGTCGCTGGCCGCGACCGGGCGGGGCGACGCCAACAGTGGGGGAGGATTCAGCAGCGTGGTCTTCGTGGCAAGAGATGCGCCCGCAGCAGCGGCACCGATTTCAAGGAATCTACGGCGCGAGAATTTGGTCATTGTGATAATTCCTCACTTCTTGGGATTCTGGTCAGTTACTTCTCTAATTTCTTGATCGCAACTTCCTGGGAAGATCCGATGTCGTTGTCTTTCGTGGCTGCTCCCACTTTTTCGTGCAGCAACCCCCACTCGTCTTCGACGATGTAAGAGCATAGACGAAACGAATCACAGTCCACCTCGGAGAGCCCTGCCAGACGCTCCGCCGCAAGCTGCGCGGGGATGACATCGATGAGGAATTGCCACTCAGCTGGCATTTCAGGAAGACGGAAAACCAGGTCTCCGGCATCCTCATTCAGGTCTTGTCCGATCAGCATGACGGAGGCGCCCAGCCGCTTCAGATCCCGCGCCACCGTCAGATCCTGGCCGCGCATGCGTCGTCGGTCGATCCATATACCGAAACGTGAACCTTCCGCGACCATCTCCTGCGGACCATGCCTAAAAGCCCCTGTCCCCATGGCCGTGGCCGGTGACTTAACTCCTTCCTCCCACAGAAGCCTGGCCTCGTGGCAGCTGCCCAGGCTCGAACCGCGCCCCAGAAAGTAATAGACGCTCCCCGGGAACAACCAGGGCGAGCCCGCAACCTGCTCTTGCCAACCTGCGAGGAGTCGATCCGTCTCGGCGATGCCGTGCGACAGTGAATTTGCGAGGGCGTCATCAAAGGTACCCACGGTGGCGCTGGCCAGAGCACCGACTGCAGCAGCTAACGTGGAATAGGTGTTGACCGAAATCCCATGATCCAACCGGGCTGCAACCACAATTGGGATCTGCGCTTCCTGCGCAAGTGGTCCCTGCTCTGAATTGGTCACGCCGATCACCAGGGCCCCGCACTCTCGGGCCTTCTTCAGCAGATGAACGATTTCGATACTGCGGCCAGTCCGCGAGATCACGATAATGACGGCGCTAGAAGGAATCGTGGCGAACTGTAATAGCTCGGCGGCATCCTGCAGATACACCGGGCAACTGCCCACCGAGAATAGGGGTCCGGCGGTTAACGCGGCGTGCCAGCTGCTGCCGATCCCGGTGAGGTAGACATGGCGGGCACTGCGCACAGCCGCTGTGGCCGCGGCCAGTGGTTCGAACCCTGGTCCGCGTAGATAGTCGATTGTCCGCTGGAGTTCAGCGGGCTGGCGGAGGATATCTTGTAACAACAGTGTCACTGTATGTCCCGGTCAATCGAAAGCGGAATTACGCCCTGAGAAACCGCTTTCTGAAAGCGCTTTCTTTGCACTCCCTTTTAGTGATCCCCAACCCGCCTTGTCAAGCATTTTCTCGCCGTTTTAGCCTCTTCCTTGACCCGATTCGCTGCCATGGCCTTCCCTTCTAATCCGTGATAGGTTCATCCAGAACAGGGCGATGGGTTGCAGAAAGCGCATTTTTTGACCCTCATTTCCGGGGAACCTGTCTGGTTCAATGCGAACTGGAGCATCTCCTGGCTGACCGTGTGCACGGAGGGATTCCGCAGGGATGAAAAGGAGAGCTGATGAGCCTCACCATGCGGGAGGTGGCTAAGAAAGCCGGAGTCTCGCCGGCGACCGTATCCCGTGTGCTCAACAAGACCCAGTACATCTCTCCCGAGACTGAGAAGCGCGTGCTCGAAGTTGTGCGCCAGCTCAACTATTACAAGAACGTTCATGCCAGGCGGCTGGCGACGGGCCGCAGTGATTTATTCGGACTCGTGATTTCGGATATCGCCAACCCGTACTTCCCGGAGATTATTCGCGGATTCCAGGCGGCTGCCTGGGACCGCGGCTTCGATGTCCTGCTGCTGAACACAGAGTATCTGCAGGCGCGCACCGAATCAGTAATCCGGAAGCTGATAGAAAGTGATGTTCGGGGGGTCGCGATCATGACTTCGTCGCTAGACAAGAGCGCGACTGCCGAACTGTCGCTGGCGGGCATTGGCGTGGTTTTCTGCAACCTCGGGCCCCCAGAGCGGCTCCTCAGCAACATCTCGATTGACTACCAGCGGGGAATCTCACAGGCTATTGAACATGTGTTCGAGCTGGGTCATCGCCGCGCTGCCGTCATTGCCGGGCCCGGTGACAATCGGACTGCGATTACCATCAAGCGTGCCTTGGTGGCAGGACTGAACGATCGAAAGCTGAATCCCTTTCCCGTGATTGACTGCAACTATCGAGTCGACTCCGGGGCCTCGGCAGTGCGTGCCGTGCTTTCCCAACCCAAGATACCAACGGTGATCTTCTGCGGCAGCGACCTCATTGCGATGGGGGCGATGAATGCGCTCGAGGAAGCGGGAGTCCAGGTTCCCGGGGACGTGTCCGTGGTGGGCATCGATGATATCTCTTTTGCGTTCCTGGCCCGCCCGCCGCTGACCACCATCAGCGTTCCCCGGGAACGCCTGGGAGTAATTGCGTTTGAAGCTTTGGAGAAAGTATTGAAGCTCAAGCGGCGAAAAGGAGCCGACTACTATCTGGAAACCGAGTTGGTAGTTCGCAGCTCTACCGCTCCCGCGCCGAAACACCGTCCGCGCATCGTGCCGCGCGATGCCAAGCAAGAATGATCTCACTCAGTTTCATCCCGGTCGCCCGGCCGAAAGCCATTGCGATACCAGGGTCTAGGTGAGCTGCAGGTAGGTCGTATACTGCTCATCCGCAATGTCAATGAAGGGCAGCATCTTGATTGGCGCGCTGGCGGTTTTTACTTGCCAGCTTCGCTGGTCCACTCGGTTGGCAGCCAGCAGGTCCGCGCGGGTTAAAACTGGTTGCGTGTCGGTGACGGCAAACAATACCAGCGGTCCAAGAACCAGCGCGACGGTCTGCGGATGCCGGGGATCGACAGCTTCCAATCGCTTCGTCATCGGCAGTTCCAGTTCCACGCGGTCGCCAGTGCTCCAGGGGCGGTGAAGCGTAAAAAAACTTCCCGGAGCTGGTGCCGCCTGGATACGGCGCCCGTTCACTGAAATCGAGGCCGCTGTTGCCCATGCCGGAATCCGGAAATTGATGGCGAACTCCCTTATCTGTGACGTCCGAACCTCGAAGGTCACCACTTCGTCAAACGGGTACAGACTCTTTTGCGTTAGCGCCACCTGGGCGCCATCTTGCTTCCATCGCAGCGTCGATGGGATGTACAAATTGACCCATACACCACTCGAACCGCGGAAGTAAGTGTTGATGCGATAGTCGGCTGCGACCTGCGGCAGCGTGCCCGAACAGCACGCCCAGTGTTGAGTATCCGAATAGACCTTGCGTCCCTTGAAGTTATAGTCAGAGTAGTAGAAGGTGCGCCCGTCGGCCTGCAACGGCTTCGCACCCAGAACGGTGTTGTACATCACGCGCTCCATACTATCGCCATAGCGCGAGTCGTGGGTCACGCGCAGCAAGTAGCGCGTCAGCTTGAAGTGCGCGTATGAGCCACACGGCGTCTCAAAGCTGCTGTGGCTCTCATTCAGGCTGACGGCAACATCCGGACTGTCAGGGGCACGCAGCATTTCATCTGGCCCCCAGCCTCCTGTCGCAAAACTTTGCTGCGAGAGCATCTCAAAAGCGTTCCTGGCCGCGCGCAGGTGTTTCTCACTTCCTAAAGTCAGATACGCTTGCATGGCCGAGCTCAACGAATTTACATAGCTGTAGGCGTGTCTGCCGGCAAGCACATCGTGGCCCGCAGCCAGCGGATCATAGTACTCATCGTAAAGATACTGCCGTCCCAGCTCACGATATCGTTCCCCGGCTCCGCGCTGATAGGCCAGGAAAAGATTTTCAGGAATTGTGTAGGATTCGTCCCACGTCCAACTCTCGTCCTTATCCGGCCGCCATTGTTTTCCATGCTCCACTGCGTGCTGCGGAAAATGCGGCAGTGCGGCGTTGGTGGTGCGCTCGAGAATCGAGAAAGCATCAGGATCACCAACGTATCGGTGCGAATCGATCAGACCGCAAACCAGCTTGTCGTAGCAGTAGGTGGGGAACCGATTCTTATCGTAGTAATCGCCTGCAATTGTCTGGGCGTACAAGCGGTTGAGGCGTATCACTTTGTCGCGTGTTGCCGGGTCCCGCGTGATGGCATACATGCGTGCGAGTGCTGAAACCCATTGGCCAAAAGTGCAGCTGGGAGCAAAGCCGTCTTCGTCTTTACCCCACCTGTAGTCAGGATTGTAGTGATACCAGCCACCCAAGTCCTCACCGGGCGCGGGTTGGCCGCTCATCAGGCGGAAGGGCTTCAACAGGCTGTCGTCGCTCAACCCCATGAGCACGGAATGAGTCTCTTCCAGTTGCTTTTCGTGAAGGTTGCTTGCCAGCACTACGTCACCGTAATCAAACTGCTCAAGCGGCTGCTGTGCTCGGGCCCCGGCCGGCATTCCCAGGAAGAAGCGGCCAGGAATCGCGAGTCCCGCGGTCCCCATGGAAGCCGACTGGACAAATCTTCTGCGCGAAACTCCAGGTGAGGAGGTCACGGGCCATTCTCCTACGGCCGCAATTTGGTTGCTGCGAATCCGACAACCTGCTTCTCGGAATAGTATCAGTTTACAATCGCCCAGGGTTTGCGGGCAGATCTGTGGTTCCCGCTTCCCTCTGCATTTGACTCTCAAGAAAGCATCTGCTTAACTGCATGCGTCAAACCGACTTCTCCGAATGTCTACTCGTCGGAAATTCCTCGCTGGCTCCCTGAGTGCTGTTGCAGGAACACTGGCCAGTTCCACGAGTGCGCGGCCCCCAACCAACGTTGAGTCGAGCGTTTCGGAAATCGTCAGCCTGTGCGGCGAGTGGTTGTTTCGTACTGACCCGGACAACTCGGGCAGTCAGCAGAACTGGTATGACGCCCACGCTCCGGGTAAGGACTGGCGAACTGTCAGCGTGCCTCACACCTGGCAGGTGGAAGATCCCCTGATCGACTATCGCGGAGTTGCATGGTATTGGCGGCGCTTTGATGCCCCGGCAACTTGGCAGCAAAGCGCCGTGCGGGTGGAGTTTGAAGCGGTCTTCCACACCGCTACCGTTTGGGTGAACGGCTCACTCGCTGGAGAACATGCGCGCAAGGGATACACCGCCTTCACCCTCGACATTGGACAGCTCATGCGTTGGGGCCAAACGAACGCCATCGCGGTCCGTGTCGACAATGCTTTCAGCCAGCAAATGCTGCCTCGCGGCCAATCGAGCGACTGGGCAAATGACGGGGGCATCTTCCGCCCGGTGCAGCTACTAGTTACGCCAAAGACCTTTGTAGAACGCGTTGATATTGACGCGGTGCCCGACCTCAACAGCGGAGACGGAAGACTTGCGATTGCCGCACACATCCGAAATACGGACTTAAGAATCTGGAGTGGCAAGAGCTCATTCCGCATCGTGGACGAAGCAACTGCTCTGACTGTCCGGGCTGACTCACAAGCCAGGGCTTTTTCCGTCAAGCCAAACACGGTCCAGAGTCTCACTTTCCAAACCACCTTGCCAAAGGCCAAGCTTTGGCAGTTTGATCGTCCCAATCTGTACCGCCTCGAGTTCTTGATCTCCGGTGAACGCGATGTGCACAGTTTCACTACGACTTTTGGCGTGAGAAAGCTGGAGATTCGAGATGGCGCATTCCACCTCAACGGCGAGCGCGTGCGACTCATGGGCGTCGAACGCATGGCGGGGAGTAATTCAGAGTTCGGCATGGCAGAACCGGTGGAGTGGATCACCAAGAACCATGCGGACATGAAGCATCTGAACTGCGTCTTTACCCGTGTCCATTGGCCGCAGGACAAACGTGTTCTCGAGTACTGTGACCGCCACGGCATCCTCATGCAAACCGAGGTCCCGGCCTGGGGGTGGGAGACATTCAAAGACATGGGCGCGCAGCCAGATGCGGACATCATGGAAAATGGACTGGAGCAACTGCGCGAGATGATTGCCCGTGACAGAAACCATCCCTCGGTCGTGGTTTGGGGGTTGTGCAATGAAATTGCAGGACAGAATCCGCCCGCATATCAGTTTGCCAAGCACCTGCTGGAGGAAGCCAAGCAGCTGGATCCGGGCCGTCTCTGCTCCTATGCTTCGAACTCGCTGGAGCGAACTCCGCAGCGCGACGTCGCAGCCTTGATGGATTTTATCGAGACCAACGAATATTACGGAAGCTGGGCCGCTGGAGGTCAGCCGGACGTGGCGCGTCATCTGGATGAACTTCACGCGGCATTTCCCGGCAAGCCGATTGTGGTTTCCGAATACGGGTATTGTGCTTGTGCCGCGAACCGCCCGGAAGGGGACGAGCACAGGATGGAGATCATGCGATCGCATGACATCGCAATGCGCTCGAAAGATTTTGTCGGCGGGGCGATTTTCTTCTGTTACAACGACTATCGCACTCACGTGGGCGACCGGGGTGTGGGCGCATTGCAGCAGCGTGTACATGGAGTCGTTGATGTCTACGGCGCGCCCAAGCCGTCCTATGAACTTCTCCGCCGCGAGTGCAGCTCGATTGAATCTGTTAGCGTAAAAAACGAACTCAACAAATTCCAAATCTTTATAAAAGTGCGAGCCGACCTTCCCCTGTACGCCTTGAGGGGCTACAAGGTCAGAGGCCTGTTTTTCGGCCAAGGTGATATTCCGAGCGAGCGCCGTGAACTAAATCTGCCGGAAGCCGCGCCGGGAAGCGAAACCACGCTGGAAATGGTGTTTACTCAGTCCGAGGTCCCGCTCCAGCTTCAGATTGACGTGCTGCGACCTACTTCTTTTTCAGCGTATTCACTGGTTTGGAGGCCCTGAGGCAAATTTCATGTTTGCGACCGGTGTCATTCCGAAAATGCGGATGAATACCTTGGCATCTGAAACCAGGCGGACGCTTCTTATTTCGATCGTTCTGTGCTTTTGTCCGTCGCCGCTGCGCGCCGAGCCGCGCCTTTCGGGGCTGTTCAGCGATCACATGGTGCTGCAGCAACAGCGCGATGTCCTCATGTGGGGATTGGCTGATCCGGGCGAACAGATCGTTGTATCGCTCGCCTCGCAGGTGCGGCATGTGTTCGCGGCCGGCGACGGCCGATGGAGAGTCAAGTTGCCGCCCATGAACGCCGGAGGGCCGTTTCTCATCTCGGTGCAAGGCAAGAAGACCATCCTGATCAAGGATGTAATGGTCGGGGAGGTCTGGGTGCTCTCCGGGCAATCCAACATGAGCTTTCCGCTCGAGGCGGCGGAAGGCGCAGCCGCTGAGATCACGAAAGCGGACTATCCCCAGATACGCCTGTTCACCGTTCCCCAGAAAATCGCCTTCAGCCCGCAGCAGAGTGTGTCGTCACGCTGGGAGATTTGCAATCCTGAAACCGTGAAGGAATTCTCCGCCGTAGGCTATTTCTTCGGGCGAGAACTCTACCGGAAGCTGCGTGTGCCCATTGGCTTAATTCACAGTTCCTGGCCAGGAACCGAGGCCGAAAACTGGGCTACAGCCCAATCTCTGCAAGATGATCCGGCGCTGGCACCCATCCTACAACGCTGGCGAGACACGCCGGCGGAAACCAGGGCGGTAACCGGCCGGGCCGAAGATTTCGAACTGCAGTTCGATGATTTTGAATTGCTCCCCAAGGCCGGGACCGGATTAAAACCGCTGATGTTTAGCAATTTTGATGATGGCGGCTCGCGCAATATCCTCAACGGGATCTGGACATACAGTTGGCAGACTGCGCCCGGCACCATCTTCACCCTGGTGCGGCCCGGACGTGGGGGCTCGGGCTACGCTGCACAGATTTCCGGGAAACTTGAGATGGCCGATTCATCCAAACTGCAAGCCGGCTTCGATCCTGAGGACTCATCCGCGGACCTGAGCGCCTACGCCGGCATTCGCTTTCATTGCCGCGGCCACGGATATTTCAGATTGCGTACCTTCCAACCTACGATTTCCGATTGGGACGATTACGGCACTGCAAGTTTAGAAGCTTTTCCCGAATGGCGGCCGGTCACCGTCTGGTTCAAAGACTTGCGGCAAGACGGCTGGGGCGCGGCGATGCCTCTCACACCCGAATCTTTGTCAGGCTTTGCCGTGCAGATGGTGCAAGCACCAGGCTTTTCCACACAGCCTCCTTCGGGCTTATTTGATGGCATGATCGCGCCGATCGTTTCCTTGCCCATCCGCGGGGCCGCCTGGTATCAGGGTGAGGCCAATGCGTCGAGAGCGTACCAATATCGCAAGCTTCTGCCGGCGCTCATCAAAGGATGGCGTGCTTCGTGGGGCGAGGGGGATTTTCCATTCCTGATCGTACAGCTACCGAATTACGGCAAAAAAGAGAACCTTCCCACCGAAAGCGATTGGGCGGAACTACGGGAAGCGCAACTTATGGCGCTTCGTTTACCTAACACCGGACTCGCCGTGACCATCGATCTTGGGGAAGCAAACGATGTTCATCCCCACAAGAAAGCTGAAGTGGGTCAACGCTTGGCGCTGTCGGCTTTGGGAACAACTTATGGTAAGAACATCGTCTACGCCGGGCCACTTTACGAATCCATGCAAGTCGAGGGCAACCAAATCAGAATTCGGTTCAAGTACGTTGGCAGCGGGCTCGCAGCGCGTGCGGGTGAACTGAAGGGATTTGCGGTTGCGGGGACCGATCGTGTATTCCATTGGGCAAATGCGGTAGTCGACGATGATACCGTCGTCGTCTCCAGTTCAGAAGTTCCCGCTCCGGTTGCAGTCCGCTACGCTTGGGCGGCAAATCCCGATTGCAATCTGTACAACCAGGAAGGTATCCCTGCGTCGCCGTTCCGTACCGACGACTGGCCTGGGATAACCGCGAACGAAAAATAGCGCGAATGGGAGAATTCCATGGCAAAGCCGAAAACACAGGTGTCCATGATGTCGGAGTTACGCGTAGTGAAAACAAATGTCGTCCATCAGGCGAAAGGTAGTCCCAGCAAAGCAAATCTTCGTCGCAGAGTGTTCGCGCTAACAATGATCCTGATGCTTTCTGTACTGGTGTACTCCGAGCCTAAGAACTCTGAGGATACAGCTGCGTCGGTTCAACTCCTGCTCGGACGCTGGGATTTGACCCTAAAAATTCCGCTTCGCGAATCTCCCTCGTGGTTAGAGATAACTCAGGAAGATGGCCAGCTTAAAGCTCGAATGGTGAGCCGGTGGGGACATGCCCGGCCGCTGCCGAAATTTGAACTCTCGAATGGCACCATCACTTTCGTTTCTCCCAAGGAGGAGGAAGACCGGAAAGACGACATGGTTTTTGAGGGCAAACTATCGGGGAAAATGCTGGTGGGGACCACGACCGGGCCCGACGGGACTTCATGGCGATGGACGGGCGAGAAGGCCCCATCTCTGAAGAGAAAAACCGATCCTAAGTGGGGCAAGCCGGTGCAGCTGTTCAACGGCAAAGATCTAAGCGGCTGGAGGATGAGCGATCCGGCGTCGACGGCGATCTGGAAGGTCGAAAACGGAACGTTGGTCAGTCCCGGGCATGGCCCTGAAATTATCACCGACGCCAAGTTTGAAGATTTCAAGTTACACGTCGAATTCAATTGCGCAGCAGGATCGAATAGTGGCGTCTACCTCCGCGGCCGGTACGAACTCCAGATTGAAAACGATCCCGAACCAGAAGGGCCGACTATGCGCACGGGAGGCATCTACGGCTTCCTGGCTCCCTCGCCGGAACAGCCGCACAGACCAGGAGAATGGCAGACCTACGACATCACGCTGGTTGGACGAGTGGTCACCGTTGTGCAAAATGGTCAGACCATTATTGACAAACAGGAGATTCCGGGCATCACGGGTGGGGCGTTGGATAGCCACGAAGCACTACCCGGACCGATCTATCTGCAAGGTAGCGAGGCCGGACACGTCGCTTTTCGGAACATCACGCTTACTCCAGGCAAGTGAAACTGACGAGTCGTCCCAAGGCAATCACTTGTTGCTTTTTTTCGCTTCGTTCACGAAGTTGCTCATATCGACGAAGGCTGCATGGCTCACGCCCAGATCAACGTCCCGGGCCTCATTCTCGTTGGCCGGTTTTGGGTGACCCCTGAGGGAATCAAGCCGAGTGATCGGCGCGCAGCTTTTCAACGCGTCGAGCTTCGTTCACTGACGCGGTCCAGCGTTGAAGAATCCCGGTTCTTTCAGAAGCCGCCCAAGATGGGGCAGGGGGCGAGGATGGACGTCAAGCGCCGCCAGGAATGCTTTCCACTGTGTCGCGTTAAGACCAAACGACCGCCCGGTCGGCAAGGGCTTCCTCGGCCCGCGCCAAAGCGCTTTCCAGCACGAACTCGCTCACCGAGCGATGAGCCACGGCCGCCGCTGCCTGCAGCGCGCGTTTCGCATGGCGGGTGAGCCGCAGGTCTAGCTTCTCAGAACGTGTGGTGTGCGATGGCATGATGCACCTTATATTTGAGCCTAGCCTGTCTGCCGACAATGTCAAGACAGTGCCAAAATACTCAGGAATAAAAGGATCGATGCCGCGAGTGCGGCGTTCGAAGTCGGCTATGAGAGTGCGAGTCAGGTCAACCGCGAGTACAATCGCTTCTTCGGTCAACCGCCGATGCGGGACATCAAAGTGCGTCGGCTCGCCGGCTCCGCAATGGTCAGCGAATAACAACCCTGCAGAACGCTATCCGGATGGTCGGCAAATCTTACCTCATGATTACTTCAGAGCAGCCGTGATTCGACCCGAACAGCAGATGGCTCGTCGTTTCTTGGCGGCAATGCCCTTCCTAGCGGCTTGCTCTTAATGAATTCATGATTTACAGCTTTCGTCTAAAGATCGAGCAATATCCAGGTTGGCGCATGGTCACTTGCGTTTACCTGCCCACGCGCCCATCGGTCTACACCGCCGTCTACGAGTCGGTCCGACACCTGCGGCGAGAGCAGAAAGTGATCGAGTCGCATGCCTTTGTCCTTCTGCCACCGTTCATATTTGTAATCCCAGAATGTCCAGAGCGGCCCGTCCGGATGCAGCCTCCGCATCGCGTCAGTCCAGCCTTGAGCCAGCAAACGCGCAAAGGCTTGGCGGCTTTCGGGTTGGATCAACGCGTTGTTATCCAACGATCGTGTCGGATAGATGTCTTGCGGTGTCGGCACGACGTTGTAGTCACCGGCCAGCACCACGGGGGCGCCGCTCGCCATGAGTTCGGTGGCATGGGCAATGAGGCGATCAAACCAGGCCAACTTGTAGTTGAATTTCGGTCCAGGCTGCGGATTCCCGTTGGGAAGGTAGATGGAAGTGATCAGGACTCCCTGAACCGCCGCTTCGATGTAGCGGGCTTGGTGATCTTCAGGATTTCCCGGCAAGCTTGCGCAGGTCAGCACGGGAGCGTGGTTTCGCGCGAGAATGGCCACGCCGTTCCAGGAACGCTCCCCTTGCCAGACTGCTTCGTACCCAAGCGTTCGAAGGGCATTCACGGGAAAGGCTCCCTGCTCCGCTTTGAGCTCTTGAAGACTGACCACGTCCGGTTCAGCTTGCGCTAACCAAGCCAAGAGGTTATCCAGTCGCTTATTGATGTTGTTAATGTTGAAGGTTGCGACTCTCACCAAGTCCCTCTCTGCCCCTGAACCTCTAGGTGCGCCTCCCAAAAGCACTAGTGGGATCCGGGCGGCGTTCCTACCGCGATTCTATGCCGCTCGGTGTGCGCAAAGCTTTCTTCTTATCCCCGAATCTTTTAGTAGGAAGCGAAAAAGAAGGATGACTTTGGCAGCGTCACTACGCTTGACGCGGCTCGGTGTTAGCTCCAGGAAATCGGAGGAGGAGTCGAGACGCCAATGCAAGGAGAGAAGTCTGTCAGTATGGAAATACTTCTTATAGGCTGCAATCCAATCAGTGGCGATGTCGCGCTCTGCCGTTGATAACTCGAGCTCACCACCACAAACCATTTCGTGGAGGCATTCTTCCAAACTTCGTAATAACTGCGGAACGTCCGCAGGACCGATCCTGCGGTGATAAAAGTGCAACTACGCCTGTGCACGCGATGAAAGCAAGTGCGGCTCTGTGCGAAGTCATTCCCTTATCCCTCCAATCCGGACAGTCTCGTTCACTTCTGAAGAAAGGAATAGTTTCCGGGAGATTACGAGCCTCCCCGACATTCTGAGCTACACACCTATGCACCGTCGTCGCACCAGCGTTCTTACCGTACGTGTTTGGTCCCGAGAACGCAGCGCTCTGCGGCTGCGCTCGGGTGCGCGTATGGCGAAAGGTTGGCGCTCGCCGCTTACTTCTGGGGATTAGCGTCGGGTTTGGAGCCTGTCGGCCAGTTATCAAATAAATTAGTAGCGTTTACTGATCCCAGTCCCGTAGCCAAGTCATAACCGACGGTTGCGGAATAAGCGGGTCGGCCGGTGGATTCGGAGGTGGAGAGCTCTCCGATGATTCCCTTGCCGTCGCCAAAGCAGTTATGCGAGACGCCTTTACTGGTCAGGCCGCATGGAATGTCCACGTCACCTCGGGTTACGTCATTGAAAATACAAGAGCCAGCCGGAACATCGCCTGTGGTCTGACTGGCGTCGCAAGCAGCCAAGCTCCTGTCCTTAAATTGCTGCGTTGCCAGTGCGTAATAAACGTAGTTGGCATTGCCCTGCCTGCCATGTTTCTGATCGATCAAAGCCTGAATTCCGGCCATGGCGGGCGAGGAAAAAGAGGTTCCCCCACCGCCGAGAAACAGCGCGTCGTTCCTGGGGCTGCAATTTGTGCCGCCCTGATTCATGTCGGACATGCATTCCACATAGAAGCTTCCCCAGACGCCGTTGGCGGCGAACATGGAAAGGTCAGGCTGGTCACGCAGCCCGTCGCTGGGAATGCCCGGAACTCCTGTTTGAAACGAAGGTTTAGGATTGCCTTTACAAGTTCCGCTGACGACGCCGGGGATCGATGGTTTGCCGGTAAAGCAGGTGCTGGGTCCACCACTGCCGGCGATGGCGGCGACAAAACTCTGGCCCAGCGGCGTATTACAGAAACCCGAAGAGCCATAGGATTTTGTATTGTCGCCAATCAGCGGATCGCTGTAGATGAGCTGGCTGGTGCAGCCGTCGTTCCAGGGAATCTCCGGAATATAGGAGCGCGCCGAGGCTAATGTCTTTGGATTGTTTTTCGCGTTCCAGTACTTGCTCATCGGAATTCGTTTGGCGTCCGAGTTGTATTGCGCCATGAAATCCGTGCCGCCCACATCCACTGCATAGGCCGAAGCGGTATTGTCGCCGCTGTTGATTCCTAAAACGGAATATGGTGTCGACTCCACGGGAGCGCACTCATCAGCGCCAGTATCTCCCTGCGCAATAAAGAAAGTAGTGCCTAGAGCAGTAGCGATTTGCGCTTCGCGATTTTCCAGAGCAACTTCGGCCTGGCCGGTGATGGTTTCGCAGAGGCCGTAACTGTCCGAGATGATGTCCGGCGGAGCGAGATCGAGCAGATTGAGGATGGCGAGATCGAGTCCAGAAACGGTCTTAGAGTTGGCGCAGGCCGAGAGCTCGATATTTGCATTGGGAGCGGTTGCGCTAGACCACTCGGCATCGAGGGCGGCCTCGATTTCATCGCCGTTTTGGCCGGGGCTCGTGCAGTTGGGATAGACCTGGGTAAAGTTTCCCTTCGCGAATCGGGTCAAGCCAAAGGTTTTGCGGAAGGTGGCCCAATCCGCCGGGTGGGCCAGATTGGAATCCTCTACCACAGCGATGGTGACTCCCTCGCCGGTGAATCCCCGGCTCCAGAGTGGCAGCACATTGTAGATGGTCGCGAAATCGAACGGACTGACGGTGTGGTAAGTGGTTCCCTCAAACGCGACGTTGAAGTGCGGATGCCAGAGGTTGTTCGCATGGTCATAAGCTACAGGGCCGAGCATTACCGAATGCGGCCGGGGAAAGAAATCGTGCAGCGAAGCCACTCCTTGGATTACGGGCGCCAGGGCAACGGGAATCTGCGGATCGTGTATGTTTGCCAAATGCTTTTCGCCGCTGGGCAAAACCAGATTGTGAATTTCGGTGTGGAAGGTTTCACGTATTTGTCCAGCCGTGCCGGCAAAATCGATGACCAAGCCATTCTGGTAGACGCGGTTGATGGTGAAGCCGTGAGAATTCAGCCAGGCGCGAATCGTCGCTATATCTTGCGGCGCGAGACCGAACTCTGCGCCGAGCTGCAGAGAACTCAGCCAATGATGATACGCGGGCGAGTCTGGATTATGCATTTCATCGATCAGTTTCGCCAGGCGTGCTTCGGACTCCGGCGAACCCTTGAGCCCCAACAGCAAATGATCGAAGTGCAAACTGTCATTCACGGGCCCACGATCATTGGCCGCTCGAAGCGCGGCCGGCGGAGTGTTTCCCGAGAGTGTAACCAGTTGGGATTCGTTAATCGGGGCGGTGATCAAAGGTTGAGGACCCTCGGCCAAAGCGATGATTGAGAACAGAGCGAAAAAGGCAAAGAAAACAGCACACGAGAACTTGCGCATGGCGAGAACCTCGCAGACCGGAGAGTAACTACTGCCAGCCCCGCGCGGGAGACAAACCATAGGGCATGGCGCAGTCCCGCAATACTAGCCGGGTTGACGGATGGTGGTCAACGACTGATGCCCTAAGTACTACTTACCAAGGGCGGATCGACCTGTGCTTTTCTTCAGGATTTGCCGGAGAGCATGGAGACGGGGCGCACGAGTTGGCTTTGCCGGCTGACTCCAGTCTTGCGGTAGATAACTGTAAGGTGGAAGCGAACAGTGTTTTGAGTGGTTTCGGTGAGTTCGGAAATTTCCTTTGGCCGGAGAGAGCGGCATAGTGACGCGAGCTTCGGAGGGAGTGACTTGAAGGGTTCAACGAGCAGTCGGCTGTCGAGTCGGCTTACCGCACCACCCATCGACGGCAATACCGCGGATTCCTTGACGGCCTGGTGCGAATCGCGGTCTACCCAAAGAGTTTCCTGGTCGGGGCCGCCGTCGGCGGAAGATACTTCTACTTTGTAGGCGTCAAAAGCGCCTGCGGGCACAGTTACTTTTTCGACCCGGAAACCTTGAACTGCGTCAGTTTCACCCTTTGTTGCTAAACGTCAAAGTTCCGGTACGTGGTGCTGCAGCCTTCGGCCAGGGGTAGACGCGAGATCGATTGTTTTGCGCCGCCCGCATTGGCAAGCAGCGGTCCTCCAGATCGACTGAAATAGTACGATCCATCCCTTCATGTTCATATTGGCGGTGGCCCAGCAGGCCCAGCAGGGTAAAGCTGGTGAGAGCCACTCACCGTCCGGTCGTCTGCTCAACCCATTGCGGATCCCGAAACCCTTCGACCTTGACGCTTGAGGAGGCACTTTCGATGGCAACGGAATGAAATTCCAAGGCAGCTTCTGTCGTGGTTTTCCCCACACGCCAATGGTAGAAGATCGTGATCACTTTAAAGACATGGTTCCGTACCAAAGCTTCGCAAGGACCAGGCCGCCGAGAACAGCCAGCCCAATACTGAGGAGAGTGCCGATGAGGAAATATTCCGCAAATCTTTCTTTCAACTCCGGAAATCTTGCGATCGACTTTCCCGTAAGAATCAGCCCTACCATTGACGGAGACTGAACCAATATTGCCGTCATCACCAGAAACCGTTCCAACCAGCCAATGTACATCCCAGCGTTCTTAACCTGTTCTTCAGTCTCACCTGGCTTCTCAATTCCCGCTGAGAGATTACGAGTCAAATAACGAATGAGATATCCACCTGCGAAAATAACCCCCACGTAGACAATTCCCGCTTCGAGAACTCGATCTCCTGTTATTGTGGACCAACAAGAGCTGGGATCTCAAAGTTGCCCTGGTCGGCCGTGTCAGGAACCAAGCCAGCGTGATAACGGTGCAGCCGTGCAGCACTTGATCAAGAAGAAAAACCGTAGCCGAATCTGTCAATTTTGCCCTGCTAACCAGTCCTTGCTTGGCCCAGTCAATCCCGAGATGCACCGCAATATAAAGGCAGGCAACAACCCAAAACCAAAGTGAGGTCAGCAAGTCAAGGCTGATAAACACCACTATGCACGACACGAAAACAAGAAGGTGAATAGCCCCGTGCTCAATGTACCCCCGAATTCCTTGGTGCTTAGCTCGCATCATGCTCGACGATTGAAGCGGGAAATCGCCTAGAAGATGTGCCAACAACACCGTAAGGAACAATTTGAGGAATGGTTGCATATTATTGTGCAATCCTGGCCTCTTGCACTCTTATGTGCATCAATGGAAATAGGCCCCAATCACTCGCTCCATCGCTTCCCGGGTTTCCTGAATTTGCCACCAGAAACCGCGTCGCAAATTCCTCGAAACGGTCGATTCGTTCAACCGCAACTTCCTCGCCGTGAGGTCCTGCCGGTTCGTCTCCATATGAACATTGATTGTTTGCCACTGCTTAGTAGAGATGCTTTGTAGCAGAGTATCGTGCAGGTGGTAAACCGTATTTGCGATTAAACTAAAGGTTTCGTTGCCGGTGACGAATGACGTCAGAATGCCGGTCTTACTGCGTTTGGCCTTAAGCTGATTGATTGCCTCCCGGGCCCGCTCAAACGCTTCACCCCCGGCAAATACATTGACCGGCTTCCGGTGCGGCTCGGTGACCTGCCCAATTCCAATCCCAATCCAAAGCTCAAACGGGTAAAAGTGCCTCCGAAGGTCCAAAATCACAGTCGGTATGTTGGTCGGCCGTGACACAATTCCCTCGAATTCATCCCAGGCTGTGATGGCATACTCGGACAAAATCCACTTTCGAGTCATGTGCAGTTTAACAATGTGATGCAGCTTTTGGTCCCGTTTACGGCGGAACTCCTCAATATGCCGAGACCCGACGATGTCGCATGTGATCACCGCATAAGTTTTGGCCTTGGCCTTCATCGCTTTAAAAATGTGGTTGCACGTTTCAGTGCAATATTTAACATATTGCATGTTTATATGCAATCGATTAGTTGAGGCCACGATTTGGTCGCGGCGCGAATGTCCTCTACTCCAGCATAGGAAAGCCATCCAGCAGGTCCACCCGGAATCTGTTTCATGATCCCGCCACCGGGGCCCTCTCCCACTTTAATCATGGTATAGGCACCATCAGGCACTGCAGGATTTGGTACATCTTCCAGTTGCCACTGAAACAGCTTCGAATAGAACTCTTTTGCCTTCTTGGGATCAGGGGTATTCAGTTCCACGTGTACGAACGGATTTGCCAGACGTCCTCCTCCTTACCGATCAACATTTGAATGTTGGGTCCTTCTTTGTCGCAGCATTCGATGCGAAAACGTCGAAGGGCTGTTGCCATGGGTGACTAAGGTGCGAACGCGTCCCTAAGATCATGCTTGGGATATTTTTTTCTTTATTATAAGTATTATCTTATATAATTTAACACTTATGTTAGGAACGCTGAATCTCAATGTCGCCTTTTCTGCTTTGGCCGATCCGACGCGCCGCGCAATTCTTGCACGTCTCGCCAAGGGCGAAGCCACTGTGATGGAACTAGCCAAGCCCTTCGCGATGACGCAACCGGCAATCTCCCAACACCTGAAGGTTCTCGAAGACGCCGGACTTGTGGCCCGTCGCGTGGATGGCACGAAGCGTCCTCGACGTCTCGCAAAGGCTGGCATTGAAGCAATGGACTTGTGGCTCGCAATGTTACGAAAAGCGCTGAAGAAGAACTACGACCGGCTGGATGAGGTTCTCGCCGGCGTGGAACAACCGAAGATAAGAAGATAAAAAGAGGAGAAAAACGATGAGCAAGTTGACTCTGAAGACTGAAGGTAACACCCACGTGGTTGTGACCCGGCGATTCGCCGCCCCTCCCGAAGCCGTATACCGCGCTCATACCGATCCGAAACTAATCCAGAAATGGCTGCTCGGTCCTGAAGGTTGGACGATGCCCGTCTGCATCAGTGACGCCAGACCGGGCGGCAAGATCCGTTATGAGTGGACGGATGGCAAAGGGCATGGATTCCACCTCACGGGCGAATACCTCGAACTTGAGCCCTACAGCCGGATTGTTCATGTCGAGCGGATGCATCTGCCAGATCCCACGCCCGACAACCACGTTGAAACCAGATTTGCTGCGGACGGCACCGGCACGCTGATGACCATGCGCATGACTCTCCCGGATGCTCAGACGCGGGCAGCTATGCTCGCGACAGGAATGGAAGCCGGAATGGAAGCGAGCTATGTGCGGCTAGAAGGGATGATCTAGATTACGCACTTCCGGACCCGGATTGGCGGGAAGTGGGCATAACCAGAACGCCCAGAAACTCACACACGCTGGGAGATACCCATGACGAGCGCAGCACTAGCAAGTACCTCGGCCGCAATTTTCCATCCGAGCAGCGCGGCCCGCGATAGTCGCGATCGTTTCATATCAAATCCTGCTAATCGCGCTGATCTTTCTGAGACCCGATCTGGCTACTTCCCGGCACACCATCAGAGAATGGGCGTTCGGGCCCCACGGCGGGATTATGGCAGCTGCGTCTATCGTCGCGGCCTTAACATCGGCTGCCCTCCGTGATTCGCATTTCTTAGGTACATGCTGTGGGTCGTGATCTTAGGCCGGCGGCCGATGAGGTGCAGCCGTAGAGCCTCTAGTTAAATCCCGGCAAAAGGGTGAAGTCACTATGGGCAAAGCCAATTTCACAAACGTGGATGAATACATTTCCGCGCAACCCGAGACCGCGCAGGCCGTACTACAGCTTGTGCGAAGCACGCTTCGCAAAGCCCTGCCAGGAGCGGAAGAGGTGATCTCGTACAAAATTCCTGCTTACAGAGTGCATGGTGGGATAGTGCTGTACTTCGCTGGCTGGAAGGAGCACTACTCGCTGTATCCCGCGGGCGAGCGTCTGGTCAGGGCTTTCAAGGACCAACTCGCCTCCTACAAGGTCAGCCAGGGCACAATCCGTTTTCCACTCTTCGAACCGGTCCCCGTGAAGTTGATCGAACGCATCGCGAAGTTCCGCGCGAAGGAAGCCGCCCAGCGGAAGAAGTCAAAACCAACCGCCTTGAGGAAGCGCTAGGCCGAGGCTTTTGGCCACTGCCCTCCGGTCGCTAGGGCAGTGCCAAGGCAGAGCCAGAGATGGGCACCGCCAGTCCATCCTTAATATTAATATCGGTGCATTCGGAGGAACCGCAGCCCGCTTCGCTCCCCGCCGTCTGTGCCCACTGCCGGTCTTCCCAGCCGCTAATTATGCGATCTCTCTGAGACACGATCTCTCCGAGACATTGCGCGGCCGCGACAAGAAGTGCTAGGCTTATTGGCGAACAAAAGGCGAATGCGCCCGGGAGCCGCTGCATGACCTTCTCCGAGTCCCTAGCCCCACGATCAGACTCAGCTCTTGATACCGTTCAGGAAATTCTGGGGACACTCGTTGCACGCTACCGCAAAGACGATGTCCTGACCGCCGTGCGACAGATTCCTGCCCGAGAGGCCAAGTTTCGGCCTATCCCCGGTTGGGTGACAAGTACCTTGTCGGAGGCGTACCGGGAGAAGGGAATTCAAGAACTGTACTCACACCAGGCGCTCACCGCCGAGCTGGTTCACGATGGAAAAAACGTCGTTGTGGTTACGCCGACGGCATCGGGCAAGACCCTCTGCTACAACCTGCCGGTACTGAACGCGGTGCTCGAGAACGCGGATACTCGCGCTCTTTACCTATTTCCGACCAAAGCACTGGCCCAAGACCAACTCGCCGAATTGCACGACCTTTCCAAGCGACTGGATGATCGCTTCGGAGTGTTCACCTACGACGGCGACACGCCCAGCGACGCCCGCAAGGCGATCCGGGAGCGTGGACATCTGGTCTTGACGAATCCGGACATGTTGCACACCGGAATGCTACCGCACCATACCAAGTGGATGCGGTTATTTGAGAACCTGCGTTACATCGTGATCGATGAATTGCACACCTATCGCGGAGTGTTCGGTAGCCATCTGGCAAATGTGCTGCGGCGCTTGAGACGGGTCTCTCGGTTCTATGGTTCCAATCCGCAGTTCATCTGCTGTTCGGCCACGATCGCAAATCCCGGCGAACTGGCCTCGCAACTGGTCGAACAGGAAGTGGAAGTGGTCGAAGACAATGGCGCGCCGGCCGGGGAGAAGCTTTTCGTTTTCTACAACCCGCCGATGATCAACCGGAACCTTGGCATTCGGCGAAGTTATATCAATGAGAGCACACGCGTAGCCAAGGAACTGCTTGCCCACAGGCTGCAGACGATCATCTTCGCCAACAGCCGATTGCACACCGAGATTCTGCTTACCTATTTGCAGCAGGCGAATCCCTCGAAGCCAGGTCAAGCAGAACCAATCCGCGGTTATCGTGGAGGGTATCTTCCGGGGGAACGGCGCGAGGTTGAACGGGGGTTGCGAGACGGCCGGATTCTGGGAGTTGTCACGACCACGGCTCTCGAACTTGGCATCGATATTGGGTCTCTTGACGCTTGTGTCATGGCGGGTTATCCAGGATCGATCGCGTCAACCTGGCAGCGCGCAGGACGGGCAGGGCGTCGCAGCGGGAGTTCCTTCGCGATCTTCGTTGCCTCGTCGGCGCCGCTCGACCAATTCATCGTGCAGCATCCGGACTATTTCTTCGGCCGTTCGCCCGAGCACGCCCACATTCAGCCTGACAACCTCGAAATTCTTGTGAATCACTTGAAATGTGCCGCGTTCGAACTGCCTCTCTCGCCCGGGGAACGATTCGGCAACGTCGAACTGCCCGAACTCTGCGAACGTCTTGGGGAGGCTGGGTTCCTGCACAAGAGCGGCGGCAACTGGCACTGGGTGCAGGAGGCTTATCCCGCGGATACGATCAGCCTACGATCGGTGACCTCGGATAATTTTGTGATTATCAACACGACGGGCCAAGAGAACGGCGGGCCCGAGGTGATCGGGGAGGTCGACTTCTCTTCCGCGCTCACCACGGTTCATCCGAAAGCGATCTACATCCATCAGGGGCAGCAGTATCACGTCGAGCGGCTGGATTTCGACAAGCGCAAAGCTTACGTGAAACGGGTGAACGTGGACTACTACACGGATGCCATCCGCTACACCCAGGTGCGAGTACTTGAAATCGCGGAGGAGCAAAGCATTCCTGGTCCCGCAGCGCGGGTGCACGGTGAGGTGCTGGTGCGCTCGCAGGTTGTGGGCTTCAAGAAAATCAAGTTTTTCACTAACGAGAACGTCGGCTCGGGAAAGCTCGAATTGCCGGAGAACGAGATGCACACAACGGCATTCTGGCTGACGCTGGGGCACAGTCTGCTGGCGGAATTGCCCTTCACGCTTTCCGAGCGACAAAACGGCATCTTTGGATTGCTTTGTGCCCTGGGATCCATAGCCACGCTCCTGCTCATGTGCGACCGCCGGGATCTTGGGACTGCGATGGGGGAGCGTCCGCCGAGCGCGGCTTCCGAGATCAGCTGGGAGGACTTCGCGGCACCACGCGCATCCGACGTCACAGAGTTTTTCGAACCCAACCTTTATCTGTACGACGCGTACCCAGGCGGGATCGGATTTAGCGAGCCGCTCTATGGGATTTCGAACCTTCTGCTCAAACGCACGCGCGAACTCATCAGCGCTTGCCCGTGCGAGAAGGGATGCCCTTCGTGTGTCGGGCCGGCCGGGGACCGAAGCGAAAGAACAAAGAACGTGGCGCTTGCGATCCTCCGACGATTGTGCGCATGAACTCCCGCCAGGGGATTCGAGAACATGGATTCGAGGCCAAGGTGAGCCAAGTGATACCGGACCGATTTCGACGGCTGAAGGCGCTTCGCCCTCCGTCTGTTCCCGCTCCATCGGGACTCCAAGGGCAGCCAGCAATTCCTCACCTTCACGCCGAACCCTCGCAGGTGGCGCTCGCGCTCTCAGACCAACCAGACAAGCTCGCGCAGATTCTTGGTGCCTCCACCAAGACAAATCAGTATGGCGAACATCTTTCCTTGCATTGCTGGTTCGGCGAGCCGGCGCGATTTGCGCCGGATTTCGGGGCCTTACAGCTGCTCATGCCCGACGCACCGGAGGAAGTTGCGGATCCCGAGCAGTGGATATTTCTCGACACGGAAACCACGGGACTTGCGGGCGGGAGCGGCACTTACGCGTTTCTGGTCGGCCTGGCATGGTGGGAAGGTGGCGGACTCGAAGTCGAACAATTCTTCATGCGCGACTACGGCGAGGAGTGCTCGTTGCTATTTGCGCTGGCAGAGCGCCTCGCCGAGCGCCGGGTGCTGGTTACATTCAATGGCAAATCGTTTGACTGGCCGTTGCTTGAAACCCGCTATCGCATGAGCCGAAAGATCGCCCTTCCCGCTCCACGCGCACATCTGGACTTACTTCATCCGGCGCGAAATCTGTGGCGGCTGCGGCTTGGGTCGGTGCGTTTGTCAGAACTTGAACGGCACGTGCTGGCATGGGATCGTGGTGCAGATCTCATGTCAGACCTGATCCCGCGAATTTATCTGGATTTCATTCGCGGCGCCCGGCCCGAACTGCTCATCCCGGTCTTCCATCACAACCAGATGGACCTGCGCGGTCTGGCCGGGCTATCCAGCCGGATTCTTTCCCTGCTGGGCGACGCCGAAACTCAGGGACAGGACGGACTGGAGCTGTTTGGAGTGTCCCGAATCTGCGAGCGCCGGGGCAATGCCACGCGCGCGAGAAAGCTCTACGAACAATCGATCGCATCGGTGCTGCCCATCGAGACCGACCGCGCGGCCCGGCGCTCGCTTGCCCGGCTCGCAAAACGCGATGGCGATTTCGCTCTGGCTTGCGAGCTTTGGAGATGCGCGTTGGGAAATTCGCGTCAGGGCTATGAGGCTTACGAGCAGCTGGCGATTTATCACGAACACAGGGCCCGCGACCCACATCAGGCGCGGGAAGTTGTTCGCCAGGCACTCGATGAACTCCGCCGGGCAAACCACACCGGCGCAATCACCCCAGGTGCATATCGCGAGATCAGGGCACGCTTCGAGCATCGAATGGTTCGCCTGGAACGAAAAAGCAGGGGGCCGCTGTTGGATGTCCTGGCCGCGGAACTCCCGGGAGAGTGAACCGAATGGAAGAAGGCAGAAAACGCGTGTTGGGAATCATCGCCGGTATCCTCGTCGCGCGTCATCTAAAAACGACGGGAGATCTGCACGATAGCCGGCCGAGTCCACGCACGGAGTCGCTGGTTGGCTCGGCGGTGCAATGGGCGGAGCGAATTATGAGAAGGATCGACGGCGCGTTCGCGCATTCCGATGATAATGATAAACGATGGCCGCGACCTTAGAGGAGATTCTGATTTCGGTCTGGCGCCAAGCCCTAGTAGAAGGGGCCAGGACCGTCACCGTCGGTGGCAACAGCTTTCCCGTGCGGAAGACGAGCCGGTCGCGATTGCGCGAAGTGGATTTTCAGTTCGCGGACACCGAACTGCGTGGGCTGGAGCAAAATCCCAAAACCACTTCTCGTTGGGCGCGACTGGCACGCGAGGGAAAGAAGGTCATGCAGTTTCTAAGTGCAGGGCGCTACATTGCGGTCGTTGTGGATGGACGGGTGCAGTTCTACGGGAAAAAGGCTTCGTCCGGATGAACAAGGCACACCAGACACCCGAGATGAATCGCGCAGCCATGGAATTGAAAATGTGACGTGTCGACGAGCTTGCTGGCCATCAGACAGCACGTCGGTAGAATCGACTAAAGTCCTCGCTGAGGTTCTGTGATGAAGGATTTGGGGGTTGAAAGCGTCCCCGAGAAGGGACGGGCTCTCAATGCGGTCGCGCTGCAAAATGCTGTTTTATGTGCTGAATGCGATATTGTCAGCGACAGCCCCATGATCAGTGTCTGGTCTGCGGGAGCCGTTCGCTTTTCAACATAGCTCGCATGTTCGGCGGAAATCTTCCCAACGAGCGAGCAAGCTTAATCGCCTCGGAAGTACTGGAAGCGACCCACTCGGGAAATTGTGCTGAGTTTTCCAGGGCGTCACAGGCTTCACAACCAGGCGCTCGGTTGAGTTAATCGTGCGAAAAATCATCCATGTCGACATGGACGCGTTCTACGCTTCGGTCGAGCAGCGGGATGATGCGCAACTGCGTGGCAAGCCCGTGATCGTTGCCTGGCAGGGCAAACGTTCTGTCGTTTGTGCCGCTTCCTACGAGGCCAGAGCTTTCGGAGTTCATTCCGCCATGCCAGCCATGCAGGCGGAGCGCTTATGTCCCGGTGCGATCTTCGTCGCCCCGGATTTCACCCGCTACCGGGCGGTTTCAAGCAGTGTCCGGGAAATCTTCAAGCGTCATACAGACTTGATCGAACCACTGTCGCTCGACGAAGCTTACCTCGACGTCACCGAGAACAAGCTGGGCTTGCCGACTGCCACACTGGTGGCGCGCACCATTCGTGGGCAAATCCGCAAGGAATTGAATTTGACGGCATCCGCGGGGGTAGCGTCCAACAAGTTCCTGGCAAAACTTGCCTCCGACTGGCGCAAGCCCGATGGGCTGTTTGTCATTCAGCCGGAGGAGATAGATGCATTTCTTCTGCCGCTACCCGTCGGACGACTCCCAGGAGTCGGTAAAGTAACGGGAGAGAGGCTGGCGAACCTCGGCATAAAGACTGTAAGGGACTTGCGAACGCTGGATTTGCCAGTGCTCGAACTTCAGTACGGCCGCTATGGACTGCGCCTGCACGATCTTGCCCGCGCGATCGACAATAGTGAAGTCGTGCCGGACCGGCCTACCCAATCAATTTCGGTCGAAGATACCTTTGAGCACGACGTGCCATTGGCGGAAACCGAAGCAATGATACGGCGACTGGCAGAAAAACTTTGGCTTGCCTCGCGCAAAGAATCGCGGATAGCACGCACGGTGGTTCTCAAATTGAAGACCACTGAGTTCAAGATTCTTACCCGCAGCCACACACCAGGTTCTCCTCCCTCCTCGCGCGACGAATTGACCGAGATCGCCCTAAAGCTGCGAGAACGAGTGGACCTCGGTGCGCAGCAGCGTTATCGGCTGGTTGGCGTCGGCTTGAGCAATTTTCGGGATTCCGAAGACACGGCTTCGCAGCCGGATCTTTTCCAAATACGCGACTAGAATGCCGGTCAAATGGGACTAACGGGGAACGCTTCCCTGCCCTCGCTACAATTAAGAGTCATCATGGCAGTGGTTGTCGAAATGCAGAACACGGGTGATCCAGCCAGCCGGTCCGAGATTGTCGCCTCGATCGAACACGCACTCTGGGAATTGCAAGGCGATTGGCGGATCTCAATCGTCGGTTCTCGCGGCAGCGACGACTGGGAAATAAAGGTTGAGGGACCCCGCGGTTTCGAGCGCATGTACACCCTGGCCGGCAGCACAGGGGAGCACCAGCCGGAACTGATTCGCTCCGTGCTCTTAAAGCTTCTCTCCGGAAAACCGCAGAACCTCTAACCCGTAAAGGGAGCAATTCTGATATCCAAGTAAAACCTTTCAATCGTGCACAGAACTCGGAGGGGCGATCGACCGACGAGGCCGAAGTGCCGGAGCCAACCTTGAGGGCCAGTCGAGCAAGCGCAATCTTTAGCAGACGGTCATCAAAGAGGCGAAGATTCCGCGCGGGCAGATGCCTCTCCTAAGGGCATTTTCGAATGCCCGATCGAATGATCGAATACCAGAAATGGTCGGTTCCGCATGCTCTCGTTCCATCAACCAGTCAAACGTCGCCAAAAGCTCCCGACCCAAAAGGCGACTCAAATCCGTCGATACCCTTTGTGGTCGAATCGAGCACCCGCTTTGAGCGCTCCGACGAGTCCTGTTTAGGGAACAGGTCGACATATTTCCGGCGGTCTTCCTCGAACCAGATCGCATCGGCAGGGCCTGCGTCACTCAATCGCTTGTCACCATGGAGATAGGTTCCGTCGAGGGCGTTGAGCAGATGACCAAGCCGATCCGAGTAGGGGCCATATTCTCAATCCGGCCTCGCGTGATTAAAAGTATGTTGGGTTTTTCGAAGTTATGAGGATCTGGGTAGCGTTTGCGCCAGTCGCATTGAAGGCGCTACTCTCCTGCGCTAACTAAGGTTTCGCTGGAATCTCCAGGGAGTGCGTCACGGTCACGATCGTGCGTCGACAGCTGAAGTCACTCTTGGGATATTAGAAAATACGCACCATCAAAAGCAGCCAGCTCGAAATTCCGGACGGAACTACCAGACTCTCCCGCAGCGTCACTGCGACGGATGGACACGCGCTCGCCGTCCTTCCATCGGAGTTCCGCCATTTGATCCGCCGCTGTTGGGTTATAGACATGAACCAGCCAACGGTTCGCAGCCGCCACTGGCTTAATGGAAAAGACAATAATTTTCGTCGAAGAGAGCTCCATCAGTGGAAGATGCAATGGCCCGGGCGAGCCCGACAGGCTAACCATTAACGGCTGTCTTCTCTCGGTACCGAATTTCGCGGCTTCCGTTGCATCGAACGCCGCGTGCGGCCGAATAGAATAGGCAAATGTGACAGGTCCTTCCTGATCAGCCTTGTAATTTGTATGCCAGTAGTTGTTCATGACATAGGAGTAGATCGAAGAGGACGTTTTGATCGACTTCATCCAGGGCTGTTCGGCCGTGATCTCGCCGAGTTCCACCAGCGGCGCGTTCGCTGTTGCCCAGGTTACACCATACTCCCGGTTCGAAATGTCCACCCAGCTCTCCACCGAAAAAAAGTTCTTGCAAGCACCGGCTAACTGATCGGTCTCCGGACGAACCACTCCATCGGCCACGTCGTAGCGCACCTGGCCTTCAGGTACGGAGAACGGAAAGGCAATATGCACTCCCTCTTTTTGGCGTACGGCGAGTTTGTCAATATTAGCGATCACGTCCACGCGATCGATTCCTTCGACGAGTCGGATCTCGCTGGAATACTGCTTCGCGCCGGGCGCATCGCCCTCCACCAGAAGGGAGACCAGCAGGTCTCCCTGTTCCTTCGCTCTCACATGCACGTTCGAGATCCCGTGCGCTTTTCGCGAATCGGTGCCAGGCACATAGAGATACTCATCCAGCCCTCCGCGCGCTGCATCCACCAGCTCAATTCCATTTTTCTTCAGACTCGCGATCGCCCCGGTTTGCGGGTTGATCGACAGTGAAAGAAAATCATTGTCCAGCCCAATCCCCCTGACCTTTGCGGAATCACCTCTGCCGGCGTTCCCCGGGGTTACTACAAGTTCCTCGGACGAAAACGGCGGGATGTTGTCGACCAACACCGCCAGTTCTCCTGTAGACAGGCGTTGCGACCGCAGCAGCTTGCCGCTGGGTCCGATCACCCGATCTCCCGCCGAACTCTCCTCCGGCGAGAGAAAGACTATGTCCGTCCGCGGCCAGGAGTTTGTGTTGTAGACCTGGATTGCTTTATGCGACGGTTCCCTTTTCGATCGAGCGTGCCATACCTTTTCCAATTCCTCGCGCGATTGCCTGTCTGCATTCAGCGCAAACTCGCGCTTCGTCTCCCACTGTCGTTTCACAAAAGGTAAGTCCGGCTCTTCCGTGCTGTTGTGCGCTCCCCACGTGTGCTCGTCGAAGTAGGCCACATTGCGCCATGCCGCCTCGTATTCCGACGCCGGATACGCGCTTGGCGCCAGCATCGACCACAACGTCTCTCCCTGAATCAGGCGATCGGCCGTCGCACGGTTGAGCGCAGTCTCGTAGGCGGTAGAGGCCGCCCCGTCCTCCCAATAAGGAGTGAAGTCACCTTGCACGACGGGGAGAGTCGCGCCGTAGCGATCCTCGAATTCCCGGAACATCTGGTCATGCGTCGCAATGATCAGCCGCGGCGTCACGTATCGCTCATTCCAATGCCGGACAAAATCGGCCAGGGTTGGATCCGGCCCGCCATTATCACCGAGCGTGTAAGGAAGCTGCACCATATCGTAGGGATACGATGATTCATCCAGCTTTCGCATCAGGTTCATAATTTTTTCGTCCCCGAGTTGGCTGAGTGAACCTTCATGAAAGCTGGAATAGCTTGCACCGGCCATCCAGGTGAGTACCCTTTCCTTGCCCGATTGCGACGCCCAGTAGAACGGTTTGTCGCCCCACGCCTGTAAGGTGTATCCGATGCGATCGCCCGAGTTCGGCGCCGTGGCGAAATACTTCACGCCGCTCTGTGCCATGGCAGAAACGAGCCCCCAACTGAAACCGGGAACATCCGAAGTCACGGCCGTCGTCATCGGGAGCTGGTACTCGCTTCGGAGGTGCCGCGCGAAGTCGAAGAAATGCGGCATTTCCTCCGCATTGGCGAGGCCGGTAAGCATGTTGGCGTAAAGTGCGCTGATCCCGATGCTTCCTTCTCGTATATCGGCGAACACTTCTTTCTGTTGTGCGGGAGAAGCCTGCTTGAGGTAACTCTCGAGCGCCCAGATCGTCTCCATATTCCACTTGTACCTGGCCTCCTGCGGGTAATCCAACGTCTGGTGGATGAGCTGGATCGCCTCCTCCAGGTTCTTCCACTGTTTCCGTTCGACGTCGGCCTGCAGATCTGTGTATCCGATGTCGTTGTGCGAATAGCACAGGAGATAAATCTTCTTTCTCTTGACGGGTACGACCTGAATGTTGTCGGTCTGCACAAGCTGCCCGTTCAGCTTGAATCGGATCGCGACCGTTTCCGGAGACTTTGCTTGGGGAACGGCGATCTGCAAGGCATTTGCTCCGATCTTTAGCGGCGTATCGGCAATTTCTCGCGTAGGCGTGCGCAGACTGAGCGTTCTGCCGGCATTCAGATTGTCCAGGCTCAGGCGCAGCGATTGCATCTCGCGACCGGCATCTCTGACCAGAGCGGGCTCGGCTCGTACCCTCGGTGCGAAGTTGAAGGCATGTTGAAAAGTCATGTACCAATCCGGGCTTCCCGAATTGTCTCCTCTCACTTCGAGCAGGAGCGAGCTTCCGGGCCGGAAGTCTTTCGCAGGAGCTTTGAGGGTCATGTACCCGAACAAATCACCCGCCCTGTCTGTCATCGCCGCATTGAACCTCAGTTCAGAGCCGTCCTTCCCTGTAATCTTCCAGTTCTTCGCCGTGTCATCCTTCGCATTCCTGAAGGTGAACCACCGCTGGCCGTTGATCAGGAAGGCGAAATTGTGGCTCTCCACTTCCCCGCTAAAGCCGGCACATTCAATCCCTGCCAGCCAGATGAACTGGGTAAAGTCGCTATGCACATCCGGCATGGGCTCGGTTTCCCAGGAGATTGAGGGAGCGACGTTCTGCCCTCTTACCAGCAACGCCGAGTCTGCATCCGGGTCCGGTGAATGGTAGTGGATCGTTTCTCCATCGACCGATGAGTGGTATCCGCTGACGTAATGGTCAGCCGCGGCGGAAGTCTGCGACAAAGTGTCTTTCACTTCAATGACAATCTCTTTCCCGGTTTGCTGGCCAACCGCACAGCGGAAGGCGACAAGGGCGAAACTGGCCAACACAATCACTGCAGAGAGCTTCACTGGAATCCCTTATCGCAGCGATTTACTGCGAAGCAAGAGTAGGAACGCGCACTTGAATCAGGTGCAAGCGACCCATGCCGGCGTTACGAACCGCGGGAATGCGCGAGACCTGCCTGCCTCGCGGACCGAGCGGAACAAGAGTATCCGCCACCAGCGTGCCCGGCTGGGCTCGAATTACCGAGTCTCCCCGTTTCTACTGCTCAGACCTGTGGATGAGCAGAACACTGTTCGTAAACGGGCTTGGAGGAGATCAAAGGCGATCTCCCCGAAGCCGACTTCTCGACAACTTCAGGTCTCGCTGGCCAAAAGCCACCGATCGATCTAGTGTCGGCATGCGGATAACTTCCGCATAGCCGTCAAGAGGGAGCAATCGGGATTGGGCCACTCGTCATGCCGATATGCTGACTTATCGATGCGAATGCACTCCTTCAATGAGCACATGATGACAATTTGCCGTGGTGAACATCATGCGGATTCCGTGTTTCGGCCGCAGGATGACCATCGGGCGAGCTTCGATGATTTGGCCCGGAGCCAACTGAAAATCGTAGGTTCTGACCAGATCGCGCAAAATCATGAGGATCTGCAGCATCGCGTAATTTCCGCCGATACAGCCTCGCGGTCCCGCCCCGAAGGGAAGGAAGGTGAAGGGCGTGCGCGGCTTCTCGTTTGCTTTGGTAAAACGCTCCGTATCGAAATTCTCAGGATTTTGCCAGTAGCGCGGGGCATGATGCGCCCCATACACATACACAATGACCATCGATCCCCGGGGTATGGCGACGTCGCCTACACGGTCGTCTGCGACAGCCATGCGGTCGACCATCCAAAACGGCGGGAAGAGGCGGAGCGCCTCCTGAATTACCTGAGTCGCAAATTCGAATTTGGGAACGTCGCTGTAGCTCAGACGGGCGTCGCCGAGCACGGTATCAAACTCCTGCCGTATCCTTTCAAGGCAGTCTGGACGCGAGCTCAAAAGAAAAAGAAGCCACGATAGAGCATTCGACGAGGTTTCATGGCCGGCCACCAGAAGCTGCATGCTCTCACTCAGGATGAGTTCATCGCTCATGCCTTCGCCATCGCTGTAACGCGCATCCATCAATGTCTGCAGCAGATCGTGGCCGGGCGGTTCGTTGCGGCGCTTCCTGATGTATTCGAGCAGAATGGCATCCGCGCGGGCTCGCATGTCTTCGTGTTTGCGCAGTTCGCCCGAGGCCGCGAACCAGGGATTCAGATAGGGCTGAAGGGTTTGCCGAACGATGAATTCCTGGACGGTGCAGATGGTCTGGCTGACAAGATCGATGTCTTCATCCTTCAAGCGCGCGCCAAACAGCGATCGGGCGACCATCGCGAAGGTAATCTTCATGAGGCGGGGGTAGATATCGACAGGGCCTACACGGACCTGACTGTCGAAATCCCGCAGCGACTCGGCGAGGGAGTCCTGCATGATGGACGACAGCACATCGAGTTGCTTTCGATCGAAGCCGGTCTGGATGAGACGCCGCTGCGTGCGCCAGGCTTCTCCGTGGGTCGTCAGAAGACCTTTCCCCAGGAAGTGTCCCATACGCTTTACTTGAATTTCGGATTTTTGGTAGTTCTCGGCATTGGTCTTCAACACGTGCTGAATGACAGCGGGATCGATGGTAACGATCGCTTCCTTGAGACCACCCAAATAGATGCGGAATGTGTCGCCGAAGATTTCGTTGTATCTGGACAAAACCTGGACGGGATTGCGGGCCATTGCGCGAGAATCCGCAAAGCAGCGAAATCGGGAAACAATGGGGACCGGCGTTGATGAACTCATACCCAACCGTCCTGATATTTGCCTCGAAGCGGAACAGTTTCCATGTCACGTGTAGGCAGTGGTGGCTGGGCCGTACCCAAAGGATAAACCCTCAGAATCAGTTTTCCTTCCCCAGTTGCTTTAAGAGTATCAGATGATGCCGGATGGCCCCGGTCATGGTGGGGTTCTGCCGATAAGAGATCCCAAACTCTTCGGCAGTCTCCTTCACAATCCTGGTCAGAGGAGCATAGTGGGTATGGCACACGAAAGGGCACAGGTGGTGGACGATGTGATGGTTAAGCCCGCCCACGAGCCAGCCGACAAGCGGGTTTTCGGTTGCATAATCGGCGGTTGTCGCGAAGATGTGATACACGCCGTTGTCAAACTCACAACGGTCCGAGGGAAAGTAGGTGCTGTCGATGGTGTGCGTCGACTGGAATACGAGCGTTACGGTCAAACCGACGATCAAATTGACCAGGAGGAACGCCCCGGCAACCAGCCGAGGCGAATTCCCCAGCACCATCACCGGCAAAACAAGCATGTAGGTGAGGTAGAAGCCCTTGCCGGCAAGCAGAATCGCGTATTCTCGCAGAGAATGTTTGGTGCGTCTCAGATATTCGTGGGTGGGGAAGAAAAAGCATTGGAAGTCCCTGAAAAACACGTAATCGAGAGAGAACAGCGCGTAAACGAACAGCGCGTAGATGTGCTGGAACCGGTGCCAGGGCAAGCGGGATTCATGGGGCGTAAAGCGAAAGATGCCGCGACCCGAAAGCGCGTCGTCTTCGCCGTGGAGATTGATGCAGGAGTGATGGCCCCGATGATGGAGAATGCGCCACATGTACGAACTGATTCCGCACAAATCGAAGACATAGTTCAGGGTTTTGTTTACCACCGACCGCGACGAGATGGCATTGTGATTGCTGTCATGGGCGATGTTCAACAAAAGGAATGTCTGCGCCAGCCCGCCCAAAAGGTAGAGGGCAACAAACTTCCATGAACCGGGCCGGAGCGCATACAGAGCAATCCAGCTCCCCGCGAGGACTGCCAGACCTGCAGCGATTTTGACCCGCATCATACGGTCCGCTTTAGGGGAAATGTCCTGTTCGGCAAAAAAACTATCCAGGCGGCTACGTAAGACTTTCGGAAAGGAAGAACCACCGACCGGCTCGAAAATCGGCGACGCCGAGCTTTCCGATGGCACAAGATCCGATATCTCCGGCTCTTGAGCAATCACCGTTTCGGTCTCGAACCTCATCGCCGCCTCCGCGATCATGGTAAATTAGAGCCGACGCGTTCCACAAGTTACATGAATGACCCTGGCCCACGGCGAAATTGTTGCCGCGGCCGACGGTCTGCCAGAAATATTTTATTGCGAGCCCTTAAGGGCAATCAATAAAATTTGGAACGGACAAAACGTGGGTGCGGCGCTTCATCCAGGAAGCGATGACGCATGGCGTTGTCCCAATGCTTTGCTAATGTACCAACCGATGATCCGTAGCAACGGGGCCTCTTGCGTGGGGCCATAGAAGCTTGGCGTTGCTTCGCAAGTCTCGCGCCTTATGTGGCGAATTGGAGAACGTCTGTTCCCCAGCTAGTCGATCGGCGGTTTATACTGAGAAAAAAAAGGCGTACATTTCTTACAGTCAGCCCACAACTCCGGTCTGCACCTTGAGACTCAATTGTGTTTCCCTCGCTCGGTGGCGAGGGATGTTTGGTTTTACTGGCTTGCGTTCTATTCGATCTTGGAGGATCGCTGATTGATGACAGCGTCGATTCTGGACAACCTGGATAGGCTGGCAGATGAGCATCCGAACAAACCACTTTATTCGTACCTTGACCTAAACGGCGATCCGATCGAAACCCACACCTACGCGTCGTTTCTCCGCCGAGCGCAAGCGATCGCCGGACATTTGCGGAAAGAGGGCCGCTTCGCGGCAGGCGATCGGGTTCTGCTTGCCTACCCGCCGGGGCTCGAAATGATCTGCGCATTTTTTGGTTGCGTGCGCGCCGGATTGATCCCCGTGCCGGTCTATCCCCCCAGTTCGCGCGGCTTCCAGAGCGCTCTCTACAAGACCGTCCACATCGCAAAAGATTGCCAGGCGGCTGGGATTTTAACCAGCAGAGATTACCACGCATCTCTCAAGACGAATCTCGCCAGACGTGGAGTCTCGGTGTCGGGCGTCGATATAGATTACATTTCCGCTCTTCCGTGGATCGTCACGGAGGATTTCGTGGACACGATTTCGGACCGGCTGCCTGGCGATCCTTCGAAGATCTTGTTCCTCCAGTACACGTCGGGTTCGACGATGGAGCCCAAGGGCGTGATCGTGACCCACGAAAACATCCTGGATACCTATCCGCTCGTGATCGACCATCCGGCGCCAGTCGTCGTTTCCTGGCTTCCGCAGTATCACGATATGGGACTGATCGGCTGCTACCTCTATCCGGCACTGAAAGGTGGCACGACGTACGGGTTCGCTCCCATGGACTTCATTCAGCGGCCGATCCTATGGTTCAATGCGATAACCACCTACCGCGCCACTGCCGCGGCTGCCCCCAACTTCGCCTACGACTATTGCTTGCGCGCCGGGAGGCTTTCCAAGGAAAACCTGGAGGCTTGTGACCTCAGCTCGCTTCGCGTATTGATGTGCGCCGCGGAACCGGTAAAACCGGATACCTACACCCGGTTTCTAGAAGCGTTTCAGCCCTATGGACTCAAGTCCGAGAGTTTCTACGTCGCCTACGGGCTGGCGGAGAATACTTTGGCGGTGTCACTGGGCGGTCGCAACATGGTTTCCGTCAACAAGCGTGCCCTGGCGCTGGGGAAAGCCCGCATGACTACCCAGGTCTCAGAAATCGGCGGCGCCACGCAGATTGTCAGTTGTGGAACCCCGCTCCCGGGTCTCGAGGTTAAGATCGTGGATCCCCAAGGACATTTCCCTCTTAAGCCAGAGCGCATCGGCGAAATCTGGGTTGCCGGAAGCGGTAAGTGCCAGGGTTACTGGAACAATCCTGAATTAACTCTGAAGCAGTTTCGGGCGCGGCTCGTGGACGATACTCCCTATGACGATGGCTACCTGCGGACCGGCGACACGGGATTTATCCACAACGGCGAACTCTACGTCTGCGGCCGCATCAAGGACATGATTATTCTCCGCGGGCAAAACTATTATCCGCAGGACATTGAGAACGTCGTGGAGAAGTCATCCAGTCTGATCCGGCACAATTGCGTGGCCGCGTTCCAGGTTCAGGAAGACGGCGAACCTGCGCTGGCAATCGTCGCCGAAGTCAAAAATCCCAGGGCAGTTCCCGAGGCTCGAAAGATTGCCGCTGCGGTCCGGAATTATCTCAACGTGGAAGTGGCGCTGATTTCCTTCATTGCGCCTCGTGCGATCCCGAGAACGAGTTCGGGGAAGATCATGCGCCATAAGACCAAGCAGATGTGGCTGCAAGGTCAGTTCAAAGTTCTCTCCGACTTTTCGCGGGAGAAGGACGCCGGGAAGTCCCATTCCGACATGCATTCCTCATTCGCCGAATTAAAAGCCAGGTACAACCTGACCGGTCAGGAATCGTACAACCTCATCGAAGCCGGCCTGGATTCCCTGGATCTTGTTGTATTCATGCATGAGCTCAAGGAACTCCTGAAAGACAAAGGCGCCGAGTTCCTGGCGATGCAGGTAGATATTGGGGTCATTCAGCGTGTCAGTGTAGCCGAGCTGTTCGGACTAGCCGAACAACTGGAGCGCGCTCCCGAAGAGGCGCTGATTCATCTGCGCCATTCCCTCGCCGCTTTCCGTGAAGAGCAGTGCGCCGCTGAGAAACAGATGATGAGCACGGACCGGAAGCTGATCTTCGAGCCTCCGGTGCCTTCCTCCATGCCGGAGATACCGATGCTGAATCATGTGCTGCTGACGGGCGGGACAGGCTTCATAGGGCCATTCCTCATCAAAAGCCTGCTGGAACAGACCCAGGCGAAGATGTATGTTCTCGTCAGGTCTTCCGACGAAAAGCAGGGCAGGCGGAGACTGAGAGCGGCGATGGAGTCAATGGGACCCTGCGGAACAGGACTGATGGAGATGTTCGAGGCCCGCGTGATCCCCGTCTCCGGCGATCTCGCGCAGCCAAAGCTTGGCCTGAGGCAGGACGTGTGGGATTTCCTCGCGCGTAAAATCGACACGGTGTTCCACAACGGTGCAACCGTGAACTACCTCTTCAACTACGACCTGATGCGTGACGCGAATGTGCTCGGAACCAATGAGGTCGTAAGATTGGCGTTCGAGGGAAGGCCCAAAGAGTTCAATTATGTCTCGACTACCTTCGTATTTGGCTGGGCGGTCAAATCAGTCTTGTATGAGACCGACCTGAACGAGAATATGGAGCTGCTCGATTTTGGATACAGTCAATCGAAATGGGTAGCGGAACAGGTGGTTGTCGACGCGCGCAACCGGGGACTTTCCGCGCGGATTTTCCGGCCAGCTCTCGTGAGTCCTTCCGTCACGGGTGGAGGTAACAACTTCGATATCGCGGTTCGCTTAGTTGCCTTTATGGTGAATCACGGCATTGGCGTCGATACTCTCAACCAGGTCAGCTTTGTTCCAGCCGACATTGTAGCCAACAATATCATTGCGATCTCTACCACTCCCGGTACCGCGAATAAGACTTACCATGTCACTCGGGACGATTATTCGAACATGATGGATATTACCGGGCTCATTACCAAAGCGACTGGCCGGCAATTCGAAAGATTCAGCCTTCCCGATTTCGTTCCCGAGCTGATCCGGAGATGCCGGAAGGAAGATCTTCTCTTTCCCCTGCTGGATTTTCTGGTGGGCTCTGTCGACAACATCTCCGCGATGGAGTTCAAACGGTATGACAGCTCTTCCTATCAAATGGCCCGGGATGCCTCCGCGTGGGGCAAACCCGACCCCTCTCTGGAAGATACGGTCAACGGCATCCTGAAATTTATGTATCGCAAGGGGATCATTTCGGTCGCGGCTCGTGAGGTCAATGCCGTGTCGCCGATATGCGAGCAGGAACTGACCATCGAGACCCATCGCAGAGGTATCGATTGCGGTGCGGATTGCCTCCAGTGCATGGCCGCTGCTGGAGATCCGGAGTGTATCGAAAAGATTCCGAAGATCGAAGCGCCGGAGCAGGTGTGAGATGATCGCGTTTCCATGAGCGAAATCGCATGTTGACAGCAGTTAGCTTCCGAATTGCACGTTATTTGATAAGCCGGACGTCGATCAATAGCGCTAATCTCTTGTCGCCAGCATCTCGCCTGCTAACTTCAGCGCAGCCTTTAGTGCGTCGGAAGCCCTGGACCATGAAATCCGGTCCGATTCCCACATCGTTCCAGTCGCTCCTGGCGTAAGGATTGATGGAACGTAGTTCAATCGTCCCCCACATAAATATTATCCCCGACGCAGTTGAAGATTCGCTGCATGACCTCCTCCGGCGGAACGGCCATCACTCTCCCCGACTACGCAGGCCATTCCAACCGGATCCTCAGTGCGGAGCGAGATGATTTTCGCGCAGCCTCGGCGCTCTTAAAATCATCACAGGGTGTAGTAGCGATTTTTCGCCAATTCAGGTCAAACGGTTTCCTGAGGGAGACATGAGACCTAAAGGGAAGCGATGAAAACAAATGGCTTACTGCACACGTTGGTGATTCTAGGGGCTCTCGCACCTGCGGTATGCGTGGCTCAGGACTCGCTGGCTCAGACGCAATTTCTCACCGGTCAATGGGTTTTCGCAGAGGCCAATCCGGTCGAAGGGAATACAGAAAGCGATGACTCGGACAGCAAAAGCCCGTTTGTCGAAGATCGGCGAGATCGAATTTTTTATCCGGGGGACACCGAGAGGCCAAAGCCTCTCCTACGAAAGCTAGCTTTGAACATCTTGCTGGACGAAAAAGACATTTTCACCAGCCCCTTCCACGCAAATCGCCACAATGCGCTGGAATGGCTGGTGCCCATCGCTGTCACGGGAGGATTGATCGTCGGCGACAGGCGCATAGCGGGCACCTTGGAAAACAGCCGTGGCCAGGTTAGTTGGGGTGGACGCATTTCTAATATTGGAGCGTCGTACACATTGATCCCTATCGTAGCCAGCTCTTATGTCTACGGAGCCTGGCGCGACAATCCGAAAGGCCGGGAAATCGGTGTTCTCGGAACGGAAACGTTGGTCGACAGCCTGATTGTGGTGGAGGTATTGAAGGAGATCTTTCGTCGCGATCGTCCCGACGATAAACACCCCGGCGACTTTTGGGCCGGAGGATCTTCATTCCCGTCCGGTCACGCGATGGAGACATGGTCCATCGCCTCTTTGTTGGATCATGAATTCAAACACAAGAAAATCGTCGGCATAACTGCGTACAGCCTTGCCGGGATAGTGAGCGCAGCGCGTATCGCTGCACGAAAACACTTCGCGTCAGACGTCGTTGCCGGGGGCACCATGGGCTGGTTTATCGGACGCCACGTCTATGACACGCACATGAGTCATCTCGCTCACAAACACGCGTCCCTGCTACCCATGATTGCGCCTCAAGCAGATCCGGTCCAACGGAGCTACGGCGCCGCGCTGGTGTTTGACCTAAGCGCAGGCAGGTAGGAAGCATCGTCCGATACTGTACGGTCGAAACATCCCACCCCGAGATTTGTGACGGGATCACGATTTTAACCGCTGCGGGATCGCGGGTCATTTCTACAGTCTACTGGACAGTTGTTGAACATCCCGATTACACAGATCGACCCGGCAACGATCGGCCTCTGCACCGCGCAGACGCATTATGCGCTACTGCTTCTTAAACACGAGCTTCTCCGTCAGCCGCTGGCCCGATTCCAACGTGCCTGTCGTGGATAGCGTCATCTGCTGCCCATCCGCGGAAACCTGCCATCGATCCGTTTGAGTGACTTGCCCGTCCCGTCGGCAAATCGCATCCACGGTGTGAGGATCGACAAGTTCAAGCGTCACGGTATCGTTGCGCGAGTTCTTTAGATCGTATTGCTTTCCGTCAAAGCGGGCGGTATAGCTGAAGTCACCCAGAAAACGGACCCCGCCGCTTCCGTCCGGCTCGATCTTGAGCACCAAACCTTGCCGCAAACGGGTCTTGCTGAGATCTTGCGTCCACTCGCCGACGAACAGGTCATTGGCGACCTTCGCACCTCCGCTTCGCGTCCACACCGTGATCTGATCGGCGTGGCCCGGGGTGGCCGTCGTGGTTACGAGCTCCCTTCCATCCTTCGAAAGTTGTTCGTGAACCGTCGCCACAACCGTACCATCTTTTTTCTCCGTGACCTCCGCCTGTCTCTTATCGATCCTGTGCAGATCAATTTGATTGAAGCCGAGATTGCCGGGTGCGGGTGAATCGTGTCCGTTCCGAGGCGCCGTGAAATCGAAATGCTGTTCGCCTGACATGACTACATGCACCGCGTCGTGCAGATGCGTAATGGAGAGCCGATTCGGAGGATCCAGGCTGGACTGCGCTGAGATGAGCGCCCAGTCGCCAAGGCGAGGGTCTGTCACTCCAGCTTGGATGGCAGTAAGGAGTCCGAATAACAGTAAAGTGCGAATTGATCCTGTCAAGCCGATGGGGAGAGTTTATCAGATTGACATAGCTATCAATGTGAGCCTTGCGCAAGTGTATACTCGCGACACGAAGCGCGAACATACGAACGGGTTCCGCGGACGAAGCAACTCTTTTTGCCTCTGCAGTTCATCGGTGCCGCCGCAGAGTTTCCGTGAACGTGAAGACGATCTTGTATGACATTATGAGTACGATGCATGTGCGCCGTTTTTGGGTGTCAGGGATCGTCCTCGCAGCAGCCATTGCACTTCTTCCATTCTCTTTTCACGCGGAGCGCCACCTGGAGACCGCAACCCGCGTCGAAGGGAGCCAAGCTGAGACTGTCCGGCAGGAGCTGGCCAATCGTTTTCGGTCGCCCTTCGTAGACCGCGTGGTCCTGGTGATTCAGGGACTCCCGCCTGCGGGTTCGGAGCAAGGCGGGCAAGCGTTAGGAACCATCGTGGCCGGACTGAGAGACCAACCCGGGGTTTCGGGAGTGGTGTCCTATCTCGACTCGCGCGATCCGATCTTTCTGGGCCGGGGAGGGGGAACGTTTGTTCTCGTAGGACTCGTGTCGGCCGACGGTCCCGTGGAGTCGCTTGTTCCGAAGCTTCACCAGCTGGCGAGCTCGCTTGAAAATCAACTGCGGGGCCGTTATCCGGCGGTTCATCTTGAACTCACAGGCGAGATTCCACTGAATTTCGATATTCGGAAAGCGAGCGCGGACGACGTGCAACGCGGCGAAAGTCTGGTGATCCCCGCGACCCTCGCACTTCTGCTGGTGGCTTTTGGAAGCCTGATGGCCGCCCTGATTCCACTGGCGGTGGGCCAGCTGGCCATCGCGACCACTCTGGCGATTACAGGACTCCTGGCCCAGCGCTGGCACCTGTCCATTCTGGTGCAGAATTTGGCCACCATGCTTGGCCTGGGCTTGGGCATCGACTACGCGCTCCTCATGGTGAGCCGCTTCCGGGAAGCGATTTCCGCCGGGAACGATGGACCCGCGGCCTCGGTCATCGCGGCACATCAGGCAGGTCGCACGCTCTTGATTTCCGCCTCAACGGTAGCCATCGGATTTCTAGCCCTCTTGACGGTTCCGATCAGCGAAATCCGTTCCATCGGTATCGCGGGATTTCTGGTGGCGGGAATGAGTGTGTTGATTACAAATACTCTCGTTCCGACATCGCTGGCGTTGCTCGGTCCGCGGATTAATTTTGGCCGATTGCCCTTTACTCCAAAGTTGGATGCGCAAAGGGCCGCGAAAACGGGAAAGCGCTGGCGGCAATGGGGAAAGGTGATTGTCGCGCATCCCTGGCTTGCCCTCTTTGTGGCAGGCACTCCGTTGCTCCTGCTCGCCTGGCAGATCAGACGACTGGATACCAGTGTCCCCCGGGGAGATTGGCTTCCGGAGGCTGCGGAATCGGTCCGTGCCCTGCACAGCCTGAAGCAGATGGATCGGGAAGGCGTGGTTGAATCGTTGCGCATCATTGTCGAGCTTCCAACGGACTCCATCACGCAAACCGATGCTGGGTGGAATGTGCTTGATCGTGTCACCAAGCGCCTGGCGAGCGATCCTCGCTCTGGCCGCGTGATTTCTATCACTGCGATTGCGGAGAGCAACCGGTCTGCCCTCCGTGACCTCTCGCGGGAGACGCGGCGAACGTTTCTGAGTAGCGACGGGAAAGCGGCGCTGCTTGAGGTGTTACCCGCGAGTTCGGTCTCCCTTCGCGACCAGGTCAACTGGGTGCGGGAGCTTCGGAAGACCGGCGCGCTAGTTCTCACCGGAGTTCCTGGCGCAACGCTTCTCGTTGGGGGCATCCCGGCACTGAACGCCGATTACGAAACGATTATCAGAGACCGCTTTCCGTCGGTGATGGCGCTTATAGTAGGTGGGACGCTGCTTGCGCTACTCTGTGGATTCCGATCCATCTTCGTCGCCCTGAAGGCCATCGCACTCAACCTCTTCTCGGTCGCCGCGTCCTTCGGAGCATTGGTTTTGGTTTTCCAAAACGGGCACGGAAGCAGCTTCCTGGGAGTTCCTGAGGGAACCGGTAGCGTGTTTCCTCTTGTTCCGATCGTCGCCTTTGCCATCGTTTTCGGATTAAGCATGGATTACGAGGTATTTCTGGTTGCACGCGTTCTCGAAGCCAGAAGGAGCGGGCTCAGTGAAATGGATGCGATTCCGGAGGGTCTGGCTAGAACCGCAGGCCTGATTACGAGCGCTGCCGCGATTATGATCGTGGTATTTGTGGCATTTACCTTCGGAAGTTTCCTGGTGGTCAAGATGATTGGATTTACGTTGGCGGTCTCCGTGTTGATTGACGCCACGCTCGTTCGTATTGTGATCGGTCCCGCGCTCCTTCGTATTGCGGGCGATTGGAACTGGTGGCCTGGCGGGCTCGCAACAGCGCGAGGGTCGCGCCCGTGATGGCGAGTCGCGGGATAGGTCAGCGCGGTTTTCTGAAATGAGCACATTTTGAAAACCTTACTCTCGGCCCCTGGGTACCTCCGCCCTTACAGGGGCTTCAGCGGAAGCATGGATTGCAGCAAGCAGCGCGTCCAGAAACTGATGCGGCGTAGCGTAGATATGATCGACCGAAGCGAGCTTTTTCTGCGGCTTACGTGAGCGATGATTTGGGACGCCTTTGTCCCTGCGCGGCACCCACACGGTTTGCATGCCTGCTTTCTTAGCACCCCGCAGGTTGCCGATCGTATCTTCTGCCATGATCGTCTCGATCGGCTTGATCGGGTCGGCCGGCTCGCGCATGTTGTTAATGGCGGCAAGCACTTTCTCAAAGACCGCCGGGTTCGTGCCTTTTTTATGGGGAGAAATCTCTTCTAGCCCAAAAATATTATGCCCGGGAATCACCTCTCTGAGGCCAAGCTTTTCCAGCTTTTCCATCGCCTCTCCCTCTCCATGCTTGAAGGAATGCGTGAGGACTGCGACCTCAACCCCAACGTCGGTTAGCCGCCGTATCTTGCTTACCAGTCCGGCGTCGGGGCGGATGAACCCGGTGCCCATATGCCTATGCCACAGCCGTGTAATCCCCTTGTCTCCTTCCACAATTTTTCCCTGCAGTTCGTCGTGCGTGAGTCTTGCTTTTTTTCCGCTCTTACGATTCTGAAGCAGTCTCAGATTAAAAGCCATGGCGATCATGTCTTTGTAAGGCGGGTCAAGGACCTGATCAGGCTGAATGTCTTCTTCCTTTTCGCCCGAGCGCGCTGGCTTCCGGCTGCGATAATAGACTTCCAGCATGCCGATCACGGAGGCGCCGGGGAGGCCCTTGCTTTCCAGGTTTCCCGCCAGCTTGCTGATATACCGGCATAAGGCGTCATCTGGATTCTTGTTCGCTTCTTGCTTAGCCTCTTCAATCAATTTTTGCGCTGTTTTCCTGCGGAATATGGGAAGGCCGTATTCCTTTTCGATCTCCCGCCAAGCCCGCAGGACGGCGTTTCGGAATGTCTTGTTGTAAGGGTAGAGAAAGCAGTCAAGATCCAGAATCACGAGCCTGGCTTTCTCGCGAAAAGGCTTACGGTCCGGGTAGGCTTTAGTAGTCATGGACTCAGGCGCGTAGGCCTAAGATTGTGCACCGCATGGTGATCCCTCAGTCCCAGCTATTCTAAGGCGCGGAGCAGATCCCTAGATGGGTCAGTACCTACAGCCTTATTTCGCGGCCATTCTGCCCGCTTCACACAGATCCGCGAAGGGACTGCGAGTTAGCAGGCCGGCTTAAGAATGGACGCCGGGCATTGTTTCTCGGTGGCCTCCCCTTCCATAAGGCCGTCCATCATCGGCTAACATGGTTTACTAAACTGCGGTTGCGCCAATCCGCAAGCAGAGATTCAGCCATGCGGTAGGGACAACCTCGGATTGGAAGATACCTGAGGGTGGTCACGGCCGCCAAGCCGTCCCGTTACTGATTGCGGTAAGCGGGCACCAAGTATCTTGAATAATAAGGTTTTGTAACCCCTGCCTGCTGTATTACTCGAGGTCAGAAGTTTTTGCCCAGTAAAGTTTTTGCCCAGTACCACTGCGCGACGCTTCCACGGTGTCTAGCGTGAGCCTGCATTCCCGATACAGGATAACTCACGCCTGAAACCATGTTTGAATCTTGACTGCGGGTCTTCCCTACTGTAGCGTTACCCGGTCTTTCGGGAGAAGTTGTGAATGCTTTGTCGGTAGCGGATTGCAGACGAGGCGGCGTCATCAATTGCTCGATGGAACATTTTCACCCGGAGGCAATCGGCTTTGCCGGTTGCAAACGCTGCAGCCCCCCATTTTGAGGCAGCGCGAAACTCATGGAGATATGGCTATGGGATCGGACGAACCGCACGGGGGATAACAGCGCTCGAGCCAGCTAGGAGGATTATGTCCCGCAAATTCAGCTTCATCTCCCCCACGATTACGATCCTTGTGATTGTGTTTCTCGCAAACAGCCTTTCCCAAGCCCAGCCACTGCCCCTATTGACGCGCCATGTGCGTGACGCAGTTGTCAACAGTCAGGCGGCGTTGGTTGGGCAACTCCCGGCGACACAAGCAATACACTTCGACGTTGTTCTGGCACTGCGTGATCGCGCAGGGCTGCAAGCTTTTGTACAGGAAGTCAACGATCCTGCAAGCCGTTCTTACCATCAATTCCTCACGCCCCAGGAGTTTACCGCGAGGTTCGGACCCAGCCAGGAAGATTGGGACGCGCTGGTTGCTTTCGCGAAAGCGAGCGGCTTTCAAATTGTCAGCGGCTCCCGCGATGCCATGGACCTCCGGCTTATCGGCACAGTGGCGGCCATCGAGAGGGCCTTCCATGTGACTCTGGGTACGTACCAGCATCCCGCTGAGAATCGTACCTTTTTCGGTCCAGACCGGGAACCGACGGTAGACCTGCCGTTCCGCCTCTGGCACATCTCCGGCCTGGACAACTACTCCATCCCGCATCCGATGTTCGTTAAAAAGAGCGACTACGCGAAGGCTCACGGAATCGATCCTGACAGGGTCGTATCCCACGCGACGACCGGCTCCGGCCCTTCGGCTTCGTTCTTAGGCAGCGACATGCGCGCGGCCTACTACGGCGGAACCGCGCTGACCGGCTCCGGCCAGAACATCGGTCTGTTTGAGTTCCTGGGCTACGATATCGCCGACTTGAACACCTACTACAGCAACGCTCGACAAACGAAAACTGCCACTGTCACCGGCATCTCGACCGACGGAACCAGCCTGAGCTGCGTGGATAGCAGGTCGGGCGGCGACTGCGATGACACCGAACAGATCCTCGACATGACACAGGCGCTCGGCATGGCCCCTGGGATCACCGGGTTATACGTGTACGTGGGAAGCACGGATAGCGCCATTATTAGCGCGATGACGGTGACCACGGATGCTCCGCTGTCGAAGCAGATTAGTTGTTCCTGGGGCTGGACGCCTGCCGACCCCAGCACTCTTGATCCGTACTTTGAGAAAATGGCATCGCAAGGGCAAAACTTTTTTGCCGCATCCGGCGACAGTTCGGCCTGGTCTGCGTCGAATGAAGCGTGGCCGGCGGACGATGCAAACATCGTTTCGGTCGGCGGCACGGATCTGACAACCTCCAGCGCGGCTGGCCCGTGGGCTTCGGAAACGGCCTGGGCGGATAGCGGCGGTGGCATCTCACCGGATTCCATCCCGATTCCCTCCTGGCAGCAGCTTTCGGGTGTGATCACCTCGTCCAACAAAGGGTCCACAACATTGCGGAATGGGCCAGATGTCGCGGCCAACGCGAACTTTACCTTCTACGTTTGCGCTGACCAAACCACTTGTACGGCAAACGACTACGGTGGAACCAGTTTTGCGACGCCCATGTGGGCCGGCTACCTGGCTCTGGCCAACCAGCAGGCGGCGGCCAACGGGGATTCGATCGGCTTCCTTAACCCGACCATTTACCCGGCGGCTTTGGGTTCTAGTTACAGCACGCTTTTCCACGACATCACCAGCGGAAGCTGCGGCACCTATTCAGGCATAACAGGCTACGATCTGTGCACCGGGTGGGGTAGTCCGAAGACAACGGGCCTGATCAACCTTCTGGCTGGCTCGTCGACGCCGAGCTTTACGCTATCGGATTCGCCGAGCAGTCTGACGATTACCCAAGGCAGCAGCGGGACGAGCACGATCACAGTCACCGATGTCGGTGGATTCAGTGGTAGCGTAACTTTGG
>DATNLE010000420.1:0-8246 GCA_035603035.1 Candidatus Acidiferrales bacterium | reverse complement strand
AGTGTTGGCTGCTGACAAACGAGCCGTGTTCACCGCCGCAGCTCACGCACAACGTGCCGCCGAGTTTATCAACAGCAGAGCCACGGAGATCGCCGCGCAAGTCACTACTACTTGCGCGGCATGACGCCAGCAGACCCAAAGAGCAATAATCTTGCCCCGAAAACGGCTTGCAACCAAATTATATTGTATCGTACGATACAAATACAACAACGAGAGCCACCCAATGAAACGCAGCGCCACCAAAGCCGAAGCCATTACACCGGCGCAATACCGGGCCTTTCAGGAAGCGTACGACTTCTTTAACGCGGAACTTTTCGCCGGTTCCCTGCCCCACGTCCTTGTCACGTTGCAACGCCACGCCAAGGCGCGAGGCTATTTCTCGCCCGACCGTTTCACCGCCCGCACCGAGAACGCCGCCGCGCATGAACTGGCGATGAACCCGGACAGCTTCACCGGGCGCACCGACGAGGAAATACTTTCAACGCTCGCCCACGAAATGGCGCATGTCTGGCAGCAGAGCCACGGAACGCCGCCGCGCCGTTGCTACCATGACCGGCCATGGGCCGCGAAGATGAAGGAGATAGGCTCGCAGGCGAGCGATACCGGCCAAGTTGGAGGCAAGGAAATCGGCCAGAGCGTCAGCCATTACATCATCCCCGGAGGCGCATACGCCAAGATATACGCGAAGCTTCAAGCGAACGGCTTGCAGCTTCACTGCAGTCGGCACCCGCAGGGCAACAGGCGAAGGCGAAGAAAGCCCGCAAAACGAAATTCACTTGCCCGGAATGTGGACAGAACGCATGGGCGAAGCCGGACGCGCTTTTAGGCTCTTACGCCTGCTGTAGGAAACAGAGGAGCTTGTCTTGATGCTCGCCGAGCCGAGCGACAAGGCAGGTTCTCACAATTAAGTGCCAGAAAAAAACCAGCAGTCGTGATTCTTAGAATTAAGGGCCGCAGGACAGCGGGTGGCAATTTTGGGCCACCACCAACTCTCATCGGGAAAGGCTCGCCAACGAGCTGGCAATTCTCACCACGGAAGTTTTAGTTGATCCCTTGAATGCGCATATTGACCAACTGGTCGATGCTTAAATCGCGCAACCCACGCGCCCGCAATCCGGCGATATATTCGGGTGTGACATTGTGAATTCGCATCGCTACAAGTTGCTCCGGATCGGGATGGGCATACCCCAATCCTTGCAGCTTCTCGATAAATTCCGGCGATACGCCGTGGATGCGAAACGCTATCAGCTCTTCGAGATCGATGTGATCATATCCGTGTTTCTTTACCTCTTCCATCCACTCCGGTGTAGCGCCATGGATTCTCATGGCTACCAGAGTGTCTTCGTCGGGCCTATACCCCCCTTGATGCAGAAAGCGAACCATTTGGGGCGTGACCCCGTGAATGCGGAAAGCCACGAGTTTGTCACTGTCGGAGATATTCAGCCCGGCTGAGCGCAACTCTTCAATGAAGGCGGAATCCACCCGAAATATGCGAAATGAGATGAGCTTGTCCGCATCAAGGCCGCTGAGATGGTCACTCTTCATCTGCCGCGCGAATTCCAGACTCACGTCGTGCACGGTCATACTGTATTGCTTCTCTTGGTCGATGGAAAAACCAGACTTACGCATCTCGCCCGCGTAATTAGGGTCAGGCTCGAAATGGAAGAGGCCGGTGCCCTCGCCATCATCGAGAAAGCCCTCGCACTCGATGGTGCCAGCGTCGCGTGTGATCGTGAACCGGACGTCCTGACGCCCCGGCTTCGAAAAATCCACGCCGGCGAATGCGCTCATAGGCCACTCGGATTCGTTGCTCGAGTCTCCTCCATGATGATGCTCCCTTAGCGAGAACTCGACTTTGCCCGGCTGGTCGGAGTGGTGAATGGCCCAGTCGCCACTGCGAAGGTCAGCGCGACCGCCGTCGCCCGCTTGAGCCGCGCGATCTTTGAACACGGCTAAAAGCAGGCAGAAAGCAAACACTAGGAACGAGGAAGTTCGTAGAAATCTCATAATTTCACTTCTAGATGTCTGCCAGCGGTTCCAGCACTCCCAAGTTCTTGAGTTGAATCAGCTTCTCCAGAGTGAGATTCTGGAAACCGTGTTTGACCGCCCGTTGAATGAATTGCTCGTCAATCTGCTGGATTTTGGCGCTAATGACCTCATCCGCGCTGAACTTAAAGCCTGCAGCCTGCAGTCCTCTGATGTAATCCGCCGTGACACTTTGGATCTTCATGGAAATGAACTGCTCGATCGTGGGCTGCATGCCGAGAGCGTGAACATCGCGAACATAATCGGGAGTCATATCCTGAATGCGCATGGCGATGAGCTTTTCTGGGTCGGACTGCAAGCCTTGCTCACGCATGGCGCGAACGTATTCCGGAGTGACATCCTGAATCTTCATCGCAATCAATTGATCGATGGTCGGTTGAATGCCCGCATCCTTTAGCCCGCGTACATAGTCCGGAGTGATGCCTTGAATTCTCATGGTGACAAGCTGGTCCGCTGTGGGCATGAAATTTAAGCCATGCAAATCACGGACATAGTCAGGTGAGACGCCCTGAATCTTCATCGCGATGAGCTGATCGACCGTGAAATCATTCAATCCCGCCGATTTCAGCCCGTCGATGTAAGAACCGCTCGGCGCGGAATCCGAGGCAGCCTGGGGACTTGCCGGAGATGGTTTAGGCGCCGCGCTTGAATTGTGGGTGGATCCAGACGGCGACTGCCTCGAAGCGGCTGGCGCAAAGCGAGCCAGAGAGATCTGTGCGAGAGATGTAGCGCTTGCGTGCACCGTGGGATATGCGATGCGAAGCAGCGCGTTAGCGGAAACCAGCGCGGCGGTCAAGCACAAGACTCCGCCTGCGAGTCCGATGCGGCGAGCGCGATCACCGCTCGATTTTAGGTCGATCAACCGCAGAATGCGCGCCGTGAGCGGCCCGCGATTTGCAGCCATCGCCAGTGTCGGCGCGATTCGCCATTCTTCCATTAATGTAAGCGCCCGCGCGTACTCGATAGCATTTCCACAAAGCGTGACCGCCATGTCATCGCAGCAGTGTTCGCGTTCGGCCCGAATGCGCTTATTCAACCACCACACGGCCGGATGGTAGAACAATAGAGTTTCAACGCCGATCTGAAAAAGGTTCACGAAAGCGTCGTAGTTGCGAATGTGCGCCAGTTCGTGAGCAATAATCGATTGCAGTTGCTCCTCCGAAAGTCCGGTGAGGGCAGTCACGGGCAGCAGCACAATAGGACGAAACCATCCGATCACGGCGGGCGCTTGCGACCATCTGCATTGGTAATACTGGATGGTGCGATCAAGGCGAAGCTTTCGTTGCAGCGCCTGGCACAACATCAACACTCGATCGCTCACGCGACTGGATTGCTTTCGACGCTCTCGCTCCAGCAGCAGAAACCCGCCGGCAGACCGCAGACTGAAGAACGCTACGCCAAGTAGCCAGGCCTCCACCAGAGGAGGGAAATAATCGATCGAGGGCGATGACAGCGATATCGCTGACGGCAGTTTAGCCAGCAAATTACCGGCAGGTCTCGCCTCCTTATGCGGAACAGAGGAAGGCTCCCTCGCCATTGCCGCTCGCGAAGGCATAACCATGAGAAATGTAAGTACCGGCGCGGCCAGCATCAGAACCAGCGTTCCCACACCCACCGCATATCGTCTCGAGGCTCTACGACACAACGACATCAGAACTGCCGCAAGGGCCGAAAGAGCCGTTCCCTGCCACAGAAAATGCAGCAGTGTCCACCCGAGCGAGTGCATCGTGCTCGGAGAAATCCAATTCGTCAGGTTCGTCATCGCCGCCTCCTTTCGTATTCATCCAGCAAGTGGCGTAATTCTTCAATCTCTTCGCGCGAACCTTTGCGGCCCGCCAACGCGTGCATCATGAGTTGGCTGGCCGAGCCTTCAAAAACGCGCTGCAGTATGTCTCCTGCAAGTTGGCGCTTGGTCTGCTCAGCGGGCAAGCATGCTTCATAGACGTGCGCCCTCTGGCTTTCGTTTCGCCGCACCAAGCCTTTTGCCGTCATAATTTGCAGGAACTTCAACACGCTGGTGTATCCCATGTGCTTTTCCTCGCTCAGCGCCTCGTGAACTTCGCGTACCGTGGAAGGCCCCCGGCCCCAGAGAACATGAAGAACTGTCAGCTCCGATGCGGTCGGTTTCTGCGGCATCCGCTTCACAAAAACGATTATTACTACGAAAGTCTTCGTAGTGTCAACGAAAAACTTCGTAGAGTGGGGAGGGCCTCCACCTTGGCTCTCCTATCCACCGGCACCAGATCCGATGTGCGGTGTGACGTTGCTTTCCGGGGAGCCTTCTTGTCCCCTTCTAGAACCGCATCGATGAAAGCCATCGCCGGTTCCAGCTTTGGTATTTCTCGTACCGGTGTCTTGCGCTCTACCGGAACGGCGCTGACGCGTTGCGAAGCGGAAGATGACAAAAGTATCGGCCGTTCCGGCTTACACCCTTCTTACGGTGCTGGCACAGTTCTGTATGCCGCCAGCAAGAGATCCGCCCAAGTTTCTTTTCGAGGGCCTCCGCGCGGAGCTCGGCAGCTTGGCTTCGGAAAGTGGCGAATTCTCGGTGGATTCGCAGCGCGGAAGGTGCAGGATCGATAGCATCTTTTTGTAGTCGGAGCCAGGCAGCCACCTCTCGAATCACTGACTCAACCGAATCGGAGTGCATTCCAGGATCAAAACCAGCTAGGTCTGAGACAAATTTGTGATAGGAGAACCCCTCTGGAACGAGCACGAGCCAGTTGTGTTGTCGGTCTGACGACTCGCGCTCAAAGCGCAGGGCGCATGCCATCCCCAACTCGAGCGGCATGTTGAATCGCGCGTGATGAGACTTCACTCCTTGAAGTTCAAAGAATAGTTAGCCGCTCACTTATTGAAAGAAAACTGGCGGAGAGAGTGGGATGCGAATTTACTCGACAAACGTAGTTTCACAACATAGAGCGCACGGCGGGCACCGTAAAGCGTGGAAGTCAGTGGTAAGCAGTGCTAACGGATCACAAACGGATCACGGCTCAGTGATCACTTAAAGCAGGCAGTACCCCTTTTCGCCTTTACCACTCCGCTACAATTCCAGCGTAGCTGCTCTATGCGCCATTTGATGCCGATCGTTACGCCGCGCCTGATCTTGCGTCCGCCAACGCTTGGCGATTTGGATTCGATCCAGACGGCCAAGGAGGAAGCCTGGTCCGATTTGCAGCGATGGATGACTTGGGCCTTCGAGAACCAACGGTCGCGGCAAGCGATGGAAGATTCTATCCGCCGAACGATGGATTATCAGAACCAAGGAGGAATCGCATTGGCCGGATTCCATCGGATGAACGGGCACTTCGTTGTCCGAACCGCATTGGATCTTACCTATGAGCAAGACGTCTATGAGACAGGATACTGGGTGGCGCCTAAATACGCCGGACAGGGCATGGCGACGGAGGCGGCAAACGCAGCTATTCGGTACGCGTTCGGCCACCTTGGCGCGAAGGCAATCAGTATCGGGTACTTCGACGGAAACCAGGCAAGCCGGCGCATCGTGGAAAAATTGGGATTTCAGAAGCTAGGCGTTGGCCACAACGCGGCGACACGTTGCCTCGACGGCACGAAACTCGATCGTCATGAATACATCCTGACGAGCCCCGATGCACTACCCAAACTTGACGTTTCATGGGGTTGAGGCCATCCGGCTAGGATTCAACACAACCCATCCCTGTATATAGTTGGCAGCCCGGAAGCAAAATCCAGAGAAGTCGCCATCTCAGACGCGCTCCTTCCAGATTGCTCTGACTTTACGGGCAAACCGTCAGTTGAGAATTCATGATTGGCGAGGCCCAATTTCTGAATTGCCGAGAAACTGGAATGCAAATATTTCTTTCGCACGAAAACGGGCAGCTCATAAGGAGTAACTAACTAAGGCCAGATCCATCGGGCACGCGAACAAGTCTAGCGGTTGTCATCGGTTGAAGCGGCTGAGTTTTAATCGGCTTCAAACAGCGCGAGTGGAATAGCGTTCCCCTGTGCGACGTTGCCCGCGTCATTGACGTGCAAATGATCTCCGCTGTCGTAGGCAGGCAACACCTGGGTGGGGTGGCTGGGGTCACGTACTGCCTTATCGAAGTCAATGACGCCATCGAATTCACCGCTGTTCCGAATCCAGGCGTTGACCTCCTGCCGCACACGTTCTTTCTCAGGGGTGTAAAAGTCCCCGAAGAAAGGTTGACGGAAGAGGGCATGCTCGAAGGGTGGAATCGTCGAGCGTATGACTCGGATGCCTTTTTTGTGGGCACGCTCGATGAGCTGATGATAGCCGGATGTGACGCTTTGCGTACTCACGCTCTCCGAGGCCGGTATGAATGAGCCCGGGAAGAGTATGTCATTGACGCCGAGGGCGACAATGACGTACTTGACGCCCGCCTGCGCGAGTACGTCGCGTTCGAAGCGCTCCAATCCCGACCGGCCAAGGGCCGGCCCGAGCTGCGCAAAGACCTCTCCAAGCGGCGGCGGACCTCCTGCCTGCTTTGGGCTGTCAGCGTCGCTTAACAGGCGATTTCCGATGATTCCCTCGTTCAAGACACCGAACTCGGTGGCCCGGCCTTTGGCCTTCTGCAAATGCTCGGCAAGCACGTCGGGCCAGCGGCGGTTCGCGTCCTTTGTGGAGCCGTCTCCATCGGTAAGCGATGAGCCAAGCGCAACGATCGTAGCGGCATGAGGCGAAGCTGCGACATCCACTCCGGTCAGCAACGGCCAGGTGTCGACGGGTTTGGCCTTTGGGAAGCTCGCCGCGCCGGTTACGTCGCCGTTTGTGTCGGACACATAGCTGGTCTGCAGCGCCAACAGGTGTGACGTTGCAGCCTTGGTGCTCTCCGGGAGAAAAATGCTGATCGCGAGGTCCGATAGCGAAGGCACATCCACGTCCACCGGGTCGCTGATCGCCATAGACCATGGTGCGACTTTGATGGAAGCGAGTCCACCAAACGCCAGCGCTCGGTCGGAAGCCGGATCGACATCAGGCCCGGAGATTCGGCGAGCGATGTGGGCACGACCGATCAGCAATGGCTGATCGCCAAAGGTGTTTGAGATCTTGATTCTGACTTTCGTACCAGCAACACTCGTGTGCACGATCAGGCGGAGCGTTTGGTTCTGAAAGGTCTCGACGTTCCCGGGCACGAAGTGCTCTGGAGCCGTGGCCCACGTGCCAACCCAGCGTTGGCCCTCCGGGTCACGAAATGCTGTCTTTGGGGAAAGCTTTTGCGCGTTAGCGCCAGCGCACAGCAATCCAATGGCGGAGATTACGGTCGCAAACAGTTTGTTCATGGTTTTTGCTCGCCACGTTCCTGTGTTCCTCAAAGATGTTGGTTTAGACGGTTTATGGTGGTTCATGGTAAGCAACTGGAGGAGGAAGTGTTGCTGCGCCAGCCTGGTCATTCAGGGTTATCGCGGCCATTTCCTATCTGCCATGGATGCTGGCACAATGGCACGAACTCGAATTCCGTTCTTCCGAGCAGCAGAGATGCCGACAGGAGCAATCTATGGCCAGTCACTCATTTCGATTCCCCGGTGAAACTGAAGCTTACCGCCGCAGCCGGAACCAACTGCTGCAAGCGGAAGTCGACTTGAGACGGCGGGTTGAAGGAGTTGCCCTTCTGCGTCGCCAACTTCCTCTAGGTGGGCAGATCGCAGAAGACTATATTTTCGAGGAGGGCTCACCCGATCCCAACGACACGCGAACGATCCGGCAGGTTCCGATCTCTGAGCTGTTTCGGTCCGGCAAGGATACTCTCGCCATCTACAGCTTTATGTTTGGACCGAAGATGAAAGCGGCATGTCCGATGTGCAGTTCTATCATCGACGCTCTGAACGCCACCGCGGTGCACGCCGGTCAGCGGATGAACCTCGCAGTAGTAGCCAAAAGTCCGCTCGAGAGACTCAGAACTTTCGCGCATGAGCGGGGATGGAACCGCCTGCGTCTTCTTTCATCCGTAGGCAACAACTACAACCGGGACTACTACGGTGAAAATGCGGAAGGCGGCCAACAACCCTCGCTGAATGTGTTTGTTCGCCACGCTGGGAAGATCCACCATTCCTACCACTCCGAACTTCTGCTGGTTCCGCCTGAACCAGGACAGAACCAACGCCACGTCGATATGATTTGGCCGCTATGGAACTTGCTGGATTTCACACCCGAAGGCCGGGGCGCGGACTGGTATCCAAGTCTCACCTACCGAGATCCC
>DATNLE010000395.1:0-13413 GCA_035603035.1 Candidatus Acidiferrales bacterium | reverse complement strand
GCGAAGCTCCCACTCCTCGCGGTATGGGGCAAGTTCGATCCGTACTTCATCCCTGCAGGAGCAGAAGCGTTCAAGAAAGACATCCCAACCGCTACGGTCAAATTCCTGCCAACGGGCCACTTCGCGCTTGAAATTCACTTGCAGGAGATTGCCATCACAATGCGAGAGTTTCTGATGGAACACCGGGAAAAGACGGTCTCTGGAGAGGCGGTCCTCTAGTCCGCGCAATGCGAGGGCCGAGGCCACGGATAGGTAACGACAAGTCTTAGGTCTGTATCTGAGCGCCCGCGAGTGAAGACTTACGGATTCAAAGCATTGTATGTGGGCGCTTCAGATACAGCCCTAAGACTTGTCGACCACGTAGTTGAAAGTTTGTTCCAGGACATAACTTCCGGGTAGCCGTAATGCGGGCATAATGCCAAGTCCCCTGCGCCCGATCAGGTGGCGGTTGCGGCAGTGCACCAGTCGCGTGAGCCAAAGGGTCAGTTCGCCCCCGAATCCGGCATAGTCGAGGAACTGTGGTATCAACGCCCACGCACGGCGGGCGGACTCGAAGCTCCGGACCGTTCTTGAGCACCTCCCGGGGAAAAATGCGGACCCGCTGTGATTTTTTTAGTGCCAGGCGCGAATAACAGGGTGACCGCACAGGTTGCGACAGCAGCGGACGCAACATAAGGGAGCAGATGGCCATACCAGAACTCCAGGAAAGGTTCCAGACCGTGGTCGATCAGCACAAGAAAATCCTTTACAAGGTCTGCAACTCGTACTGCAGGAACCGTGACGACCGGGACGATCTGGCGCAGGAGATCATCATCCAACTATGGCGATCTTTCGGCAAGTTCGACGAGCGCTACCGTTTTTCCACCTGGATGTACCGCATCGCCCTAAATGTCGCGATTTCGTTCCATCGCCGCGAGAACACAAGAACACGATATGTCATTTCCGACGAGGAGCGCCTTCTGGAAGCGATCGATGAGACGAAAGATCAGCCTGAAGAAATACGGTTCCTATACGAATTCATAGACGGACTTGACCCACTGAACAAGGCGCTCGTCCTGCTCTATTTAGACGGGAACAACTACCAGGAAATCGCGGAAGTGCTGGGCATCAGTGAAACCAATGTGGGAACGAAGATAAGCAGATTGAAAAGCAAGATGAAGCAGGAATTTCGAGGAACTGGCCAGGCTGAATCCCAGGCTAAATCAGGGAGCGAGGCATGATGGAACTGGATGAACTCAAGCAGAAGTGGGCGGAACATGACCGTAAGCTCGAAGTGAACATCCACCTGACCCGTCGGCTTCTAAGCGCGACAAAAATGAACCGCGCGCGGTCCGCGTTGCAACGCCTGGCCGTTTTCCTGGCCTTGGAGTCAGCCGTCACGCTTGCCATCATCATCGTACTTGGATCCTTCATCGGGGACCACATTGCGACGGTGCGGTTTGTGGCACCTGCTGCCGCCCTGGACCTGTTCGAGATTGCAACCTTGATTGTGCTGATCCAGCAGATTCGGATCGCACTTTACATCGACTATAGCAAGCGGGTTGCCGCCATGCAAAAGGAGCTTGAATCGCTTCGGATGCTACATATCCGTCACTTCCAGTGGACGCTTCTGCTAGCGCCTCTCCTTTGGACACCACTCCTGATTGTCGCGTTAGAGGGATTTTTGCAGGTAGACGCGTACAAAACACTGGGAGCCGCTTATCTGCTCGCCAATCTGTTATTCGGACTGGCCATCATCCCGCTGGCGATATGGCTGTCGAAGAAATTCGGCGACCGCATGCACCGATCCCCGAAGATTCAGTGGCTCATGAAAGAACTCGCAGGGTATAACCTAAACGCCGCCTCTGACTTTCTCGCGACACTATCCGAATTTGAGGAGGAGAAGCGAGGTAACTGACGGACGGGGAACCGCCCGCGATAACTTCCGGGTGGTCGGCGAACTTTACCTTGCCGGATTATGGAAGGGTTGCCCATAACCCAGGAGCAATCCAGAAACAGTCCTGAACTGTTCAGCAGTCTATTGACGATCGAATGAATAAGAATTCTAGACTCACGGAGCTACATCACCCGCCTTCTCCGCTATCGGCCGTGCGTAGCGCACTAGTGAAAGGAGGAACTTTCCGGGTTCCTCGGTCATCGGAATGTGCGCCGAATGCTCAAACCAAACGAGATGTTTGTCCGGCGCCTTCACCGCGTCGAACCACGCGGCGGCGACTTCTGCATTCACGTTCCGGTCGTGACGGCCCAGAAAGAGGATCAGCGGAACTGCAAGCTTGTTCGCCTTCGTAAGATCTAGCGCGACCACCTCGGGCAGCAGGTACGGCGTTGCGAACTTGTTGCCATCCCAGATATGGCCGATCTCCTGGTCGCTATAGTCGGGCGAAAGTTGGGAGAGATCGCCATCGGCGGAATTGTCCCGGCGGTAGGCCATCACGCCGCCATAATAGCCAACCCATTTGCGCTCGACGTAAATGTCCTTGATAGGAATGGTCTGGCCGGGAGCCCCGTAGGGAGTGATGGCATCGAGCTCGCGCACCGCCTCGGCATTGCCGTCGCGGCGCGCGGCATCCATGGCGAAGCGCCAGCCTCGACGCTCGCTCTCGGGTCCGTCGATCAACTGGCACACGCCAATATAGGCGTACAGCCATTCGGGGTGATGCTCAGCTAGCTGCAAACCTAGAAAGCTGCCCCAGCTGTGGCCAAGGACGAATATCTTGTCCTTGCTGAACTCCTGGCGCGCCCAGGCGGCCATTTCCTCGGCGTCGGCAATCATGCGTTCCCGGGTGAGTGTCGGCGCGATCTTCGCAGGATCCGTCAAGAGATAAGTCTTGCCCGTGGCGCGCTGGTCCCACTGGACAACCGTGAAATATTCCTCTAGGCCGTGGGTAAACCACCAGCTCATGGGAATCGAAACGTATCCGGGGCCGCCGTGGATATAGAGCAGCACCGGATTTCTGCGGTCGGCGCCGCGAATCGACACCCATTGATCGATCCCGCCGATCCGCACCTTTTCCAGCCGCTCGACGCCGTTGGGAGCGACGATCTTGCGCGCATTTGCGATGATGGCGGTCGCCTCAGAGCGGCCGGCGGGTTTGGCTGGCTCCTGTGCCCGAACTGGTACGGCAGAGAGTATCGCAAGCGATGCGAGCATGTTCAGGATTAGCCCCCCGAGGGCCTTGATCGCATAAGGATGATTACTCTTGCGAGTTTGTGACACGAGTCTCTCCTCCCAACAGCTTTTGGAGGCTCTGTTAGCCGCCACTCCCAAATTTTTACAAGCTACGATTCGAAAGCACTCGTTTCATGGCAGAAATCTCATTCCGCCAAGTCGGTCCTGAGAAAACGGGCTTGTGGGAAGAGCCAAATCGAAAAGGTTCCGAGCGGATAACCGAGTAGCCGGACGGAATTGCACCACTGCCCTCATCACGTATCGCCCAGAGCTCCAGGTGTACTCTGCCTAAAAATCAGATGCACGGGAGCCGACTCGCGTCTCAACGGAATAACGTCCGGCGTGCCCGTCATCCGTCCGCAATCGCGGATTTGGGCCGGTTATTCTAGGGCGGATACAACGGGACATTCAGAGCAATCCTTCGCCTCTCGCAGTCATATCCGGTCTGTAGGGTTGTGTCTTTTCGGCTGGATTCAGGCAAGCGTCAGCGGCTGTTCGCTTCCGACAAAACTGAACCACTGGCTGTCTCACATCGGCAACGTTCGCAGCGCCATCTCGACTACGCGTTGTAATTTAGTTCGGCTTGCGCCGCCCGCTGCCTGAACTGCCATTCCGTAGAGGAACCGTTGCGATGTAGCGAGCAAGATCATCAGGGTTCACGTTGGCGGGTAGGTCCCCTTCTGATTTCGCACGCTCGAACGCCGGCGCATCGCAGCTTCACCCGCCGCGCGGCAGGCGGTCAGTTCGTGCGGACCGGAATCGGCCGCCTCGCCACACGCAAGCGCACCTTGCACCATCAGGCACCCACCGGGATTGCGCCCGGCTGTGTTCAAATCGGCCGCGCCCAGCACCAATCAATCGTTCCACGACTGCGCGGGCGCTCGGCCCCTTCAAGTACCGGTCGAGCGCCTTGCGGAACAGCGCTTCTTTGTCGCCAAAGGCGGCATATAGACCTGGCCGATTGACGCCCACAGCTCTGGTCAGGTCCAACAGCGACTCGCCCTCATATGCCTTTCGCCAGAACACCACGAGCGCGCGGTCCAACGCTCGGTCGATATCGAAGGAGCGGGGACGTCTTATTGGTTTTGGGGATTTGTTCTGTTCCATACCTATCTATGACCTTGTCCGGACAAGGGCGATGCTCCACATCGCTATACCTTTACCCTCTGTGCGTTGAGCGTCGAGAAACTGGACGTGCCCGCCGACTCCAGCGGCGCGATGGTGGTAGCGACCGCGAAGGACCATTTGTTGGGGAAGGCGGTCTTCATCGCGCACTATGGGCGTTAAAGGACCCAATACGGTAATCTGATTCACTATGGAGCAATCGGAAGAAGGGCTCGTCGCTGGGCTGTCGGATGCGCAAAGAAAGGCCGAGGCACTATTCGCAGAGATCCAAGCGCAGAGCCTGATTCGGCCTGGGGCCAAGGAAAGCGAAATCAACGAGAGTGTCTATGCGCTTGCCGGGAGCATGTACGGAATCTCGCGCTATTGGCACAAGCGCATCGTGCGTGCCGGGAGCAACACTTTGGCTCCCTATGATGAGAATCCGCCGGACTTGACTCTGGGTGAGGATGACATCGTCTTTCTGGATTTCGGCCCTGTGTTTGAGGAATGGGAAGCCGACTTCGGGCGGACTTACGTGGTAGGAAACGATCCGCTGAAGCACAAACTCCGCCGCGACATTGAAGAGGCGTTCGCCAGCGGCAAGCAGTATTTTCACGAACATCCTGAGATCACCGCGGCCGAGCTTTATGCGCACGCGCAACGATTGGCGGAGCAAGCTGGCTGGGAGTACGGAGGTTCCATTGCGGGACATCTGATCGGCGTTTTTCCGCATGAGAAGATCCCAGGGGACAAGGTCACTCTTTACGTCCATCCCGAGAATCACAACCGGATGCGGGTGCCGGATGCTTCAGGCCGAAAGCGGCACTGGATACTGGAGATCCATTTCGTGGATCGAGCGCAGCAGATCGGCGGATTCTATGAAGAGCTGCTGACAATCGGCTAACCATGTCACCGAATTTTCCTGCCGTGCGTGGTGTCGATCTTGATACGCAGACCCGTTGCGCACATTACCACGGACCCACGGACATCATCGCGATCAAGATGAAGTGCTGCGGGGTTTACTATGCGTGCAAGGATTGCCACTCTGCTCTGGCCGATCACGAGATCGAGGTTTGGCCAGAGAGCCTATCGAATCAGCAGGCGATACTTTGCGGAGCCTGCGGCACAGAGCTAACCATCCGCCAGTACATGCAGGGCGAATCTCGCTGCCCGGCTTGTCGCACGCAGTTCAATCCTGATTGTCGAAACCACCATCACTTCTATTTTCAAGTTCCGTCGTCATAAGCCCCAGATCCGATTCGCTCCAACCACCAAACCGAGAGTAAGGCACGCAATCAAGATTTCCCCGAGAGCGCCTACGACGAACGGGCGCAGGCCCTGCTTCGACATATCGCGAAAGTTCGTGCGCAGGCCGACACCGGCGAAGGTCAGCAGGAAAGCCCACTTTGAGAGATTGCCGAGCGACGTGACCTGTCCTTTGCTGAACGCATGAAAGCTGACCAGCAATGAAATCAAGAGAAAACCGAGGATGAACTGTGGGAACTTCTTCCATAGAAACGCAGCTTTATTAGTGACGGTCTCGGCCTGGCCTCGCCCTGCCCAGTAGATCGCATACGCCAGAACCACGAAGCCAATCATGGCATTCCGCGCCGTCTTGGCGAGCACAGCCACCTTGCCCGACCGCGTCCGAATGCAGGGCGCCGGCGGCCGTTGCTTCGGCAGTGTTGTCGACTCCCAACCCGGCCCACAAGCCGTACGAAACATCGTTCATGTGGAGACTGTGAGCAATCGCCGGAAATGTGAACAGCGCCAGCGCTCCCAGCGCCAGAATCGCGGCGATCGCGAAGGAGGAATCTTCGTCGTCCGCAGCGATGGCGCCCTTGGCCGCGATGATTGCGGAAACTCCGCATACGGCCGATCCAATGGCCAGCAGCGATATCAGCTTCGGCTTCAACTTGAATAGTCGTCCTAGAAAGGTCATCAATGCCAATGACAGTGTGATTTCGATCACGACCAGTGCCAGGCTGATGCCGCCCAATTTCAGAACGTCGGCGAGAACAAAGCGCGCACCAAGAAGCACGATCCCAAGTTTGAGCCCGAACTCGTACGTGGCAATCCCAGACTGAAAGATCTTGGGGATTGCCAATGTGTTCGATATGACAAGACCAATGAGGATCGCCCAGAGGACGTACTCAATGTTGGGAAATGTTCAATGGTGCGCCTTTGCGTAACCATTGACGGAACGCTCCAGAATCTCAGCAGCGTATCCGATCCCAGCTAGCAAAAGAACACCGGGCACAATGCTCAGCGCATTCAGCAGCCGATTCTCGGACCTCATATGCGATAGGGCGGCGTAAATTGAGATCGAAAGGAATTGGCAGATGCCTGAGAACACGAGCAAGTCTTCACCGGCGATGATTGCTGCGGCTTGGTTGGTTGTGTGCGTGCCGCTTGCGTGGGGCATCTACAACACTTTGCTGAACGCAGTGAAACTATTCCAAGCCGTACCGAACTGAAGCGAGCTCTTAATCGCTCGCCGGCCCACAGGACAAATCTCAGCGAGAACCGTATGCCTACAGATTCTCCCGAGTTCTCGTTTTGCTGAAGCAATGAGAGAATTGAGCTGACGTTCGCGGAGGCGCATGATCAAAAACCTTATTACCCGCTGGCCTGTTATAAAACAAATCCTGAATCGTGCGGATGGAACGGGTGTGGAAGCGATGACCGAGAACACGCTCCACATGCGCCCGAAGAACGACGGCGCCGAAGTAGCCCATTCCGTTTGCCCGTACTGTGCGGTCGGCTGCGGACAGCTTGTCTTTCACAAAGGCAATAAGCTCATTTCGATTGAGGGCAACCCGGCGTCGCCGCTTTCGCGCGGAAGGCTCTGCCCAAAAGGGTCCGCGAGCTATGAATTGACGACGCACTCGAAGCGCCTTAGGAAAGTACGCTATCGACGGCCACACGGGACCGAATGGGAAGAGCTCGACCTCGAAAAGGCGATGGATATGATCGCTGATCGGTTGTGGGAAAGCCGGAACAAGAATTTCGTAGAAGAGCAGGACGGCCAGAGCCTGATGCAGAACAAGACGGTGGCGCACCTGGGCGGCGCGACGCTCGACAACGAAGAAAATTATCTCATCAAGAAACTCTTCACGGCGGGCCTGGGCATGGTGTGCATCAGCAATCAGGCCCGAATATGACATAGCTCAACGGTGCCCGGTCTGGGCACCACCTATGGAAGAGGCGGGGCAACGACGGCGCCCAGCGACGTCGTTCACTCGGATGCGATTTTGATCATGGGATCGAACATGGCTGAGAACCATCCCGTCGGCTTCCAGTGGGTCATCGAAGCGAAAGAAAAGCACGGCGCGCACGTGATTCATGTGGATCCGCGATTTAGCCGCACTTCCGCCGTTGCGAATACTTGGGTGTCCCTGCGTGCCGGCTCGGACATTCTTTTCCTCGGGGGGTTGATCAACTACATTCTTCAAAACAACCTGGATTTCCGCGAGTACGTGCTGCATTACACGAACGCGTCGGTGATCATTCCCGAAACGTTCAAGGATTCTGAGGATCTGGGCGGAATTTTTTCCGGCTGGGATGCACAGAAGAAACAGTACGACAACACGTCGTGGCTCTACCAAGGTGTGAAAGCGGACGAAGGCTCGAGCGACCATCACGACAACGCGCAGTCCGGCGGACACTCGCAACACGGCATCGATTCGAGCACGGACCTCAGCACTTACGAGCAGGACCTGACGCTGCAGCATCCGCGCTGCGTCTACCAGATCATGAAGCGACATTTTGCGCGGTACACGCCGGAGATGGTCGAGCGCTATTGCGGCGTTTCGAAGGAAGCATTCCTTAACGTTGCGAAGATTTACACGTCGGCGTCCGGTCCAGACAAAACGGGTGCGATTTGCTACGCACTTGGATGGACGCAACATTCGAGTGGCGTGCAGATGATCCGCTGCGCGGCGATGATCCAACTGCTGCTCGGAAACATGGGGCGGCCTGGTGGGGGAATTCTGGCGCTGCGCGGGCATGCCTCGATTCAGGGCTCGACGGACATTCCGACACTGTTCGATTCTTTGCCCGGATACCTGAGCATGCCGAAATTCGGATACTCGTCGAAGGATCTCGCGAGCTTTATCAGGGCCAACAAACCGCGTACCGGCTTCTGGAACAATTTCGACAAATACATCATCAGTATGCTGAAAGCTTTCTATGGTGATTCCGCCACGCCAGAGAACGACTTCGGCTTCAACTGGCTGCCGCGGGTGACGGGAGACCACTCCCACCAGGCGTACTGGCTGGACATGATGGACGGAAAAATGGACGGACTTTTCGTCATCGGGCAGAACCCGGCGGTGGCGGGACCGAATTCCGGGATGGAACGGCGGGCACTGGGAAAACTGAAATGGCTCGTGGTCCGTGAGATGGTCGAGACCGAGACCGCGACCTTCTGGCGCGATTCGCCGGAAGTGCAATCGGGCGAACTGAAACCTGCGCACATTGGTACGGAAGTGTTTCTGATGCCGGCCGCAGGACACGTCGAGAAGGACGGAACGTTCACGAACACGCAGCGGCTTTTGCAGTGGCGCGAAAAGGCGATCGATTCGCCGGGCGACGCGCGCAGCGAGAACTGGTTCATCTATCACTTGTGGGAGCGGATCATCGCGAAGGCGAAGCTTGATCTGCGGCCGCGCAATCAAGGTCTGCTCGCGCTTCGAATGGATTACGCGATCAAGGGCGAGCGCCGTGAGCCGGAGGCCGAAGAGATTCTGCAGGAGATCAACGGCTGGACCATCGCGGACCACAAGCAGCTGACAACTTTTGCGGAGCTGAAGGCGGACGGCACGACGGCGTGCGGCTGCTGGATTTATTGCGGGGTGTACCCGGAGAGGGGCCGCAATCGCGGGAACGAGCGCGATCCCAAAGACGAATACGGACACGGGTGGGGATGGGCATGGCCTCTTGACCGGCGCGTCATTTACAACCGCGCATCGGCGAAACCCGATGGCACGCCATGGAGCGAGCGCAAAAAACTAGTTTGGTGGGATGAAGCCGCGATGAAATGGACGGGCAAGGACGTGCCCGACTTCACCGCGACGAAACCGCCGACCTACGTGCCGCCTCCGGGCGCCGAAGGCGATGCGGCGTTGGCCGGCGACAAGCCGTACATTTTGCACGCGGATGGAATGGGCTGGTTGTGGGTTCCGGTCGGCTTGAACGACGGGCCGCTGCCCACGCACTACGAGCCGCTGGAATCGCCGATTCGGAATCCGATGTACTCGACGCAGCAGGTGAACCCGGCCGGGCTAAATCGAGCGCGGCCCGGGAATGAGTATGCGAAATCGCCGGACGCGAGATTTCCCTACGTGCTGACGACCTACCGGCTGACGGAGCATCACACGGCGGGAGGAATGTCTCGCACTCTCTCGCACTTGGCGGAATTGCAGCCGGAACTTTTCTGTGAAATTTCGATGGAGCTTGCCGCCGAATTGAAAATCACGCACGGCGAGTGGGTCACGCTGGTAACGGCGCGCGGCGCGATCGAAGCGCACGCGCTTTCGACTTCACGGATGAAGCCGCTCACGATCGAGGGTAAGACGGTGCATCAGGTTGGCGTGCCGTTCCATTGGGGGTATAACGGGCTGGTGAAGGGCGACATCGGCAACGACCTGATCGCCATCTCCGAAGAGCCAAACGTGCGGATCATGGAGACGAAGGGCCTGTTGTGCAACGTGCTCGTGGGCCGACGGCAGGAGAATGCTGCAAAGCTGAAGGAATATCACTCGATCATGGAAGGAAAAACCGCATGACCCACAAGGCCGCATTCCTCACCGACGCCACGATCTGCATCGGCTGCAAAGCCTGCGAGGTTGCGTGCAAGGAGTGGAATGAGGTTCCAGAAGACGGCTTGGTGTGGAGCGGATTCTCGTACGACAACACGCAGGCACTAGGCGCTTCGACCTGGCGCCACGTGATGTTCCTAGAGCAGCCTGCGACGGCGGGACCACAACAAATCGATATGGAAAATCCGTTCCGCTGGATTTTCCTTTCGGACGTCTGCAAACATTGTGCGAATTCGGGATGTCTTGAGGCCTGCCCAACCGGCGCGATTGTCCGCACCAACGTCGGTTCGGTCCTCGTGCAGTCCGACGTTTGCAACGGCTGCGGCTACTGTGTGGTGTCGTGTCCCTTCGGGGTTGTCGATAAGCGCCATCCGGACGGCCGCGCGTTCAAATGCACTTTCTGCTACGACCGGCAGAGCGCGGAGATGATTCCTGCATGCGCGAAGGCCTGTCCCACCCAGTCGATTCGCTTTGGGGAACTTGACGAACTTCGCAAGGAAGCTGACGTACGGGTGGCGGAACTGCAACATCGCGGTTACACCGATGCGCAGGTGTACGACCCGCTCCAAACTAGCGTGGGCGGCACGCACGCCATATTCGTGATTCTAGGGCAGCCGGATGCATACAACTTGCCGCCCGCGCCGGAAGTTCCGACTATCTATTTGAAGAGCGCTTGGACTTCGGCGCTCGTCTCTGCCTTGGTGCTCGCTGCGATCGTGTGTGCAGCATTTCTGTTTTGAAGACGCCGCTTTGTCCCGCGGGATTGCGAATCTAAAGGATCGAGATGGCAGCAGGTGAAAAGCCGGTGGTGCCGAGCCACCCCAAAGCTTCCGAAGAGCGGTTGGATGCGATTCGCAACGAGGCCGCCGCGACAGGCAAAGTCGTCACAGGTGCAGGCCGAGTTTACGCGAACGCTCAGATTCCTGGAGCGGAAGACTATTACAACCTGCCGGTCCTGAAGCCGCCCACCTGGACTTGGGAAGTCCCGCTCTATTTTTTTGTCGGAGGAATTGCCGGCGTGTCGTCGGTGATCGCGTTTGTCGGTCATCTTTTTCACGCCGACCCGCCGATGGTGCGCGTTGCGCTGTGGATCGCATTTGTGGGCACCGGTCTGTGTCCCGCGCTGCTGATTTCCGACCTCGGAAGGCCGCTCCGATTCCTCAACATGTTGCGCGTCTTCAAATGGCGTTCGGCAATGTCCATGGGTTCCTGGATCCTCGCCGCGTTCGGGGGGTGCGCCTTTCTGGCGCTTGCCACAAACGAACTCATTCTGTACGGGATTCAGAATCCATTTCTTCCCCCGTTGCGATGGGTCGGCGAATTTACCGGCGCAGTGACAGGCCTTCTGCTGGCGAGCTACACCGGCGTGCTGATCGGTGCCACTGCGATTCCCGTTTGGTACGAAAACCGCCGGCTGATTCCGGCCCACTTTCTTACGTCCGGTCTTGGTGGTTCGTCTGCAATTCTGGAGCTCTTCGGGTTTCTTTTGCCCGCGACGCAGATCTTGGGATTTGCGGCGGCCGGTATCGAAACGGTGGTCGGAGTCATCCTCGAATCGCGCCTCGGCCGGGTCGACGCACCGCTGCATCACGGAAAATCGGGTTGGACGATGCGAATAGCCGGGACGCTGGAAGGGCCAATCGCGCTTCTCGTGCGGATTCTTTGGCACGGTTCGGCGAAGGGCCGCTATGCGGCAGCGGCGTGCTTCCTCTTGGGCGCGCTGTGCAGCCGTTACGCGTGGATCTGGGCCGGACGCGCCTCCGCGCACGATCCGCAAGCGCTCTTTGAATCGCAGCACGCGGCGATGACCGCATCCAGGGCTGCGCGCCGAACTCCCTAGTCCATCCCTTGCTGAAACCGCTTCAGGTAGCCATCCGTGTCGCCTAGTTTCAGTAACTCAGGATCGAACCCAGTGCTTTCACGGAGGTAGTAATTGCGCTAGTTCTCACCTCCAAGACTGCGGAGCAACGGAGCTGATACGGCGACTGTCCTTTAACTGTCCAATTACGGTTCCTTGACGTCACTTACAAGGCTTTTCGAGGGCCACCCGCGTCTTGTAAGTTGTCCTATAAAAGCAGTTGACAGTGCCAGGAGCACAGCTCCGACGCATTTGTTAGAACTCAGCTACGAGTTCTCCTTCGTCGACGTCGGACAGGGCTTCAGCCAATCGATCAGCGGCAGCTTTTGAGTTCAGAAAGCTCCGCCGACTTGCGTGGTTTTCCCCTCGTCGGAACGTTGAGGTGTCTTTAGCTAGGCGGCGACGAACTGCTGTCCGCCGTCGATGTCATAGGTTGCGCCCGTGAGGGCGGTGTTGGTCATGATGTGTACGGCGAGCGCGGCCACGTCCGCCGGCCCGACCACGCGTCCGATGGGAAGCGTGGTGCAAAGCTGGTTGCGACGTTTTTCGAGTTGATCGCCCAGGAGTTCCGCGGACAAAGGCGTGTCCACGAATCCCGCGGCGATCAGGTTGACTCGTACGGGCGCGATTTCAAGCGCCAAGTTGGCGGTTAGGTTTGGGAGCGCAGCGGTGACCGCGCCAGCGATGCTCATGCCGATCGCTGGGCGTCGACCACCAGTACCGCCCATGAAGATTAGTGTTCCTCCCGGTCGCACTTTATTGATGGCGCTGCGGGCGACATAAAGTGCCTGCAAGAGGTGCTGACCGACAAGCTCGCGTACCTCGGTGAAATCCATGTCAACCAGGCGACTGTAGTAAGGGCGGCCGGCCGTCACCATGACGTGATCGATCACCGGCAAGTCCCGAAAAAAAAGCTCGATGGCAACCGGATCCGTGGCATCGAAGGCCGCCGTGCTCGATGCACCAATCTCGGTTGCGGCATGCTTGAGACGTTCGGGATCACGCGCGGTGAGAATTATCTTTGCCCCTTCTGCACCTGCACGACGTGCGGTTTCGAATCCGATGCCAGAGCTACCGCCGATCACAACAACGGTCTGGCTAAGGAGCGCCGGTTCATGGTGGATGGGAGAGGGGAGAGTTGTGGTGCTCATGGTTCACCTCCGGTCCGGGCATTATACTTCTCGCTGCGCTGTGTGCGGCCGAACCCAGAAGCCCGTTTCTGACCCTTTCCGAGTGGCCTGGTGCTGACACGATAATCGTAGACAGGCGTGGCGATCGAACGCCACCCCAGTACCGGCAGCGCCTCGGCAATGTACCGTCGGATCGATCGGAGCAAAGAGTCACCACCCGAATTGTTCTCAGTTCAAAATTCTTGTATATGCCATGGTCAAATGATCCGGTGGAGATCAAGTAGCTCGGCTTGAATCCTCCAACTTACCCTTAGCGTGAGCAGCCCGCGA
>DATNLE010000394.1:0-30329 GCA_035603035.1 Candidatus Acidiferrales bacterium | reverse complement strand
CAACCGGCGCGCAATCCAACAACCGCCCCGGCGGAGGTTTGGGCCCGCCGATCGATGCTCCCGATCCTCTGCAGAGGTATCGCTGGTGGATTCTTGGAGGCTTCGCCGCACTCTTGGTTATCGGAGGCGTTTACGTCGCGTCGCGACAACAATCGGCGGCGCGCGGTCTGAGGCAACAGAAGACTTCCGTACCCGTGGGCATGCAGGAAGAAGACGACTACGAGCCCGCTGAAATCGTTGCTGCTCACGTGTCCCGCGCGGCCGCACGTCCGACTTCCATGCTGATGGAAGGAATCAAGGAAGAACTTTTCCAGCTTGAGATCGAGCGTAAGCAAGGCGAAATCTCGCAGGCGGATTATGAGAAAGCCAAAACCGCACTCGATCAAACTCTGGAACGTGCCTTGAAGCGTGAAGCACAGAGAGCCTGAGTGATTGCCCGCCTTCATGCTTTAATGGCGCATGGCCTACTCATGGTTCATACTCCTGCTCACCATCGCGGGCACGGCCTTCTTGTTGTTGCTGCTGCAGGGAACGTCTTTTGGTGATGTTCTCCACGAACGCATTCCCGACCGGCCGCGGCGGCGGCTGTTTGTAGCTTCGGTCAGTTTCTTTCTCACCTTCGCCGGAGTCCGGGCCGTGGTCTACGCCATCGAGCACCAGATTCCTCCCTTTCATTTCATTCAATCCCGCGGGCGGCACATTCATCACCTGGTCTTCGGAATCCTCATTCTCCTTCTCGTCGGCTACGGCTGGCTGGCTGAAGTCGGCACTGGCGCTGACCATTCATCAATTCTTCTGAGTCGGCTGATGTCGATCCTTTACGGCGTTGGCGCCGCACTCACGCTCGATGAGTTTGCTCTCTGGCTGAACTTGCGCGACGTCTATTGGGCGCGCGAGGGACGCGCCAGCATCGACGCCATCGTTCTGTTCGGATCCCTCCTGGCCGCCAGCGCTTGGGGCGCTCCACTGTTTCGATCACGCCACCAGAAAAAATCTGGCTGACGCCTTTTAATTGTCCACCGGTTCGGCTTGACAACGTCTGAACCCCTCTCGGCTAAACGTTGCCGAATGAGCAGGATCTTCGTTGCGACCTTCCCCTGCGGTTTGGCGCTTTACCTGCCTACCGATGCAACACCGCGCCGCAGGCAGGCGATCTCTCCATCGCAACAGGCATACACTTCGCCGACCCAGCAGTTCCAGCAATCGTCGCAGAACGGCGGAGTGCAAACGGAGTCTACGTCGGTGTCTGGTTCGAACAGCGTTGCGTCCGATGCAGTGACTGGCCGCAATCCGTCCCTCGGCTCCTGGTTGCATCCCCTACCCGGGCGTAACATCTAACTGGGTGAGATTGAAAGCTATGGGAAACGCATTTAAGACGGCATTTCTGCTCACTGCGTTAACGCTGCTGCTGATGTTCATTGGGCGGTACTTTGGTGGGCAGAACGGGATGCTGCTGGCCCTAGCGTTTGCCGCCGTCATGAACTTCGTCTCCTATTTTTACTCCGACAAGATTGCGCTCGCCATGTACCGGGCGCAACCGGTGACGCGCGAGCAGTTGCCGCGGGCCTATGCTGCGGTGGAGCGGCTGACCCAGAAGATTGGGATCCCCATGCCGAAGATTTATGTGATCCCGACCGATTCACCCAATGCTTTCGCCACGGGCCGGAACCCGAAGCACGCGTCGGTGGCCGTCACGCATGGCATTTTGGGCCTGCTGAACGACGAGGAGTTGGAAGGCGTGCTGGCTCACGAATTGGGACACGTGAATAATCGCGACATCCTTATTAGTTCGGTGGCGGCAACGATCGCCGGCGCAATTACCATGCTGGCCAGCATGGGGCGCTTTGCCATGATCTTTGGCGGGATGGGAGGCGGCGACCGCGACCGGCGCGGCGGCGGGCTTTCGGCGCTGATCATGCTGATCGTCGCTCCGATTGCCGCAGGCCTGATTCAAATGGCGGTATCGCGCTCGCGGGAATATCAGGCGGATGCCACCGGCGCGCATTTCACCGGAAACCCCTATGCCCTGGCGAGCGCTTTGCAGAAACTGGACGCTTATTCGCGGCGCGTGCCCATGGCGGCCAGTCCATCGACCGCGCACTTATTTATTATCCAGCCCCTCCTGGGAATGAATTTCGGGAACTTGTTTTCAACCCATCCCCCCATGGCCAAGAGGATTGAGCGTCTGACCGGTCGCCCAGCGGAGTTTATGCAGTGAGAAGCTTTTAACCGTCAGCTTTTGGCTCCAGGCTTTTGGCTCCAGGCTTCCGGCGCCTAACTCCTGTCACAGCGTCCGCTATCCGACAGCGTGTCATCCCCGCGCCAAAGACTTGGTCTTCCTCCTGGCTCGAACTTCACGCAAGAATGCTTCGTGCTCGCGTTCTGAGTGGTGGCAGTAAACCCAAAGTGCCTCGCTTCGCTCGGGACGACGCGCTTTATGAAGTTCTGAGGTTTCGCTGACAGCTGGGGCTATGACATCAGTAACACCGCCGCTTGCATGTCTGATAGTAAAATCCATCCAATGTCGCCTGAAACTGCCATAGCCGTGTCCTACAAAGCCGCCGAGTTGGAAAAAGCCCTTCGCCGCGTGATTCGCGGGAATGATGAAGTGGTACGGCTCGCCCTGGTCAGCATCTTCGCCCGCGGACATCTTTTGATTGAAGGCGTCCCCGGAGTAGGCAAAACCACGCTCGGGCAGGCGTTGGCTCGCGCTATCGATTGCACATTTCAGCGAGTGCAATTCACTAGCGATATGCTTCCGTCCGACGTGCTCGGAATCTCGGTGTATTCAGCGATGGAACAGGTTTTCGAGTTCAAGCGCGGCCCGGTCTTCACCAATGTGCTGCTGGCGGACGAAATCAATCGTACTACGCCGAAGACGCAGTCCGCCCTGCTGGAAGCGATGAACGAGGGCCAGGTAACGGTCGACGCGCATTCCTACGAATTGCCGCAGCCATTCCTGGTGATTGCCACCCAGAACCCGGTGGAACATCACGGAACGTATCCGCTGCCAGAGTCGCAACTTGATCGATTTTTGATGCGAGTGAGGATGGGGTATCCCGATGCCACGGCGGAGCGCGTGATTCTGCGATCGGAGGCGGGAGCGGCTCATTTGCAGGAGTTGCAGCCCGTGCTCACGGCCGCGGACGTGCTGGAGATGCAGGAAGCCGTCAAGCGTATTCGCGTGGATGAATCTTTGGTGACGTACGCGCTCGAGATTGTGAAGCGTACGCGAGGGTCGGAATATCTATCGCTGGGAGTTTCACCCCGCGGCGCGCAGGCGCTCTATCGCGCAGCCCAGGCCATGGCCTTTCTCGATGGCCGCAGTTTCTGCACTCCGGAAGATTTCAAACCCCTGGCCGTTCCCGTCTTCGCCCATCGCGTGGTGGTCAACGGGCAGTATGCCTCGACGATGAAAAAGTCGGAGCAGGCTGACCAAGTGCTGCGCGAGATCGTTGCCAATGTGGCCGTGCCGGTATAGGAACTACTGAAACTCCATACTCGGCTGGCTTTGATAAGGCACAAGTTCAGCCGTGCCGTAAATCCTCCTAAGCTCCAGCGGGAGTTAGCGCCGGAGGCACTCTTTCATTGCGGTGATCCTTTAGAAACCTCTCAGTTTTTCGAACTCCAGGCTTTTGACGTGACTATATAATTCTCGGCTATGTCCTTGCTTCGTTTTCTCATGCTGCTGTCGCTCGTCTGCTGGATTGGTGGACTGGTCTTCTTTGCTTTCGTGCTGGCACCGACGGCATTTTCTGTTTTGCCTACAACTCATCTCGCTGGCAATGTTGTCGGACGTGCGCTTGGAAAGCTGCATTGGATCGCCATTTTTTCTGGAATTGTTTTTCTAGGCAGTTCCCTACTCTACAACCGCCTTACTGACGGAACACCGCATGTGTTTGCGACTCGGCACGTGCTCCTCTGCCTGATGCTTGTACTCACTCTGATTTCGCAGTTCGGAATAATTCCGCGCATGGACGTCTTGCGGGCATCGCTGGGCGAAGTGAAATCAGTACCGATTGACAATCCCGAGCGCGTGCAGTTCGATGCGCTGCATGTATGGTCGACGCGTGTGGAAGGAGCAGTTCTGTTGTTCGGGTTGGTAGTTGTGTATTTGACTGCTCGCGCCTTATAGGCGCTGGCTCGAGCGAAGACTTTGGCATGGCGATTGGGCAATATTCTCTTCATCGTTTATGCTGAAATGTTGGCCGACCGTCATTCAGCCCACAGTGCGTGGTCACTCTAAGCTCGCGTCGGCGTGGCAATCCGCAAGAAATCTGGGAGCTAGCAGCTAGAAACTTTCACTTATGAAAACTGGAATCATCGGCCTGCCTCAGGTGGGCAAGACATCCTTGTTTCGCATTCTGACTAAAGCGCATCTTTCGGATCAGTCTCGTGCCAATCCGCGGGAGGCCCATATTGGCGTAGCCAAAGTACCGGACGGTCGACTCGACCGCCTGGCCGCGCTTTACAACCCGAAGAAATTAACGCACACATCGGTTGAGTACGTAGACGTCGGAGCCATCGGCCAGGAAGCGTTGAAAGACAGCGCTTACTCCGCTCATCTGCGCAACGTGGATGCTCTGGCGCACGTGGTGCGCGTGTTTGACGATCCGTCGGTGCCGCATGCGGGGGAGATTGATCCGCTCAAAGACATCAAAAATGTGGAATTCGATCTCCTGGTCAGCGATCTTGGACAAATCGAGAAGCGCCTGGAGCGTCTGGAAAAAGATCTGAAGAAGATGAAGACGCCAGAACTCGAGAAAGAATTCGAGTTGCTGAAGCGCGCCAAGGCTCAAGTGGAATCCGACAAGCCGTTGCGCGAAATGGAGATGACTGCCGAAGACAAGAAGCGAATCAAGGGATTCATGTTCCTCAGCGAGAAGCCGATTTTTTATGTGCTCAACATCGGAGAGTCGACCGAACTCGGCAAAGAACTGGAGGAAGCGGTGAACAAGTACGGCCTGACCGAAATCGCGTCTCGGCCGAACGCCGCGGCTACGGCAATATGCGGCAAGGTGGAAGCGGAACTGGCGGAGATGAGCGACGCGGATGCGGCGGAATTCCTGTCCAGCTACGGATTGACGGAGAGCGGACTGGTGCGTCTGATTCGGACCACGTACAAATTGCTCGGCTTGATTTCATTCTTCACCGCTGGCGAAGATGAATGCCGCGCCTGGCAAGTTCCGGCCCATTCGCGTGCGCAGGAAGCGGCGGGAGCGATCCACTCGGATCTAGAAAAACATTTCATCCGCGCCGAAACCATCCGCTGGGATCAGTTGCTCGAAGCCGGGTCGGAAGCGAACGCTCGCGCCAAGGGCACGTTGCGGCTGGAAGGAAAGGACTACATCGTGCAGGATGGGGACGTGATGCATATCCGGCACTCAGGCTGATTGCACGATCGACCACGGAGGCAGGGAGAAGATCGAGAAAATTGGTTTTCTCAGTGTCTCTGTGCCTCCGTGGTGGGTTCGTGTATGGGAACTGATATCATCCTCGCCAACCGCACATGAGCGCCATTGTCATCAGCATTCTGCTGGGCCTGACGGCGGCTGCCGCCAACGTTTTTGGTGGCGCGATTATTGTGCAGCGCAACTGGGAGCGCCGCTACTTGCGCTACTTCGTAGCGCTGGGCGCAGGCTTCATGCTGGCTACTGCTTTGATTGAGATGGTGCCGGAAAGTCTGGAACTGCGCGGCCGGAGCGCGGCGTTTTTAATTCTGCTCGGTTATTTGATCGTCCATTTCTTCGAGCACACCGTTACCCCACACTTCCACTTTGGCGAAGAAACCCACAGAGACGAGTTCATGCATTCGCACAAGGGATACTCGGTGCTTCTGGGACTGATCATCCACACATTTTTCGACGGCATCGCGATAGCATCTGGATTTCTGGTCTCAAATGCTTTAGGTTGGATTATTTTTTTCGCCGTGTTCCTGCACAAGATTCCGGAAGGCTTTACGGTAAGTTCGGTGATGCTGGCTAGCGGCCGCAGTCGAGCAACGGCTTGGGGGGCATCGGTGATCCTCGGAGGGGCAACGCTCGCGGGCGTTCTCACCATGGCGCTGTTTCGCCATCACGTAGCCGCCGGCTTGCCGCTCTCGGCTGGTGTGACCATCTATGTGGCAGCTTCGGATTTGGTTCCGGAAGTAAACAGGGAGCCGGCAATGAAAATGGCGCTGCTGGTCTTCGTGGGCGCAGGAATGTTTTTCCTGCTCGAAAGTTTGTTTCACCTGCATTAAGGGGAGCTCGCATATCAAGGCTTGTGAGACTGATCGAGCGGCAATTTAACTCTTCCCCATGTGTTTTCCGGTAGTGGAAGGATGCACAATCCCGGGATCTTCTTTAAGTCCTTCGGATCTGAGATCACCAGAACCTCGTCTTTGGTGGTGGTAGTGGCAGCCGCAAACAATCGGGGTAAAGAAGGCCGTGACCGGCTTTGAGTTGAGCGGCTTTCGCCGTTACCTCTTCCCGGCATCGAGCACCGCGAGAGGCAACAATTTTGCGCGATTTATGATCCTGGCAGTTTCTGAGAAGCCCTCAACTTTGGCAATAGTGTAATGGACCTCGCCCCAGTTGATCACCGACATACGCAGCGCCCCCTCCGCATCCCCAGCTTCTTTGAACAAACGGTTCACAATATCAGCTCCGGGGCCGCCAGTGCGAAAGCGGTACAGAGCATTTGCATCGAGAACGTTCCCCTTCATCCCTCGGGGCAAAAAAAGAGCGCAGGAGACTTCCCCGCGCTCAGGCGAAGCGAAGCTGTTTAGGCCCCGGCCAAAACCGGTTCAACTCCATAGATTGAGTACCACGAGGTTGCAGCTTTGAGTTTATCGTTGACGTTGTTGATGTTCTTTACGCCTTCGGTTTCCAGCCACGTGCGGAACGCCGCCGCACCCTGCTTGGCGTAAATCGGAATACCCTCTTTCCACGTGGCGCGCCCGCAGAGGACACCGTTGAACTTCACTCCAGATTCGCCCGCGAGTTCAAGCGTTTCGCTGAACTCCGCGTTGCTTACTCCGGCGGATAGATAAATGAAAGGCTTGGTGGCTACGTTCGCAGCCTTGTGGAACAGGTCGATCGCTTCTTTCTTGCTATACGCTTTTTGTCCCCCGAATGACTTCGTGCCCTCGACGAACTTCATGTTCACCGGCACTTCCACCTTCAGTACGTCCACGCCGTACCGGTCTTTGCTGAACTCTCGCATGCTTTGCGTAACAATCTCGGGTTTCTTCTTCGCGTACTCCAATCCTTTTTCGTCTAACCCTTCGTCGTAGCCGACAAACTCGAGAAAAAATGGAATGTCGTTGGCGCGGGATTCGTCGCCGATACGCTCCACCCATGCGTGTTTCTTGTCGTTAACTTCTTTCGGATCGAACGGCGTGTAGTAGAGCAAAATCTTTACGCAGTCCGCGCCAGCTTCTTTCAATCGCCGCGCCGACCAATGATCAAGCAGATCGCCCAGGCGTCCGGGACCGGTTTTATCGTAACCAGTTTTTTCATAGGCGAGCAGTAGACCGGCATTTTTGGCGCGACGCTTGGAAGCGGGCAGTCCCCACTCGGGATCGAGCAGAATGGCGCTGGCATGCGGCGTCAGCACTTCGGTGACCAGCGTTTTGAACTCCTCCATCATGGCGTCGCTGACTTCTCCGCCTTTCTCTTTGGAGAGCGATTTCTGCAGCGATCCCCGCTGATCCATCGCCGCAGCCGCAATCACACCGCGATCGTTCGAGACCTTTCTGAGACCACCAAGTTTTCCAGGGGTAAGCTTCATAGATTCCTCCAGGACAGCATCAAGAAGATGAATGCGTGAAACAGGTAATTGTAAACCACTCAGAGTGAAAGAGACCGAAGTCTACACATTGCAGTGGATACGAAAAAGCTGGAGCAATTCCTGGGACAGTTTGTCAACGATCTGGGAGCCACCCTTCACGCCGGGATGGTCGTGATCGGAGACCGTCTTGGACTATACAAGGCCCTTGCGGCTGGACCGCTCACCGCTGCGGAACTGGCTGCCATAACCCGTACCGACGAGTGCTACATGCGCGAGTGGCTGGCTTCTCAGGCAGCGGGCGATTACATCACATATAACCCGCAAACCAAGAAATTCGGAATGACCGAAGAGCAGGCGCTCACCTTGGCGAATGAGACGGTCCAGGGTATTTGCCGGCGCATTCGAACTCGCTTTGGGATCATTGGCCGCCGTCCCGCGCATCACAGAGGCATTCCGTTCCGGCGCCGGGATGGGCTGGGGCGAGCACGAGGAGCAGGTGTTTCATGGATGCGAGAAATTCTTCCGTCCTGGCTATTCCGCGAATCTGACTCGTCCCGCCCGTCCTGACCGGTTGACGGGCAAACCGGACGCCACTTAACACGGGCTCCGAGATTGTCCAGACGTCGGCTGCGAGGAGATTGCCGCTGATCTGCTCCAAGCCGGTTTCTGGACACCTGGTTTCAAAGTATGGAACCCCTCACTGACCTCAAGTGCCGCCGCAAACTCATTTGCAGCATTTGAAATGCCGGTGCTCCCCATCGCAGGGGATCGCTACAAAGGCGTGCGACTCTCCATTGATCACTCCCTGCCCGACAATCTCGCCGGAGTCGTTGAGCGAAGCCACCTGTAGTAACTGCCATGGCGATCCGGCTGGCAGAAGAGTGTTCGGGTCGGTGAACACGCTGTTTTGCCAGATAAAGGGATGCATGTTGAACGCGGCGTCGAACCAGAAGCCCGCCACTTCACCGCGGTTGTTGACCGAATTACAACATGGCGCCACGGTCAACACAGCTCCAGGAAATGAGCCAAGATCCTCGATGCCCTCTTTTCGGGTCCACCGGAAAGGCCTGACGGTGCCGTCGGGGAACTGGGAGTTGCCCACGACTTCGCCGCGATCGCTGATGGAGGAAGCGATGGTTGTGCTTGCGCCGGGGAGCCCGACAAGGTTCAAGGGTGTGCCATCGGCGTCCCAGAACACGGAATGCGGGCCGTTGGGCTGATGATTTGGTGGCAGCGAAACATTCGAGCACAGACCCGATGCGCCGACGGCCTGGCCCTTGTTATTAATCCCGAAGCCGAAACCCACAGTGTCACCGTGGAGTGGGCGGAGCTTCCGAGGCCTGCCGTCCGGCTCCCAGATTGTGGCCTCATAACGCAACACCTGGAAGGGCATTCCGGTGGAGCACGTAGGATCGACAACCCCGGTCTCCGAAAATCCGATGATCTGGCCGGAATTGTTGATGCCGTACGCTTGAGAATTGTTCCCGCCCCGCAGAGCTGGCAGCGCGATCAGCTTGCCACGCTTCCACACCGCCGCCAGACATTGCAGGTGATCGCCGAATCCGCAAAAGTCTTCGGCATTGAGATCATTCACGCTCGTTTCCGAAATGATCGCCGCTTCGCTGCTCAAGTTTGGGCCGCCGGCTTCGCTGTTGGGACCGCCCAGCGTGCCCAGGTCGAGCAGAGGACCGTGACCGAACCATAGAAAGGCGTGTTGTGGTCCGGGAGGCAAAAGGGCTCCGGACCCACCAGCCACCCAGCCTGCATCGTTAATGTCATAAGCGACGCTGCTGCGGTCCAGGCCGTCGAGCACGCCAAGATCAATGACAGTATAGGTAGGATGCTTTGCCCCCTGCGCAGTCAAGGGAACGGCCAAGGCAAGCAAAGCCGTTGCGCACAGAAAACCGAAAGTCGTGAGTCTCATAATTTCTCCTTCTTTAACTCCCAGCCGCGTACTTCTGCGGCTGGGGTGGTACGCGCGAGAGAATAGTTGTTGCTATTGCTCTTCCTCTGGTCGGTCCTCGTCTTCGGCTACTCCCGAGACCTTTCCCGTAAAGTCCCCTGTCGCGTCAAAAATGAGAGGGTTGCCAAGAGCATCGAACAGCACGGCGCTTACTGTCTCCCTCATCGTTAGCTCCCCGGATGCGTGCTTGAAACGGCCGGTTCCACCAGTGACCTGGAAGATCAATGTGCAGTGAGCCAGTCCGGTCGTCAGATTGATGCAGTCCCCTCCCTGCGTGAGATTGACGTTCAGCAGGCTGCCATCATGGAAGCGAAAGACGCCTCCACCGGCCAGTTCCGTAAGGAAGAGATCATCTGCGCGTGCACACGTGCTCGACGACCCCGCAGTATTGGAGATCGCCCGCACAAGCCGAACGTTGAATGCGCCCAACGTACCGCCCCCGGCGAAGTTGTCGCCGTCATTGCTGGTATCGGGTTGCTGGAGATTGTTGGGGCTGGTGTCAGAAACTCCCGAAAACTTCAGCTTCACGGGCTCATCGTGCGCGTAGGCGGTTGCGACAGCGAGAACGAGGGTCAATGCCGCGGTTGCCAGGCGTTTCATCGGTCCCATCGCTGAACCCAATAGAGCCGTCGCGGCGGTGTCAATCACTGTAAAGCGTTTCATGTTGTCTCCTTAGTTTTTCGCTCGGTCGAGCGGGTTTGCTATTCATGGCTTCCTTCTAACTTCTGTTCTGCAAACGCAACGTCGTCGCGGTCAGCTGGTTTTCTTGTTCTGTACGCGGGCCAAGAGGGAATTCAGGCAGATCAACGTGGATCCATCCGTCGTCTGCAGGCGGTGCAATTCCCCCGAATTGAGCCATTCCTCCAAAGCAGCCCGCTCCAGGTTGGAGATCACGCCAATGTTTTCCAGCGCGATGGCCCCGACCTCGGCTTTGCAGCCTCGGCACCACACGCGCTCCGAAGTGCGTCCGTGCAGGATCAGCAAAGAGTCGGTTTCGATCGTGATTCTTGTTAGTTTGGTCACGAACGCTCCACTGTGAAGACCCGACCACAAAAACGAGCGAAGCCTGACACAGTCGCCCGGAAAAAGTCCTTGCAGTGCGGATGAAAATTTCTGAAAGTTTCTCGCAGAGGATTAATGCTTTGAAACACAACAGCTTGCGGTAGAAAGGCCGTCGCCTCGGAGAGCCAACCGAAGGCGGCTCCATGTTAGAATGCGTGGCTTGCAGCGCCCCGGCTGCGATGTGGAGTATGCCGATGTTCGCGATTCCATCCCAGAAGGGCAGAGAACTCTACGGATTTGGCCCGTTCCGGATAGATCCAGAAAAGGGAATTTTGCTCCGCGGCGGCGAACCGGTTCCGCTGACGCCCAAGACTTTTCAGATCCTGCTGGTTTTGATTCGTCACAGCGCCGAGGTCGTGAGCAAAGATGAGCTGCTGAAATCGGTGTGGCCGGATACGTTTGTGGAGGAGGCCAACCTCAGCCGCAATATCTTCATGTTGCGCAAGGCGCTCGGCGATAGCGCGCAGGACCGCTACATCGTGACCGTACCGGGACGGGGATACCGGCTCGCCGAAAGTGTGCACCTGATTCCGGATAGCGAACTGAACATTGTCGCTGCCAGCCACTCCAAGTTGGAGGTTCAGGTTAAGGAGACCAGGGGCTGGGCATGGACTGTGGCGGCTGTTCTGGCAGCCACCGTCATGTGTGGCGGAATTCTGGCAGTTCTGCATCTACGGTCCGTTTCCCGGCAAATTCAGGTACAACAACTCACCACCAATTCTGCCGAGGATCCCGTCTGGCATGCGGTAATCTCGCCCGATGGCAAGTACGCGGCTTATGGCGATCTGGCGGGAATCCAAGTCCGCACGATCGCTACCGGAGAGTCGCATCTACTCCCAAGACCCAAAACCCTATCCGCCGGTGACGCCTGGTTTCCGGCAGCCTGGTCGGCAGACGGAACGCGGATTTTCGCTACTTCGATCACCTCCACCGCTTCCACTGCATGGGCCGTCTCGGTGATTGGCGGCGCGGCCGCCAGGCTGCGAGAGAACGCCCTCGTCCAGTCGGGTTCCCCGGATGGTTCGCTCATCGTTTTCATCACCAGTAACTATATGAACCGTGCGGAGAACTCAGTTAATCAACGTCTGGTGTGGAACAGCGAAGTCTGGACTATGGGCTCGGGTGGGGAAAATGCAAAGAGGGTGCTTTCCGGCGACAACCTCACCTACTTCGGCTCGGTGCGCTGGTCGCCTGATGGAAAGCGCATCGGGTATCAGAGATTTCACCTCATAAACCAAGACGCGGTGGACTATACGATCGAGATCTGCGATCTGAATGGAGGAACGCCGTCCGTTGTTTTTTTGAAGCGTCACTATCGAGGAGTTTCCCTGGATCATATTTTTCCGGAAGACTTCTGCTGGCTGGCCGACGGACGCATCGTCTATGCGGTCCGCGAGGCTTCACCAAACAGCCGCGATAGTAATCTGTGGGAGGTGGCTGTGGATACGGCGACTGGAAGACTTCGCAGCCAGCCGCGGAAAATCACCAATCTGGCCGGGTTTCACATGGAAGGGCTAAGCAACACCGCGGACGGAACGCGACTGCTCTTCGAGACCAGTACTGATCAGTCCTATGTCTACGTTGGGCGGCTCGCGGCCAACGGCAAACTGGAGAATCCCCAGCGACTGACGCCCGACGAGCGGTACAACACCCCTCAGGCTTGGACGGGCGACAGCAAATCGGTCATCTTCCGGTCCGATCGGACCGGCTCGTTCCTACTCTACAAGCAGGCTCTTGATGAGAAAGCGCCGGAACTGGTTCCCACTGGGTCCGGAACCCCGGAACTCACCCGCGCCAGCCCGGACGGGACGTGGCTGATCTATTCGGTGCTTCCCAACGCAGACTCCTCGCCCCAAACCCGCCTGATGCGGGTGCCCCTGGCTGGTGGCCCACCGCAGGTGATCTTCGAAACGACCGCAGTCCGGAACTTCTACTGCGCCCATTATCCCGGCTCCTCGTGCGTGATGGCGGAATCGAGTTCCAGTGGGAAGGAGGACGTTTTCTTCAGCTTCGATCCTGCTTTCGGTACGCGCCATGAGCTATTTCGAATTGCCCTGAATCCGATTAATTGGGCGCTATCTCCTGACGGCTCGCGTCTTGCGATCACCGGCGATGATCCAGAGGGTCGCATCGAAGTCCGGTCGGCGCGTACCGGACAGATCGAGACCAGAATCAAAATGCGCGGTTGGCCCAGTCCGTTCGCCGTTGATTGGGCCATGGACGGAAAGACGCTCTTCGTCTCGCACTCAGGGCTAATGGATTCCCCTTCTGGCCCGATTGGAACAACACTCTTGCGCGTGGACCTGGAGGGTCACGTGCAACCGATCTGGGAATCGAGAGGCGGCCGTTATACGTGGGGCATTCCTTCTCCGGACGGGAAATATCTAGCGATTAGAGGAGCTACGACAGGGCGCAATGCCTGGATGATCACGAATTTCTGACTGCTAGCCTACGAACAGCGGGGGGCGGAAAGAGCGGCATAAGCGATAATCCTGAATGGCTGGACAGAATTGCGCTAGCCTTAAATCCGGGCCTCGGATTCCTAGTCGACCTGTTCTATTGGAGTCGGAAGCATGTGAGGCGCGTTTTCAACCGCATCCATTCAAAGTAGCCGACCACCCTACACAGCGGGAATGAAAACAGCGAGCCTACGCCGCCCAGTTCTAAATGGCAGAAAGCACTGCTTCCTTTGGAGGGAGCTTGCGGAATCGCCGCAAAACCCCCTCGTTTTTCTGGCGGATGTAAATGCAGATGTTCATGTCCAGCATATACCGGGGTTCCATCACGCCCCATTGCGCTTCAGCCGCCTGTCCTTGCTCGCGCACGGCCGCGGTAAGTTCAAAATCATCGGGTAAGTCCGCCAACCGATCGAACGCGCGAACCGTGGTTCCATCTTTTTCTCGCAAGATGATCTCATCCCCGCGCCGAAAGATTTCCGCCTCTTCGCTGTTCAACCTGAACTGCTTCGGCAGTCGCGCCGCCGGGCTGTTCCCCGACCTGAATACCCGCGCTGTGCGCCGTGTCCATAGGCGTAAACCATACCTGAAGTATGTACAACGCCGCATGAAATCGCAAAACGACCAGCGTCTCCTGTGTCTGAGCGGATCGCTGCCCAGGCAGCGCCTTGCCGTACCGAACACGCGCTACTTCTGTTGTAAAGATCAGGGCCTCGTCAATCCACCGAGTGCCTGGCGGTGTATCCGTCGCGGGCGACAACTTCAATTTTCTGGTCTTTGCCTTTCTGGTCTTTCACTTTCAACTGGCCGCCATCGGGTGCTACGACCTGCACCTTCAGCTTACGGTAGGTGCCGTCCAACTTGTCGTTGGTGGGCCGATAAGTGATTGAATATTGATTGCGGATGTCGGTGGAGATATCGTGGAACAGCTCCGGCATTTCGCCCTCGAAACGCGGAAAGTAAGCGCGGCCTCCGGTCATGGCGGCGAAAGTGCGCATTTCGTTATCCGCCTGCAGGTAATCCATGTTGCTTACCGGGATACCCATCCCATGAGGCGCGGCGCGGCCGCGAGCCTCATACATTTCGCGGATGATCCATCCCACGCTGACCGGAAAGATTGTGACATCCTTCGTGTCTTTTATCTTCTTTGTGATCTTGTCCAGCGTCAGTTTGCTGAATGTATCCACGCCCGTGGTTACCAGAATGATGTACTTCTTCCCCTGCACGCGATCAAGACGATCTAGCGTGTCATACAAAGCGTCAAATAGATTGGTCTCGGAGAATCCCGGAATACGCAACTGGTTTAGCGCACCGTAAACCGCCTTCTTGTCCTGGGTGAAATCCACCAGCAGATGCGGCTGCATGTCATAGTAGGAAACCGCAATCCAATCGTCCTTTTGGAGCGTGTTGGCGAAGGAATATGAAGCTTGCAACGCCTGGATCATAAACGCGTAGTTGGTGGACGCGAATTCCACCAGCAATACCGCAGTGATGGGAGCTTTTGACACCGTGAAGCTGCTGATGCTCTGTGGCGCCCCGTCTTCATACAAGCGGAAATTATCCTGCTTCAGGTTAGGCACGAACTGCCCGGTTTTGGTAGTAACCAGCACGTCGACATTGACCAGCGGGGCGTTCACCCGAATGGAATAGTCCGGCATGCCTTCGACTTTCTTAGGGGAAATCGGCTGCGGGGGCGGAGGCGCTTCCTCGGTTTTTTTCTTTGGAATGGAGTATGGACCGATGTCGCCGCCGGGACCACCGGCCTCTGCGGGAGCATCCTGCTTAGGCTTGCCGTTGTCGCTGTCTGGCGGCGCAGTTTGCGATTGGTCCTGGGCGGACGCGGGAATGACGCTGCAAAGCAACGACAGCGAGACGACCGCGGCCAGCATCCAGGTGGCGAGATCTTGCGAACTGGAGCGCCGGTTTCTAGTGAGAAAATTGGCCAACATTTGTAAACCCCGACGATGTAAATAGATTCTTGGGACGGAAAAGTCCCTGTGCTAGTATAGACGCAGGGATTCGCGATTGGGATGTTTTGCCCGGCGCTCGTTTTTCCCCTGCCGGCAACGACTTACAATTTGGCGAAATCTAATTCAGTAGAGCGGGCCCCCGAAGTCCCGTCAGGCGTCGTAAATGAAAAAATTGGTTTCCGCATTCTCCGCCGTTTGCCTGTTTTTCTCCTTGATCGCGGTCGCGCAAAAACCTGATTCCGCGCAAACTCCGTCTACCGTCCCGGTAAGCCAGATTCATGTCGGCATGCGTGGCGTAGCCTATACCGTCTTTCAAGGCGTGAAGCCCGAGTCCATGGAAGTGGAAGTGCTCGGCGTGCTCCACAACGTGAATGGCCCGAAGGGCGACGTGATCCTGGTACGTTTGCATGGACAAAAGGTCGAGTACACCGGCGTCGTGGCCGGCATGAGCGGCAGTCCCGTTTACATCGACGGGAAACTGGCGGGCGCGCTTGCTTTTCGCATCGGCGAATTCTCTAAGGAGCCGATTGCCGGCGTTACACCCATCGCCGACATGCTCGAGATCAGTGCCCTCGACCGTTCCCCTGCCGAAGAGACCGCCGCGGTTAAGCCCGCCATCAGCGTGATTGCCGGAAAGACCGCCTCTCCCGGCGAAACTTCCACGATGCCGAACTCGGCGCAGGATTCGGCTGGAAGTTTCGCGAATTACCTAAAGCCGATCGAGACACCGCTGGTGTTTAACGGATTTTCCGAACAGGCAATTCATCTTTTTGCCGGGCAGCTTGGGTCTGCCGGAATTGTGCCGGTCATGGGCGCGGGTTCAGTGAGCGACGATAAGCAGCCAGAACCAGTGGAAGCCGGATCCGCAATCAGCGCAATTCTGGTGCGTGGCGATATGGATATCGAGGCCACCTGCACTGTGACTTACGTCGACCCCCAGCGGCTGCTGGCTTGCGGACACCCCCTGTTGCAGTTCGGTTCCGTCGACCTGCCCATGAATAAGGCCGAAGTGCTGGCCACTCTGCCTTCGCCGCTCAACGCCTTTAAAATTGTGAATACAACCGAGCCGGTGGGAACCTTCATTCAGGATCGCCACACCGGGATCATGGGCGTCTTCAACCGCCAGCCTGAAATGATTCCAGTCACGTTGAGCATCCATAGCAGTACGGGGGTGAAGCAGTTCCATTACGAAGTGCTGAATAATCCCAAGCTGACCCCGGTGGCGTTGATGGTGACGGTATTTAACGCGCTCCACGGAGTCAACGAGTTCGGCGAGGAGATTACATACCGTCTCTCGGGCAGCATCGGTGTGAAAGGATTTCCCGAGGTCACGATGCGCAACATGTTCGCGCCTTCGGAGAATGCGCAGCCCGCGGCGATGCAAGCTGCAATTTCCCTGGGCGAGCGCTTCGGCCGCATCTATGACAATCCCTACAGCGCCGCGGCCGTTGCGGGCGTGAAGCTGGATTTCGACCTCGTCCGCGAGCGCCGCTGGGCCCGCCTGGAGAGCGCTCGAACCAGTGTGACGGAAGCTCGTCCTGGGGAAGAGATCATGCTCGAAACCGTGCTCGCGCCCTATCGCGGCGAGCGCATTGTGCAGCAGATTCCGGTAAAAATCCCGACCTCCGCAAGTAAGGGGACTCTGCGCATTCTGGTGAGCGACGGCGAAACGCTCGACCACATCAGCCGCTCGAATGCCGCGTTCGGACGCAAGCTCGATCTGGCCTCTACCATATCATTGCTCAACAAAGAGCACTCCAACAACCGCGTCTACGTGTCGTTGCTCGAAGCCGATCCCGAAGCCCGCGTGGCTGATAAAGTGATGCCCACGCTGCCCATCTCCATTATGAATGTGATGGATGGTATGCGCGGCAATCAGGAAATGATCGTCAGCGGCGAATCAAACGTAGACGAAACCGCAACCGCCGCTCTGGATTATGTAGTGTCAGGAGCTCAGCTGCTAACGGTGACGGTGAAGTAGGCTAGCGTGGAGTGGTTCGGTGGCAATGTTTGTGTGGCGTGCTGTGTGGCGCGGGCACTCTTGGCCGCCGACTCCAACCACCTGCAAGCCGCAATTACAGTCCAGAGGGCGCCACATTCAGGCCCAAAGCCATTCATAGGATTCTGGTTTGTCCACCAGTGTGCCTCTCGCTGGGTTTTGTCGAATGTAGTCAATCGTTTCTCGTAGGCTTAGGTTCCCCGCAGCACGTGATCGAAGGATCCATCTTGCCATAACGGTCCAACCCGGTTGGCTACCTTATTGACGCTGCGCTGCAGATGCCCCTTGATGGCCGGAAGGATTTCCGGCAAAGCCAGCGTGCAACCGTCAGCATCCGCGGCGCTGTAAAAAGCAAGTGCACATGGTCCGGTATGCAACCACCGCAGGTAGATGGATGGTCTTACCGTGGACATGACAACAGTGTTGGCGAACCAGCGTTCGTGCTCCGCAAGAGAGCGTAAAGCGAGAGGATGTTCGAAACGTCACGAACAGTAGACTGGACAAATCAACCTACACTCTGCCAAGTTCGTCCCGCTGATAGTGCGGCAGGCGACGGCGGTATTCGTAGCGCCGGAAGCTCGCTCTAGACATGAGGAACTGCCTCACACACGATTGATACCTTCACTGCGCACGGATGGGTTGCACATCTGAAATTTCTCGCGGTTGAGGTGCCGGATCGGAACTCGTGCCCGCAGCTGGATCTCGCGGGCAGGAGTGCCCGCGCCACAAAAAGCAAAACCGATATGACAATCAAAACAGCGCCAACCCTGCCTTTTCCATGTGCCTGAAACCATCCGTAGCCCAGGCAGCCAGCACCATCAGCGTCGCGTTATATCCGACGTGCGCCAGAAAGCTTGAAGACACCGACTTCGTCACCGCACGCACCGTGGTAAGCACAGTGCCGACCAGAACGATGATAAGCACCGCTGACCACGAACGATACTGCACGTAGTGGATCAGTCCAAAGGGCAGCGCGGTCAGAATAATTCCCCAGAACGCTCCCATGCGGCGCGCCAGAACTGGATACAGAAATCCGCGGAAAAAAAGTTCCTCCATCAGCGGGCCGAGGGTGACGGCGAAGGCCGCGGTCAGATAGGCATCCGTGGGGTGCTCGAAGAATTGATCGAACGGCGTGGTCTTCGGCATGGGCAGAAATCGGCCCAACACGTCGAGACCGAGCATGAGGATGCCAATGCCTAAAAGACTGAACCCAGCCATGCCGGGCCAATTCCAGCGAATCGCCGACCAGAATCGGGTGTGATATTTCACCTCCAGCAGCAGGATCATATAAATCGCGACCACGCCGTAAGCCAGGAACTCGGAAAGCAGCGCCAGTACGGGTTTCTGCGCGACGTCGACCCAACTCATGTGCGGATAAGCGAATCGGCGCGCCCCAAAGACGATGGCCAGCTGCACCATGAAAACCATTCCCAGAGTAAACGCAGCAATGCGAAGGACGTCCCATCCGCTCCAGACTGGGTTTTCGCCAGCGCGGGGCGCAGCTGGCGGTGGCGCCTCAATCGGCGCGGGTAAGTAGGTGACCGGAGGCGCAGAGAGCTGCGTCTCGCCATTTGGTGGCTGCGGAACAAATTGCGGGTTGTCGGATGATGACAGATAGATCCTTCCGGCAAACCGAGCGCCAGTCGCTGCAGCTTATCTCGCTGAATGCCTGATGGAAACTGTTCGGTGCAATCAGATTCTACTTCACGTTCTCGCTTCGCATCAGGAGCCGAAAGGTCAACAGGGCGATGCGCGGCGGTCTTTACTGTTCAGCAAACCGCGGCCAGCCGAAAGGCTGGCAGTTTTCTTGTTTGGCGCGCAATCTCACGCGCTCCGCTTCCCATTCCCTGAAAAATATCCCGCCAGCGCCTGCCCGGTATACGACTTCTTCACCCGCGCCACTTGCTCTGGTGTCCCCTGGGCTACGAGCCGCCCGCCTTCTTCGCCACCTTCGGGGCCGAGGTCAATAATCCAATCGGCATTGCGGACCACATCCAGATTGTGTTCGATGATGATGATCGAATTGCCCAGGTCACTCAACCGGTGCAGGACGTCGAGCAATTTTCTTACATCGTCGAAGTGCAGGCCGGTGGTGGGCTCATCCAGCAGGTAAAGAGTCTTGCCCGTCTGGCGCTTGCTCAACTCGCGGGCCAGCTTTATGCGCTGCGCTTCGCCACCGGAGAGCGTTACCGCCGACTGCCCGAGATGAATATAGCCGAGGCCCACATCGACCAGCGTTTGCAGTTTCTGTTTTATCTGCGGAATGTTTTCGAGAATCGGCAGCGCATCGGAAACCGGCATCTCCAGCAAATCAGCGATGGAGTTTCCGTTGTACTTCACCGCCAGCGTTTCGTGATTGTATCGCCGGCCGCCGCAGACCTCACAAAGCACATACACATCAGGCAGAAAGTTCATCTCAATGCGGCGTTGCCCTTCGCCTTGGCACGCTTCGCACCGGCCGCCGGGGACATTGAAGGAAAAGCGTCCGGGCTTGTATCCGCGCTCGCGGGCCTCGGGCAGCATGGCGTAAATATCGCGGATCGCCGTGAACACGCCGGTATAGGTTGCCGGATTCGACCGCGGAGTGCGCCCGATCGGCGATTGATCGATGCGAATCACTTTGTCGATGTTCTCCGCGCCCACGATCGATTTATGTTCCCCGGCTTTTTCGCGCGAGCGATACAGTTGGCGCGCCAGCGAGCGATAAAGAATGTCATTGACCAACGTCGACTTGCCGGAACCCGAGACGCCGGTGACGACCGTCATCACACCGAGCGGGAAGGTCACGTCGAGATTCTTGAGATTATTTTCCTTCGCACCAAGAATGGTAAGCGCCGCACCGTTCTTCTGCCGACGCTCGGCACGCATCTCGATCTGCACCTTGCCGGAAATGTATGCGCCGGTCAACGAATTCGGATCACGCATGATTTCTTCCGGCGTGCCATGAGCGACCAAGCCGCCGCCGTGGCGTCCCGCGCCGGGGCCGAGATCGATTACGTAGTCCGCACGGCGTATCGTTTCTTCGTCATGCTCGACCACCAGCACAGTATTGCCCAGGTCGCGGAGATTCTCGAGCGCAGTCAGCAAGCGTCCGTTGTCGCGATGATGCAGGCCGATCGAAGGCTCGTCCAGCACATAAAGCACGCCACGCAGCTTCGAACCAATCTGCGTTGCTAAGCGAATGCGCTGACCTTCGCCGCCTGACAAAGTCGCGGCCGAGCGGTCCAGTGAAATGTAGTTCAGCCCGACTGCATTCAGAAATTGCAGACGCTCTACCACTTCATGCATCACTCGCCCGGCAATTTTTTCTTCGCGTCCCGCGAGCTTTATGCTCCGCGCCACTTCGAGCGCCTTCGAAATTGGAAGTGCCGTGAAGTCCGCAATCGACATGCCGGTCACTTTCACCGCCAGACTCTCCGGCCGCAGGCGTTTACCGTGGCACGCCGGGCAGTCGCTCGCCGACATGTGATCCATCAACCAATCGCGGTACCCTTCCGAAGTCGACTCTTCAAGATTCTGCTTGAGGTACCCGAAAATTCCACGGAAGCCGGTCTTGCCGCGGCCCGACTCGCCATTCAACAGCAGGTCCTGAATCTTTTCTGGAAACTTTTCAAAGGGCGTATTCAAATCAATTCCGTGTGCTGCCGCCGTCACTTGCAAACTGTGGATCAGCCCCTGCGACGCCGAGCCCGGCCCCAGTCCACCATCGAGCAGCGGCTTCGACCAATCGGTAATCACTTTTGCAGGGTCGAAATCGTACCGGCTGCCGAGCCCATGGCATTCGGGACAGGCTCCATACATGCTGTTGAAGGAAAACGAGCGGGGCTCAAGTTGCGGGACGCTGATGCCGCAATCGGGGCAAGCGAGCTTTTCCGAATACAGCTGATCATCCCCCCCGACCACGGCGACTTGCACCAGGCCCCCTGCCAGCTTCATCGCGAGTCCTACCGACATTTCCAGGCGGTGTTCAATGCCCGGCTTCACCAGCAGACGATCGATCAGCACTTCGATGGTGTGGTTCTTCCTCTTGTCGAGATTGAGGTCATCCTCCATGTTCACCAGCTCACCGTCGACGCGGGCGCGAGTATAGCCGTGCTTGAGCAGCGTCTCCATCTCTTTTTTGAACTCGCCCTTGCGCCCGCGAACGATTGGCGCGAGCACCATCACGCGGTCTTCCGGCGTGAGCGCCATCACTCGCTGCACAATCTGTTCGGCGGACTGGCGGCTGATGGGTCGCCCGCACTTCGGACAATGCGGAATGCCGACGGAAGCGAACAACAGGCGAAGATAGTCGTAAATTTCGGTGATCGTACCCACAGTCGACCGTGGACTGCGGCTGGTGGTCTTCTGCTCAATCGAGATGGACGGGCTAAGCCCGTCAATCGAATCGACATCCGGGCGTTCCATCTGGTCCAGAAACTGCCGCGCATAGGTGGAGAGCGTCTCCACGTAACGGCGCTGGCCCTCGGCATAAATCGTGTCGAATGCGAGAGATGACTTACCCGAACCGCTTAGGCCGGTGACGACCGTAAGGGTATTTCGCGGAATCTCAACGTCGATGTTCTTCAGGTTATGCTGGCGCGCCCCGCGCACCGAAATCTTGGTAATAGCCATTGAGTGCTTGTCTGAAAATCCGGGCTGGATGGGCCTTCCGTAACGTCGACAGGGCTACAGATTTGTCCGACATTAGGAGTGCACAGCTCTACTCCGTATCTTACTACGGCGTATCTGGGTCGTCACTAGCGGCGGTCGTCAACCCAGGTAGATTGAAGATGCCGCATAGACGAAAGTTGATGCTGCGGCATCTGAGTTATTGACATCTCTTACTACGATTAGGACAGGGTGGTTCCGTGATTTCGCTTTTCATGCCTCTGATTCTCTGCGTTACGGTAGTCGCCTCGGTCGGAATTGGCGTTATCGCGGCTTATGCCGCAGTCATCGGAATCCTGCAGGCTTGCGGTCCTGCGTCGCTTGCACAGCCCGCGGGAACACGAGCGCGCCTGCTCCTCGTGCCCACGCAGAACCAAGCCAGCGGAGACTAGATTCACCGGGCTCCTGGAGCTCCCCATCTACCTCGATTGAACTTCGATAGACTCCGCCACATTCATGGGTCGACCACCTTGACTACTGACCGGTATTCGCCTCCCATGCTTCAAGTACGCGGCGATGACAAGCGGCTGTGACCAGTCCAAGTCCCATCCATTCTCGATAGCCAGAAGAGTATAAGAGCCAGGGACGACGCCTCGCAAAAGAAAACTGCCGTCCAGATCGCTTTGGTCGCGCCGGAAAAGATCGTGGTCCACCTCAGGATTATTGGGTACCAGCACTATCATCGCACCGGCAAAACCTTTCCCCGCCCGCGTCGTCGTTCCTTCAATTTCCGTGCTGCCGCTGACCACGGTAAGCGATACCGATGGCGAAGAACCCGCCGCGACCGACAGTGTGTGTCCTGAAACCTGCGCGCTTTCCGCTGAGATGCGGGCGATGGCATAAGTTTTCCCCGCACCCCACACCACGACTTCATAGCGGCCAGCCGCGATTTGTTGGAATTCCGCTTCGCCCTTGGCATCGACTGGCTGAGGAGCAGCGACCATTCTGTTTCCGGAGCGCAAGCCGACGGAGAGATGCTCCGGAAGCGTAGCCTCGGACGCAGTTTGCACCGAAAATTTTAGATTACTGAAGGCCTCACTGCTGGAAACCTCGACCTCTTCTCCATCTTTCGAGAGATCGACTCCGTTCATTTGAAGGGTTGCGCCTTGCCCGGGGATGCGCACATTGTAGCGGCCTGCGGGAATACCGGTGATTTCCATGACCCCTGGCGAAACGACGTTTCCTCCATCGCTTTGTACGAACGTCGAACCATCAAACACAGGCTGTTCGAGTTGCGGAACGATGTATCCGTGCTTGCCTTCATCCGCCATATGGAAAAAAAGAGTGAGGGAGGGAACGGGATTCAAGTGGATATCCGCCTGCACTCGCTCACCACCGCGGATCGATATCGGCATTGCATCGTCTGTCTCGGTCACGTCCGGGTAATAAGTCACTCTGTAGGCGACATCCAGAGATCGATCGATGGCCGGCGGGACTTCGCCCCGCTGATCGGACTCGAATTGAGCCGATTCCGAATGAGGGTGCATGGCGTACCAAGGTTTACCGCTCGCCGACAAGAAATAAACACCGGGCCTGAGCGGTGTAAGTTCGTACTCGCCAAGGTCGTTCGTCTGAGCCACGCTAGACTGCCGAATCTGGTCCACGCCTGAGCTGTGATCGTCGTAATACAACGTCACCACGGCGTGACGAACCGGGTCATTGGCTTCATCCAGCACTTTCCCGGCAATCACCGCATCAGGAGCGAGGCGGAGCGTCAAGGTTTCGGTGTCAAGTCCGGCACCGGTCACAATCGCGGTCGAATACTGATCATGCTGGTCATAGCTGGCGGCTATAAATCCGCGTCTTGCGCCAGTCAGCGAATACTTTCCCGCAGGCACACCGTTGAACTCATACTTGCCATCCTCAGCCGTAACCATAGATTGAAATTTCTGAGGTTCCTTCGCGTCCCTCACGGTTACTCGCGCGCGGCCTAAAGGACGCCCGTCCGCCTTGCTCACCACGCTTCCGGCGATTCTGTACCCGCCGGGAATTGTTGCTGGAGGAATATTTGCAGTCTGCGCCGCGGCCCAAGCGAGAGCCGTTGTCAGCGAGAAGATGAAGCAAAACGAACGCGCCGAATTTGGGCAAACCGCCATGTTTTCCTCTTTACGCTTACTCGCTACCGGAAATGACCTGCAACTGCAGCGTCACCTTCTGTCCGGCAGCGAAATGGACAATCTGTCCCTTCGTTTCATAAGCCTTCATCGCTTCCGCGTCACGATAAGGAATATCCTGTTGAGGGCTGCCGAAAGCAATGATGCGATAGACCCCTGGAGCAACCATTTGATAGTCGAACCTCCCATCAAATGATGCAGGAATTTCCAGAAACTGCCCTGAACTCTCCGGTAAGGGAATGCAATATACAAAACCTTGCGGAGATACACGGCCTGACCCGGCCGAAGTTGCCGGAACTCCAATCAGCGCCCCTTCGAGTTCCGCGTTGTCGTCCCGCATCCTAATTTCGATCATTGCATTCGCTCCCGGCACTACCACCAAAGACTCACGCAACAAATCCGTCCCGCCCATAGTTGCCGATGCCACATAGCCACGCGAGGCATGTAATCGCAACCAATATCGTCCTGGCGCTAGGTTCTCGAGAACCAAAGAATCGTCGTTCGCCCCCGCGGGCGCACGAATCGATCCGCTTCTCTGCGGCCCAAAATCATCCTCCGCTGCCACCCCGATTTGGAGATCGAGTCGCGGGCCGTGTATCGCATACGTGTGTTTCCCGTCGCTCCACGACCCCGACGAGTGCCCATCCGCCGTGTTGAATTCCTCCTTCACATTCACGCTGAGCGAATTGTTTCTAGCCAGCACCATGGCGGGACCTTCCGCGGGCGCCCCACTCACCGTAAGGTTTACCGAGCCGCTGGTGGAGAAGTCTGGACCGAAAGTCGTTGCCTCGACAAGATATTTCCCGTTTGGAAGCTGCCCCTCGATCACATCCCTCCCCGTGTTGTAGCCGAGTGAATAGCCAGGGCCGCGCTGGCCCTGCGGTAATACCGTGACGTTCATTCCGCCATTATGTTCCCTGTTTGCGACCGGAATCTTGACGGGATAGTAGGGCTGGCGCACAAGAGAAAAATCCCCCTGGAAAGTTTGGCCAGCCGTGAGCTGAATCGTCGACGCCGACGCAAAATCAGTCGCGCTCGGGTAATAAACCGGTGGGAAGCCATGGAGTTGGCCGCCTGGAGCCGTGGCTTCCGGATCATTGTCCATCCACTCGCGTGTCAGCACCTTGTAGATGCCAGGCTGGAGCTCGGCAAAGCGGTACTCGCCATTCGAGTTCGTGCGAGCTGAATTTCTCTGCATCCAACGAGGGCTGCCGTCCTGCACTTGCCGGGCGAAAAGTTGCACGTCCACACCACGGGCCGGATCGGCTGCGGGAAGCGTAACTCGCCCCTTGATCAACGCCTCGGGCATTAAAGCAATCGTGAACTCAGCACCGGGCAATACCTCGACCGGTCTTGTTCCATGAGGATCATCCAGGAACCCAGGCTTGCGCGCCATGAGCAGGGTGAGTTTGCCGGAGTTCCCGGTCGCGAAAGTGACGCCTCCGTTATCAGCCGCGGCCTTTGGCAGAGTGAATTCGAAATGTCCCTCACCATCGCTCAGCATGGCGTAACGATTGTCGGGAGAATAGACAAGGGCCCGGCCAATGGGCTCGTGAGTAACAGCATTGACCACAATGCCGCGGACAATATTCGCCTGATTGTCCGGTTGCAGGTTCTGCGCAAGACCTTGCCGGGCGCAGACAACCCGACCCGCAAGAAGAATGAGCAGTGAAAATGCCAGCCGCTCGATCGTCACACGAGCCGGAGACCACTGAGGTTTTCGGCGCACCGGAGGACCATCGGCACTTCGCAAGGAAATCACTCCTACGTCGTCGTTCCCCAGGATCGGCCGTGTTTACGTACATCATTCGCGGATCGGCCGGCACCATTTTAACTTCCTTTCGTTCCCCCCGGTCAATCACCCCGTCCGATTTGCCCGAGTAGTAATTCCGCACCGCCTCGTTTCCGTCGGTTGCCTGGTCCCGCCACGTGGTAGCATTTTGCTTAACCCGTTTCTAGGCGGAATGCGCATGGTCCGCACTCGCTCCATCACGCTTTCAATTGTTCCTGCGATCCTTCTGGGAGCTTTTCTCTCTACATCTACACCCGCCCCCGCGGCAGAGCCATCCCCCTGGCTCGAAATTCGCTCCGCGCATTTCACCGTCCTCAGCGACGCCGGAGAGAAAAAAGGCAAAGAAGTTGCCCTGCGCTTTGAGCAGATGCGGGCGGTGTTCGCCATCCTGCTCATGAAGGATCGCCTGAACGAACCGCAGCCCTTGACCATTCTCGCCTTCAAGAACGACAAAGATTATTACCAGAGTGCGCCGCTCCATCAGGGGCAGCCCATCAGCGTTCCTGGATTTTTCGTGCCCGGTGAAGATCAGAATTTCATCGTTCTGAACTTGTTCGAAGAAGAATCGTGGCGCGCCGTCGCCCATGACTTCGCCCATCTGCTGTTGAACTATAACTATCCTCCGGTTGAGGGATGGTTCGACGAAGGCCTGGCAGAATATTTCGGTTCGATCCGCGTCGACAACAAACAGGTTGAGATCGGAGGCGATCCCGAGCTAAGCAATGCCTTCACCCAGGATCTGCTCGAAAATCAACGGGAAGTTCGCAATCCTCCGAAGTCGCTGACGGAACTGCTGAGCGGTCAGGTCTGGCTTTCTCTTCCCGATCTGCTGGCCATGAAGCATGACACTTCCACTTACGTGGAAGCCACGCATCACACATTGTTCTATGCGCAATCCTGGATGGTGATGCATTACCTGCTGCACGAAAAAAAGTTACCCGAAACGGGGACGTACTTTGATCTGGTCGAAAACCAGCACATGCCAGCCGAAGAAGCCATTCAGAAGGCCTATGGCGTCACGCCCGCTCAATTCGACCAAGCGGTAAAAGCTTACTTTCATTCATTGACGCCCCTGTTTACCGCGCTCGACGCCTCGAAGCAGCCAGGTGCTCCGGCCAATACGCCGCAGGTGTATCAGTTTCCTGCGCCCGTAGGACCGAACGACAGCGCCATCATCGTCAAGCCAATGCGCGAAGCGGACGCGCGCGCCTCCGCGGCCGAAATCAAAACAAGGATTCTCGAACGCCGCGAAGCCGGCTTGCACGAACTCCAGGCGCTGGCCACCGCTCCCGAGCCCGGCACTTCCAGCAAAGCGACCAACAAGAAAACGAAAGACGACGCGCAAGATGGTCCTTTGGTGGCGGCCACGGGCGATGAGATCGCCCACCGCGCACTCGCCTGGGACCATCTCGAGCATGGCGAGTTCGACGCTACCGCCGAGGAACTGAGCGACGCCGCTGCCCTAAACCCGCGCGACATGTGGATCCGTTACTACCTTGCCGTGCTCAAGTACCGCATCGCCAAAGCGAAGCACGGCGATATTCAGGGCCTGCCCAACATGCTGCAGGATCTGCGGGCCGTGCTGGATTGGTATCCCGAATTCGCCGACGCCTATGACCTGACGGCGATGGCGCGCATGGTGGGTGGTGGTCCGGTCGCGGCCCTGCAGGCGGAGCGCGCCGCCATTCAACTCAGCCCCCGCAATCAGGAGTACGTCTATCACCTGGCGGAAATCTACATTGAGGCCAAGAAGTGGGATACCGCCCGAGGCCTGCTCGAACATTTGAAGACCAGCGGCAATTCCCAGGTAGCAGCCGAAGCCCGCGAACAGTTAGGTCGGCTCGCGAACCAACAGAAGTACGGCCTCTCAGCGGCCTCAACCGCGCCAAAATTCTCTCCCCAGAGTTCTCCATTCGACGTGCTCGAGCAAGACGCAGCTAAGCGCGCCGCAGCGCAGACTTCGCAAAACCCGGGGAACGGGGACAAGCGCCCCGCGAAGTTTTTCCAAGGCCGTCTGTTAGGCGTGGACTGCTCTCAGTCTCCCGCCGCCATTCTCACCGTGTCCTCGGCCGGAACTGTTCTGAAACTGCGCACCGCCGATTACAAGTCTCTGCTCCTCATCGGAGCCGATAACTTTTCTTGCGCTTGGAATGATCGCTCGGTGTCGGTGAACTATAAGCCCGGCGGAATCTCGGATGGAGATCTGGTGTCGGTCGAACTGCGGTGAAGTGATCTGTGGCCGGATCTTAGCGCAAATCGCAGGGAGGACATCCTCGTTCTGGACTGTTCTTACTAGATTGTTCGGCATCCCTCGTCGACTTCTGGCCCGGTCTGTCGCCATATTCAGTTAAAAACCCCTCCCGTTCAGTACGGGAGGGCAGCGATGGCAGTAATTGCATTTAGGCGCGAACTACGTTGCCCGCCTGGAAGCCTTTGGGGCCTTTCAGCAAATCGAACTCCACGGTCTCACCCTCATTGAGCGAGCGGTAGCCGTTCTCCTGAATCGCGGAGAAATGTACGAAAACGTCCTCTCCCGTGGAGCGCTGGATAAATCCATATCCCTTCGCCCCGTTAAACCACTTTACTGTTCCCTTCTCTCTCACGGAAAAACTCCTTTCACTTTCGTCAAGAATTGTTCCCCGGATCTCCCTTATTGTTGCCCCGGCGAACCGGGACGCCCCCTCCAGGGAAACGGTGGAACTCAGTCGCGTCCGCTAGTGCCGAAGGAATCGCCTCCAAAGTAAAAGACTCCTCGGTTCACCGCCACGCCAAGACATCGCGGCGAGAACTTTCGGAGCCTTGGACCATCGAAGCTGTTTCTACGGCCCTACTCAAGACATCAACCTGCCTTACTAACGCATCGCCCAGCATTCACTGGGTAATGAGCAAACGATAATAAGCACTACTAAATCGTTTTACAAGAAGAATAAGGAGTGGACCCCAAAAAATAACTCTGATCATGTTCAATTCTTTAACGAAGTACAAGGAAAGCCCCCTCGAAGGGCCCTAACCTTTGGTGCAAGCGAAATACCGGCAGCGGGCCAAACCCTTGATACGATTAACCTAGTCCCATGCCTGAGCAAACCACAGCCACGCCTGCTACGCCCGCGGAAATACTCCCTGGCCCTGCTGAGCGCCCTCGCCGCCCTCGCCCCTCGGTGCTGGTCTCAACTGTCAAGTACCTGCTGCGAACCGATGTGCACACTTTTGCATTCTCCGTCGCTGCCAATTCGATTCTGTCCTTCTTCCCGTTCGTCGTGCTGTTGATGACGCTGATCCGTCGCGTTTTCCATTCGCGCGTAATGTATGACGTCCTCGTGGAGCTGCTGCGCGACTACCTGCCCGCCGGCCAGGAGTTCGTCATCCGCAACCTGAATGCCATGGTGAACAGCCGCCATAGCATTCAAATCGTATCGTTAATCATTCTGCTGGTTACCTCGTCCGGCATATTCATGCCTCTGGAAGTCGCGCTCAACCGCATTTGGCTCTTTCCCAATAATCGCTCGTACTTCGGAAATCAGGCGATCTCGCTCGGGCTGGCGTTCGGCTGCGGCGTGCTGGCTCTGCTGTCGGTTGCCATGACGGCCGGGAACGTAGGTTTACTTGAATCGCTCCTGCGCGGCCATGGCACAGGATCCGTCCGACTGGTCGGCTTCATCGTAATGAAGCTCTTCGCCATTGCTGCCAGCATTGCTATCTTCTTCCTTATTTACTGGGTGCTGCCCAATGGCAAGGTTCCGGCGCGCGCCGTTCTGCCTACCGCCCTAATCATGGGATTGCTGTCAGAGGCTCTGAAGTATGGTTACATCCTGGCGTTGCCCTGGCTTAATTTCGCCGAAGTCTATGGCCCCTTCGCGCTCTCGGTGAGCCTGATGTTTGGGGCGTTCCTGTCAGGATTACTGCTGCTCGCGGGGGCCAATCTTAGCGCCGAGGAACACGTCCGCCGTACCCCCAAGCTGGGAATTTAGTATCAAAAAACTGCAGCCGCCAGTGATGATCTCTCTTTCAGCCGATTGCGGACCTTCCAGCCTGCTTGTCGGCTGGAATGCTGCCAAATGCGATCCTGCGTCTGCGATTGATCCGGCAGATCATGTTCTCCACTATCTTCGGTAGCACTTCCGCTCCCGGCAGCGGCATCAAAGAATTCTTTTCCACGCAGTCCTCCGCTCCGGCATCGACCACCTTTTGCCGGTTCTTCTCCGTCAGACTGCTGAGCACTACAGCCGCGATGTCAGCCGTCGCAGCCTCCTTACTTCAGACATGCCAGCACTTCCGGTCGACTGATCTTCGGCAGGATCATGTCCAGCAGAATCAGATCGGCCCTGCGCTCCCGCGCCATGGTCAGAGCGCACTCGCCGTAGTCGCAAACAACTTCTTAGCCCGCCTTGATGAGAACTCTCTCATTGCCTGCAGAACAACTCCTTCCGGGCACGTTCGTGCCCATCCCTGTGACCGTAAGTGCCGGTGGCGACCTTGAACAGGACATTCTTATGGCCGGCAGCGGGCAAGCGGTACCGGCGTGGGCCCGACGGAAACCTGGAACGCCGCAG
>DATNLE010000383.1:0-16436 GCA_035603035.1 Candidatus Acidiferrales bacterium | reverse complement strand
AGAGAACAAAAGCTAGGAGCCAACAGCTAACAGCTAAAGGCTAGGTTCAAAGAATGCCAACAGTAATCAAGAAGCTCGATGCGAATTCGTATCAGTTGAAAGACCAGGTGGTGGCCATCAACCGCGTCACCAAGGTGGTGAAGGGCGGCAAGAATCTTTCCTTCGCTGCGCTGGTGGTGGTGGGTGATCCCTCGGCGGCGGTGGTGGGTCACGGCGCGGGCAAGGCCAAGGAGGTTCCGCAGGCCATTCGCAAGGCGATTGAGTCGGCGAAGAAAAATTTGATCAAGGTCAATCTCACGCAGACCAGTATTCCGCATCTCGTGCTGGGACGCTACGGTGCGGGCAGGGTTTTGTTGAAGCCGGCGCCGGAAGGCACGGGCGTCATAGCTGGCGGAGCGGTACGGGCGGTGATGACCTCGGTGGGGATTCAGAACGTGCTGACCAAATCGATTGGCACCACCAATCCGCATAACGTGATCAAGGCAACCTTCGCCGCGCTGAGAGCTTTAAAGAGCCGCGAGAGCGTTGCTGCCATGCGCGGCAAGTCGATGCAAGAGATTTAATCGCGAGCACCGAGCGGCTGAGTGTCGAGAAACGGAACTGAGGGGTACAAATGACAACTAAGAAACCGAAGGCGGTCAGAGGAAAGATTCATCTGAAGTGGGTGGTTTCCGCGATATGTGCCCCGGTGAAACACAAACGGGTGGTGAAGGGACTGGGATTCACGCGGTTGAATCAGGTGATCGAGCGTCCCGACAATGCGGCGATTCGGGGCATGGTGGCCAAGGTTCCGCATCTGGTCGCGATTTTGTAACAGTAGCCGACAGCAGTCGGGAGAGAATCATGAATTTATCCAACATTCGAGCACCGAAGAAGGCGTCGGAAAAGCGCAAGCGCGTGGGTCGCGGAATGGGCTCGGGCATGGGCAAGACGTCCACTCGCGGACACAAGGGCCAGCGTTCGCGCACCGGTATGCGCTTGATTCGCGGCTTTGAAGGCGGCCAGATGCCGCTGCACCGCCGCATGCCGAAGCGCGGCTTCACCAATATTTTTCGCAAAGAATTCAACATTGTCAGCCTGGAACGGCTGGTCGCACTGGGCGAGGGCCTTCACGCTTCGCCTATTACCCCTGACGTGCTGCGCAAGGCGGGCGTCATCAAGCAGAAGCTTCCGGTTAAGATTCTCGGCGACGGCGAACTTACCATCGCCATCACCGTACACGCGCACAAATTTTCCAAGTCGGCGCTGGAAAAAATCACCAAGGCAGGCGGCAAGGTTGAGGTCTTGCAGTAATGTTTGAGAAGCTGGCGAACATCTTCCGTATCCCCGACCTGCGCAAGCGGGTTCTGTTTACGCTGGCCATGCTCGCGGTCTACCGGCTAGGCGGGCATCTCCCCAGCCCGGGGGTGAATTTTCTAAAGCTGGAAGAGGCGTTCAAGCAAAACGCGGGGTCGCTGCTCGGTTTCGTCGATCTGTTTTCCGGCGGCAACCTGCGCCGGATGACCATTTTCGCTCTGGGCATCATGCCCTACATTACGGCATCGATCATCCTGCAGCTTTTGACCGTGGTTTATGAGCCGCTGGCTAAGCTGCAAAAAGAAGGCGAGATGGGCCGCAAGAAGATCACCATGTGGACCCGTTACATCACCGTCATTCTCAGCGCCATACAGTCGTTTGGCATCGCGATCGGGCTGGAGAAGATGGGCGATTTCGTGCTTCACCCTGGGTGGGGATTCCGCTTGATGACCATGCTGACTTTGACGACGGGTAGCGCCTTCGTCATGTGGCTGGGAGAGCAAATCACCGACCGCGGTATCGGCAACGGAATGTCATTGCTGATTTTTGCCGGCATTGTTGTGGGTTTGCCGCGCGGCGTGCAAGATCTGATCGACAAGGCCAAGAATGGAACCTGGGGAGCGATTACGCCGGTGCTGATGGCGGGCCTGGTTGTGTTCATGATCGCGGTGGTGGCATTCATCGTATACGTCGAGCGCTGTGAACGGCGTATTCCGGTGCAATACGCCAAGCGCGTGGTGGGACGCAAAGTGATGGGCGGGCAGTCTACGCACCTTCCCTTGCGGGTCAACGCGGGGGGCGTCATGCCGGTGATCTTCGCGTCTTCCATTCTGACTTTGCCCCAGACCATAGGCGTCGGTCTGAGAAACACGCGCTACATCGGCGACCTGATGCGCATGCTGGCATGGGGCGAGCCGCTCTATACCCTCTTGTATGCGTTGGGTATTATTTTCTTCGCTTACTTCTACGTGTCGATTGTTTTCAATCCCAGTGAAGTCGCCGACAATATGCGGAAGTATGGCGGCTTCATTCCGGGCATACGTCCAGGCAAACGGACGGCGGACTATATCAACGAAGTGTTGACCCGCATCACGCTGGTGGGCGCGCTCTACCTGATCATTATCTCGTTTATTCCCGAATGGCTGATCACCGGAATTCACCTGAACCATTTGCCATTCTGGCTGGGAGGATCGCTGTTTGAGCGGCTGCCGGTGTGGGTAACCAACGGCTTGGGAGTGAATTTCTACTTTGGCGGAACCTCCCTGCTCATCGTGGTGGGGGTGGCGATGGATACGGTTACGCAGATTGAGGCGCAGCTTATCATGCGCCATTACGACGGATTTACGCCGCGCAGCGGACGCATCCGCGGCCGCCGCAACTGGTCGTAGGGGCGGAAGTTTTGACGGCTATTTTGGCCGAGTAGAAAGTTTGGGGTTGCTGCAGCTGGACGACCTTGTGGAGGGTCTCCAGGAAAACTGTTCGGGAGGCTTTGGCCAACTCGATGGCGCAGGAAACCTCACGCGATGTCGGTCCTGTGGTGTTGCTTGGTCCACCGGGCGCCGGGAAAGGTACCCAGTCCAAGCGCATCATGGAAAGGTACTTGATTCCGCAGGTCTCCACCGGCGACCTCCTGCGGTACAACGTGGCGCAAGGCACCTCACTTGGCCAGGCGGCGAAGGCCGTAATGGCTCGAGGCGAGCTGGTTTCCGACGACTTGGTTTGTGAAATGGTTCGTTTGCGGCTGAAAGAACCGGACTGCAAACGCGGATATGTTCTGGACGGCTTTCCCCGGACGGCAGCCCAGGCAGGCTGGTTGGATGCATTGCTCGAGGATCAGGTCTTTGACAACCCGCGCCCTACTCGGGCATGGCCAATTGTGATCCGCCTTGACGTGGATTATAATCAATTGTTGCTCCGGATTACTGGACGCCGTTCTTGTCCCACCTGTGGACGGATTTATAACGTCCACTTTCAACCAGCACTCGTCGATGAAATTTGCGACTTGGATGGATCGAAGCTGGTGACCCGCAATGACGATAGGTTGGAGGTCATTCAGCCGCGTTTGGCGGCTTACCAGGAGCAGACTTTTCCCGTGGCTGAGTATTACCAGCGCACGGGCCGATTGATTTCGGTGAATGGCGATCTGCCGATGGATCAGGTCACGGCGCAAATATTCAGGATACTGGAAGATCATCACGCGTGAGAATGGCAATTGTTTGCAAATCGGCGGCGGAGATTGAACGAATGCGGCAAAGCGGCCGCATTGTGCGTCAGGTTCTTGACCATGTGCGTTCGATGGTCGCGCCGGGCGTGACCACGATGGATCTGGAACGAGCGGCTGAGCAAAAGATCGGCGAGCTGGGCGCCAAGCCGGCCTTCAAGGGATATTACGACTATCCGTGCGTATTGTGCACATCGGTCAATGAAGAGATTGTGCACGGCATTCCCTCGGAGAAACGCGAGCTCAAAGATGGCGATATTGTTTCCATCGATTGCGGAGTGGTGTTGGACGGTTACTATGGCGACGCCGCGATCACGGTGCCGGTCAGCGAGACGGTGAAGCCGGAGTTACGCAAACTGCTCACGGTGACCGAAGAGTCGCTTTACCGCGGGATTGAGCAAGCTCGCGTTGGCAACTCGGTGGGGGATGTGGGAGCCGCGGTGCAGGAGCATGTGGAGGCCGCGGGCTTCAGCGTGGTCCGGGAATTTGTCGGGCATGGAATTGGCACGCACTTGCATGAGGAACCACAGGTGCCGAACTACGGAGCGCGGGGTCACGGCGCAAAGTTGCGCGAGGGTATGGTAATCGCCATCGAACCGATGGTGAATTTTGGCAAGCCGGGATCGCGAGTGCTGGAGGACAAGTGGACTGCGGTCACGGCCGACGGAAGCTTCAGCGCGCATTTCGAGCACTGCGTGGCGGTAACCAAAGACGGTCCGGTAATTTTGACGAAGTAGCGGCGTTTAGCAGACGTGAGCGGAGCGGGAGACCGCTGCCGAATCCCGAGCGGGGTGTGCGAGAGGGATCTCTCAAACTAGGAGCGAATGAGTAAAGAAGACGCGATTGAAGTGATGGCGGTGGTCCTGGAACCTCTGCCCAATGCCATGTTCAAGGTGGAACTGGAGAACAAGCACCAAGTGCTGGCCCACGTCTCGGGCAAGATGCGTAAGAATTTTATTCGCATCCTGCCAGGCGACAAGGTGGCAGTCGAGCTTTCGCCCTACGACCTGAATCGCGGAAGAATTGTTTATCGCTATAAATGAATCACGTCGAGCAAGCCGCCTCGGCTGTCTGGTCAGGCTGACTTAACTGAGAACGGGAACTGAGAACTGTTATGAAAGTACGAGCATCCGTAAAGAAAATCTGTGACAAGTGCAAGGTTATCCACCGCAAGGGTGTGGTGCGGGTGATCTGCGTCAACACGAAACATAAGCAGCGCCAGGGATAATAAGCCCGGCGCCGAAGTTTGAGGACGAACTATGGCACGTATCGCAGGCGTTGACTTACCGCGCCAGAAGCACATAAACATCGCGCTGACTTACATCTACGGTATCGGACATCCACGGGCCGGAACCATTCTTGATGAGGCCAAGGTGGACCCCATGAAGAAGGTACAGGATCTCAGCGAAGAAGAAGTCAACCGCATCCGCACCGTGATTGAGGCGCAGGGGATGGTGGAGGGCGATCTGCGCAAGGAGGTTTCGATGAACATCAAGCGGCTCATCGAAATCGGCTCCTATCGCGGATTCCGCCATCGTCGTAATCTGCCGGTTCGTGGACAGCGAACCCACACCAACGCGCGCACCCGCAAAGGTCCGCGTAAGGGAACGGTCTCGACCAAAAAGAAGGCGACATCGAAAACGTAAAAACCAGCCTTTAGCTCTTAACTCTTAGCCGTTAGCTCGACGGCGAAAAGATTCCAGCTAAAGGCTTAAAGGCTAACTATGGCGAAACCAGCAGCAGCGGGCGGCACTGCCGCGCCGGATAAAAAGGGCAAGAAAAAAACCTTCAAGAAGAAGGAGCGCAAGCACGTTCCGCACGGACTGTGTTACGTGCAAGCCTCCTTCAATAACACGATCGTGACCATCACTGATATGAACGGCAACGTTCTGTCGTGGAAGAGTTCGGGATCGCTGGGTTTTCGTGGATCGCGCAAAGGCACCCCGTTCGCCGCACAGCAGGCCGCCTCGAATGCCGCCAACATGGCGCGCGATCATGGCGTGCGCAGCGTGGACGTTCGTGTCAGCGGACCCGGCTCAGGCCGTGAGTCCGCAGTGCGCGCGCTGGCCTCCTCCGGAATTGAAGTGCGTTCTATCCGCGACGTGACGCCCATCCCGCACAACGGATGCCGTCCGCCCAAACGCCGTAGAGTGTAGTTAAACGCAGCTTCCAGCTTCTGGCTAAACCGGATATGGTTTGGCTGCAGGCGGGAAGCTGGAAGCTGATTTTTGTCCGGGACGAAGGGTGAAGCCAAACCCGTAAACCGGTCATCTAAAAGGAGAACAATTTGGCCCGTTATACCGATGCAGTCTGCCGTCTATGCCGCCGTGAGGGCATGAAGCTTTTCCTCAAAGGCGCAAAATGTTTTAGCGACAAGTGTCCCATCGAGAAGCGCAACTTCGCTCCCGGACAACATGGGAAAGACCGCAAAGCCAAGATCGTGGGCTATGGCCTGCAGTTGCGCGAGAAGCAGAAAGCAAAGCGCATCTACTTCACGCTGGAAGGTCAGTTCCGAAATTATTTCGAGAAGGCTGCACGAACCCGGGGCGTTACCGGCGAGCTTCTCTTGCAGCAGCTTGAGCGCCGCCTGGATAATGTAGTTTTCCGTCTCGGCTTTGCGCAGTCGCGCCGTCAAGCGCGGCAATTGGTGCGTCACGGACACGTGGCCGTCAACAATCGCAAAGTCAACATTCCTTCTTACGAAGTGAGTGCGGGGGAGGAAATCTCCATCCGCGAGAACAGCAAGAAGCTCGCGGTGCTCGAGTTGGCCAAAGAATTTGCCAGCCATGGTACCCTGCCTAACTGGCTGGAAGTGAATCGCGATGCGTACACGGCGCGGATTCTCTCGTTGCCCAAGCGCGAAGATATTCAGTTGCCGGTCAACGAGCAGTTGATTGTTGAGTTGTACAGTAAGTAGAACAAGCCAGCGGCTAGTCGCTGACTTGCAGGTCCATACATTTCGAGCCAGATCAGCCTGTCCTGGCGCTTGACCTGAATCCGCTTTCGCAACTGGTTTTGCGAACCTGTTTTGCGAACCTGTTTTGCGAACATGGACCGATTCAGGGAGCCAAGATTGAGCCAAACGGCCGAAGGAGAAACCAATGCTTTGGAAGGGTTTTCAGAAACCGAAACGTCTCGCAGTTGACACCTCCACCCTCACCGATAAGTACGGAATTTTCTGGGCGCAGCCGTTTGAGCGCGGCTTCGGCACCACCGTGGGCAATGCTCTGCGCCGCGTGCTGCTTAGCTCCATTGAAGGCGCCGCCGTCACCGCGGTGAAGATGGAAGGCGTGCTCCACGAATTCCAGTCGATCCCCGGCGTCGTGGAAGATGCGACTGACATCATTCTCAACCTGAAGCAGATTCCGTTCAAACTCAGCGGCGATGCTCCGAAGGCGATCTACCTGCGAGCCGATCAGCCCGGCGTGGTTACCAGCGGCATGATCGAAGCCGACGGCGACGTCGAGGTTCTCGACAAGGATGTATACATCGCCACGGTGAGCGAAGGCGGCAAGCTTGATATGGAAATGCGGCTGAAGCGCGGCCGCGGTTACACCTCCGCCGACAAGAACTTCGACGAGGATCTCGGCATCGGATTCATTCCCATTGATTCGGTTCACTCGCCGGTCCGCAAGTGCAACTACACGGTGGAAGCGGCGCGTCTCGGACAAATCACCGACTACGACAAGCTGACTCTCGAAGTGTGGACCAACGGCTCCATCACCCCGGCCGATTCGATCGGCCTGGCTGCGAAGCTGATGAAGGACCACATGAACATCTTCATCAACTTCGAGGAAGAAATCGAAACCGGCACGTCGTCGTCGGATGATCGAAAGCCCGAAATTCACAACGAAAATCTGAATCGCTCCGTGGAGGAGCTCGAGCTTTCCGTGCGCAGCTATAACTGCCTCAAGAATGCGAACATTCAGACCATCGGCGAGTTGGTTCAGAAGACGGAATCGGAGATGCTCAAGACCAAGAACTTCGGCCGCAAGTCGCTGAACGAAATCAAGGAGATTTTGTCCACGATGGGCCTGAGCCTGGGCATGAAGATTGACGAGCACGGAAACGCCGTGCCCGGCCCGACTTCGAATATGGTGCTACCGGCATCGGCCTACGGCCCGGACGATCAGCTGTAACGAATCACCCGGTCAAGGTTTCGCAGTTTGAACCTGGTAGGGAAAACTGAGCTTTGAAAAGGCGCGGCTTTAGCCGCGCCGCCTCAAGCTTCTAGATATGCGGGGCTTTAGCCCCTGAGGGGTTCCCCATGCGTCACAAAGTAGCAGGCTATAAACTCGGACGGAACACATCGCACCGGCGCTCGCTGCTGCGCAACCTGGTCACCTCTGTGATCGTAGAAGAGCGCGTCGAAACGACCGTTCCCAAGGCCAAGGCCGCAAAGCCCATTGTCGAGAAGATGATCACGCTCGGCAAGCGCGGCGACTTGGCCGCTCGCCGCCTCGCAGGCTCGTACCTGATGACCAACGAAGCCGTGGTGAAGCTTTTTGATACCGTTGGCCCACGCTTCGGCGACCGCAACGGCGGCTACACGCGTGTCATACGCACGGGCTGGAATAAGGGCGACGGCGCCGACAAAGCTTTCCTCGAGTTGCTCGGCAGCGAAAAGGTCTTGGACGAAAAGCGCGAGAAGCGGGCCGAAGTCCGCGCCAAGAAGGTCGCCGAAACCAGGAAAGCAATGGAAGATGCCGAAGCGCAGGCCGCGCACGATGGTGGCGTGGAGCCGGTCAAGGACAAGGACGAAGACAAGAAAGAGTAGTTAGGGATTTATCTCTCAAAAGGCATGGCGAAAGCCGTGCTCGTCTTCTTTGTCGAGGAAGTCTTACAAGTCTTATAATTCCGACTTGGGCGAAAGCCCAAGGAGAAACCTGCTTCCGGGCAGCGTCCACTACTCCTCCGTAGGTACATGTCCCGTCGCGGCTCCCGGCCGTAATCTTGCGGGAAGTTTCACTCCAGATAAACTTCCTCTCAGGATGGGGTTCACTCGCATACAGGTCGGTATTGCTGTTGGCGTCGCCGCGCTGATGGTGTTTGGATTTCTCGGCTACATCTGGTGGCTGAGCAATCAGGGACCGGTGCTGGCGCGCTCCGAAGACCATGATCCGCTCACTGGCTTGCCCGTCAGCATTCGGATGAATCCCCTCCGCGACCGCACCATTGAGCACAGCGCCAACCAATTTCTGCACGAGCTTCGCGACGGCCACTGCGACCAGCTGCTCTCCCAGTGGGAGCACGACTACCGCAAGAAGTATGCGCATTTCATCTGCGACTCCGAAGCGCAGCATCCGCTGCTCTCCTGGGAGTTGGCGGAGTGGGAAAGCGCGCCGCCGCTAACCCTCCTCCACTACCGCGGCAGGCGCCAATACGGCGGAGGCAAGTCTGGTACCTACACGGAGCTTTTCACCGTCACCACCGAGAACAAAGGCGGCCAGTGGGTGGTTACGAAATACGACGCGATGTATTAGGACTGTCGTTGCGTCGTTGGCTGTTCGTCGCAGGTCGTCGGCCACTCAAGCCCATGATTGGTCTCAAAATAATCGTTGGACTTACGGAGCACGATCCTCCGCTCGGCGGCGACAAAAGCTTTGAAACAAGCCTCCGGCTCATTCTCAAAGATCCCTCCGGCCAAATGTTAGAACAGATTCGCTTGAAGCCGGTAAGGCACGGCGGGTATTCCATTTTCTTCCTGCTCCCGGTTTGGCAACGCCATCGCGAAGACTCCGATGACTGAGTGCGCGTTTGCTTCCATTCTCGGACAGCAGAAAGGTAGCATCCACTATGCGTTTGCTGACTACATTCTTCTGCACCCGCCGCGCTGGAAAATCAATCACAAGGTTAAGAAAATCCCGCCGCCCGAAACTCGGGTGCCGATAATCTATCAATGAATGAAATCGCCTGCTAACGACAATTGACTCCCTATTTGCCCCTTATCAATTCGCGATTGCAAACTCGCCCGTGAACTTGCGCGATGAGGAGGAGACCCACTACTGCAATCTGAATGGCGGGCGTGGTGCCAGCGGGCAGGTCGATATCCCCCCCCGCCGCTCACTGAGCCGGAAACGACGACCTGTTGACATATCTGCGCGATGCAGTCATTCCACTCGGTGTGCCCCGCCCATGGAGCACGATTTCAAGGCGATGCGAGAAAGCCTTGGCGGCATGGGCGCCTTTCATATTGCGTGTAAACGCCTGGTTTTAACAACTACGATAGACTAGGATGTCGCGTGATGCGGAGAACTGAGGGAATCACCCTTATCATACTGGCTCTTTTGTTGTTCGGCATCGTCATCGCGATGCTGCTTGCTCAGTGGAACCCTCCCCTTGCCCACTGGCTTACTGCTATTCAAGGCGTACTGTTGTCCTTCGATGTCAATCTGGATGTCGGAGTGTTATCTCTGTGCGCCTGCGCAGCTCTAATTTCTGGACTCCTTTTCCTGACCAGTGATTCAAGCAAAGCCGTCATTGTCGGTTGGCACACGGTCCGGTTTCTATTGCACTTGTCGGCGATCTACGTGATCGCCTCATCCTGCCCGCCTCGATTAGCAGGCTGGATTAGGACATCTCTTCTGCCGCTTCTGGAGATGCCCAAGTCGTCGAGTAGCTTTGAATTTCTTTTCTCACACATATTCGAGTTTAGCTTCATTCCAGCGTTGATCGCCGGATTGGCGAATGCCAAATTCAAGCACAAAGCTGCCCAATATGTTTGGCTGGTCCCAACCATTGTGCTTGCGTATAAATTCGTTACTTTTCCGATCGCGCCACGGTCTGTCCTAGATAGTGCGCCGTCGGTTTTTCCCAAGTTCTCGGCCGCATTTCACCAATACTTCGCTGGTGATTTTCTGATTGGTGAGTATTATGATTGGGGCGACTTCTGGGGCATGGTGAGATCGAATCCCGACATGATGCGGGGAATGACTCAGCTCCGAGTCACTGCTCCCTTTTACGCGGGTATCGGATATTGTCTGGCCGCTTGGTCTGCTCTCCGTTTCCAAGTCTTTCCAAAACTCGTGGAACGGGCAAAGGCTTGGGAACAATCGAGATTTGACCACACAGAAACCTGACAGGCCTTTAGTTGGCGAAACATCTCCTTAACACTTTTTGAGCCGGACGGGTTGGCGGCGATTCTCGGTGAGTGTTAACGCCTGACGGCGTCAACTGACCGAACTGACGGACTAATTGTCCCGGTGAGTCATCAAGGCGAAGCATATGGCTCAATGAGAGGTGCGATACCATGAGGCGCAGAATCGGACTGTGGTCGCGAGTGGGCTTCATCGTTGCAGGCGTTTGGGTGATTCTCAGCTTCGCAATTCCGCTATCGCCGCAACCTGTCTCGTGGGGTCTTGTTCGGTTGACATGCCCGATTGTGCCGATCAGTTTCGCCTTCCATTTCGGCGTCAAGTGGTATTGGTTTATTGCTTCAGACGTCGCCGCGTATGCTCTGATTGGTCTCATGGTTGAAAGTCTGCGCTTCAAGGAACTCCCGTGGTTTGATTGGGCTGCGGATAGTAAAACGAGTGGATTTCTTTCAGTTCACCGTCGCAGACATGCATACGATCGAAGACCTGATCCACGCCGAAGATTGTCTCCATTTCAAAGACTGTTGCGACAAAATCTCCCTCGACAATATGTTGCTTAATCTGGACGCTTTTGACGGCTGGCAAAATACTTGTCAAGAATCCGACCACAGCGTTCCGCCCGATGAGCTTTCCTACGCGTGGCCCCTCAAAGGTAATATTCGCGGCGAAGGGTATTTTGGATATATCCTTGCCCGCCAAACCTCTCAGATACGCCTCGACAACTGCGACCTTTTCCTCTCGTGACACGCTTTCCCCCGAGTTCGTTGAGATGCCAAAAGCGGCCCACCGATGCCAGCATTGGCTGCCGAAATTAGATCACAACTCACTGCTGGACCGAGTGTGACCAACCGCAGAAGAGGGTAGACCGAAGTGAAAACGAAATCGTTGTCTACTCGGAAACTGCCGAGGTCGGCATGACGAATGTTGTAATATCGCCTTAACACTTTTTGCCCCGGACGGGTTGTCGGGCGATTCTCGGTGAGTGTAACCGACTGTTTTCGTAAAGTAACGTTCCAGTAAGAGCCGCCGAGGAAAGCGCTCTGTCAGCCCAGAATGCGTCTTCAGTCCATCGAACCCGGCAGCTACTCCGGCAGGCCGAGTCGCACCACGACGGCCTTGTATCGCGGATCGGAACGGATGGGATCAAAAGAGGGAAAACGAAGGGTTAAAACAACTTCAATTTCCTGGTTGGAAACTGCCTTCTCCAGGTAGTCGAGAGCCTTGCTACGCTCACCCGTCACCGAAAGAGCTAAAGCCGCCCAGGTAGTCTGTTCTTGCTTCCGGAACGCCGAAAGTGCCAGGTCCCGATAACCTTTCGCGTCCCTGCTCCACGATCCCGGTGCACCAGTGAACTCTTGCAGTTCGCGAACTGCATTCGTGAAATCACCCGTTGTGGCATACAACTGCGCCAGCTTGTGATGGGCTGGTCCGAAAGTCGGATCGCGCTCCACGGTCTTCTGAAATTGAGCGAGAGCCTCCGGATATCGATGCGCGTCCATCAGAGTGGCCGCATAGTTTGTATTCATGATGGGAGAGAGCGGATCGAGCGACAGAGCTATATGGAATTCCTCAAGCGCCTGATCAAATTTTTTCTCGGGAACGAGAAGGCTGAAGGCGTACAAATAATGGGCCCCGGCGCTGTTGGGGTCTAACTGGATGGCGCGTTGAAATTCGTGTTCGGCGTCGTCCCACTTCCAGTTAAAGCATAGGAAGCCAGCGCGCGCCAGATGCGCCTCTGGTAAGGAGTCATCCAAGTCGAGAGCCTTTTGGGTTGCCGCGTTCGCCAGTAGACTCGCCTGCCGCGAGGTTATGGTGGTCACGTAACTCGGGATAACATTGTAGGTTTCGGCCAGCCCGGCGTAGGCAAGAGCATAGTTAGGATCGGCGGCAATGGCCTGTTGAAACAAATCAATACTCTTGGTCAATCCTTTCCCAGTGCGTCCGTACCACAGTTGCCGCCCTTCAAGGTAAAGTCGGTAGGCCTCTGGGTTGGTAGTTCCGGCGCTGCCGAAACGTTGCTGCTTCTCTTCGCTTAACTGGGCGCTTAAGTGGCCACGCAAGCGCTTTGAAATGTCGCGTGCAATGTCGCTTTGCAACTGGGTGATGTCGGCGGCTTTGCGCTCGTAATGCGCCCCCCAAAGTTCACTACCGTCCGACGTATTCACTAGGTCGGTCTGCACCCCCAAATCATCGCCGCGCTGGGTAATTCGGCCCATCAGAACCGCACTGACCTGGAGCTTTTGCCCGATTTGTTGGGGGTCGTCGTCCTTCCCCTTGAACCGGAAGACCGTGCTTCGTGCCATCACTTTGAGATCGGGTATCTCCGACAGGGCGCCGATCAGGCTCTCGGTCAGGCCATCGCTGAGGTATACATTGTTGGCGTCGGCGGTCGCGTTTACGAACGGCAACACTGCCAGCGAGTCGATCTTCTTTGCCTGCGACCGGCCGCGCATTAAGTACACCGCGGCCCCTATCACGGCGAGTACCACAAGCCCGGCCACGCCCAATGCCCTGAGTTTGCTTGACACCGTGCGCGGCCGCTCAGCAACTGGAACCGAAGCCTGACTGTCTGAGACCGCGGAAGTTGCGGACGACTGAATGGCGGATGCCTTTCCTGAATCCAGATCCCGCTTCAAGCGCGTCAGGTCGGATCGCAAGTCGGCAGCACTCTGGTAGCGAAGATTTCGATCCTTCTCCAGTGACTTGCTGACAATGCGCTCCAATTCCACTGGCACATCCGGATTGAGCCGGGCACCCGCCGTCGGCGTGGCATCCAGAATGGCTTTGAAGATCTCTGCTGTGCTCTCGCCTCGAAACGGCAGCGCGCCCGTCGCCATTTCGTAGAGCACGGCGCCGAAAGAAAATAAGTCGCTGCGCCCATCCAGCTCTCGACCTTTCGCCTGCTCGGGCGACATGTAGGCGACCGTACCCACCGCCGACCCAGGGCTGGTCAGTTGTTCATCATGCAGGCTGCGCGTTTGCGTGTTAGCGGAGCTGCTGGCGGAGCCCATCGCTTGCACTTTGGCCAAGCCGAAATCCAGAATCTTGGCATGCTCACGTTCGGTGACAAAAATGTTCGCCGGCTTGATGTCACGATGCACAATGCCCTTGGCATGAGCCGCATCCAGCGCATCGGCGATCTCGATGCCTAGAGAAACCAGCGTTTCATTGTCGATCGGCCGTCCGGCGATTCGGTGTTTGAGGGTTTGGCCCTCCAGGAACTCCATCGCAATGAAAGATTGGTCGTTACTCTTGCCGATTTCGTAAATCGTGCAAATGTTGGGGTGGTTCAACGCCGATGCGGCTCTAGCCTCGCGCCGAAAGCGCTCCAGAGCCTGCGGATCACGCGCCAAATCCTCCGGCAGAAACTTCAGCGCGACAAACCTGCCGAGCTCGGTATCCTCGGCCTTGTAGACGACGCCCATCCCGCCGCCACCGAGTTTCTCTATGATTCGGTAGTGTGAGATAGTTTGTCCGATCATTCGTGGCGAATCTTACGTGCTCGAAGCGGCCAAGTCAATGAAGGGTATGGGTTTGGCGCCGGCTCAAGAGGATTGTTGACTTAAAATCGCGATATCGCTCACAACCGGGTAAATAAGCGCCCTCGTGGCTCCGTGAACCCGAGATGTGATCGTGCTGTCGGAATACTGAGGTTGGTCGTCGATGAGCTAGAAAGGGTCGACCTGGGGAAAATGAATCTTCAGCTTATAGCAAACGAAGAGAATCAGGATCGCTCCCAGTATGGAAAAAATGAGGCCGGCGGGATGATATCGTTCGTTGGCAGGACGCGAAAACATGTGGGTCACGGCGCCGCCGAGAATAGATCCGATGATGCCGAGCACGATCGTCCAGAAGATCGTCATATGCACGTGCATCACTGATTTTGCGATAACCCCCGAGATTAGCCCAATGAGGATATACCAGATTAGATGAAACATACTTTTTCCTCCAGCGTTTGCCTGCAGAACGTCGTCGAGTATAACTCAGCGGTTTGGCATTAACCAGACTTGCCCGGAGCGCAGCAGAGCGTCGGCAATTGTCCCATCCTGAACTTTCAACTTAGGCGAAATGGAATAGATGTTGGAGGATTTCAATTGGCGTTAAATCGCGTCTTTGACCCTTGACCGAAGATCGGGCCGATTCTCGGTGAGCGTAATCGCCTGGTTACAACACTCTGGTTACAACACTCTGCCTGATTGCGCCACAGGGCCGCGTCTACGTCACGACCGTAATGTTCCAAAGCTGCGGGTGGGGGTTTAGGCTGAGCATGGAGTCAAGACGATGCGATTTGCGTTCTCCGCAACTTTGTTCGTGGTCCTACTTAGTCTTCATGTTGCGGCCTGCGGACCACCCGAACTGGCGTCCAACACGCAGATCCCCAAAACATTCATCTTCGAGAAGGGGTGGGACCTCCCTGGTCTCGCTGCTGCTTTGGTGGTACGCCGATACCGAGACGAGACTGGGAGCGATGTCACCATGTACAAGCCTACTCAAGATGCATTTGTCGATTTGCAGGGGTTTGAATCATCTGCGGATGGGAAGTCCCTGCGGTTTGTTCCCGGTTATGCCCAGTGGGTGGAAACTATTAGGGAGTACCGTGTGAACGGTAAGATTTACGCCTACAACGTCGACACTGTCAGCACAGGGAAAGCTGATCCGCCCATGTGGCGGCAGGTTCGAGCGCAAGCACAGACCAAAGGTGTGGTCGCCGGAGTGCTCGGCTGCGGCTGGACTACTCTGCGCTACTTCGATTCTGATGGTGATGGCATCTTTGAATCATTGGAATACGTGGGCTTCGGCGGCCCCTTTTCCAATTCGATCCGTTGTCCCACCGTGCCCGAGTGGGCATTGATGCTGCTACCGAATAGAGCTGCTGCGGAGCGTTGCTCAAGCGAAGAGCGGAAGATGTTTAAGCTGCCACCTTCGTTGAACAGCTTGTTCAATGCGCAACCGATCATGCCGGTGCCGGCTTCAGAAACAAAGAAGTAATCCCTGAAAAACTGGTCGAATGGCGTTATTTCTCCATTACGCGTTTCGACTCTTTACTCAAGATCGGGCCGATTATCGGTGAGCGTAATCGCCTGATAACGTCAGTTACTCCCGATTTTCCATGTTTTGCTCCGTTCGTTACCAAGGAAAGCTGCCTCCTTAGGTCCAATCGGTGTCTAATCACAGTTGCGGAATCAATCTTGTACCGGCGGACGGTCTAGGAGTGTTGTGCAACACATAGCTTCACTGACAAAGAAGGCCCTCAGGTGGGTGTTTATTTTAGGTGGAACACTGGTGGGCATCTTTGGGCTAGTTATACTGGACCGTCGTTGGGGTTACCCGGAATCGCTCTCCGACTGGGTCTTCCTTTTCGCTGCGGCCCTGTTCGGATTCATTCCGCTGTTTGCCTCAGTGATCGCGGCCCGAAGTCCGAGCCGAGCGGGATTACTGTTCTTGTTCTCGACTCCTTTCGCGTTGGCAGCATCCTTCCTTACCCAGATCGACCGTTTGCGTTATGGCATGATTCTCTGGTATGTACTGCTCGGTTATTCATCGCTAGCAACACTAGTTATCTTCGTTTTACCAGGACTGTTCTGGCTTGGAACGCAAAGGCTCAATTGGGCTCCCGTGATGTCTCGCCCCGAATCCGTATCGCAGGGGCACAAAATATTGAGGATCGGGCGTAATGGCTGTTCTGCTGTCGTGTTTGGTTTTGATTGGTGCTGTTGTGTTAGCTGTACTCACACCGCCATTTTTTATGACTCGTCAGAAGAATTCATGGGTAAGTTCCGGCTCAGGCAGTTTGCCAAGTGAGTGATAGAGCGCGAGTTCGAGGA
>DATNLE010000374.1:0-5049 GCA_035603035.1 Candidatus Acidiferrales bacterium | reverse complement strand
ACCTACTGCTGGTCAGGTGGGGTCTGCGCGATTTGGGTCTTCTGTTGCTGCTGATACATCTGCGTTAACTCTTGCTTCAGTTCCAGCAGCTCCCGCAGTTCCTGCGCACTCGGGGTAGAGGCGTTAGCGTAGCTCGGATTGGTGGAGGGAAACTGACCGCCTGGCGAAGCGCCGGCGCTACCGCTGCTGGCGGGCTTCGCCAGTACGATAAAGAAGCGTGTGTTGCCTGGCACCGTCACGACGATGTTCTGGCGATAGGCTAGTTCGTTCAATTGCTGTTGCCCCGCGTTCGCCACATTGTTTGCGACCTATCCCCGCAGCAGAACGTTATTCGAGAACGAGTCAGTGATCCCGGTTCCGGTTTGAACCCCGACTGTTGCGGCCAGAATTGTGCCCACGCCAGTCAGACTTCGAACCAGAAATTTCTTGCCCGTATTACGGCCGGTAACCTCGCCGCGGAGCGGCTGATACTGCAATCCGACCGCGTGCCCCTCAATTTTCTGCGTCGTTTCATCTGGCAACTGGATCGAATGGAACTGGATTCCGACGTAGCCTTGCTCGTTAACCTGGCTAAGCTCTCCAAATGCCTTTGATCCCGCCGGAATCACAGTCTCGCCGTCGCGCTCATAGTTGTATTCGATGGCGGCAACGACGGGTGTCTTGACCGCGGAACTCACTGGCGTCTGCAACCGAGCCACAAGCCGAGTCCCAGCCGGAAGTGCCATAAACTCGGAGTTCCGTTCAAGCACTGCTGGTTGGACATTGCTCACCGCGGGAGCAGATCCGCGCGTCCCCGACGTCGCGCTGACGAACACCAACGACGCCTTTGTGAGCTTCTCGGTATTCGGAACTGGTGGAGGTGGTGTCTGTTCTGGAGTCTCCGAAGGAAACTGAATCCTGTTCAAAGCGTAATCTTTCGGCTCCGGACGGGGAACCTCGGGCGGCGGCTCCGGGGCAGTTCCAAAAGAAGGACTTGCCTGCGCTAACATGCGCTGCTTCGCCGTATTGCGGATGTCCTCCGGACTCAGGCTACCGGCGTTGTCGTCCGGGCGCCGAGTGTCGGCGCTCAGTAGAGGCGTCACCGAGTGGCTTGTATCCGGGTTCTCTGCGCCTCGCCCGCGGCCGAGATTGGGATGGTCCGCCCTGCCGATGTCCTTTCGGCTGTTCGGTGTCGAGAACATTGCAAAGAACGCGAGTGAAAGCACGACCGTGAGCCCGGCCAGCAATAGAAAGCTTTTCGTTCGGTCTTCTTTGAGCTGTTGCCGTTTGACGTTAGTCTTGGGCTCCCCCTGCGTAGACCGCTGCATGATTTGTCGCAGCTGCGCCGCCCATCCGGTTGGCTGGGGCTCATGCGCCTCTGCCGCCTCGTTTTCAACCTCGTGCTCGACGTGGATATTATCGTCGCGGTCCTCTGCCGGTTCGATTCGCCTGGTTGTATCATCGGACTTCATGCGCTGAACCTCCTCGAAAACTGCTGATTCCGAAACCGATGGGCGCGAGCGCCGGAAGATCAACCGCGCCCGAATCGGCGACTTGCAAGAAGAGCGTCTCGTTCGATTCCTTGAAACTTGGCCTTTCAAAAACCACAACTCCATCCGCCCGCTGTCCCGCGCCCAAACGCCTCGTGCTCAATCGGAAATCGATTACGCGCAACTGCTCCGCCGTTGTCCACTTTTTCTTGACCTTGCCTCCAAGCTGAACTTGTGGCGGCAGAATCTCGATCGCATGGTTCGCCGGGTTCACTACGGAAAACAGAACAACGACATCCTGTCCCTGGTCGAGCACCTCGCTGACGCCCACTTTGATTCGCGGTCCGGCATCGATCTGGCCTGGATGCTGCGCATACAAGACCGGAAGCGACGCCCGTTTCTGGCGGTCGAGTAATTTGTCCAATACCGCGCCTGATTTCTCGTCGACAGTGCTCGAAGTATCGACAGACGCTGCCTTTATCAGCCCGGCTAGTGACGTCGCCTGTGGACCAATCGACGCCAACTCGGGCGGCTTGCCTGAGACATCAAGCTTCTGCGTTTCAGCGACCAGTGATGCAGAAAGAGGACTCTCCTCGACGAGGAAGCTTCCTCCCGTGGGCTTGCCGTACTTCAACAACACATCTACCGTCTGCGTTCCGCCGCTCTGCTGACCGGAGCTGATCAGCAAGAGATTCAGTTGGTGCCCCAGAGTCGTCGTGATCAACAGGTTCGTCTGCGCCGGTGCGGCGGAAACTGGCTTTACGGTCACGAGTTCCGGCTCATGTTCCGAATGCTCAGCCTGGAAGCGTTCTGGATCCCCAATGACAACCGAATTAACGGGCTCTGGCATCCGAATCGAGGTAGCTACTCGCGGACTCAGCCGAAGCGTGATCACCTTCTCATCAAGGCTGGCGCGCGTTAGGGTTACCGGATCAAGCTTTGCCCCGCTGCCTACGGGCGCGTTTACTACCGCTGGTGTTGGCCTCGTCGGACTCTGCTTCGTTTGTCCCGAAGCGCTTCCCAGCAAGATCAACATGCAGATGCAGGCCGTTAGATGGCGCATACTATTTCCCTCCTGTGCGCCTCAATTCGGCGCGATACTGTTGTCCGATCCGTTGAACGTAGGTGTAAACCTCTTCCGACGAATAATCGAGCCCCCGCACGAGGATCGGCCGCTCGCCGGCAGCATAGGCAGCTATGACCAGACGAAGGTCGCCATGGAACAACTCCTGAAGCTCTGCCAGGTAGGCGACCCCGCCGCGAACGTTTTCGTGAATATAGAGCGGATGGGTCACACCAAAGTGCTCCGCAGTCGCAGGCATCAGTTGCATCAAGCCCATCGCGCCCTTCGAGGACACAACTCCTGGTTGCCACGCGGATTCGACTTGAATGATCGCTCGAACGAGGGCTGGCGAAACTCCATACTGGCGTGCGTAATAGCTCGCGCACCGCTCCTCGTATTCGCGCACGCTGAGCGGCTCGCCCGCAAATACGGGGCTCAAAGTGATGACAATACCTAGAAACGCCGCCGCTCTGCGCATACCTGTTCCTCTTGTCCACGCTCTGCCTCGTCGAAATCTTTGCTGTAATGCTGTGTGTCGTAGACGAGGCTCTCGAACCCATCCCTCAGCAACAGCCGCTTGCGATCATTCTGTGTCTTCGCAATGAGGGGTAACAACACGTCTCGCAAGTCGGCGCTAATTTCGCGAACCCCCAGGATTTTTAGTGCTTCTGCCAGATCCAGCATCTCAGCGATCGAGGGCGGCTTCTCGAGCGTGTAGCCCCGAAGCGCGTGAGCGAACCCGGCAAGCTATCCATGCAAGTCCATGTGGGTTCCGGCCGTCCGTTTTTCCAGGATTCGGGTCTCGCGCTCGATCGAGGGATGCTCGAACCGAAGGTACAGGCTGCGGCGCCGCAGTGGATCGCCAATTCTGCGAACCTCGTTCGAGGTCAGCACAACAAAAAGCCGGCTCCTCGCTTTGATCGTGCCAATCTTGGGGATGGAGATTTGCCAGTCACTGAGGATTTCAAGGAGCTCCGCCTCGAATTCCTCGCCCACTTTGTCGATCTCGTCGATCAGCAGGACACAGGGTTTCTCGCACAGAAGCGCCCGCAGCAGTGGTCCTTCCTGGAAGAACTCGAGCGTATGGAGGTCGTGGCGCAGGGACGCCCATTCCGTACCTGAAGCGGCGCCCTGTGTATTCAGGTAGAGACGCTGCAGCGATTCATCGAACTTGCCAATTGCCTTATCTTCATTGATACCCTCGTAGCACTGAAGACGTTCGATAGTGGTGTCTGCTGCGAGAGCAACTACTTTGGCGAGTTCTGTTTTCCCAGAGCCGGGCGGTCCTTCCGCGAGGACCGGCTTCTGCATTTGCGCCGCTAGATAGATCACCTTCAGCGTCACGGGATCGGTGACGTACTTGGCGGCCTCTAGCTTCTCGGACAACTCTTGGATCGAGGAGAACACTCGTCGGGGCTCCTTGAAGCCTGATACTAGGCCAGAATCATTCTGCGGGCCCCTCAACTTTTCGGTCTCTCGCGAAACCTACCGCGTGCCGGGCTCTTCGAGAGACCTTCCAATTCAGCGACGAAGAATGATGCCGGCACATTTTTTTGCTGGAACCACTTTTACTCATTCCTCTCGGTTCAGACCCGCGTCCAGGAAACCAGGAGGTTTGGGCCGCCGGAGAGTCGCCGTACTCTTTCTCGACGGAACCACTTTTCCTCATTCCTTCCCGGCGAGACCTGCGCCAAGGGAGCCAGGAGGTCGGGCTCGCCGGGATGCACTGCTTTTTTTTCGAGGGAACCAGTTTTCCTCGTTCCTTCCGGCTCGGACCGCAGCCCTGGAAGCCAAGAGATCGGGTTCGCCGGGGTGCAGTGCACCTTTTTTCAAGGGAACCACTTTCCCTCATTCCCTTTGTCTCGCGGACGCCGTTGGCCGCACCAGACTTTCTCCAGCAGTTCTTCCTCTAGCTCTTCGCCGCAAAGAGATAGCGGAATTCTGGCAGTACGGAAAACGGGCGCGTCGGTGCTTCGACTCCTTCCGCCAACATCCTGATACGGTCCTCGCGAAGGTTGCCTAAGAAATGGCACCCCTCAGAGAGATGCCGAACTCTTAGCGGATTAAACCCCATCAGCCGTGCGCAGGTCGCGTCCGCCGCGACAGGATCATCGGCAAGCACGATCTTTCCCAGTTGGCGAGCGCTTCCTTGAAGAGGTCCATTGCCTTCCATTGCAGTAATACCATCTGCGATCACGAAGTGAATCGGAACCGTCGCGCAGATGTCGAGGATGCTTTCATGAATTCCACTCCAGTGCAGTAGGTTCTTCGGCCAGCCATACTTCATTCCCGGCACGATACCGAACATATTCTTTAGGCTGAGGGTGACCCCTGCCCAGTGATGTGTCTTCACCTTGGGCATTGAGACAACGAAGTCGGCATCGAGAACCGAGCGCGGCAGCCACAGCTCTCCGAGGCCGCTGTAATTGGCTTTCAGCTTCACTTTCCTGAGCTCGTCGCGGTTCAGATCCACGAACTCGATCTGCCGTTCGCTGAGATGCGGCTTCAGACCCGCGG
>DATNLE010000364.1:0-2728 GCA_035603035.1 Candidatus Acidiferrales bacterium | reverse complement strand
GGAGGAAAGCTGCGAGGTTTCTAAACGTGTAACAGAAATTCTGGATTGTCTGGCAGTCTGCATTTAAATTTCATCGGCTTGAAGCTGGCATCGAACTTCAGAATAAAGTTTTCTGTGCGGCTCGCAATGTAACAATGGCCTGAGCTGGTGAACGCCATTCCGCCACAGTTCTTGATTTGCAGGCCTTGGATTGCCGACAGCGTGAAATCGCCTGCCGGTTTCGAGAGCTTCGCGGTGAGCACTTCGTTCCCGCCGCTGACGTACAAGCTGCCGTTGTCCACCACCAGGTGCACTGGCTCGTTCACTCGATTGCTCTGTCCCAGAAATCTCCCGTTCTTGTCGTAAACCTTGATGCGGCAAGCCGGCTGGTCGACAACATAGAGGGCATTGTTCGCCCACACCACGCCCCGAACGGAATGCTTCTTTTCTCCTTCACCGGAGTACTCCAGCCCGGCCGGAACCGACACGGGCGTGGTCGAAGAGGTGACGTTGCCAACGCTCGACGCCACAAAGGTACCCGGCAGGAACTTCCCGTGCGCGGGAAGCGCCGCAGCCAGGGGTGCGGGCGTGCCAATCCTACCGTCCGCCGAAACCGCCAAGCGTGTGACCACATTTGTATCTTGGCTCGATATGTAGCAGTACCCCGCTCCGTCAAATGTGAAGTCAAACGGATGCATAACGCTCGTGCAGGTTTCCGGTGACACGAACTTGCCGACAAACCGATAACTCGTGGCCGACCCTTGGTAGCAAAGCACGCTATTTTGTGCTTGGTTGGCATTGACCACATACAGATAGTTTCCAAAGTGGCAGATGCCACGCAGCTCATCCAGTATCACACCCTCTGTTTCTTCAAGCACGCAGGGTGTAGTGTTGTTGCCGTCTTTGTCATAGGCATGCACGTTGTTGTTGAGTGGTGTTTTCCCGGACTTGCCGCCATGAAGGGTAACGAAAAGCATAAGGATAGCTCCCGGCAGGAGTCTGCCATCAGAGATTCTAGCTCGGATCCCGCGATGAGCGACCCGGATTGCGCGTAGACCTCTTCGCAGGTTTGGTAGATAGTGCGCCTCATGGCATGAAACGTTTCGTCGCGGCCCACCACAATTACACTGGGGGCTGGACTTCGGCCGAGTTTCAGGTCGAGCCGAGAGTTTACCTGGTCAACCGAAAACGTAGCCCGCTTGATAGAATCGCAAGCGCGGGGCAGCGTCCCCGATAACAGACCGCGAAGCCTTTCGCGCAACACAACAAGGAGGAGCCCCATGAATCCCAGTTTCGCATCCTCTTCAACCTTACGCACTCCAGAATCAACCGCACATAATAAGCATTCTCACTTACGAGCAAACAGTCGTAATGCCCGGCTGGGCAGTTCTCGCGGAAGGTTGGTTTCGTTTTCGGGCAGCGCGATGGTATGGCGGATTCCGCTTTTCGTTCTGATCTTGGGGGGAGCTCTGGGTCGCATCGCCCACGCCCAAGACGCGGAATCCAAGCCCGACGACGATAAGGTAAAGAAGGAGTTCTATTCCGCAAAAGATCGGCTGGCAGCCATGCGCGACGCTGCCTTGTTTGTTCCCAAAGCCGTCGGCGAGTCCGACATTATGGAAGGTCCCGCCCAGAATAAAAAGCAGTTTCAACTTCACTTCAACGACAAAGTCATTTGCGATTTCGCCACACCCGGCTCAAAGATGGGTGGCAAGACGTCTAAGTTTGGGTGCAAGATCACAGGCGTCGAGAGCGTCAACGGCCAAGTCCAGGCCTTGACCCCTGACATCGACGAGGGAGATCCGGTCAAGGTCAAATTCGGGGCTGACGATAACGAGGTCTATGCCGAGATTGTTGCCACGCGCCTGATGTGGGCTTTGGGCTACTACGCTGACTCGTGGTTCCCAGTCCGCGTCGAGTGCCACAACTGCCCAGAGAACCCAATATCCGGTAAAGGACCAACCGGTACGCACACCTTTGACCCCGCAACCATTGTTCGAAAGTTCTCTTGGCGCAAGATGACCGAAGTCAACAAGCCAGAGGAAGGTTGGAGCTGGAAGGAACTCGATACCGCGAATGCCCGCCCGACTTACGAGAGGGACGGCCTCAAGCTGCTGGCCGCATTCATGAAACACAGTGACAACAAGCCTCCCCAGCAGCGTTTGGTCTGCCACAAAGCGGATGTGGATACGAAAACACAACCTCCTACCACGACCTGCGATAAGTCCGTAATGCTGGTGCAGGACGTTGGCGCGACTTTCGGCACCGGCGGCTGGTTCACAAGCAATACCTCGGCAAAGATGAACCTCAAAGGATGGTCGAGCACGAAGCTCTGGAACGAAGTCGGGATTGAAGGCGCGCCAAAGCAGTGCCGAGCCGCTTTGCGCAAGAGCTTAGCCGCGAAAGACGGCCTGGACAACCCTATGATCAGCGAAGAAGGGCGGCGTTTTGACGCCGGCCTCATGTGCCAGCTCACTGACCGCCAGATCGAAGATCTCTTCACGTCCTCACGCGCAGCCGAGATGCCCGAGTATCACAACAGCAATGGCAGCTTCAAAGCCGGCGTCGATGAGGCTTCCGTACGGCGAGAATGGGTGCAGGCCTTCAAGCAGAAGCGAGAAGATCTTGCGAAAGGGCGTTGTGAGTGGAAGGAAAAGCCAGCCGACCTCACCGCAATCGACAATCCGATGGGTCTAACGACCGTACCCAATTACTGCTCGGCCAAACCCTTTTGACAGCGCGAAACGCT
>DATNLE010000363.1:0-3278 GCA_035603035.1 Candidatus Acidiferrales bacterium | reverse complement strand
TCCAACCCCTGCGGAATGAGGTTGCCAGAAAAAAGACAAACATCAGCAGCGCCAAGGCGCGCGCTTTCGTCATATCGCCTTTGGCACCAGCGGCTGGTCTTGCTCCAGACCGGCTAGTTCTTCGTTCGTAATCTCCGCTCCCGCTTCCAGATAATCCTTATCGACGCTCAGATTCCACAAGTCGAACCGTGCACCCGCCACGTTTCGTGCTGCCAAAATAGCGGTCAACATCGAGTGGTCCTGATTGTTGTAGCGATGCATTCCATTTCGTCCAACAAGCTGCAAATTAGGCACCTTTTCAAGGAATTCGCGCACGGCCGCAAGGCCATCCTGATAATCGCGGTCGTAGACAGGATAGGCCTTTGGCATTCGCACCACCGCTCCATCCACCACGTCCTGTCCATGCACCAGTCCCAGCTGTACCATCTCTCGCTTCGCCAAGGAGATTAGGTCCTCATCCGCCGCTTTCCAAATTGCATCAGACATGTTGCAAAAATATTCCACGCCCAAACACGTCAAATTAGGATTGGGCGTCATCTCCGGACTCCAGTTCCCATAGTTCTGCACCCGCCCCGCTGTGATCGATGGGTCGTGCACGTAAATCCAGTTGTCCGGAAAAAGATTTCGGCCTCGCACCATCAACGCTACGAGGATGAAATCGCGGTAGTGAAATTTTCCCGCTGCCGCCAGAAGCACCGGCTGCGCGGCGGGATGGAGCTTCTCAATCAACTCCCGTATGGGAATGCTGCTGATGAACTGCGTCCCATGATAGGTCTTGCCTCCAGCCTGCACGGACACCACTTTTCCTGCCTGCCACTGAACGCTTTCTACCGGAGCATTCAGAATCACCGGTACGCCTCGTTGCTCTACAATTTCTCGCATCCGCGACCACAACATTCCGGGTCCAAGCCGAGGGTACTGAAACTCTTTAATAAGCGTCTTGATCTGTTTGTCAGACCGCCGAAACACCGCATCGCGCAGCAACGACCAGAGCGAAAGCCCTTGTATCCGTTGTGCCGCCCACTCCGCAGCGATTTCGCGGCAATCCATACCCCAAACTTTTTCCGTGTAGCTCTTAAAAAACGTCTCAAACAACCGTCGGCCAAACCTGTTCGAAACCCAAGTTTCGAAATTGCATTCGGGCAGCGTAGGGAACAACCGGCTTCGCACAAAGCTGAGTCCGCAGCGAAACGCCTCGATCAGGCCTAGTCCACCCAAGGCGTCAAACGGCTCCAGCGGATACTGAAAGAACCGCGATTTGTAGTAGATGCGCGACAGACGCTTGCGCGTAAGTAGATCGTCGCCGAGAACGTCGCGCCAGATTTGCTGCACCAACGAAACCCTGGTGTAAAAGCGGTGACCTCCGATGTCCAAGCGAAAACCTTTATGCTCCACCGTGCGAGCCAGTCCGCCCACGACCGGGTCTTGTTCCAGCACCACGCACCCCACGCCCAAGTTCGACAGCTCGTACGCCGCCGTCAATCCTGCCGGGCCGGCGCCGAGGATCACAACTCGAATCGCGTTGTCACCTGTTTTCACCATTATTCCTTGCGGCTTGGCCACCTCGTCTCGTGACACTTCGAACGCACTCAGTCTCTGAAGGTGTGGTCTCACTCTATCGACGGGGCGGCCAACTATTTGTCATCGTTGTGTCAAAAAAGGTCATCCTGTCTGCAATCTGAACATGCCGCCGATTGCGTCTGTTCCGCTCGTCCACATCCAAGCCGGCCCTTTGAACGCTTGGGGCCACGCAAAGAGGCAGCACGGAAACTTCTCAACGGGGGCAACCCACCGGCAGGAGTATTCATGCTCGGCGAGCCAGGGGCTGATCTGATCCGCAGCCTGTTTGTGATGAATTTCAGCGGCGATGAGGGGACGCTGCGTTGAGAAAAGGCGATCACCGCCGCGCAGAACATCGTATTCGCCGCCTTCTACATCAATTTTGACCAACTGCGGTGCTGGTCCGCCGTTCGCAACAAAATCATCCAACGTGACTGCCGGTACATCAATCAACTGTCCGCTTCCAAGAACGGGACGTTGTCCGTCCATCTCGACGCCGCCATGTGCCCTCTTTTCTCCTCCGCTCCGAAAGGAAATGCCATTGGAGGAATAGGACCACACTGCCGAAGAAACGATTCGAAGAGTGCTTGTTAGATGATTGCGGTCTCGGTTTTCCCTCAAGGATTCCGCATTCCGGGGGTCCGCCTCGAATGCGACCACGTGTCCGTTTGGACCCACCAGACGTGCAACTCCCAGCGCAATACTTCCCACGTGGGCTCCGATGTCATAGACGACCGTTCCCGGAACGACAGCCGCACGCAGTGCACCTTGCAGAGCCGGTTCGTGCTCTCCCCGCCAAAGTCGGGTTTCTCTCTGAAGATCGAGGCGCATCCACATCCCTTGTGACATTCCTGACCTAACCTGAACCCACACCGGCTTACCGGGCAACAGGACCCTGAGCAGGCGCTTGGCCGGGCTCTTCACACCGGGGATTCGGCGCAATATTTTCGCTATCTTGAGTTCTCGAATGCCAAAATAGGCACGCCACGTCAGTTCATCAACGTTCATCAATTTCGACCTGCAATTCCCTGAGGCATTGTATCGGCTCAGCCGGCATCTCGGTCAATTGATGATCGCGGTAGGATACCACTCACCTGTCACCTGGTACCCCCCGGACAGCGCCGGCCGAGCGCCCGTGAGCGCATCCGGTTCTTATCTCGGATGGGTAGCGGCGAAGCCAGCGTCCGGAATGGGACGAAGCGTACTCGCTTGCTATCCTCTGTTCGTGGCGGCAGACCTTTGAAAACGACAACATCAGAATGAGTAACGCAGGGACTCGGTTAGCGAGTTGGCGTGAAAATAGCGTGGAGCTGTCGGGCCCACAAACGAACCTTCACCGTACTGGTAATAGTTCCAGCCCATGTTGAAGGCCAGCTTGTGGCCAATATCCACGCTCAGGTTCGCCACTGGTTGCTGGTACTTGTATTGCACTGTGCCGAGAGGCTGCAGAATGTTAAACTGCAGCACGCTGCCGTCAACGTTACTGATGCTGTAGCCGACATTGGCCAGCACTCGCTTCGCAGGTTTGAACCTGACCGTGGCCATTTCGAAGTTTGTGTGGTTCGTGTAAGTGGTTCGTGTAATAAGAGTTGGCCATCAGGTTATTCGCCGGATCGTTGCCTGCACAATTATTGTTAGCGGCATTGGCCACGAACGGAAGGATCACCCCGGCTGGCGGCGTGTCGTTGAAACAGATGATGGCATTCTGAATCACGCTG
>DATNLE010000338.1:0-7940 GCA_035603035.1 Candidatus Acidiferrales bacterium | reverse complement strand
GAAAAACTTCCGAACCCTCCGCTCTGAATCAGGCCCGCCACGCCGACTGTAGTGCAGCCGCCACCTTGCACATAAGCACCGCCTTTTGTCGTCACCACGTCGTACGCTTGCATCCAAATCGCACCGGAGCCGAGCGTCACTGCGCGTTGTGGGGCATGCTGGTCCTTGCATCCTTGCGGAATAAATGTTTCATGCATGACGATGTCATGCATGCGCCGCGTCCACACCAGCAGCGAATCCGCCGCGTTTGAGGTTCCCTGATAACTATGCCCTCCGCCCTTCACCACCAGCCGCAAATCATTTTGCCGTGCGAAGTTCACCGCCGATGCGATGTGATCGGCATTGCTTGCCGCGACGACGTAAACGCTTGGTTTGCTCACCCACGCGTCCACCCATCCGCACGTTTGCGTCAAGCCAGGCTGATCTCCGATGTAATAGGGGTTGCGAATATTGTTGAACAGATTCTGGCAGCCCGCGCTTCCCGTGTCTTTGAGGCAAGCCTCGATCGGAGATTCCACTGGAATCAAATTCCCGTCGACGTCATCATTCAGACGCTTCCACGCTGCCAGCGAAGGCCAATTCGCATCCGATGGCCGCCGCCGCCGAGTCCCCGCACCAACGCGCGGCACATTCCGCGGGTCCGCAGTTCCCGCATCGCGCGCAAGATTCTTTGCGGCTCCCCATAGATCGCTCCTCCACACCGGACCCAGTGCCGCCATTCCTGATCGTTTTAAGAATGTTCTTCTGTCCATTGAACTAGAAATGTGCCACGGCTGCCAGCGACACCGCTAAACCGTTATCGGCCTCTTCTTATATTAAATATTAAAGGATTCTTCTCGCCGGGCTATCTCCGGTTTCTATCGGCATTCGAGCTTCGCCTCAGAAGATATTTGGAGTCACACGCTCTCGGCGTCAGACCATTCGCTCCACGGGTGTATTGGCGTGCCCGTCCTCAGTTTCGCTACCGTCCTTATAGCGAACGAAAAAGACGACACAATCGCGTAGCCGACGATCAAAGTCTGTAGGAAATGAAGGTACTTCGTTGCGAATAAGTGGCCGACTACCGTCGACCTTGATCCGACGCAAGATCAATGAGAAGTATGTCCGAATCTTCGGTTAAGCGGTCAAATACAATTCGGCCATCTGGGCTGATGTCAAAGGTCCGCATTATCGCCGAACTACTCAATCGAGTCAACCGCCGCGAGCGCATCGTGCCTAGGTCAAGCAGCCAGAAGTCCTGCTCGGCCAGCGTATTTCCCAGCATGTAAACCAGGCCAGTGCCATCGGGCAGAAAGCGGGCCCGCTCACCTTGGCGCTGCACCTTGATCTCCGGCAGCTTCGCCGGCGTGCCGTCCGGGTGGATTGCCAGCAGCGGCGCCAGCGTGAACACCTGGGGCCCGCTATACACAATTAAGTCTCCACGCGGCGACCACACAGGATCGAGGTACCGCCCGGTTGCAATCCGAATCGGTGAGCCGCCGTCAACGGGAAGTTTGAATATGCCCAGTCCGTCGCGGTCGCTGCCCGCCACGACAATCCATTTGCCGTCTGGAGACCAGGAACCCGTTCCCCGAACATCAACATCGCTCGAAAGAGGGCGGAGCCGTGTTCCATTCGGCGTCATTACTTGCATCTGTTGCTTCCCCTCTCGCGTCACTGCAAACGCAACGCCATTCCCGTCCGCAGACACCGCGGCTGGCGACTGCAGTGCGCCTTCGGAGCCCTTCCAGATCTCTAGCGCTTTTCCGTCGCGATAGCTCCACAGTCCGTCGGCCCCGTCTCGCGAAGATAAGTAGAACAACGTTCTGCCCCCGAATCGCGGAGCCTGGGAGCGCGAGGTGGGCAGTTGGAAGGCCTGGACGTCCCGTTCTTCGACAAGGCGGCCGGTGATCGGAACGCTCCACAAGTTGACCTGAACGTTCACGACACTTGCCGCAAGACGCCGGCCATCCGCTGTGGCTGCCAGTGCGCGGTATTGTTCCAAACCCGAACTAACGCGGTTTGTAGTTCGCGTCTTTCCATCGAACGCCCACAACCATGGGCCTGCCCCGTCTTTGTTGTGGGCTACGAACAGAACCGTCCTCTCGTCGATCGGTGTCGGGTAAGCAATATCAGTGTTGAGATGTGTGAGCTCTTCTGGTTTTCCCCCTTCCGGCGACACGCGCCATAGGTCCATCTCACGGGTGGCGGGTCGGCCTCGTACAAAGTAGATCCAGCGCCCGTCCTTCGACCAGACCTGATAGTGGTTGTGTAATCCAGGATCGTTTTGCAGGATCAGGCGTGGATTGCCGGCGTCGTGGTCCGCGACAAATGTCGGGTCACCTGCTTGCCAGGTGTGATAGACAAGCCGAGTGCCATCCGGAGACCAGGCAACCTCGGCGGCTTTTTCATCTGGAAAATTGTGTGGCGCGCCGCCAATCAGCGGCCACAGCATAAGCCTCTTGGCTTCTGTTCCCGAGCTCCACAATTCTAATCCGTCTCCGGAGAATCCCACCGCCCGGAGCGGCCCACGCGCATCCCCGATTCGGCCCTGGGTAAGATTTGTCAGGTTGCTCCCGTTCGTTTGAATCAGCCAGATGTCGAACGTGCCGCTCCGATTGGAAATAAACGCAGCGAAGTTCCCATCGGGCGAAATAGCAGGATCGCTTTTGGCTCCATTGAAGTTGGCAAGCCGTGTGAACTGAGCACTGGAAAGTGGATTTCGGACCGCTGGCCGGGGGCCATTGGCGGCAAACCACCCGCTCAATCCCGCTACCAGCAATGCCACAAAAGTCCACAGCACCCAGGTGTAACGCTTCGGCGCGGACTCCGTGGACGGAGTTGCTCGTGAAACGCTGGAATCGGTGTCACGTTTCAGCCGCTGCAAGTCGGTGTGAACATCTGAAGCGTGCTGATAACGCAGCTGCCGGTCTTTCTCCAGTGCTTTGTGGATGATCTCTTCGAGTTTTGCCGGAAGCTTGCGATTCAACTCTGCTGGTGATACTGGATCCCGATTCAAGATCGCGTCGTAGATGGCCGCTTCGCTTTCCCCCCGAAACGGCTGCGTTCCGGTCGCCATCTCGTACAGCACCGCTCCAAACGAAAACAGGTCCGTCCGACTGTCGAGGTCCTTGGCCAGCGCCTGCTCCGGAGACATATAGGCCACCGTCCCCATGGCCGTACCAGGCTTGGTCTGCATGAGCGTGTGGGATTCCGTGAGGGTTGCCGGGCCCGGGTGGTGCATGACTGACACCTTCGCCAGACCAAAATCCAAGATCTTGGCGTGTCCTTTTTCGGTCACGAAAATATTTGCCGGCTTGATATCGCGATGCACCACTCCTTTCCCATGCGCCACCCCCAGCCCATCAGCAATCTCGATCGCCACTGTCAGCAGAGTGTCAAGCTCCATGGGCCGACCCGCGATCAGCCGATTTAGTGCTGTGCCTTCCAGGTACTCCAGTGCGATATACGCCCGTCCGTCTACTTCTCCGATGTCGTACAGGGTACAGATGTTGGGGTGGTTCAGAAATGAAACAGCCTGCGCCTCCCGCTGGAACCGGGCGAGCGCCTGCGCATCATCGCTAACGTTTTCGGGAAGAAATTTCAGCGCGACAAAACGGTGCAGACGGGTGTCCTCAGCCTTATACACCACGCCCATGCCCCCGCTGCCGAGTTTTGACACGACACAGTAGTGCGCGATGGTCTTGCCTTCTAAGGCCCGACCATCTCTTTCTTCTAGAGCTTGCGCCGGAGAATCCTCCTTCGCCAGCGCTTTGGCTGCTACTTGCAAGGCAGGTGCTTCCAGGAAGGTGTAAGCATCCTTCTCGAACGCCAGCAAGGACTCTACTTCGGCGCGCAGACGCTTGTCCCCAGCACATCGCCGCTCCAGGAACTCGGACCGCTGCTCCTCCGCAAGTTCTAAGGCCTCCTGCAAGAGCTGCTCGAGTCGGGATTCACTCTCAGGCTCCAACCCGCTTGCCTCCACTCATTTGCCGCAGTAACCACAGTTTGGCCAGCTTCCAATCCCGCATCACTGTTTCAGGTGAAACCTTCAGCACTCCAGCCGTTTCTTCTACACTCAAGCCACCGTAAAATCGCAACTCGACAACCTGACTTCTCCTGGAGTTAACCTCGGAAAGAGCCTTTAAGGCCTCGTCCAATGCGACGAGTTCGGGACTGCGCTCAGGGGATACGACCAATGCCTCGTCAAAACAGACATGCCGGGCTCCTTTGCCCCGCTTCAGATATTGTTGGCCGCGGGCCCAGTCAGTAAGAATGCGACGCATCAGTTGGGCACAGATGGCGAAGAAGTGGGCGCGGTCCGCCCAGCTTACTTCCTTGAAAGCGACCAGCCGAAGGTAAACCTCATTGACTAACGCTGTCGTTTGCAGAGTATGGTCGGGTTGTTGCCGGGCCATGTAACGCTGGGCCGCTCGGTGCAACTCCCGGTAGACCAGAGGCGTCAACCGATCCAACGCTTCTTCATCCCCGGCACTCCACGCCCGCAATAATTGAGTGACCTCGTGAACTGAGGGTGGCCCCATTGAACCCTCGCGGGAAGCCCACAGCGCCCTGACTGGTCACAAAGACTAACACAGCGGGATGGCCTTTTCCACAGAATGAGTTCCCCCGCGTTCACTTCCACCGACAAGTTTTTTTTGGGGGGCATTGCAGTTTTTGTCGCCGGTTCTCGTTATAGGAGGTAGAGCGGGGAAGAGGATGGCAAGCGACTCTCGGACCGCCTGTAAAAGCTCGACAAGGCAAGGAGTGTTCCCAAAATTTATGGAGGCGACTATGCACAGCAAAACTTTCTTCTGGTCGGTAGGGGCGTGGGTTCTCGTGCTCGCGCTAGGGACAAGTGCAGCGGCGCAAGATTGGCCACGCAGGCATTACAGTGGCGTGATCAATGACTTTCCGTTATCAGCCAACCCGACAGCCGGTCCGTGGGAACTTCGCGGCCCGTGGTCGTTGAGGCTGCAACCGTTCGGAAGGGCAGATTTTTCGGCATCTCTGACGATGGAGTTTTCCGATTTAGGATCCGGCTCTGGGTTCAGCACCGACTCTCGACACCAGCACACGCACCACATAAAGATGAGGGGCGCCACGCTAGTTTGGAACCCGCCTCAAACCGATTGCCCAACCGGCATCACTCCTTTCCCTACCTACACTTGGGTTCTGGAGGTGAACGGAATGGCGGATGTAGCGGGAAATGGAGGATCTCCCTTTACCGGGCCAGTGCCGCTACAGGTCTGCCTCGGCGGCGGCCCGAACCTCGAGATTTCGAACATCACGCTAGTGTTTACGAATCTCTCGACCGGCCCATCACAGGCGACAAATCATTTCGGACCGCAGGCGATCCACGGGGTCGTTCGGCTTCCCAAGGAACCGGAATAGGGTGACAAAGACTGGCACGGAAGTGGACGGCCGGGCACGGGCATTGATAAGGGCGCAGCGGCGGCGAAGCATCGCGCCTCAAATGGAGCAGATCAAGGCAATGCAAGTATACGCCGCAAGGACGTTCTTGCCCTATTCTGCTCATGGGTTGACGCTGGCTTTGGCTGGCGCGAACAGCTCAGCATCGCTCGACCCTGATGAAAGTTGCACCCTCGCGGGGTGCGACGGAGCGCGGTTTCCATGCCGAGAGGTCGTGGCGGAGGTGGAAAGCCGCAACCCGAGTCTGGCTGCCCACTGATAGCTACAAGCCTCCCAGTACGGCAACGGGGGCCACCCACCATTTGCCCCGCAAGGTCAGCTATCGCCGCTTACGATTTGCGTAACGGGAGAAACCCAAGCTCGATTTTCGAACGTTACGCTGGTATTCGGAACACCGGCGAGCGGCCACTTCGGCTCGCAGGCGATCAACGGTGCCGTTCGTCTCCCCGTTCGTGTCCGGGAATAACCTCGCCTGATCCCTCTTGATGCTGCGACGCGCGCGGATCTGTCTGCCGTGCCCGTCCTTCGTCGTATTCCCGTTGTCTTTCGGTCCGTCCGCTGCTACCCGATCCCGCGGTGCGAGAGAAAGTGCTGCGGAGCGCGAGAGATTTTCTCTTGCGCAGTTTCTGACCTCCTCAAGGATGGAGAAGGCCGGAGGCTCTGGCTACGAAGTTCGCAGATCAGCGACAAAGAACTGCACAGTGCGTTTGCAATGTCGGGAAGTTTCCACCCAGCCTCTTCCGAGAGGACCCACGCACCGCGTAAGTAGCTCCTGGGTGGTCGGTAATTACAGAAATTATCCCATCGCGACCCGCATCGCAAAGCCAGTCAACCTGCCCGCGCTGCCGGCGCGCTCATGCTTTACACACAGCAGTTCTGGGTGCAGAATCAGTCGGACCTAGGTTCTGTTTGCAGAGTGCAAAGTGACTCACTGCCAGGTTTGTGGAACCCAGAAAGCCGAATCGTTCGAAATGTGCCAACGTTGTGGCGCAAAGCTCTCAGTATCTCCAACCGTTTCGATTTCACCGGATGACTTAGGCCAAGGTGACCGCCGCACAGTCGTAAGCCCGGTTTCGACCCACAACGCGTCCCTAGCGTTCAACTTCGCTCCCGGCAGCATGGTCGCGGACCGCTACCGCGTGGCATCGTTGCTCGGACGCGGGGGCATGGGCGAAGTCTACGGCGCGGATGACCTTAAGCTGGGCCAGCACGTGGCGCTCAAGTTTCTACCCATGGACCGCGGGAAAAGCACAAGTTGGCGCGATCAGTTCTATGCCGAAGTGCGCATGGCGCGGCAAGTTTCCCATCCTAACGTCTGTCGCGTGTATGACGTCGGGGAAAGCGACGGCAGGCTCTTCCTCTCCATGGAATTCGTTGACGGCGAAGATCTCGCTTCACTGCTGCGGCGGATCGGTCGCTTGCCCGACGACAAAGCCGTCGAGATCGCGCAACAACTGTGTGCCGGCCTAGCCGCCGCTCACCGCAGCGGGGTGCTGCATCGTGACCTGAAGCCCTCGAATGTGATGATCGATGGTAAGGGCCGCGCCCGCATTACGGATTTCGGGCTTGCGATTGCCACGTCAGAGGCGGATCAGCAAACCAGCCCTGCAGGCACACCGGGATATCTTGCGCCGGAATTACTCGATGGCGCGGCACCCTCCATTCAGAGTGACCTGTACGCGCTCGGCTTGGTTTTGTATGAATTGTTCACCGGGAAAAAGGCATTTGATGCCTCCAGCCTGGCCGAGTTTTACCGCAAGCAAACGGAAACCAATCCGACACCACCCTCAAGCGTCGTAAAGAACTTTGATCCGGCGGTCGAGAGGGCCATTCTGCGTTGTCTGGATCGGGACCCGACGCAGCGGCTGCGTTCGGCATTAAGTGTCGCTGCTTCTCTCCCCGGCGGCGATCCGCTCGCGTCGGCGCTAGCGGCCGGAGAAACTCCTTCACCAGAGATGGTGGCAGCCGCTGGACCTCAGGGCTCACTGCGGCCGGCCGTTGCCTGGGCTTGCCTCGTGGGCGCACTCATTCTGATCTTTGGTGAATCCATGCTTCTGGCGCCGCGAAACATGGACTGGGGTCTTGCACCTATGAACAAATCCCCGGAAGTGCTCGCAGACCGCGCTCAGGACCTGGCGCAGAAGTTGGGTTATTCCGTCGTAGTGGATCGCGCGTTCTGGATCGCTTCAGACAAAGATTATCTCCGCTATGCAGCTCACAACTCCTCAAGCAAGGAGTGGAAACGTACTCCCACGGGACACGCGTGGCCGTCCCCGGTCAGCTTCTGGTACCGGCAAAGTCCACAGTGGATGATGCCGGGAGCTCAGAGCCCGAACGGCCCGCCGAGGGTGACTCTGTCGAATCCGTCTTATGAAACGTCAGGCATGGTCGCTCTCAGGCTCGATATGCAAGGAAATCTCCTTTTTCTGCGCTGTGTCCCGCCGCAAGTCGAGACCGGAGAACCGAGTCGTAATCTGGACTGGAGTTTACTTTTTGCCGAGGCCGGACTCGACAAGACTCAGGTTGGT
>DATNLE010000334.1:0-1265 GCA_035603035.1 Candidatus Acidiferrales bacterium | reverse complement strand
GGTTACCCGAGCCAATTGTTTGTTTTGTAAATTAAAACCGATTGGCGTCCAGGCTGTAGTCAGAATCGATGAGTTAAACAGAGCGTCTTAAGTAATTGCGCATAGCCGGCGCAGGGCTTCGTTCGGTTTGATCCAGTCTGCGAACTGCTCTTCGACCGCATCCACGACGCCGTCAAGGAAGCCGAAGTAGCGATTGTGCAGACAAAGCCGGCGGGTAAGTTTCCAGACTCTTTCGATCGGGTTCAGATCCGGGCTATACGGCGGCAGGAAATCCAAACGGAATTGTCGCTCCTGATGTTGCCGCCATGACAGATGAAATTTGGAACGATGGTATTGTGCGTTGTCGCTGATCGCGATCACGCGGCGACCAGCTACGGGACTTGCTTCGCGGAACTGCTTCAGAAACTCCAAAAAGGATTCGCCGTTGAAACGCCCGGCTTCGCGCCGAAACAGAAACCGGCCATCCCGCAAACGCACGGCCGCGAAGTAGCCCACGCTCTTGCGTGTCGGGTGATGATACACGACCGGGTCTCTGTTTTCCGGCGGAATCCACATGCGGCAGCGGGAACCCTGCTGCTGAAAGTGCACTTCGTCCAGCGCCCAAAGGTCCACGGTGTCGTCCCGCATCAGTCTGCGGAGTTTTTTTTATGCACCTTCTGCCGTGCCGGGTCGGCGCGCGCCAGCACGGGCCGGGGCTTGCGGAGGCGGAAGTCGAGGTGTCGGAACAAGCGCTGGCATTGACGTACGCCGAGTTGGATTCCATAGGTCTTGTCGATCCACGCAGACAGCGTCTTGCCATCCCATAAGTTGACCCGCATTCCCGCGTCGCCCGGCTTGGCCCGCAGCACCCGATTAATCTCCACGATCTGCTTTCCGCTCAAACGTCCGGGCCTACCTGATCGTTCTCCTTCAGTCAGGCCGCTCAGTCCTTCCCGCTCGTAGCGGTGAACCCAATATTCAACCGAACGCGGAGCGTCTCCCAGGAGTCGTGCGACATCTGGACACGTCAGGCCTTGCGCCACGAGCAAGACACCATGCAGCCGATGATCGTACCGCGACTCATCAGAGCGCTGAATCTCTTGTTGTAAACCAAGTACCGACGCGGCATCCGCAATCCGAAGTGGTCTCATGATCCTATGAGACCACGGCCTCACACTCATGCGCAAATACTTATGACGCTGTGTTTAACAGCAGCACCAGCAGTACCGATTTCCGCCTTCTCTTCTCAATCGGCAGGCAACCGCCGGGTTAACGTGATCGTCAGG
>DATNLE010000328.1:0-1707 GCA_035603035.1 Candidatus Acidiferrales bacterium | reverse complement strand
CCGCGGCGGCGACTCGGGGCTCACCTGGGCGGAGGGGACGCTCTGGGTAGGACAGTATCGAGATCGAAAGATCCACCAGATCGACCCTCAAACCGGCGCGATCCTGCGCACCATCGAATCCAACCGCTTCGTCACCGGGGTGACCTGGGTCGATGGAGACCTTTGGCACGGCACCTGGGAGGGCGATGACAGCGATCTGAGGCGAGTCGATCCTCGAACCGGAGAGGTCCTGGAAAGCCTCGAACTGCCGCCCGGCGTGAACATTTCGGGGCTCGAGTCAGACGGACGCGATCAGTTCTTCTGCGGGGGAGGAAGGAGTGGGAAGATAAGGGCTGTCCGGCGGCCAAGGGGCGCTCAGTAAGATGCATTGCTTCGTTTTCAAGAGCGTGCTATTAAAAACTGCTGCAAAGGCCAAATGTCGCAACCCACGTGGAGAATCAGCATGAGGCTAGTTTCGTCATTGATTATCTGTCTGGGGCTGTCGGCGTGCGCCACCGATTATGTCTCGCAGCTTTCCGAACCCGATTTTGGTCGGCGAGGCTTGCATTATTCGCCGGAAAATGTGGATCCAATCCTGATGATGAACGGCACTTATGCGTCGAAGCAAATGAACGGCCTGTATCTGTCGCAGCCTTCAGGGGCTTTTTGCACTGACTATCGTTGTTCACAACAAGCGCAACAGTGGTCATCCGGGTGGAATCCATAGGCGCGTCGGTAACGCCACACGTCCGTTCTCGGCTAACTCGCTTGCCGCTCCGCGCCAAGGTAGCGCAAAAAAGATCGCGTGAGCTCAGCCTTGAGCGTCCTGTCATCTTTGGGCAGAAGACTCTTCCATAGCTTGATGTCGCCAGGACTCACCACGACCTCCCACAGCGTGCCCATGATCATCATCAGCCCGAGAGCAACAGCGGCACGGGGATCCGCATGCTGAATCTGACGCCCGCTGGCAACGAAAACATCGACCAGATATTCAAATGTCTTCATCATGAGCTTCGAGGCTTTCTTCCCAAAAGGGCTGCCCTCTTTCTCCTGCAAGAACTGCCGCAGCGCGCGCAACAAAATGGCATTGGTGCGATAGGAGACGACCAAGCTATTGATGACCTGCTCCGCCAAGGTAGGAAAGGGAATCTCGGCGGCAGCCTCAACGGTCAGCGAGAGAGGCAAGAATTGGTGTTGATCTTCCAGAATGCGAAGAATCGCAGTTTCCAGCAGGACGTCCTTATTGCGAAATCGCCGGTACACCGCGCCTGGCGTCAGGCCGGCGTGCGAGGCGATGCGCGGGATGGTGGCCCCTGCGACACCCTGCTGCCCCAACACCTCGACCGCAGCCTTCAATAGTTTATTTAACGACTGCCTGCTGCGCGCCTGTTGCGGCGCCAACGTCTGCTCCTGTTTACGCACCGTTCAATCTTAGTTGACTTTCACTGGTATGTAAATGTAAATTCACATTTACATACGATGAGTCGAGCCCATGGATAGCGCAGACGTACGACATCCCCTGTTCAATCGCGAATTTCGTTATCTATGGATAGGCAACACCATCTCGGGGTGCGGTGATCAGTTCTTCCTGGTGGCTCTCCCCTGGCTCATCCTGCAGCTCACCGGATCCGGCGCGGTGCTTGGCGGAATCATGATGTTGGGAGCGATCCCGAGAGCCGCGTTGATGCTCATCGGCGGCGCGGTCACCGACCGCTTCTCGCCCCGCAA
>DATNLE010000311.1:0-8074 GCA_035603035.1 Candidatus Acidiferrales bacterium | reverse complement strand
ATTGAGCCCTTCCACCTTCACCGTTCCATACTTTCGGATGACTGCGGTGGAATGCTGGTGCAGAAAATCACGCCTGCGATTGCTGATGCACAGGTGAACCTTTTGCACCTGCCTGACTGCCCTGCCTCTCCGCTTGCTGCCCTTCTTGCGTCTGGCTACACGACGCTGCGCTCGGCGGAGTTCCGCCTGCGTATTCTGGTAGATTCATGGGTTCTGAATCTCAGTGCCATCGGAGAACTTGGCAAAGCTGGTGACCCCTACGTCGATGCCAACCACCAAATCATTGGCCGGCAGGGGCACCGGTTGATGCTCAACGACCAGGGTGGCAAACCAGCCCTGGACGGAGCGTTTAATGGTACAAGTCTTTACCACTGCCCCCTGTGGCAGTGGCCGGCTCAACCGTAGTTTGACATTGCCAATCTTGGCCAGACTGAGTTGACGGCCGCCTAAACAGAATCCCGTCTGGGGATAGGTGAAGGAATCGTACCGGTTCGCTCCCTTGAATCGTGGAAATCCAAAATCCGAGCGGAAGAAATTCTTGAATGCCTGGTCCAATCTACCCAGGACGTGTTGCAAGACTTGCGAATAGACGTTCTTGTAGACCGGGAACTCGGCCTTAAGTTGGGTGAGTTGTTTTGACTGTTGGTAACGACTGATTGGCTGCAACTTCCGCTGAAAGAGGCAGTCGTTATACAACTCTCGGCAAACATCCAGAGTGCGGGCCAGGGCATAGCGTTGGGATTGGTTGGGCTCCAGTTTGTAGCGATACGCTCTTAGCATGGACCCTCCTCTCCAAAGCAGACATCCGGGGAACTCCAGTCGTGTTCGTCTTTTGTTCGCCTAGCCTAGCATATCCCTATGGCCGGCGCAAGATCTAGTTGTTCCTCTTGTTCGTCTGTGTCAAGACTGATTAGATGGGATGAGAAGGTCGACCCCCGATCACGGATGGCGTTAAGCTACCGTAATCAACGCACTCTCTCCACGCTTCTTTCAGGCCCCGCCTCGCGGCGAGTGTTATTCGCCCTTGCGCTTCGCTATGACTTCACCTCCATCAGGTTGTCAAAGGGACTTTCACCCTCGAGCTGTCGAACATGCTCGGCACACAAAACTTAGGGCGGCCGTCAGGCCGCCCTTAAATATTCGTAGCGAATTAAGTCTAAGCTCGCGCCGGACTTTCGCCGCCCTTCGCGATGCCACGTCCTGGCTCCGGCTTTAACACCTGTTGTACCCCGCCATCGTCGGCTTTGGAAGGCGACTTCATCGGAGGCAGTTCCTTGCCCTCCACCAGCAGCATTACCTCAGAAGCATCCAGCACTTCCCGCTCCAGCAGGGCCGCGGCAATTTTCTGAAGTGTATCGGGGTTGCCTTGCAGGATTTGCTTGGCCGTTTCGTATCCGTAGTTCACGAGCTTGCGGACTTCGCCATCGATCTTGATGGCGGTGTCTTCACTGTAGTCGCGGTGCTGACTGATTTCGCGGCCGAGGAAAATCTGCTCTTCTTTCTTGCCGAAGGTCAGCGGTCCGAGGTCGCTCATACCCCACTCGCATACCATTTTGCGCGCCATTTCCGTGGCCCGCTCAATGTCGTTTCCCGCTCCGGTGCTCATCTGGTTAAGGAACAATTCCTCGGCCAGACGACCACCCATCAGAATGGCGAGGTCGGTCTTCAGATAGTCCTTGGTGTAGTTGTGGCGATCGTCAATGGGCAGTTGCATGGTCACGCCCAGCGCCATCCCGCGAGGAATGATCGTAACTTTGTGCACTGGGTCCGAGCCCGGAAGCTTCGCAGCCACCAGCGCGTGTCCAGCTTCATGAAACGCCGTGACCTTCTTCTCCTCGTCGGAAAGGATAAGCGACTTGCGCTCCACGCCCATCAAAACTTTGTCTTTGGCGACCTCGAAGTCGAACATCAAGACAGCTTTGCGATTTTGCCGCGCAGCCGCCAGCGCCGCCTCGTTGACCATGTTGGCCAAGTCCGCGCCGGAAAATCCTGGAGTACCGCGCGCCAACACCTGAAGATCCACATCCTCGGCCAGAGGAATCTTGCGGGTATGCACGCGCAAAATTTCTTCGCGCCCGCGCACATCCGGACGGCTCACTACGACTCGCCGGTCAAAGCGACCGGGGCGCAGCAACGCTGGATCCAGCACGTCAGGACGGTTGGTCGCGGCCATCAGAATGACGCCTTCGTTCGATTCGAACCCGTCCATCTCCACCAGCAACTGATTCAGGGTCTGCTCGCGCTCGTCATGGCCACCGCCCAGGCCTGCTCCGCGGTGCCGTCCCACGGCGTCGATCTCGTCGATAAAGATGATGCAAGGAGCATTCTTCTTACCCTGCTCGAACAGATCACGCACGCGGCTGGCACCGACCCCGACGAACATCTCCACGAAATCCGAACCAGAGATCGAAAAGAACGGTACATTGGCTTCGCCCGCAACCGCCCGAGCCAGAAGCGTCTTGCCGGTTCCCGGGGGACCAACCAACAGCACTCCCTTAGGAATCCTGCCACCCAGTTTCTGGAATTTTTGCGCCTCGCGCAGAAATTCGATAATCTCGCGCAGCTCTTCTTTGGCTTCCTCTACGCCGGCCACGTCCTTAAACGTGACTTTCTTCTGCTGCATCGAAAGCAACCGGGCGCGGCTTTTGCCGAACGACAGGGCTTTGTTGCCGCCCGTCTGCATCTGCCGGATCATGAAGAACCACAGTGCTCCCAGCAGAATCAGCGGAGCCCAAGTCCCCAGCAGTTGCAGCGGCCAGCTTCCGCTGTTGGCATCCCGGAACGTCATGGAGACGCCTTTGTCGTGCAGCGACTTGATCATCTCAGGGTAGTTGGCCGGGACGGTGGTGTGGAAGGCGGAGCCGTCGCTGTACTTGCCATGCAACTGCATGCCGTCGACCAGCACGTCATGCACTTTCCCTTGATCCACATCAGTCATGAACTGGGAAAAATTAACTTCTTTGTCCTTCTGGCCACCACGTCCCTGCTGTATTACCTCCCACAACAAGAGGGCGGACAACCCGATGACCAGCCAGAAAGCTACGGTTTTGACTGTTGAATTCACCAAGACACTCCTAATGAAACCGGGATCCGATCAACTGCGCGGAATCCCGAGGCTCCTGCCACTAAATTAGATGCCGTTCGGACGATTTGGATAAGGGAATTCCCCAAGAACCTTATTCTACCTTTTCTGTGGAAAAAAGGCGCGTCGCAGTTTGGATGACTTAAGTCATCTGCGGAACCGGGGCGGCGGCCAGGAACGGAATATTCCGATTCGTTTGCTCCACCGCGCCCAGGCCGTAGCCTATGAGGAAGGCCTCGTCTACCAGGAATCCAAAATAATCGGGCTGCACGGCCACGCGGCGGGCGGACTGGCGGTCGAGCAGAGTCACCAGTTTTACGGAAGCGGCTCCGCGCGCACGCAAATCGTTCATGAGGAACTCGCTGGTGACGCCCGAATGCACCAGGCCCTCGACCAGCAATACATGCTGGCCGCGGATATCCGGCTCATGGCTGAAGAAGATTTCCACAATCTCTCCCGCGTGGTCGCCCGCTTGCTTGCTGGCCTGCTTGCTGTACTTGGGCTTGATGAACTGGCACACAACCGGAACGTCCAAGGCGCGGACCAGGTCGGCCATGAACATGAAGGCGTTCTCCAGAACCGCCAGGGCTTGGATCGTCTGTCCCCGATAATCGTCGGAGATCTGGCGGCCCAGTTCCTTTACTCGTTTCTGGATCTGCTCAGAAGCAATGACTTGCCGAAGTGGCTCGGCTTTCAGAACGTTCATGAAATGGCTTGCCTCCCGGTCGTGAACTTCACAGCGCAGCGGGACCAGATTCCGTCAGATTAAGACTCTAGATCGTACCGTCGTCAACCGCCCAGGGTGACTCTCGGATCAATACTGCCTCGTGCCCCTCTGTGGCGAGTAGCCCGGCAGGAACTGGAAAGCCGCGCATCCATATAATCTCTTCTCCGCTGACTGCGACTGGCCAAAACCTGCGCTGCGCCTGCGCAATACGCCGCTCCTGCAACAATTCCTTCACCTTCTTCGGCGACTTCGTGTGGGCCGGCCAGAACCGGTCTCCCGGGCGCCAGTTCCGCATTATCAATCGCTCCGGCAACAAATCCGCACGAAGAAGTTGCTGCGGATTATACTCCGCAATCTGCACCCCTGGACGAATGCGCAGCGCTTCGATTACTCCCCCGACTTCCGGTACCACGGCGCGTCCTGGCACAGGAAGCGAATATTCGTAATTCAGCACGGGCTCGTTCCGGCTCAGATCGGGGGCGACGAACAGGATAGCTTCCCGCTCGCGGACGGTCTTCCAACCGAGCGGAAGCGACAAAGCCTTTCCCGCAGCGCCGTCTTCCGCGGCGAACTGCATGATCTCCTCGATATGCCTGAACCCCAGAGGAATCCCCACCTGCTCTCCGATCGCCTTCAGCACTCTTCTCTGCACGGCTCGCGGTTCCGTCAACAGCCAAGGGCGGCTTACAGAAGCATTCATCAGCGGCGCGCCCCACTGTTCAATTCTCGCTAATGCCTGAGGATCCACTTCAGGTTGCGGCTGCCCGATCCTCACCAAAGATTGGGCAGCGCCGAAACCAGGAAGCCCGCGCAACCATTCCGGCTCCGACCACTGCACCACGGTCCCGAGCCAGCCAGAGACTTCGTTATCCCAGTAATCCTCTTCATCGCGCGCGATCTCGGCCAGTTCGGAGAAGGTCTCGACCACGGCAGGATTGAACTCCCGCTCGAGCAGCGGAAGCACAAGGCTGCGCACGCGGTTACGCGTAAACTTGGAGTCTGTATTGCTCGAGTCCTCCCGCCAGGACTGTTTCAGATCGGTTAGATACTTTTCCAGTTCGCGCCGTCGGACTCCGAGCAACGGACGGACAATCTCTCCGCGGCCGTCGCCATCCTCGTACTCCACTACGATCCGGGGATAGATTGCTCCCAGCCCCCGCAGTCCGGTTCCGCGAACCAGTCGCAGCAACACGGTCTCGGCCTGATCGTCTAGCGTGTGCCCGGTCGCGATCTTGTTCAGAATTTGCGCTGGGGCCTCCTCTATCCTCCGACCTGAACTTGGGAAAGGCGTGGTTTCAGAGGCGCCGCGAATATTATCTAAGGGCGCGGGCCTTAACCCCTGCGGTATGCTTTTGGGTAGTGCAGCGCTTTCCAGGCTGCGACTGAGAGATTCGAGATCTTGGGCTTTAGCCCCTGCGGTAGCTAAGTCTTCCGCAGACCCCGATCCCAACAGTCTCTGGAAGAATCGATAGCGCAACTCCCGTGCAGCTGCCTCCACGCCGGAGTGTGCATCCGCCGCCAACCCTGCTACGTCTCCACTGTCCGCGTAAAACTCCAGCCCGTACTCGCCAGCCAGATTCGCGACAAACTCCTGATCCGCCGCTGACTCCGCTGCCCGCAGTTTGTGATTGAAATGAACCGCGAGGACGACGATGCCGAGCTCGGCGCGCAGCTCAAGCAGCAACCGCAATAGCGCAACCGAATCAAGCCCACCGGAGACAGCAACGCCAACGCGGTCTCCAGCTCGCAACAATTCCTCCCGCCGGATATGCCTCAACACGCGCTGCGCCACTTCATGCACGCATCAATCCTACATCGGGCGGTACTCGATCGGGACACTCCCGGCTTGGGTACGGGAGAGTGGCGGAAACCGCGATCGGTGGAGGTGTGAGGGGAAAAGACGCGGCCCGGTTACAATCCTGGACTCTTCTCCGCGATCAGCTTCTTAATCTTGTCTACGAATTCCGCTGCCGCCATGCCTTCAGTCTTCTCTTTCCCCCGAGTCCGCACATTCACCTTGCCGGCTTCCGCTTCTTTATCTCCGACCACCAGCAGGAACGGGACCTTCTCCATGGCATGCTCGCGGATCTTCGCGTTCATCTTCTCGTTGCGCGCATCCACTTCCACGCGAACGCCAATCGCCTTGAGTTCGTCCGCAACTTTGTTGGCATAGTCGGCATGGCGCTCGCTGATGGGGATCATGGCCACTTGCACCGGCGAGAGCCACACCGGAAACGCGCCCGCGTAGTGCTCGATCAGGACGCCGAAGAATCGCTCGATCGATCCATACAGAGCGCGATGCACCATCACCGGCTGCTTGCGCGAGCCATCTTCAGCCACGTACTCAAGGCCGAAGCGCTGCGGCAGGTTGAAGTCAAACTGTACCGTCGAGAGCTGCCACAAGCGTCCGATGGCGTCCACCAGTTTGATGTCAATCTTCGGCCCGTAAAATGCCGCCTCGCCGGGGATGGTCTTGTACTCAATATTCCGGCGCTTCAGCACCTTCTCGAGCGACTGGGTGGCATGGTTCCATTGTTCTTCACTGCCAACAAAATTCCTCTTGTCATCAGGATTCCAGGTTGACAGTTCGGTCTGGAATTTGTCGAAACCAAAATCTTTCAGCACATCCAGTGCGAAATCGAGACAGTTCGAAATCTCGTCTTCAACCTGCTCAGGCGTACAAAAAATGTGGGCATCGTCCTGCGTAAAGCCGCGCACCCGCAACAGGCCGTGCATTACTCCCGAACGCTCATACCGATAGACCGTACCCAGCTCGCCCAGCCGCACTGGCAGGTCGCGATACGACTTCAGCGAGTCCCGGTAAATTAAAATGTGTCCTGGACAGTTCATCGGTTTGAGGCGATATTCCGCGTCGTCGAGCTCCATGGCGTCGAACATGTTTTGTGCGTAATAGCCCTCGTGCCCGGAGGTAAAAAATAATTGCCGCCGGGTCACATGCGGCGTGTAGACCAGCGAGTAGCCGCGTTTCACATACTCCGAGCGCATCCAGTCTTCCATCTCTTTGCGGATGATCCCACCCTTGGGGTGCCAGAAAATCAGACCCGGCCCAGCCAGTTCCTGAATGGAAAACAGATCGAGCTGCTTCCCCAGCACCCGATGGTCGCGCTTCTTGGCCTCTTCCAGCTGCTGCAGGTGTGCGTCGAGATCTTTCTTCGAGAAGAACGAAGTCCCATAAATGCGTTGCAGTTGCTGATTCTTCTCATCCCCCAGCCAGTATGCGCCCGCAACGTTAAACAGCTTGAATGCCTTGATCTTCCCGGTTGATGGAATATGGGGCCCGCGGCAGAAATCCGTAAACTTGCCGGTGCGGTAGATCGAAATGGTTTCATCGGGCTTGGTGAATTGCTCGATGAAGTGGCACTTCATGAAGTCGCCTTCTTTTTTGAATTCAGCGAGCCCTTGATCGCGGGGCAGAAATTCGCGCGCATAGGGAATGTTCTGCTGCACCAATTCCTGCATCTTTCTTTCGATCTTCTCCAGATCCTCGGGCGTAAACGGAGTCGGTCTGTAAAAATCGTAGAAGAATCCGCTCTCGGTCGGCGGACCATGCCCGAGCTTGGTTTCAGGAAAAAGCTCCAACACGGCCGCCGCCAACAAGTGCGCCGACGAATGCCGGTAAACTTCGAGCGCCTCTGGATCTTTCTCGGTGAGCAGGCGTAGATCGGTATCTTTTTCCAGCGGCTTGGTGAGATCGATCAGATCTCCATTCGAGCTTGGCTCGGACGGCGCGAAGGGTCGCGCCTTGGCAACCAGCGCCGTGTCCGCCAGTCGCGGGCTGATCGACTTTGCAATATCGAGGGCGGTCGTTCCCTTGGGAACATCTTTGACGCTCCCATCCGGAAGTTTTACATGAATGCTATCTGCCATAGAGTTCGGGCCTGCAAGTTTAGTGAATCACGTTTAGTGAATCACTTAGTTTATTGGAGGCATTCTAGAGGGTCAAACCAGGAACAGCTGGCCGACGCCTGATCTCGTCAACCTGGGGATCGGCGAGCAGTGGGACGAGGAGACATGGACAATAGAAAAGGACTTTGAGTTAGCGAAGAATTTCGCAGCTTTCATGGGCAAGCATCCGGCCCTAGAAGCGGCTGCGGACGCCAATATGAAAACACACGAAGGCCTTCACTACAAGGCCGCTTCTGAAAAACCACATAAAAAATTGGTGCAACAGGTGTGTGCGACCTGGGGATAGCGATGGGGGAAGCCACGCTTGGTTTCGACAGTTACGCTTCGGGAACGGAAAG
>DATNLE010000173.1:0-9955 GCA_035603035.1 Candidatus Acidiferrales bacterium | reverse complement strand
TGATGCCGGGCGACAACGTGAGCCTGGTGATTGAACTGATTACCCCGGTGGCGATGGAGAAGGGCTTGCGCTTCGCGATTCGCGAGGGCGGGCACACGGTAGGCGCCGGAACCATTACGGAGATCGTGCAGTAGGCGGTGTGGCGCGGGCAGTTTCGCCCGCGAGACTTTGGGCGCTGTTATGCGGAGCGGGCAGCAGTGCCCGCTTCGCATAAGCCGAAATCAGAAACAGGAGTGAGCAATGCCCCGAGAGATTGTTACGTTACAGTGCGGTGATTGCAAAGAGCGGAATTATTCGACGACTAAGAACCGGAAGACGACGACGGAACGGCTGGAGTTCAAAAAGTTCTGCAACCGTTGCCGCAAGCACACGCCGCATAAAGAAGTGAAATAGATCGGGAGATCTGGCGATCGGGTGATTTCAGGTCGCCCGATCACGATGAGGCGACCTCCCGATGCACACAGGGGCGTAAGCTCAACGGTTAAACTGTCGGTCTCCAAAACCGAACTTGGGGGTTCGAATCCCTCCGCCCCTGCCAGAATTTGGAAGGATGACCCAAAAGGGCCAGGAAAAGTATGGGAGTGGAGACAAAGAATGAAGATGGCAAACTCAATCGCATCCGCCAGAGGGAATTTCGGAGACCAGATTAAGTCCTGGCCAGAGCGGGTTAAGACCTTCTACAACGACGTGCGCACCGAGACTCGCAAAGTCACGGCGCCGTCGTGGAAAGAAGTGCAGGCCACCACAGCGGTGGTGGTGATCACCGTATTTATATTTGGCGTGTACTTTTTCATTATCGATAATTTGATTCAAAAGGGCGTTTCGTTCCTGTACAGCTATTTCGGACACTAAGCCAGAACGCGCGCGACCGGAGTTTAAACTTGATCATGCAGGACGAAGAAAAAAACGAAGCCGGGGCAGGCGGAGAGCAGCCGCCCAATGCGGAGGGCGCTGTTGCGAGCAGCGAGCCGCCACGCAACCCAAACATGAAGTGGTACATCATTCACTCCTACTCTGGGTTTGAGCGCAAGGTGAAGGAGTCTCTGGAGTCCCGCGTGATGGCGTTTGGGCTGCAGGAAAAAATCGGCAAGGTGCTGATCCCGACCGAGTCGGTCACGGAAGTTCGCGGGGGAAAAAAGTACACGTCGGAGCGCATGTTCTATCCCGGCTACGTGCTGGTCGAAATGGACATGGACGACCATGTCTGGCACGTGGTGAAATCCACGCCGCGCGTGACCGGATTTGTAGGCACCGGGCAGCAGCCGACGCCGCTTTCCGATGAAGAAGTGCAGCACATTGTCTACAAAGTTGCCGACAGCCGCGAGAAGCCCAAGCTGAAGGTGAAGTTTGAGAAGAATGAGACCGTGCGAATTTCGGAAGGTCCGTTCGCTACGTTCCAAGGAATTGTGGACGAAGTGAATGAAGATCGCGAAACGTTAAAAGTGATGGTCACAATTTTTGGCCGCTCCACCCCGGTAGAGTTGGAATTCAACCAGGTGGAGAAAGTGGCGTAAGAGTGAGTTTCTGGCTTCTGGTTGCGAGAAATGCAAGCTTCAAGGTCCCGAGCCGAAAATCCTAGACTTGGGAGCTGAGGCGGAAGAGAGATCATGGCAAAGAAAGTTACAGGTTTCGTAAAGTTGCAGATCGCGGCGGGCAAGGCGACCCCGGCTCCTCCGGTGGGCCCGGCGCTTGGTCAGGCGCAGATCAACATTATGGAGTTCTGCAAGCAGTTCAACGCGCGCACCAACCAGAAGGAAATGGAAGGGCTGATTATACCGGTCGTGGTTTCCGTCTACAGTGATCGATCCTTCACCTTCATCACCAAGACTCCGCCGGCTTCGATCCTTCTGAAACGCGCCGCCGGGATCGCGAAGGGATCGGGTACGCCGAACAAAGACAAAGTCGGCAAGGTCACAGTCAAGCAGGTGGAAGAAATTGCTAAGCAGAAGATGCCGGACCTGAATGCGGCTTCGGTTGAGAATGCGATCAAGAGCATTCGCGGTACCGCTCGTTCGATGGGAATTGAAGTGGTGGGGTAGGAGCGGAGTTCGCTCCGGCCGGCCCCCCATTAGAGTTTTAGTCGAAATCACCACGGCTGGCTCGAATCACGGCGAGCGGTGGAAGACAAGGAAAAGTAAAATGAAAAAAGAAGGAAAGAATATCGCCAAGGCGCATTCCTTAGTGGAGAAGCGCCCGTACACGCTGCAGGATGCGGTTCCGCTTCTGCAGAAAGTCAAGTTTGCCAAATTTGATGAGACGGTCGAGATTACGCTGCGGCTGGGGGTCGATCCCAAACACGCAGACCAGATGGTGCGCGGGACGGTGGTGCTGCCCCACGGTCTGGGTAAGTCGAAAAAGGTTCTGGTGATCGCCTCCGGCGACAAGATCAGAGAAGCCGAAGCCGCGGGCGCCGATTACGCGGGCGGCGAAGAGATGGTGGAGAAGATCACGAAAGAAAACTGGACCGACTTCGACGCGCTCATCGCTACTCCTGACGTGATGAAATCGGTTGGACGTTTGGGAAAGATTCTTGGACCAAAGGGCCTGATGCCGAACCCGAAGACCGGGACGGTTACGATTGACGTGGCCAAGGCGGTGCAGGAAGTGAAGGCCGGTAAGGTTGAATTCCGTACGGACAAGACCGCGCTGGTGCATTGCCCGGTGGGGAAGATTTCCTTCTCCCCGGAGAAGCTAATTGACAATGCGACGGTGCTGATCACCAGCGTGATCAAGGCCAAGCCGTCGGTTGCGAAAGGCAAGTACATTAAGGGCTGCACCTTAAGCTCAACCATGGGGCCGGGGATTTTGCTGGATACGGCGCCGATCGAAACCGCGGCCAAGGCGTAAGGAGCAAGACCCGGCTGCGCCCGGCGGACAGCCCAGGGCGGCTCGCCCCGTATTAGACCAGTTTCACAAGATCAACCAGATCTCGAGGATTCGACAATGGCAGTTACGAAGGCAAGAAAAAAAGAACAGGTCGAGAAGCTGAGTGCCGAGCTGAAGAATGTTTCAAACGCGGTGGTGGCGACTTACACCAAGATGACCGTTGCCCAGGATTACGAACTGCGCAAGGCTCTGCGGGGCGCGGGCGCGAAGTATCAGGTGGTCAAGAACACTCTGGCCGAGCTGGCCGTGAAGGGTACTAAGATCGAGGAAGGGCTGAAGAACCTCTCCGGCGTGACCTCGATCGCTTACACCACGGGCGATCCCGTGGCCATGGCCAAAGCACTCACCAAGTACGCGAAAGATGTACCAGAGTTCACTTTTAAGGTGGGCGTGGTCGAGGGCCGTGTGATTTCGATCAAGGAGATCGCGGCTCTTTCCAGCCTGCCGTCAAAGGAAGAGCTTTATTCGAAGCTGCTGTTCCTGATCAGCGCGCCGGCGCAGCGTTTGGTGACGGTAATGAACGCGGTGGGCCGCGACGTGGCCGTGGTGATCAGCCAGGGCGTAGAAAAGGGCAAATTCAAGGAAGCGTAGCTCGTGGGGCGCGGGCACTCCTGCCCGCGCTGCTGGCGGGCAACAGTGCCCGCCCCACACAGTTTCGGGACGGTGAGAGCCGTCCGAAGAGATTTGGTTATCCGCAAGTCAGGAGTTGCGCGGTTTAGATCCAGGCGTTGTCTGGCGCATGGAGATCAGCCTGCCGCACTGGAAACCCGGCCCAGGGATAACGAAATCAGAAATTCATAACTCAAAAAACGAAGAGTGGAGAAATCAACATGGCAGACTTGCAGCAGTTGGAAGAATCAATCGTAGCCTTGTCGCTGCTTGATGCGGCACAGCTGGTGAAGAAACTCGAGGAGCGTCTCGGCGTCTCCGCGGCGGCGGCAGCGCCCGTTATGGTGGCGGGCGGTGGTGCTGCGGCGGCGGCGGCTCCGGCGGAAGAGAAGACGGAATTCACCGTCCTGCTTAAGGAAGTTGGCGCCAATAAGATCAATGTGATCAAGGCTGTCCGCGAAGTCACCAGCCTGGGCTTGAAGGAAGCCAAGGAACTGGTGGATGGAGCGCCCAAGAACATCAAGGAAGGCGTTTCCAAGGACGAGGCCGAGACCATCAGGAAGAAGTTTACCGAGGCGGGCGCGGTTGTAGAAGTGAAGTGACCGCACGTGGCGGGCCCCGTTCGACGCCCTCCGAGCTCGTTGGCTCAGGGCAGGCTGAGGCTGAGAATGAGCCTAGACGTCCGTCACGCGGCTTTTTGCGTGCAGGATGGCGAAGCGGGAGTCCGCGACGTTCGTCCGGAGCGCTTTTTGCGAAGGATCTGGAAGGGCGATACCAGGATACGCGGTTTCGCATCAAGTCCAGTGCAAGTCTCAGAAAATATTCACGTTCTGGTTGTGAAGCCGGGGCGGTGGTGTTAGCATCTAAATAACACCGCTTCCCCTGGCCTCACTCATCGCGGGCGAGATCCGCAGGGAAGCTTGGGCACTGTTCCGCGGGCAGGCGGGACGGAAACGGCCGAAGGAACTGGCGCGAAGAACTAAACATCAAGATTGGCGAAACGCCTTGCAAGGCGTCTGCGGGAACGCTTGTCCCTGCGGGCGCCCCGTCGTGTTTTCTCGGTTAGCAAGCAAATTACGCAGATTTGAAACAACCAGGTTTTAAAACAGCTCGGTAGCAGCGCGGCGCGACTTGGCGCCCCACATTCCGCGGGTAATCGCAGCGCTCGGCTGCGCCTGACATTGGGAGTTCTTGACGAATGAAGAATAATGCCTTCCGTAAACGCTTTGATTTTTCCAAAATACCGGCCACGATCCAGATCCCGAATCTGATCGAGGTGCAGAAACGCTCCTACGACCGTTTTCTGCAGATGGACAAACTGCCCAGCGAACGCGAAGACGGCGGATTGCAGGCGGTGTTCCAGTCCGTCTTCCCGATCACCGACTTCCGCAACGTATCACAACTTGAGTTTGTGGATTACGCCATTGGTAACTGGGAGTGCAAGTGCGGCCACCTAAAGGGACTACACCATCTGCGTACCACCTGTAAGAATTGCGGCAACACGGTCATCACCGATCCGTTCCATCCAGGCGACGTGCTCTGCCAGAAGTGCGGCACGTATAACGCCAACACGCCGGATTTCTGCAATAAGTGCGGCGACCCGGTCGGGCTGCAACTGAAATATGACGTGGCCGAGTGCGAGGAGCGCGGCATGACCTACTCCGCGCCGCTCAAGGTCACGATGCGCCTTACGATCTTCGATAAGGACGCCGAGACGGGAAATCGCTCCATCCGTGACATCAAGGAACAGGAAGTGTTCTTCGGCGACGTGCCGCTGATGACCCAGAACGGCACCTTCATCATCAACGGCACCGAGCGCGTAATCGTCAGCCAGTTGCACCGCTCGCCGGGCGTATTTTTCGAAACCGCCAACAATCGCACTTACTTCCTGGGCAAGATTATTCCTTACCGCGGGTCGTGGGTGGAGTTTGAGTACGACCAGAAGAATGTGCTCTATGTCCGCATCGACCGCAAGCGCAAGTTTCTGGGAACGATCTTCCTGCGCGCTTTGGGGTTGCGTTCGGGCGAAGACATTCTCCGCTCGTTTTACACCGTCGACCGCGTGGCGATCAAAGACAAGAAGCTTTTCTGGACGCTTGATCCAAGCAGCGAGAAAGCCACCAACCTGCTGGGCATGAAGCTGGCGCACAGCATCAAGAACAAGTCGGGGGAGGAAATTGCGCACTCCGGCCGCAAGCTGAATGCCGCAGTTTTGAAGGAAATTCAGAAGGCGAAGATCACCGAAATAGAAGTCGACGTTACCGATCTCGAAGGCGCATGGGCTGCAGGCGATGTGGTGGATACGACCACGGGCGAGGTGCTGCTCGAAGCCAACACTGAACTCTCGGCCGACAAAGTCTCGAAGATTCTCGATTCCGGCGTGGTCGAGATGAGCCTGTTTTTCCCCGAGCGCGACGATGTGGGCACGGTGATCAGCCAGACCCTGAAGCGCGATTCCGTAAAGACTCCGCAGGAAGCGCTGATTGAAATCTACCGCAAGCTGCGACCCGGCGATCCGCCGACCCTGGACACGGCGACGGCGCTGTTCCACGGCATGTTCTTCGACCCGCGCAAGTACGACTTCTCGAAGGTTGGCCGGCTGAAGTTCAATATCAAGCTGTTCGAGAATCAGGACGCCACCAGTCTGGACAAGCGCACCCTCGATCCCGACGATTTTTACGCGACGATCGGCTACCTGCTGAAGTTGCGCAAGAGCATTGGGTCGGTGGACGACATCGATCACCTGGGCAACCGCCGGGTGCGCGCGGTCGGTGAGTTGATGGAGAATCAGTTCCGGATCGGCCTGGTTCGCATGGAACGCGCTATCAAGGAAAAGATGAGCGTGTACCAGGAAATGTCCACCGCGATGCCGCACGACCTGGTCAACGCGAAGCCGGTGATGGCGGCTATCCGCGAATTTTTCGGATCGTCACAACTTTCGCAGTTCATGGATCAGACCAACCCGCTCTCCGAGATCACGCACAAGCGCCGTCTCTCGGCTCTTGGGCCGGGCGGTCTGTCGCGCGAGCGTGCCGGATTCGAAGTGCGCGACGTGCACCCTACGCACTACGGCCGAATCTGCCCGATTGAGACGCCGGAAGGTCCGAACATCGGATTGATCTCGTCGTTGAGTTGCTATGCCCGGATTAACGACTACGGCTTCATCGAGTCGCCCTATCGCAAGATCAAGGGTGGACGCGTGATCGACTACGTCACCGTGGTCAACACCGGCGACAGCGACTACAAAGTCGGCGATCACATGGAGAAGCATGAAATCGAGAAGATCAACGCGGACTTGAAAGAGAAGCGCAAGAAGCCCGCGCAGATCGATCCGTTCTCGTTTTATCTTTCCGCATGGGAAGAAGACCGGCACACCATCGCGCAGGCCAATGTGGAGCTTGACGATAAAGGCCGCATCGTGGCCGAACTGGTCAACGCTCGCAAGGCCGGCAACTTCGTGCTGGTAAGCCGGGAGGAAGTCGACTACGTCGACGTCAGCCCAAAGCAGTTGGTTTCCGTCGCCGCATCCCTGGTTCCGTTCCTTGAACACGACGACGCGAACCGAGCACTGATGGGCGCGAACATGCAGCGCCAGTCCGTGCCCTTGCTCCGCGCCCAGGCGCCGATCGTGGGTACGGGAATGGAAGGGGTGACCGCACGCGACTCCGGTGCGGTGGTTCTGGCTCGGCGCAACGGGATTATCGACTCGGTGGACTCCGACCGCATCATCGTGCGCGTCGAAGGCGAACACCATCCTACGCAGCTTTCGCGTGAAGTGGGCAGCGACATTTACCAGCTCACCAAGTTCAAGCGTTCGAACCAGAACACCTGCATCAACCAGAAGCCCATCGTGAAGAAGGGACAGCGCGTACTGAAGGGCGAGGTCATCGCTGACGGTCCTTGCACCGACCACGGCGAGCTGGCGCTCGGACGCAACGTGCTGGTGGCCTTCATGCCCTGGCGCGGCTACAACTTCGAAGACGCGATTCTCGTCTCCGAGAAGATGGTGAAGGACGACTACTACACTTCACTGCACATCGAGGAGTATGAGATTGAAGCGCGCGATACCAAGCTTGGTCCGGAAGAAGTCACGCGCGATATTCCCAACGTCAGCGAGTCGATGCTGCGCAATCTGGACGAAGCAGGCGTGATCCGCATCGGCGCCAGCATCAAGCAGGGCGACATCCTGGTAGGTAAAGTTACGCCCAAGGGTGAAACCCAACTCACGCCCGAAGAGAAGTTGCTGCGTGCCATCTTCGGCGAAAAAGCTGGCGACGTACGCGACGCTTCGCTCTACTGCCCTCCGGGCATCGAGGGCGTCATTGTCGACGTGAAGATTTTCTCCCGCAAGGGACAGGAAAAGGATGAGCGTGCCAAGTTTATCGAAGGCACGCAGATCGGTAAGCTGGAGAAAAATCTTTCCGACGAAATCCGCATTCTTACCGACGAGCGCCTCAAGCGCCTGGAGAACATTCTTGGCGGCAAGGAAGTGCAGGCCGACCTGCACGATGAGCGCACCAACAAACGCCTCCTGAACAAGGGCAATGTGCTTGACCGAGATGCGATTGAGCGCATCTCCACCCGCAACCTGAAGCGTATCAAGTACGCCGACAAGGATCCGCGAGTGAATGAGCAGATCGACGAGATCGAAGAAATGACCTCTCGTCAGATCGATGTGTTGAAGAAGATCGTCAACGAGAAGAAAGAGAAACTCACCAAGGGCGACGAGTTGCCGCCGGGCGTGATCAAGCTGGTCAAAGTCTACATCGCGATGAAGCGCAAGCTGAGCGTTGGCGACAAGATGGCCGGCCGTCACGGAAACAAGGGCGTCATCGCTCGCATTCTGCCGGAAGAGGACATGCCATACCTCGAAGACGGAACGCCGGTGGAGATCGTACTCAATCCCCTCGGCGTACCCAGCCGCATGAATGTGGGCCAGATTCTTGAAACCCACTTGGGATGGGCGGGTTACACCCTGGGCGAGAAAATCGGTAACTTGCTCAAGGAAAACACGCGCACCGAAGCCATTCGCCGCGAGCTGAAGGCTCTGTTCAAAGACTCGAAACTCGCCGACACCATTGGCGAGATGGGCGACGAAGAACTGGAAGCCCTCGCCCCCACACTGGCGCGCGGAGTGTACATGGGATCGCCCGTATTCGACGGCGCTAAAGAAGGCGAAATCAAGGCGCTACTGGAGCATGCCGGCCTCCCGACGTCGGGCAAGACCACTCTGCACGATGGCATGACCGGCGATCAGTTCGAACAGCCGGTGTGCGTGGGCTACATCTACATGCTGAAACTGTCGCACCTGGTGGACGACAAGATTCACGCGCGTTCCATCGGGCCTTATTCGCTCATTACTCAGCAACCTTTGGGCGGCAAGGCGCAGTTCGGCGGACAGCGCTTCGGAGAGATGGAAGTCTGGGCGCTCGAAGCTTACGGCGCGGCATTCATTCTGCAGGAGCTGCTGACGGCGAAGTCCGACGACGTATATGGCCGCACCAAGATCTACGAGGCCATCGTCAAGGGCGAAGCCGCCATGGAGCCGGGGGTACCTGAATCGTTCAACGTACTGATCCGCGAATTGCAATCGCTCTGCCTGGATGTGGAGCTGATCAAGACGGGGGAGAAGAAGCCCACGGCCAGCGCGGCGGCAGACTAACCTAGCGCCGCCGTTCCGGCGGTCGGCGCTAGCAAATTTTCTTGAGGAACGTTTCGCGGGGCCAAGGCTCTCAGCTACCGCGAAACATAAAAAACTGGCAGCTGGCCACGCAAAACTGGCTGCTGCCATGAGAGCAGGAAGCGGAGGAATCCCTTGTTTCGTTCGAGCCCGTTCGAAATGCAAAACACGATTGCCGATTTCGATGCCATCAAGATCAGCCTCGCGTCTCCGGAAAAAATCCGGAGCTGGTCCCATGGCGAAGTCACCAAGCCTGAGACCATCAACTACCGAACTTTTAAGCCGGAGCGCGACGGCCTGTTCTGCGCCCGCATCTTTGGTCCGGTAACCGACTGGGAATGCTTGTGCGGCAAGTACAAGCGCATGAAGCACCGTGGAGTGATCTGCGACAAGTGCGGCGTGGAGGTTACACTCTCGAAAGTTCGCCGCGAACGCCTGGGACACATCGAGCTGGCTTCACCCTGCTCGCACGTGTGGTTCTTCAAGGGCCTGCCCAGCCGCATCGGCCACTTGCTCGATATTTCTCTGCGCGACCTCGAGTCCGTGCTGTACTTCGAGGCTTACGTAGTGGTCGAGCCCGGCGACGCGCCGGTGAAAGAGCGCGAGGTCATCAAGGACGAGGCCAAGTTCCGCGAACTCGACCAGCAGTATCGTCCGGCGGGCTTCAAGGCCATGATGCGCGCCGAGGCCATCAAGGAACTTCTCAAGCGCATCGACACCGACGGCCTGGCGGTTGAGTTGCGCGAGAAGATGAAGAACGAGAGCTCGCTGCAAAAGCGG
>DATNLE010000264.1:0-7546 GCA_035603035.1 Candidatus Acidiferrales bacterium | reverse complement strand
ACGAAGCAAAACCAAAAGACCACAGGACGAAACACGAGAATCAAGCGTGCCTCGTAGCTGACAAGGGACTGGATGTCGCGAACTATAGCCGCACTTCCGGTGGAGAGAGAAAAATGTTCTTGACATCCCCTCTTATAGATCTTATAGATCAGGCGATGTCACAAGCTTGCGCCGTCTCTTCGCCGCTTCCTTCGCGATGTTAGGACAACCATCGCCCGAGAACGTGCTGCGCGAGTTGATCGAAAGCACTTGTGCAATTAGACTCCGCTGAATGCAGACTGCGCCGATTTTTCAAAAAGTCTTTCGCGAAATCTATGGGAAACCCTGCTGGAACGTAAAACCGGGATATGGTTCGTTCTTCAGCCTTGAGTTTGGGAAACCGCACTTGGAGGTTCGCGAGCCAACCGTCGCGAGCAAGGGCGCTTCTCAAAAGGTGCAAAAAACCTTGGCTCGCCGGAACGTTTTTGTTCATGGCGAGTGGTATCTGAGAATCGATTCTTGCGCTTGGGAAGTTCTTTCTAAAGGCAAACATGTTGGAACAGGCTCGAGAAAGCCTAGTATGCGCCGCGTCGCAGATCTGCTAGCTGGCCAGAAGCTAATTCAGTTTTCGTTCTTTCCCAAAGAGGTTCAGTGCATATTCGAGTTTGATCTCGGTGCGACTCTCAGAACCGTGCCCTACAACAGAAAGGGCGAACAGTGGGTGCTGCACACGCCGGATCAGAAAGCGCTAACTTTGCGTGCCGACCGGCGCTACCAGTACATGCGTGTTGACCTGCCCAGAGATCGAGGTCTGTGGAAGCCCGCTCTCAAGTAACAAAATCGGCGATTGCAGAACCCGACTACTGCTGTGCGATGAAAGTGGTCCAAATGTCTCGGGCTACGCCGCTGTATGCGGATTCTGGACCAGCCGTCTCTTCGCCATCAAACCAGTGGAGAAACTCTTCATGCACGATCCGCCTCACGTCCTCTGCGCTGTTGGCGTCCTTCAGACGCGGAATGATGGTGCTCACCTCTGGCTCGTATTCGTCCTTCGGTGCGCCAGCGGCGGCTAAGCTCAACGGGTCGTGACGGTAGAGAAGTGCCGTCAGGCCGCGATGAAGATTCTGGTAATGCAGGCGCGACGTGAGCTTGAGAGGCACGATGCATTATCGCCCACGGCGCAGTTACTGAACAGCAGCAGGACGGGGCTTTTCCTCAACTGTCGCTAACAGGCGAATTACGCTCACCGAGAATCGGCCCGATCTTCGGTCAAGGGTCAAAAAACGTTTCGGGATATTACGTCACCCTGCGCGGGGCCTGCTAACATTGCCGCATGTTCAATTTTGGAAAACCGAAAACAGCTGGCGACTGGACAGTTCACATCGCGGGGGCGGTCGTCGCGATATTCCTTGTCTGGTGGATGCTTCGGATATACGTACTGTGAATGCACTGAAAACCCCTCCGGCGTGGTCAATGCTATTTCGTCACCTGACAGCCGTGCTATGGAATGAGTCCGAGAGTGGTGACCGTGCTCGTGCACCGATTGACCGAGCGCGGCGGTATGAAACGCGGGATGGTTCGCACAATTCCGGTAAGTATGAGAAACGCCGCCGGAAATCCAAGGAATAGCGATGCAAAGAAGCCGAACTCTACGCCGAAAGCAGGATAGAACAACTTTCGGACATTGCTTATCCACAGTTGAACTTGGTCCGGACATTAGCAATGCGGCTACGGGAGCGTCAGGGTCGCAACTGGTGCCGGTCGCGAAGCCCTGGCGGGCTGGACGCGGACGCCAGAAAGATTGACCGGCATTTGGCCGTGCATCGGGATTTCACCAAACAGTGCCCGCGCGGCGCTGATCTCCGAGACCGTCACATTTGAGAAGGCGCAGATGTAGTTCTGAATTGCGGGGAAGTCATCGGTCAGGTACGGATTCCCCATCGCGAGAACCGCCGTCTTCTCGCTCGCTCGGCCGAGGATCTTCTCAAACAAAGCACTCGTCGAGTCCGGCAGAGACGCGGGGTGCTTTCCTGCACGCCCCAGCTTCTTCGACCTCGCGGCCGAGGGCACAATGTAGACGGCGACTACAACTGCCCGCGCCTGGTCCACCGCCGCAAGTACGTTGCCAGCCCTGCTGGGCGCCACCCGAGGGTCCACATAGACGACGTTTGCATCGGGAATATGAGCCCGAATTTCATGTTCCAGCACGCGGCCATCGTCGGCTCGAACGTTGTCGCAGAGAATAATCACGAGCACGGCGTGACGGTCCTGTGTTCCTCGTGGACGTACGAGAGCAGCGTTCTTAACCGATGCCCCCTGTCGCAGCGGAAGCAGCTTGCCGTTGTCGCGCACCAGTGTGATGGAGTCGTCGGAAATGCGCTGACCGATCGCAACATTTGCCGGGCTGCCGACCAACTTCGAAATCGCCGCCACATCCACCTGTCGATTCCTGTGGAGACCGAGGAAAGCTTTGGCCTGCAATATTTTCAAGACCGACGCATCCAGACGCTGCCGCGAAATCTCGCCAGAACGGACCGCATTGAGAACCGCGCGGTAACTGGCATCCAGGTCGGCGGGCATAGTGAGCACGTCGTTCCCTGCCTTAAAAGCGTCCACCGCCGCCCGCCCGGTGTTCCCAGAGTAGAGGCGGGTCAGGCCCGCCATGTCCAGGCCGTCGGTGACGACGATGCCCTTAAAACCGAGCTCGTTTTTGAGCAGACCCGTGACGATGGCCGGCGATGTCGTAGCAACCAGGTTGGGATCTGGATCGAGCGCCGGCACGCGGATATGCGCCGTCATCACAGCATCAACTCCGGCATCAATTGCGCTGCGAAACGGAGGCAGATCCACCGTGCGCAGCAGTTCCTGATCCTCGTCGACTCGGGCGACGCCCAGGTGCGAGTCCGTTCCGGTATTACCGTGACCCGGGAAGTGCTTGGCCGTGGTCAGCATTCCGTTCGCTCGTGCCCCGCGGATGTAGGCGGCCACCAGCGTGCCGACCTGCTCCGGGTTGGCGCCGAACGCGCGCGTGCCGATGATGGGATTCGCTGGATTGGAATTCACGTCCGCGACGGGAAACAAGTTCCAGTGCACGCCGATCGCCCGGCTTTCCTGAGCCGTAATGCGGCCGAACTCTTCGGCGTAGGCCGCCTTGCCAGCAGCCCCAAATGCCATGGCGTGGGGAAAGACAGTCGTGCCAAAAAGACGCGCCGGGAGGACACCCTGTTCAAAATCTCCGGCGACCAGAAGCGGCAGTTTCGATTCCGCCTGTAGGCGGTTGAGCAGGACCACCGTTTCGTAGCGGTGGTCGCTATGAAGAGACCGTGCTCCCGGTGGCGCCGACATGGCCACCGATCCGATGTGGTACTTGCGAATGCTGTCGGAGAGCCGCACGTACTCGGGGTTCCGAACCCCTGAGACCCCCACGCGCATACGCACCATGAAAAGCTGGCCAACCTTCTCCTCGAGCGAGAGCGTCGCCAAGGTTTTTTGGGCCCACCCCTGGTCGTCGGTTTGGAGACGGCGAATGGAAGGCTCGCGGTATTTTTCCCGAGGCAGGTGCGCTGGGCCAAACAGAAGCAACAAGACTAGCAACCAGGCGATTTGAAGCGTCTGCACATCTCGAGCATACGTGCAGATATGGAGGCACGTCCCCCTGACTCGTAGGCGATTCTCAATCGAAGGTGCATGTTCTGTTGGCGGTTGATGGTAGCTATGTAATCTTCCGCGAGTTGCGTTACAGCCTTCGCGGTCTTTGAGCCGTGGCCGCTGTCGCGATCCTTCCCACAGAGCGCACAGAAGCGCAGCGAACGTTGCGCGCGCTTCGGCTCACCGTTTACAATCTCGTTGACGTAGTACCTGACATGTAAAGCATTGCTCGCCTCGAACAATAACCGCGCTGGTAGCGTTCCATATGTCCATTTTTGAGCGAAGATGCAACGGGTCTGCAATTAGCGCGAAGGGGTCAAGACTGTATGTCATTGATTCTAAACAATGGCGGCGTAGCTCAGGTGGCTAGAGCGACGGTCTCATAATCCGTAGGTCCGTGGTTCGAGTCCACGCGCCGCCACCAAATTTTAGGTTTTGTTTTCAATAAATTAGAGATGTTCCGCCCCGTGGAGGATCGCTCCCTTTTTTGGTGCATTGTTTACCCGTTGACCCTCGACGAGTGCTATGGCGATGTTTGCCAATCGGCAGACCCTCCTACCTTTCGGTCCGTAACTGTCCAACTGAGGCGGGATCGCTTCCGATAGGAAGGCCGCAATAAAAGCACTTGTTTCGCAGGAAGGCAACAGCATCGTACACGCCGATAAAGCGACGCCCGCACCTTGAGCACTTCCACAACCAAAAACGAACCATCGCCACAAACCAAGCGACGAAACAGGCGACAAAAGGTATTGCCCAAAGAAGAATCGCAGGATTGGTGTGCTGTACCACCAGAGGGAGCGCCCAGCGAAGAAGGACTAACTTTACGCCTGCACCAACAAGCACTGTTGCAATGAAGAGTACGAGCACGGTCCTTTTGTTTGAGCGGTATTCCAGCCACGCGTCAATCGTCGAACTCATAGTGGTTCCCATCCGCTCGCACGATAAATCAAAAGTCCGAAGGAATACAGCCCATTTGGGATGGTTGACACTATCAGGCGATAGCACGTTTTGACCGCTGCTCAATGACGGACATGGCGATATTTCGCCAACGATTTGTTGCCGACTATAATTCCGCTGTGATCAGGCGTGCCAAAGCAGAGCCCTTGCTACGACCGTTTAAGGGTGCGGGGAGAATCCGTGAGCGCGGCTCCGATGCTTGGTTTCCAGTTGAATTTCTGACCTACCATGACGACCGCTATAGGCTGCACTCTTTCGCTTACGTACGCAGGGAAGACGGTGCCGAGATACCTGACGGCCACTATGTCTTTCTGGACGAACTTGGTGAACAGAGTTTCAGATGGAGGAGGTTGAAGGGCAAGTGGCAGTTCGGATGGCGTTATCGCGGAGACTAACCGAGGATACGCCGTCGATGCGTCAAATCGCGATATTTCGCCAATTGACCATTTTCTCGCGGAATCACTGGTCTCCGAAGCCGATTGGGAGAAGCAGAAGATCGATTTCTCGCCGAATCGGCCAAGCGTCCTCTGGGTCGCATTGGAACGCCGAAAGAAAACGCGCACGCCGCGCTGTATCTCGCCAGGGATGCAGCATCCTTAAATAAAACGGGGGCAGCGCTGGTGGTGGACGGCGGAGGTTTGGCGGGATCGGGTTAAAGGCATGCGATTGGAACATAGAGTAGCTCTCGTCACCGGGGGCACATCCGGCATCGGCGAAGCCACGGCGGTCCTCTTCGGCAAGGAGGGCGCCAGAGTCACGATCACGGGCCGCAACGAAAAGCGCGGCCATGCGGTTGCCGAGAAAATCATGAACGGCGGCGGCAGGGCTATCTTCATTCGCTCCGATGTGCGCGAGGCGGAAGAGTGCCGTCATGCTGTGAATGAGACCCTCCGTGTATTCGATCGGCTCGACATTCTTTTCAACAACGCCGGTGTTTTCTACCCGCACACAACTCTCGATTGCACGGAGGAAGAGTGGGACCTGCAGATGGATGTCAATCTGAAGGGAACTTTTCTGATGTCAAAGGCGGCGTTGCCTCACATGGTCGAGAAGGGTCGTGGAGTCATCATCAATAATAGTTCCGGATGGGGGATCGCGGGCGGCGACGCGGCCGCTGCCTATTGCGCCTCCAAAGGTGGCGTTGTGCTGTTGACCAAGGCAATGGCCATCGACCACGGTCCGCAGGGCATTCGCGTGAATTGCATCTGCCCCGGCGATGTCGACACGCCCATGCTTCCCGAAGATGCGCGTCTGCGTGGGTTGAAGTGGGAGGACTATCTTGCCGGATGCGCCAGCCGTCCCTTGGGGCGGATCGGCACCACGGACGAGATCGCGAAGGCGGCATTATTCTTGGCCTCGGATGATTCTTCCTTCATGACAGGTGCGGCTTTGGTCGTGGACGGCGGAGGTTTGGCGGACTGAAGGGCAGCACGAATCGAATGTCAGAATATGAATTCAATGCACATAATGGAAACCAGCCGGACGCGAACCCGCAGCCGTTCCAAGGAGTGGTTGGAACGCGCTCAGCTTTGGTGAGCATGTCGGGGGGTTATCTGCAAGTGAGTTGTTTCCCGCCAAGGCTTTTTACGCATACTGTCATGAAATTGTAATGGTTGCATGAACAAAACGGATCATTTCCAAGCAGAACGGATCACATCGACCGACTTGTAACCCGTTGAAAAGAGGAATAGAGTACAAGATTTTCAAAACGGTTCAGAACCCTCCTGTGTTCTCATAATCCGTAGGTCCGTGGTTCGAGTCCACGCACCGCCGCCAGATTTTAGGGTTTTGTTTTGCCCCAGGGTGCGCTTTACGTTTTCCTGAAGCCGCCGACCGGCTGGAGCACCGTCAACGAGATTGCGAAATTAACCGCGTCGGATGGCGGGGTAAACGGAATCTTGAACCTTGGCAGCTCGGTGCAATCGGCGGAAACGCGGTCGCTGCCGGTGCGCCCACCTAGTATAACGCTGCGATCCGTAACACGGATCGGAAGACGGTTAATGCACTTCTGAGTCTGCTGTCTCTGCCTGGCTATGTGAGAATCGTGCCAGGTCGGTCCTTTTCAACCCTCAACATTGAGGGGCCGAAGTCATGATGCTTCATAAACACAGGGATGTATCGCGGATTGTACTGGCGGGAGCCCTCCTCGGACTGGCAGGCTGCGGCTCGGGCTCGAGAACAATGAACGCCGGCAATTTCTCCGGGACCGTTGCCACCACGAGTGGACCTGCTACCGGCACGCCTACCAGCCGTCTCGGAGTAGCCAACGTAACGCTGAGCCCTGCCCACCTCATGGGCGGCGCTTCCACGGAAATCACGGTTAACCTGACACAGCCTGCTCCGGGCGGCGGCATAGCCGTACAACTGAAAAGTTCTGACGCGAGCGTCATCGCAACTCCTGCGACCGTAAGAATTCCTTCCGGCCGGACCAGAGCCACGGTCGCGGCCTTGACCTCACCAGTCAGAGACGCCACTTCAGTTGCTATCAGCGCGCTCTACGGGGATACCGTCGTGGGCACCTCGCTCAGTATCGCTCCCGCGACAACGTCGGCATTTACGGTCGCGGTACAGCCATCCACCGTCACGATACCCCCCGGGCAATCCGGATCGGCCAAAGTTACAACCAAGGTGACGAACGGATACAATCACGCACTCGAGCTTACCGTCTCGAATGTACCTGCAGGGGTCTCGGTGACCCTTACTCCTCAGGTGATTCCCGCTCCCGGAGTCGGAACTTCTAAGGCAGACATCACAGTTCCAAGCAGTGTGGCGCCTGGAAGCTATCCCATTCGGGTGACAGCCAGCGATGGCAAGACTTCCCGGAATGCCAGATTGACGTTGAAGGTGGTCTCCTCAGATCCCGGGGCGACGTTCCAGGGATGTTGGTACAAGCAGAACGGTCATCGCTACCAGGGGGTTCGGATCTCGGTTGCCAACCCGGGCACCTATCCGTTTGACGCGG
>DATNLE010000217.1:0-3101 GCA_035603035.1 Candidatus Acidiferrales bacterium | reverse complement strand
CGTCTTCTTTTTCAGTAGCTTGTGGCTATTACGCGACCCTGCTGAGGTGCGGATCGTGCGACGCTTCACTGGCAGCCTCCAAAAAGGTTCATGCGCGAACATAGCAAAGTCGCGGAGGCGCGTCAATGTGTTGAAATTACTCGGGAAAGCTGAGCCCGCGGATGCGGCTCGTTTCAAGGTTGGGGCGGAAGCGTTGCGAAATCGTGATTGCTTAATGTGCATTCTGGCCCCGGTTAGAAATTTTTTCGGCGTTTGTTTTGAGTGAGTTACGTCGAATTCTGTTTGTGGGTCAGAACCGGTTAGAAATGTCGTCGGAGGCCGTGTTACGCGGCCCGTAGTCCGTGGCCCGGGAAGCGAAACCGCAATCCGGTCGCGCATGGGCGGGCAGGGAGCCGGGATTCCGCTTTGGTGAAGCGTTCGACGATATTCACTCTTAATCACACGAAACGCTAGCACGTGATTCTGCGAAATTCAAGGGAACGTCTGTGTGAGCATAACTTTACCAAGCGGGCCTATTTCCATTTCGGGAACGAGACAGGAGTCCATCTTGTGGGTCCGAGGTGAAGTTTACCGCTAAGGACGACGACATGCGCGGGTGAAGCTGCGCAAAAGGTAGGAGACGAAGGCGCAACATCAAGACCCGCGAGTTTCAATCGTGCAGGGGTTCACTCCGGTGCCGCGCGGAAGGGTTCGCCACCCGCCCTGTAGTACCGGCGGGTTGGGTATTTTGCGCCTGCTCACGGAGCGCCCCGTCGTAGTTGTACCTCCTTTAAATCGTAGACTTACTGCTTCGGTTTACTGGCTTCTGGGTGCTCCCCGTCGTTGGCGTGCTGTAGCACGGCGCGCAACGGTATTTTCCATATGTGGAAACCGGAGAAGTCATTAAACGTGGGCCGAGCATCCTTGGCGGGTTTCTCGGTTTGGGCACTCGGTCCCCAGGAAAAGTACAAGGTCTTGCCCGAGTCGCAGACAAATGGCGAGTCGTAGAACCCTTTGAGGACGGGGTTAACCTCGCCAGTTCTCGGCGAGATGCGGTAGATTCCTGCTGGCAGCCACTTCCCAGCTTCGACGTCTATGCCTGAGAAAAGAACGGTATCCTCGTCAAGCCAGAAGGGGTTGAGGGGGCGCAAACCAGTCGTCGGAAGCCTGCGCAGACCCTTGGTCTTCAGGTCACCGATCCACAGTGCGTTGCATTCGGTGGTCTGGCTCTCGTCTCCGCTGTCCTTCTCGAAGATTATCCTTTGCTCATCGGGCGAAAAGGCAAGAGTGTTCGTCACGCCTCCGCATCTATCCTCTGGTACGTCGATGAGCTTTTGCGGATCGCCGCCATTTTCAGGCACGCCGTAGATATTTCCATTTGCGCCGGCAAAGACAATTAATCCTGACCGCAGCCACGCCGTCGTTGGACCAAATGGGACGCCGTGAGGGAAGTTGGTGAGGCGAAACACTTCGCCGGTGTCTACGTTCACCTTCACAAGCTGAAGATTGGACTCTGACCAGAAGTCCTTTGCGCCTTCTGGATAATCCGTGATGAGGGCGAGCCAGCGGCTATCGGGGGACCAACTGAAATCCCCCACGTATAGATGCCGACCCGGCTTTCCTTTGAGTATAGGACGCCACGCGTGAGAGCCCGGAACCAGCCTCATCATCCCTACTCGGGGAAAGTCCGGGTCCTGGAGTTCGTTATATTCAAAAACCAGCCAGCGTCCATTCGGTGAGCATGCGGCAAAGACCTCGGCATACGTATGAAATTCGCCGGTGACCCTTTGCGCGCTAGTCGGCGGGCCAGGCATTCGATCACTTGCGAATCCCAACAAGGCGATCATCAAGCCAAAAAGTGCACTTCGCATCTCCAGCGCCCCTAATTCGGCCCATAGTCAGTTTTTGGTACATAGTGGTAACCGTGGAATACCTCAACCCCTTGGATGTTCACCAAGGCAGGTCTTCCGCTGACGGATCCCACACCGAAACTGATGGTGGTCTTGGTCTTGTAGATCTCCAAGAAGTTAAGACCCTTATTCAACTGAACGGTTACCTTATCTCCGGTTCTCGAGACCGAATCGACATTCTTGTCCACGCCATGAGCGTCGACCTTACTGTCTTTGAGGGCCTGGCGTAGGGCGGGTGGCCCATCCTTTGCGTCGCTGTGCATCTTCTTCTTGACCCATGACGAATGCGGATGATACCACTGAGGTAGTTGACATTGAAGTGATTTGCCGTCGCCTGTGATTTTGATCCTTCCTTTGCGGGTGCCGCACTCTTTGCGGGGTTGGCAAAGGGTGCGGGTTTTGAATGACGGTCTTGAAGAATCGACTAGAGCGGCGTTACGGGCAACGTCATCTGCATTTCATCACGTGTAGTTGTTATCGGCGCCGCTCGCTGTTGGGTAGTGCGAAGAAGCGGGACGTTTTCTTGAGGATTCTCGATCAAGTGAGGACCCGTTACCAGTTCTCGCTGGTGGGCTACGTGGTGATGCCGGAACACATTCATTTGTTGATCAGCGAGCCGAAGGTGGGGAATCCATCGACGGTGATGCAAGCTCTGAAGCAGCGCGTGGCGCGTTCGTTGCGACGAAAAGGCCGGCGCAGGAATGCGAATCAATTGTCGCTGTGGCAAGACAAGCAAGGAGCAATGCCGCGCAGTTTCTGGCAGAGACGCTTCTACGATTTCAACGTGTGGAGCGGGAAGAAGAGAATTGAGAAACTGAATTACATGCACATGAATCCGGTGAAGCGAGGATTGGTGACGGATCCGAAGATGTGGGCGTGGAGCAGCTACCGGTTCTATCAGTATGGAGAAAAGAGCGCCTGCACGCCGGACACGGGGCCAAAGTGAAAAGTGTGAGTGAGACGATGCCACAACGAAACGTCAAAACCCGCACCCTTCAAAAACCGAAGAGTGCGGCACCCGCAAAAGATAAGCGGTCACTTCGGTGCCGCGCGGAAGGGTCGGCCACCCGCCCCTACTGATGGTCTGGATACGCATCGGACTTGAATCCGGGGACTCTGCAGTTGTAATTCAATCGAAACCGCTGAAATTCCCACAGGGCGCGCGGCGTCTTGAGCGCAGCATCCAACGGTTTGAGGATCATGCAGATGGCT
>DATNLE010000208.1:0-21384 GCA_035603035.1 Candidatus Acidiferrales bacterium | reverse complement strand
AGCCATGAATGCATTGTACCGATTCTCAATCCTTGATTATTGGTGGAGGGATTAGCAGGGCGATTATTTCACCGCAACATCGGTAACCGCGATGTCCGGATACTGATGGTTCCACTGCGCAGAAATAGCTTCAAAGGTCAGTCGAAAAGTTTGGCTTTGACCGGGGGCGAGGGGTAAAACTCTGAAGTCCACGGCTTCGGGATAAGGTCCGGTGGTTTTCAACGCCTGTAGCGGGATTTCTTCCCGCTGTGCGGTTTGCCCCATGTCGTCTTTGAAATTCACTTCGACAATCACGTGAGTAACCGTCTTGTTGCCAGTGTTGGTGATGGTTCCGTCAACGTAGCTGACAGTCGCTCCTACAAAATTCTCCGCCGCACTCATTTTGAAGTCGGAAAGTTTAAGGCTCGCGCCGTAAGGCGGCGGACCGGATGCACCCTTAGGCTTGCCCCGTAGAAGAAACGAGGCAACCAGAGCGATGACGATAACAACCGCCACAGCGATGGCGATGGTTCGTCGGCTGGAATCAGGCTCTTCCGCGATTGGAGTTGGCTGGATCAATCCGCCCATGCAAATCGATTGTACTCTGGAGGTTAATTGCCGGTCTTGAACAAGGCTGCCAAGAACAAAATGCCGAATAACAAGTCGACGCCGCCGAGGGCCAGATCTTGCGGGTGTAGTCGATTCTCGAAATAGAGCACCAGCAGAGTAGCTCCATAGCCAAACTTCTCGAGCACGGAAGGAATCATCATCGGGCGGAGGCGCACTGGATCTCTGCCGATCACGAAAAATACAATCTGGAAAGCTAATCCCACGCTGATGAAGCCGTAGTAAAACGCGGGATGCGTGATCGGGGGCGGATCCTTCTGTCCGATCAGATCGAACATGAAGTACAGCGGAGTAAGCACCAAGACGCCCCAGACGGCGGCGACCAGGAATACCACCTTGGCGAATTTCATCGAGCGATTATTCGCCGCCGACGGTCAGCCCGTCAATGCGCAGCGTCGGCGATGCCACGGAGCCGCGAAATTCAAGATCGTTCGCAATTTCGGAGATGTTGAAGAAGATTTCCTTCAGGTTCCCAGCTACCGTGATTTCTTCGACCGGGTAAGCGAGCTCTCCACCTGAGATCCACAAGCCGGAAGCACCGCGTGAATAATCGCCAGTTACCAGGTTGGCGCCATGGCCGAGAAACTCGGTTACATAGAGGCCTTCCTTGATTTCAGAGATTAATTCTTTTGGCGTCCGCATCCCGGGCTGCAGGAAGTAATTGCCCGGGCCTATGCCGGGCGTGCCGGCTAGGCCGCGCGACGCGTTGCCGGTAGTGGTGAGACCCAACTTTTTCGCCGTGTAAGTATTCAGAAGATAGGAGCTCAACACGCCCTTCTCAATAACCATCGTTCGGCGCGTGGGCACGCCTTCTCCATCGAATGGGCTGGTGCCGAATCCGCCGGGGATGGTGCCATCGTCGATGATGGTCACGTTGTCGCCGGCAATTTTCTGTCCCAGCTGGCCCGCGAGAAACGAGGCGCCGCGGTAGACCGAGTCGCCGTTGATCCCTTCAAAAATATGTTCGAGGATCGACGTGGCAACCATGGGATCAAAGATGATCGGAACTCGCGCAGTCTTCGCCTTGCGCGCGCCCAAGCGACGCAACGTGCGCTGAGCCGCAACCTTGCCGACCTGCTCGGGCGCCTCGAGTTTGGCCAGCGTGCGCGCCACTGAGTACCAGTAGTCACGCTGCATCGCGCCGTCATCGCTTTGCGCGATGGGAACAGCGGAGACGGAACAATAGGACCGGCGATATTCGCCGACGAAACCATGCGAGTTAGCCAGAACTTTGTGGCCGGTAGCGGCGTCAAACGATCCGCCTTCCGAATTCTTGATGCGCGGGTCGAAATCGAGCGCGGCTTTTTCGGCGCGGCGGGCGTAGTCGATGCGATCGGGCCCGGGCAGTGAATAAACATCCTCGTGATAAAGCTCGAGGTCACCCGTAAGCGACCCGAGTTGCGAAGCTTCAGGAATCCCGCCAAACGGATCTTCCGACGTGATCTTCGAAAGCTCCAGCGCGGACTCGACCATCCGGTCGAGGCTGGCGCGGGAGAAATCACTGGAGTAGGTGCTGGCAGCGCGTTGGCCATTAAAGACGCGCACGCCAATGGATCGCGATCCCGATTCTTTCAGCGTTTCGACCTGGCCGAGGCGGACCAGCGTGGAGAATTCATCGCCTTGGCGCACTACGCACTCGGCCACCGTGGCGCCGCCATTCATGGCGCGGCGGACAATGTCCTGGGCGAGGGATTTTAGGTCAGTTTCAGGCTTCGCGCTCTTCGTTTCCAGTTCGGTTGAGGGCATGAACCTTTATTATCCCAGCAAATGCCTTGGTTTTCCTAGGATGGTGGTCAGGTATTTACACCGGCCGGCAGCCATTTCCAGGATCGATTGCGTGTAATGCAGTTGTGCATTACCATACGGTAGCGAGGAATGCGCCATGACCCGCTTGACCGTGACTGCACGGGGACAAGTGACATTTCGAAAAAAGGTGTTACAACACCTGGGTATCAAACCTGGGGAAAAAGTTGCGTTGGAATTGCTTCCCCATGGCCGAGGCCTGCTCAGCGCGGCCAAGCCCAGCGGATCGATCGACGGTTTTCTCGGGTTGTTGGCCAACCGGACAAAGAAAGTCGCCACCGTGGAAGAAATGGATGAGGCGGCGGCGCACGGCTGGGCTGACCAGAACTCGACGGGCAAAAAATGAAGGTCGCGGTGGATACGGACGTGCTGGTGCGGGCAGTGGTGGGCGACGACCGGTCGCAGGCGGATGTTGCCGGGAAGCTATTGCGCAACGCGAAGATGATTGCCGTCGCGGTCCCGTGCCTGTGCGAGTTCGTGTGGGTATTGCGCCGGGTCTATGGATTCAAGCCCTCCGATGCGGCCGCTGCCATCCGCGCTCTGCTGGTCGCCGAGAATGTAGAAATGAACCGGCCTGCGGTGGAGGCGGGCTTGGCCACGCTCGACGCCGGCGGCGATTTTGCCGACGGCGCGATTGCCTATGAGGGCAGGTGGCTGGGCGCCGACACGCTCGTCTCCTTCGACAAACGGGCGGTGGAGATGCTCACGGCGCAGGGGGTATCGGCGCGGTTGTTGCCATAGTAGCCATCGCCGAAAATGGAAGGCCACAATCGAACCGACCCAAATGAGTGCAATCAGACCAATCGATATAGAAAATGCCGCACCTGCATAGATAGCCAGCAACGTCAGGATTTCCCTTGGTCCCAGCGCTGTTCCGAGAGGTCTACTGCATGAATCCGCCGGGATCTTTCTTCGCAGTCCCCCCGACGGTGAGGCGATCGATCTTGATGGTCGGAATACCGACGCCTACCGGCACGGCCTGTCCATCCTTGCCGCAGGTGCCGACGCCTTCGTCGAGTTTCAGATCGTTGCCCACCATCGAAACCCGCGTCAAGACGTCGGGGCCGTTGCCGATCAAGGTTGCGCCTTTTATGGGCGCGGTGATGTGGCCGTCTTCGATCATGTAGGCTTCGGACGCTCCGAACACGAACTTGCCGTTCGTGATATCGACCTGGCCTCCGCCGAAGTTTACCGCGTAGATGCCGCGTTTCACCGAGCGAATGATGTCTTCGGGATTATCCTGGCCGGCGAGCATGTAGGTGTTGGTCATGCGCGGCATGGGAATGTGTTCGTAACTTTCGCGGCGTCCGTTGCCGGTGTCGGCGATGCCCATCAGGCGCGCGGAAAGCTTGTCACTCAGGTAGCCCTTGAGAATTCCCTTTTCAATCAGCACGGTTTCCTGTGTGGGTTCGCCCTCGTCGTCCACGTTCAGCGAACCCCGGCGCCACGGCATAGTGCCATTGTCGATAACGGTGCAGCCCTCGCTGGCTACCCGCTTGCCGATCAGACCTGCAAAGGCTGAAGTCTTCTTACGATTGAAATCCGCTTCGAGACCATGGCCCACAGCCTCGTGCAGCAGGACGCCGGGCCAACCGGGGCCGAGCACGACTGCCATCTCTCCCGCGGGAGCTTCACGCGCGTCGAGTTGCAGGATCGCTTGTCGCGCCGCTTCCTTGGCAAAGAACTCAGGATTCTTGTCGCCGAAGAAGAAGTCGAGCGCTACACGTCCGCCGCCGCCAGAACCACCGCGAGCGGAATTACCCTCTGTCTTAGCAATGCACGAAACATTCATCCGGGCTAGCGGCTGGGAATCTTCTGCGAAGGTTCCGTCGGAAGCCACGACCAGAATATTCCGCAGTTCGTCGGAATAGCTGGCGCGGACTTCCTGAATGCGGGCGTCGTAAGCCCGCGCCGCCTTGTCGGCCCGCATCACTAGCTCAACTTTGGAAGTTATCTCGGCATCGACCGAGGGCAGAGTCACGGGATACAGACTCCGCGCCGCGGTTTGTTGGAAGCCAGCCACAGAGGTTTTTGCCGGAGCGCTGGCAATCAGCGCTGCGGTGCGCGCGGCGTGCAATATGCGGCTGGCAGACAGATCATCGGTATAGGCATACCCGGTACGCTCGCCGGAAACTACGCGCACTCCGCAGCCCGCCGAAATACCCTGTGAAGCCGACTTCACCATCGACTCATCCACCAACAACGAGGTCGAGGAAAGATATTCAAAATACAGGTCGGCATAATCGCCGCCGGCGGAAAGCGCGGCCGCCAGATAATGCTCGAGGTCGTTTTCCGTGACGCCGTAATGATCGAAGAAGAAACGCTGTTTATCGAGAAGTTGTTTATCCAAGCTTTTACCCACAGAATTTAGATGCCGCCGTGCCGGAACCGGACTCAGTTGAGCGGATAGCCTCATTATCCCACATGCGGCTCAGGAGGGAGCCGGAACACCTACCGCCGCAGCGTGACAATGGTCACCTGACACAGACGCCGGGCGCGCGGCTTTTTCTCCTGACCCCGGCATTGCACCTGCATCCGGCCAGCGATACCTGGTTGCGCTACTTTGCGCCTGAGATCGAATGGGAATTCGCAAGGGATCGACGAAGGCTGGCGCGAGGGGAGTAAAAGTCGTGTTTCGCAAGCGGGCCTGACCGGAATAAAAAGATGTGGACCCGAGACACTCGACCGCGAAGCCAGCTGATTCTTCCTTGCTCCAAAAAACCTCCTCACGATTCCTTCCAGGCTCCCAGGAGGCGGCGCACGTCGACTAATTGTGCGAGGTGGTATGCGTTATGGTCGGCGACGAGCAGAGCCTCACGCAGAATAGTCTGGCCGTCGCCCCAGGGGATGCGCGCGTACAGATCGGTCTTAGAATTTGCGACCAGCTGCTGCATGACCTTTAGATCTTTGCGGAACTGTTGACTGCTCTCATCCCATGCCGCTTTATTCGGCGGAGCTTCCGTTTCAGGCCAATAGCCCTCAGGCCATTTCGGGGACTTGTATTTGCGATTGCGGCTGAACTCGAGAATGTCCCACTGCGCCAGGCGAAGGTGTTCGAGCAGCATCCAGGCGGAGTGGGGCAAGCCGTCAGGCTTAACACCACGAAGTTTCTCTGGCATGTTTTTTACCACGTCATCGAAGCCGCTGTGGGCTCCCCGGCCGTTGAGTAGTTCGATTACATGCTCCCGAACAACCTTGTCGGATGTCTTCCTGATTGCCATTCGTCCTTCTTTCTTCTTTGCTTCTTTAGGTTAGCAGTTCGGTTATCCCAATCGGATTCTGGGCGGAGGGATCTTGTTCCGGTCCTTCACCTCGGAGCACGCGGCCCACGCCGCGTACGATGCGGCGAGTAGGAAAGACGCCTTTCCCATCCGCAAAAAAAATTTCACCGACGCGGCGGCCGCGATAGTACCAACGCTTGAGCAGAGCAAGATGCTCCATGGTTTCAAGCGCCGATGGCGCCTTTGCCCGCTGGAATGCATCGAGAATCTTTTGCACGCGCGATTCCATGGATTGCGATTTGGCGTGCTCCGTGGTTTGGATGCAGAATGTCGACGGTCCAAAGATCGTTGCGCGGTCAACCCGGAAAAAGGTGACTGAGTCCGCAAGGTGGCAGGGCTGGACGATCAGCGCGGAAAACTGATCGAGGCGGCGAACCATTTCCGGGAGCTGGCTCATGGTCGGTTTCAGTTTTTCCAAGCGGAGGTGAATGGCGGCGGCCTCTTCAAAAGCGAGATTCGCCGATGCCGCGGCCCGCTGGGTTGAGAATTCACGCGCAAGAGATTCTCCCCCAGAATCGAAGTAGGCCTGCACCCGGTTTACTTCGGCGGAATATTCCTGATCGCTGCACCCCTTGAAACAGGGCGCCAGACACATCTTCATTTCGGAATAGATGCAGCCGGGAAACGCGGGATCGGGATGAAGATCATCGACACAGCGCCGCATCTTGAAGAAGTCAAGCGAATCATTCATAAACTTCTCGGCGGCCACGCGGGAGAGAAAGGGGCCGTAATAGAGGTTGCGGCGGTCGAGGCGTCCTAAGCGCGTGGTAATGGAGGCACGCGGAAACTGATTTTCGAGATGCAGCTTCACCAGCGGAGCGAAGCGGAAACGCAAGCGGTTGGAATAGGTCTTGGGGAAAGTGGACCTGAGGACTTGGTAAAGAACAAAGCTCGATTCAAAGTCGGAATCCGTCGGCGCGTAATCGATCCAGCGCACAAGATCACGCAGGTTGAGTTTCCTCGTGCGTTCCTCAATGCGGCCGAGCAAGCGTTGCAGTCGGCGACGGAGATTCGCCGTCTTGCTGACGTAAGGTTCTGCCTCTACATCTTCGCCCCGAAGCAGGAACACAGCCGGTGCAGCCGGGATGGCGGAAAAAATCTCCGCGTCACGTTCATGCGCGAATTCCAGCCGTTCAGTTAGCACGAGTTCATTCTAGTGTGCAAGCGGTGGGCGATCACACTGGACCGACCACCCAAGATTCACGCGAAGTTGCGCCGATGGGGAAACAAATGGCGAGCCAGCTGCAAGTGCGTCCAAACGGCATGTTAAGGGAAGCCCGCATCTCTCACTTTATGGCCACTTTATGGCGGAAGTCTGCTCCCTTCATCGTAACCACGCGGCACATCTCGTGCAGCCGCGAGCGCATGCGCTCCCCAATTCGGTCTCCCAGAGTGTCCTCACGGTGGGAGCGCTTCGCTCCGTCCAGTGCCTCAGCCTTCGCGCTCGGGCCGTCGCAGAAGTTCGTGGTAACGATGGTTGTAAGCTGGTTGTTGTAGCGCGTATTGAGAATCAGTCCCACCGTGTCCCAAACCCATCCTGTGGGCAAAACCGCGCCCAGTTCGTCCAGCACCAGAACCTCAGTCTCAAAAACGGGCCTGAGCACATCGAGCTCCGTCGTCTGGACAGAGTCGTTATACGAGTTCTGGATCTCTTTCAACAATTCGCGGTAATCGTAGAAGAGGCAGCCGACCCCCTTGCTGAGTATCAGTTCCTTAATGATTCCGACCGCCAGATGCGTCTTACCAACGCCAATTGTCCCGATGATAAGGAGGCCGGCCTGGTCGATGGGGTACTCTTCCACAAACTTGCAGGCCGTGATCCGGGCCGAAACCAAAGAGCTGTCCAGCCCTTCCGGCTCGAATGTGGCCAGTTCGCAATGTTGGTAGCGTCGAGGTATGCGCGCGGCGGCCAGCAAGGACTGGTTCCGGGCTCGCAACTGGCAATCGCAGCGCGTCACTCGCCGGTCATTTGGTGCAGTCGGCTTGGCGGGAATCACCTTCCAACCCGTACCTTCGCAGAGCGGGCAAACTTCTAGTTGGGCCTGTGTCTTGGTGAGCATCTTGTTCTGCTGCAACGCTTCCCTGAATTGTACCTCCTGACTTTGCATCCGTATGCCAAGCGGGTGGGCGAGACGCAACCGTCTCCCGCCCGAACTCCGCTCCCTTAGCCCGGGAGCGGGATCGGGGGGTGCGAAACGGGCTTCGGGCGCGGATTTTCACAGTTGACATTCTCCGTGGAGAGAGGAAAATACGTTCCGTCAGGTTTCCCAACTCAGACACAAGCAGTTGTCCTCCCGGTATTGTGCCGAGTATGAACGAGACCTGCGAGGAGAAACTATGAACAAGGCCGATCTGGTTGACAAGATCGCTGGCGCTTGCGAGATCAGCAAGGCACAGGCTACAACCGCGATTGACACTACCGTGAGCAGCATTACTGGTGCACTACGCAAAGGGGATCGAGTGGCTTTGATAGGTTTCGGCACTTTCTCGATATCACAGAGAAAGGCGCGGAACGGGCGCAATCCGCAAACGGGCGCCACTATCAAGATCGCTGCCCGCAAGGTCGCGAAATTTTCCCCTGGGGCCGAACTGAAGAAAGCCGTCAATAAAAAGTAAGCCGAGAAATTCGTAATCCACGAAAACGGCAGGGGGTCGGCCCTGCCTTTTTTTTCGCCCTGCACAATTACCAGCCGACTGATAAAGACGAAAAATCCAACCCGGACCGGGGCCTCCCCGGAAATGCGGCCATTGCGGCTTTGGCCGCGGCTACAATGGATGCAGCATGATTGCCCATCTGCGCGGAACATTGCTGACCAAGCATCCCAATCAAGTTGTGGTGGAGACCGCCGGCGTCGGCTATGAAGTAAACATCAGCGTGCCCACTTTCTCCGAGCTGCCTGCCAATGGATCGGAAGTGGCGCTGCACATCCACACTCACGTCCGGGAAGATTTGATTGCGCTATACGGATTTCTTCGCTCCGCCGAGAAGCATTTATTCGAGAAGCTGATCACGGTGAGCGGCATTGGACCGAAGCTCGCCATCACCATCCTGAGCGGGATGGCGGCCGATGAAATGGCGCGAGCGATCCGGGGCAATGACGTGGCGCGCCTGATCAGGATCCCAGGCATCGGCAAGAAGACGGCCGAGCGCATGGTGCTGGAATTGCGCGATAAGCTGCCGGAGACGGCAGGAACATCAACTCTTTCCGTTCCCGCGCTGAATCCGGTGGAACAGGATGTAATGTCCGCCTTGGTGAACCTGGGCTATCAACGCGCCGCAGCCGAGAAGGCGCTGGCAAGTGTAGTGAAAAATGTCAGGACTGGATCTTTCGATGCAATGTTCCGCGACGCGCTTGCCTCGCTCTCGAAGTAAGTGATGAAATAGAGAGATTGCTCTCTCGGCGCGGACGATCGAATGAGGACAACGCCAATTTGACGTCGCTTATTCTACATATCCTACTGGGTCTGGCTCTAATCGGTACTCTGTCTTCGGCTGTGTTTCTTGGCCTCACGGTGATCGGAGTCAGCCGATTTCATGCCGACGCACGCAAGCGCCTGACGTCGATTCCTGACGATGCGCTTCTCCCTGCAGTCTCCGTGCTCAAGCCGGTGCATGGTTTGGAAGCGCGGTTGGAGGAGAACGTCGAAAGTTTTTTCAGGCAGGACTATCCCGATTACGAAATCCTGTTCGCCGCGGACGAAGCCGATGATCCTGCCCTCGAAGTGGTTCGCGCAGTTTGCGCTCGCTATCCGCACATCCGAAGCCGCATTCTGGTCACCGGCACACCCTGGCCCAACCCGGTGGTCCATGGGTTTCATTGCATGGCGGAAGTGGCGGCGTACGAAATTCTGGTCACGGCAGACAGTGACGTCAAAGTCGGTCCGGGTTATTTACGAGAGATTGTGCCGCCCTTGCTTGATCCCCAGGTAGGCATGGTGACATGCGTGTATCGCGGCAAGAATGCGGCAGGATTTTTCTCCGGCCTCACCGCCATCGGAATGTCGGTGGAGATGACCGCCGGGGTGCTGGTGGCGAATCTGCTCGAAGGCATGAAGTTCGGCCTGGGGCCGACGATCGTGGTACGCAAGGATTCGCTCGCCAGCATTGGCGGTTACAGCGCGCTGAAGGATTACATTGCTTACGACTTTGCCATCGGCAACCTCATCGCTGAGCGGGGCTATCGCGTCGTGCTCTCGGCTCACATTATCGATCACGTGGTGAATCAGAAATCGTTCCGCCATATGTGGCAGAACCAGCTGCGGTGGGCTCAGACCACGCGCTACTCACGTCCTAAGGGACATTTTGGGAGCGGTTTAATCTTCGCGATGCCTTACGGCCTGCTGGGATTTCTAGCGGCCGGCTGGTTGGGACACTGGGGAATTGGAGCGCTGCTTCTCGGCGTGGCTGTGCTGAATCGACTGGCTGAAGCATGGCTTGTGGGATGGACCGTGGTTCGAGACCCGGAAATACGGCGTGCGCCCTGGCTGTATCCGCTGCGCGACTTGCTCGGTTTTGCGGTATGGTTCGCGAGTTACTTGAATCTGCGCTACGTTTGGCGCGACAGCCGCTTTGAACTGAAGGGAACGCGGATCGCGCTGCGGCAGACATCTTCGGATAGTCGCTAGCCTTTCTTCCGAAAGGATTGCCGATATGTCTTCTATCAATTTCTGGAGGAGGTCCCATTGCGCGTTTTGGTGACGGGTGCGGCGGGGTTTATCGGCAGCAACATGACTGACCGGCTTCTATCCGACGGGCACAGTGTGGTTGGGTTCGACAATTTTTCGACGGGACAGCGGGGGTTTCTGGAAAGTGCGATGAGCCAAGCTCAATTCACGCTGCATGAGGCAGACTTGCTGGACCCCGACAGTGTGGCCCGAGCGATGAAAGGTGCGGAACTCGTGGTCCACTTTGCGGCGAACGCCGATGTTCGCTTCGGCACGGAACATCCGCGGAAGGATCTGGATCAGAATACGATCGCAACCTGGAACGTTCTGGAGGCCATGCGCGAACAAGGTTGCAAGCGGATCGTGTTTTCATCGACTGGATCGGTGTACGGAGAGCCCGAGATTTTTCCGACGCCCGAAACCTGTCCGTTTCCGGTTCAGACTTCGCTGTACGGCGCCTCCAAACTAGCGGCGGAAGGCCTGATTCAAGCCTACTGCGAAGGCTTCGGAATGCAGAGCTACATTTTCAGGTTCGTATCGATCCTGGGAGAACGTTACACGCACGGCCACGTGTTCGACTTTTACCAGCAGCTCGCCGAGCATCCTGAACATCTCCACATTCTCGGCGATGGCCATCAGAAAAAATCCTATTTGTACGTGCAGGACTGCATTGCCGCCATTCTCCTCGCTCTCGACCGCGTGGGCGGCAAGGTGAACACCTTCAATCTGGGAACCGACGAATACTGCGAGGTCAACGATTCAATCGGCTGGATTTGCCAGCATCTTGGCTTGCACCCGCGGCTGAGTTATTCGGGCGGCGAACGGGGCTGGATCGGGGACAGTCCGTTTATTTTGCTCGACTGTTCGAGGATTCGCGCCCTGGGATGGCGGCCGCGCTTGACCATTCAGCAAGCGGTTTTGGCCACGATCAAGTTCGTGAGCACCGAGGCTGCCGCCATGAAGGCACTGCGTTAGGTACGCTATACTTACCCGGCCTCTGGGGAAGAACCTGGTTTGATCATTACTCGAAGTCCGTTGCGAATTTCACTGGGAGGAGGCGGGACCGACCTTCCCTCATACTATCGAAAGCACGGCGGTTTCGTGATCTCCGCCGCCATCAATCGTTATGTGTATATCACCATCAACGAGGCCTTTCGTCCGCGAATTATTTTGAAGTACTCCAAGCTGGAAGATGTGGAACGGTGGGAGGAGATTCAGCATCCGATCATCCGGGAGGCGCTTCGGCTGACGGGAATTATGGGGCCGTATCTTGAAATCGTCAGCTTGTCGGATATTCCCGCCGGTACCGGGCTCGGGTCCTCGGGAAGTTTTACGACCGCCTTGCTGCGGGCGCTGCATACCATGAAACGGAATTTTGTGCCTCCTCAGGAATTGGCCGAACAGGCCTGTCACATCGAAATCGATTTGCTGAAAGAGCCCGTGGGCAAGCAGGATCAGTACATCGCGGCCTTGGGGGGCATCACCAGTTTCGAATTTTTGCCGGACGATCAAGTCATTGCGGAACCGTTGAAAATTGCCTCGGAAACTTTGGCCAATCTCGAAGACAGCCTGCTGCTGTTCTTCACGGGAGCATCGCGCTCAGCGGCAGAAGTTTTGCGCGACCAGGACACCCGCACGCGCGACAATGCCAGCGATATGCTGGAGAACTTGCATTTTACGAAGCAACTGGGTCATGAAAGCCGCGACGCGCTGCTGGCTGCCGATCTGCGCAAGTTTGCCGATCTGATGCACGTTCATTGGGAACACAAGAAGAAACGCTCTCCCGGAATGAGCAGCAGTTTCATCGACGAAATGTATGAACGCGCGCGCTCCCACGGAGCGCTCGGGGGAAAACTGATTGGCGCCGGCGGCGGTGGATTTCTGCTGCTCTACACCGAGGATAAAACGCGCCTTCGTTCTGCCATGCGAGGCGCCGGCCTGCGCGAAGTTCGGTTGCAATTCGACTTTAGCGGGACTTCCGTCCTGGCGCATTCCTAGAGACTCATGCTGCCTGTGGCCATACTTGCCGGCGGTTTGGCAACGCGTCTGGGATCGCTGACGGAAAAAATCCCCAAGGCGTTGATCCCGATCGATGGCGAACCCTTTGTGGCGCACCAGTTGCGGCTGCTCGAAAGAAACGGCATCCAGCATGTCATACTGTGCGTCGGCCATCTGGGTGAGCAGATCGAGCGAACCGTCGGAGATGGCGGCGCATTCGGAGTGGAGGTCACGTACTCCTACGACGGCGCCATGCTGCTGGGGACGGCTGGAGCCATCAGGACCGCACTTCCTGCCCTGGGTGAGAGTTTTTTTGTGATGTATGGCGATTCCTATCTGGCCTGCGACTATGCGGTGGTTGAACGGGAATTTTTTCGGTCGACCAAGTTGGGACTGATGACAGTATTCCGCAACGACGGACAATGGGACGCCAGTAACGTGGAGTTTGAAGAAGGCCGCATTGTCGCCTACAGCAAGAAGAACCGCAATTCGCGCATGCGCTATATCGATTACGGGCTGGGCGTTTTCCATGCGCAAGCCTTTGCCGGAACCCGCGCTCACGACCTGGCGGAGGTTTACGCGGAACTTCTCGAGGCCGGCGAATTGGCGGCGCTGGAGGTGCACGAACGGTTTTACGAAATTGGTTCCCCAACGGGATTGAATGAGATGACGAATTTCTTAAGCCGACGACGAGATGCGCGGCCATGAGCAGCCGCACTTTTGCCCAGGAGTTTCTCGCCGAGGCAGCCCAGATCATCGCCAACCTGGATGTGGCGAGCATCGAAAAAGCCGCGGCCCTTCTCGCCGGCGCTCGGGCCGCAGGTGGACGCCTCTTTGTTCTCGGCGTGGGCGGAAGTGCGGCCAATGCTTCGCATGCAGTCAATGACTTCCGCAAGATTGCAGGCATCGAGGCTTATGCGCCCACCGACAATGTATCCGAACTCACGGCCCGTGCCAATGATGAAGGCTGGAGTTCGATCTTCGATGGCTGGTTGCGAATCAGCCGGCTGCGCTCCGAGGATTTGCTGCTGATCCTGTCGGTGGGGGGCGGAGATGTTGCGCAGAATATAAGTCCGAATCTGGTCGCCGCTCTGAAATTTGCGAAGTCGGTGGGCGCCAAAATTATCGGCGTGGTGGGCCGCGACGGCGGTTATACCGCCACGGTTGCCGACGTCTGCGTGCTGATTCCAACCGTCAATGCTTTACACACCACTCCGCACACCGAGGCCTTCCAGGCGGTTATCTGGCATCTTCTGGTTTCGCATCCCGCGGTCAAGATGCAACCGACGAAATGGGAGTCGATGGGGGTGGGTGCCGGTCGGCGCGCCGTGTTTCTTGACCGCGACGGGGTTATCAACCGGGCTTTTGTCCGCGATGGCAAGCCGTTTCCTCCGCCCACCCCGCAAGAGTTGGAAATACTTCCCGGTGTTCCGGAAGCTTTGCGTGAACTAAAAGCAAATGGCTTTCAATTGCTGCTGGTCACCAACCAGCCGGATGTCGGGCGGGGAAAACTTTCGGCGCAAACACTGGAGGCAATGCATGCGGATTTGCGCGCCCACCTTCCGCTCGACGATATTCTTGTCTGCTGCCACACCGACCAGGACAAGTGCGACTGCCGCAAGCCGCTGCCCGGAATGATCATTGCAGCCGCCCGAAAACACAACATCGATCTGGCGGCGAGTTTCATGGTGGGCGACCGTTGGCGGGACATCGATGCGGGTTATAATGCTGGATGCAAGACCATTCTTATCGATTACGGCTATTCGGAGAGGCCTCCAGACCATGAGCCTGACTTGCGCGTAGGTTCCCTCCGCGAAGCGGCTGACTGGATCATCCGCGACACGCCTAAAGGAGCGCATCCCGCATGAAGTCTGTGTCCGAGCTGCGCGTCCAGATTTTCGCGGATGGCGCCGACAAGGCCAGCATGCTGGAACTCTACCGCCAGCCACATATCAAGGGCTTTACCACCAATCCCACGCTGATGCGAGCCGCGGGAATTACCGACTATCCAGGGTTCGCTCGGGATCTGCTGGCCACCATTCAGGACCGCCCGATCTCTTTCGAAGTGTTCGCCGATGACGAACCAGAGATGGAAGAACAAGCGCGACACATTGCCGCGTGGGGCAAGAATGTTTTCGTCAAGATTCCGGTGATGAGTACGAATGGAGCGCCCACTTACGAACTCATCCGCCATCTTTCCGGCGAAGGAATTCAGTTGAACGTAACCGCATTGCTTACGGTCGAGCAGGTGCGGAGTGTTTGTGAGGCACTAAAGGCGCGCGCATATGTTTCTGTATTTGCCGGCCGTATCGCCGACACGGGGCGCGATCCGGTGCCGCTGATGCGCGAAGCCGTGTCTATGGTGAACGATGTAAACGCTCAACTGATATGGGCGAGTCCACGAGAATTGCTCAACGTCTTCCAGGCAGATGAAATTGGATGCCACGTGATCACGGCTACTGCTGACATCCTCAAGAAGCTTCCACTCGTGGGCAAGGATTTGCACCAGTTCTCGCAAGAGACGGTACAGATGTTTCGCGGGGATGCGGTGAAGTCGGGTTATTCTCTTCCGACTGCGAGGCCGGGAATTTCTCTGGTTTCCCGCCGCTAGGGATGGTTCGTAAAAATCACTTTGCCTGACACTTCACTGGCGATGTGCAGCGGCGCCGGGAGCAGCGCCTCCACCTTGGCGCGTTCGTGCTCTGGCACAAAAAGAAAAACCCGCTCCCGAGAAACCCACGCGCCGAGCAAGGCCTGATCATTCAGAAAAATGTGCGGCGCATCAGCGTAGGTTGATCCCCACCACATGGAGCTGGTATTCCCGTTCACCAGTTCAATGGGGCGGCCCAAATAGAAAAGCAACGACGAGCCAAACGATTGATCGCCGTAGATCATGACGCGATCGTTTGGCCGCAGCTCCGGCGCAATTTGTCGGGCCATGCTTCGCGATCCCAGAAAGGGATCGAAGCGCACCAGAGCGATATGGGCGGCGACCAGGAAGACAGCCATGGTGGCGGCCGTCGTCCAAGTCGCTGCGAATTGCGATCCCCGGCGACGAAGCCAGAAAACAACCGCGGGACCTAGCAGAAGGATGACTGCGGCCAGGATGGCCGGGAGCCGGAGGGCGGCGAATGATTCGCCGGTCAAATCGAGCATGTGCCCCATCGAAAGCGTTTCGGCCTGCAGGTTTGGCTTGGCGAGCACCGTGCCGATGTCCGCCACAAATGGCAAGTGGCGAGAGTTCCACAGCCCTGCCGCCAGCACGGCCGAGATTCCCATGCAGATTACCGTCAGCGCGCCCGAACTCCACAGAAGCCAGCGGCGCGCACCCGACTCTTCTTCGTTTGCCAGCCTCGCTGCAATCAGCAGCAGGATGGGAAAGTACGCCGGGAAGGTGTAGTACTCCTGATTGGTCGAGAAGGAGAAAAAGACAAGTGTAACTCCCGCCCAGACCAGGCAGAGTAGTTCGGTTCGCGACTGGAAGGTCAGCGGCCGCCGAGACCTGAGTTCACCGGGTTTAGGACGCGCCATCCATTCCCTAATCGGCCGCCGTAACGCCACCGGCAAGTACAGACTCCAGGGGAATAGCCAGACCAAGTGGAGCGACCAGTAGAGTGAGTTTTTCTGTTTGTTGTAGTCCTGGGGAATGCGCTTACCCAGGAAGCGCATGAAGTGTTCGTTGACGAAGTAGAACCAGTAAAAGTGCGGATTGCGAATGCCGGCTAATATGTGCCACGGCGCCGCGATCAGCAGAAACAGTACCGTGCCACTGAACAGGCGGAACTCATGCCAGCGTCGCCACTCACCACTGATCGCAACGTATAGTGACAGGGCCAAACCGACGACGACGATCGCGAGCAGACCTTTGGTGAGCACGGACAAAGCCATGCCGGCATAGCCGGCATACCATCGCCAGGCATCGCCATCCTCGAGAGCGGTGGCGAAGAAGTAAAACGATGCGGCAATAAAGAAGCTAAGGATGGATTCCGGGATCAGTATGCGCGTGAAGAGATAGCATCCGGCCGCGGAGGAAAGCAACAATCCCGCGTAAATAGCGGCGCGGTCGCCGAATGCCCGACGTCCCCATCGCATGGCCAGCAAGACCAAGAGCAGCATCGAGACCGCAACCGGCAGATGTGCCGCGAACTCATTTACACCGAAGCAGCGGTAACAGAGCGACACCGCCCAGTACATCAGGGGAGCTTTCTCCAGATAGCGGTTGCCGTTCACTTTCAGGGTTACGTAATCTTGCGTGACCGCCATCTCGCGAGCAGCCTCGGCATGGGTGGAATCCGCATCATCCTGCAAGCCGGGAGAAAAAAGTGAGCCCCCATAGACCGCCAAGAATAAAAGCAGGACGCCGACAATGTATAACTTCGGGAACCCGGGCAGCGGGGCGGAAGGTGCATAGATTGAGCCGGGGGTTTTGGTTCTCAATGGGACAGGGTCCTCGAATCAGACACCGAAACGATAAGGCCAACACTCGGAGCGAACATTACCGTATCTCAATCTATCACCGGGATCGACTTTTCTCGCCCGTGCACGGCTCGGAGATAACGGGTTAGCCCATTTCCCTATGTTAGACTTTGACCTTGAGTGCAATAAAACTCTCTCCATCTGCCAAGCGGGAGCGCGTGTGCGTTGGTTTTTCTGCCTTTTCTGTTTTTTTATTTTAATTGTTCTTCCTTGTGCTGCGGCTGGCCCCACGGATTACTACAACCACGTGGTGTTCGACAACAGCATCACCCCCGACTACTACTATTACAGCAGCGGAAGAGCAGTGTTTCCCAGCACGATTGAGTTATTGTCGGGCTCGCTTCCCGTCGAGAAGAAGAACTTCTTCACCCCCCCGAATGCCCTTCGCCTGCAGTGGCGGTCGGTGGCGGGAGGAAGTTGGGAGACCGAACTGCGAGCGGTCAGCATGCGTAATCGGCTGACGGATTTCCGCGGCGATACGCTTTATATATGGTGCTACTCGCCGGAGCCATTTCCAGCTGCCGATTTGCCATTCCTTCAACTGGAAGATGAACAACATGATTTTACCGTTCCGGTAAAGCTGGACCTCAACGGCGGCGACGTGCCTGCCAAACGCTGGTTTCAGGTCAGGCTGCCGCTTAGCGAGTTTGAGACTGCCTCCATTCACCCCTTTCAGGCACGCGAACTCCACAGCCTGTACTTCAGTCAAGGGGCGGCGGACGACGCGCCTCACACATTAATCATCGACGAGATCAAGATTGACGACAGAAGCGCCGCTTCCCCCGTGGCCCCCGAAGTGAGGAGCGCTCCTCGGGCGCCCAAGGATATACAGGCCAAAGGCTACGACCGCCATATTGATGTTAGTTGGGAACCAGTTGCCAACAGCGATCTGCAAAGCTATGCCATCTATCGCTCGATCGATAAGCATAAGTTCCAACCCATCGGTATTCAGAGCGCGGACATCAACCGTTACACCGACTTTGTAGGCCGTTCCGGAGTGAAGGCAACTTACCGGATTAAAGCCGTTGACCGATCTTACCGGCAGTCCGCTTTTTCGGAAGCAGCGACGGCGTCAACCCGGGAGCTGTCCGACGATGAATTGCTCACCATGTTGCAGGAAGCCTGCTTCCGTTACTACTGGGAGGGAGCTCATCCCACGGCGGGGGCTACGCTCGAAAACATTCCTGGAGACGAACGGATCGTCGCGACCGGTGCTACTGGATTTGGCGTTATGGCGCTCCTCGTAGGAGTGGACCGTGGGTTCATCACCCGCCAGCAGGGTATCGAGCGTCTTGCCCAGATTTTGGATTTCCTCGAGAAGGTTCCTCGCTATCACGGAGCCTGGTCCCACTTTCTGAATGGCAGCACGGCGCAGAGCATGTTGGTGTTCGGCATGTTCGATAACGGCGGCGATCTGGTCGAGACGTCGTTTCTAATGCAGGGATTATTAGCGGCGCGGCAATACTTCAAGGGCGACAATACGGCGGAGCAAAGTATTTATAAAAGAATTACGGTTCTGTGGGAAGCCGTGGAGTGGGATTGGTACCGCCGGACTCCCAAGAACGATGCGCTGCTGTGGCACTGGTCTCCGCAGTGGTCATGGTTCATCGATCACCGGCTCACCGGATTTAATGAAACCATGATCACCTATCTATTGGCCATTGCATCGCCCACGCATGGAGTTTCAGCCGACCTTTATTACTCCGGCTGGGCGGGGCAATCGGAGGCTGCCATCGCATATCGCAGTGGTTGGTCGGGATCAACCGAGGGGGAACGCTATGTGAACGGCCACAGTTACTACGGCATCAAGCTTGAGGTGGGGGTGGGTACCGGAGGTCCTCTATACTTTACGCAATTTTCGTTCCTGGGGTTCGATCCCCGCGGCATTCATGATCGCTATACAGATTATTTCGATAACAATCGCAATTTCGTGCTCATCGATCAGGCCTATTGCGAGTCGAACCCCGGCCACTTCCAGGGATATGGTCCCAACGACTGGGGGTTGACGGCCAGTGACGATCAGTTAGGCTATTCGGCTCATGCCCCGGACCGGGCCACAGACAATGGCACGATCACTCCAACCGCGGCGCTCTCTTCGTTTCCGTATACCCCTGAGGCCTCGATGGCCGCGTTCAAGTTTTTCTATCGCGACTTAGGGGACCGCCTGTGGGGAGTTTACGGACCGCACGATGCTTTCAATCTGGGCCGGAACTGGTTCTCTCCCGTTTACATGGGCCTCGATCAGGCACCGATCGTGGTCATGGTGGAAAATTACCGCACTGGTCTGCTTTGGAAATTGTTCATGTCCAACCCGGAGATTCAACCCATGCTGGCAAAGGTGGGGTTCGTCGCGGATAAAAGTAATGCAATCGCGGACAAGTGATGAGGAAGTGAGAGGGCAACTACTTCAGCCTATTGTCCTTGCGACTGTAAGATAGGTCCAGCTGCATCCTCCCTCGAGCTTGCTCCCTGCGGGCACTCAAAGCGAACCAGAAGTGAAAACCAACCTAAAGTGAAATAGGTACATCAGAGATTACCGAACCGGAGACATATCGCGGCCTTCCTGTAACTGGACGTGAGAAAATCCATCGCGTCCCGTGAGGCGCAGGCCACGGACACAATCGGCACCACCAATTGCCGTTGCGAGGATTGTCTTCACTTGATGTATAAATCCATTCATCGCCGATTCGGTGACTCGCCATTTCCATGAAGGAGCCTTTATGCCGTATCGAAAGTTGTCGGTAACCACGCTGATCGCTGTCACCTTTTTCGTCGGTGCCGCGCAGGCCCAGTTTCGCGCCTCCCTCCGCGGAACGGTTCAGGATTCTCAGGGCGCAGCTATTTCTGGCGCGACCGTGACTTTGGTGAACACAGACACGAACCAAACCATGGTGTCTACCTCCGACGGGAATGGCGTTTATAACTTCAACGGGCTGCCGCCGGCTCCCTACCGAATCACCGTGGAGCATGGGGGATTCAACAAAAAAGTGCTTGAGCACGTGGTTATTATTCCCGAGCAGCTCAATTCGCTGGACTTGCCGCTTGACGTGGGCAAGGTTGAACAGACCGTAACCGTGTCGGACACAACTCAGGCGCTGGATACGGAGACAGCCACCGTGAGTGGCACGATCACCAGCAACCAGATCCAGCATATGCCGTCGTTCAATCGCGATGTCTTTCAACTGGCGCAACTGGCGCCAGGAGTTTTCGGAGATGCTTCGCAGAACGGAAGCGGCGGGTCTTACACTTTGCCGGGAGCGCAGGGAGTGAGCGGGTCGGGCAACACGGCTGCCGGTGTCTTCCAGATCGAGAATGCGCCGCAGATCCAGAGTGCCGGTGGCCAGGAGATTGGAAACAACATCACCATCGACGGTATTAGCACGGTGAGTGCGGTGTGGGGCGGCGCGTCGGTAATCACCCCCAGTGAAGACTCAGTGCAAGACATGAAGGTCGTCTCCAATAACTACGATGCGGAGAACGGCCGTTTCAGCGGCGCCCAGATCGAAGTCACCTCGAAGAGTGGCAGCAATAATCTGCACGGCAGTGCATTCTTTAAGGCTTCACGCCCGGGACTGAATGCCTATCAGACTTATAACGGCCTCGGTTCGCTTCAGCCGGGCACCCCCCAGGAACGCGGTCTCAACCGGAATGACGCCCGCTTCAACAACTATGGCGGAAGTCTGGGCGGGCCCATTTGGAAGAACAAGATATTTGCATTCTTCAACTGGGAGACCAGCCCGCTTACCGAAGTCGCCACCGCGCAAGGCTGGTATGAGACTTCGCAGTTCGATTCAACAGCTGCACCCGCCGGAAGCGTTGCGTCCACCTACCTCTCCTTCCCCGGAAACGCCGTTTCCGCGAGCGGAATTATTCCACGCGCCTGCTCGTCGATCGGGCTAGTGCAGCAGGCGCCGGGAGTCGTGGGGAACTGCAACGCCATTGGTCCGAACGGCTCACAAGGCTTGGACATCGGCTCGCCTTTGAAAACCGGCCTGGGCTTACAAGATCTGACCTACGGCGGCAGCCCCACTAGTCCGGGTGTAGGCGGCGGGCTGGACGGAATTCCCGATCTCGCATTCTTCAACTCGCTGAACCCAACGACCGTATCGCAGAGTCAGTACAACGGACGTTTGGACGCGGATGTGACCAGTAAGGACAGGCTGTCTTTCACTCTCTACTGGGTGCCGACCGAGACCACCGATTACCAAGGCCCCATCCGCAAGGAGAATTTGTGGCATCACACCGTGGTCAACGATGCATTTTCGCTGATCTGGAACCATACATTCTCATCCACGTTACTGAATCAGGCGCGCGGCAATGCCGCAGGCTGGCGTTACAATGAGCTTTCCAGCAACCCGCAGGAGCCCTTTGGATTGCCGCAGGCCAATATCGAATCCATAGGTTCCATACAACCTCAGTACTTCGGAGCTCCGCCACCGGGACAATATAACCAGTGGACTTACAGCTACAATGACGTACTCACCAAGGTACTCGGTCGTCACAGCATCAAAGTCGGCGGAGATCTGACCCGGCTCTCCTATTTGAATGAAAATCT
>DATNLE010000203.1:0-1670 GCA_035603035.1 Candidatus Acidiferrales bacterium | reverse complement strand
GGTTATTCCCGGCACATTGATCTCGAACTCTTCGCCCGGCCCGGTGGGCAGCAATAGGAATCGTCGGGAACCATCGTTATTCAGCGCGACGCCCGACAACCAATTGCCATCCGGCGACAGCCTGAATGCGTGCCCGTCGGCCACGCGAAAGGCAGGGGAGCCATCGGTCCTGCGCATATAGATGCTTCCACTAGATCAACGTTCTCTAAATATCAATACATTTAACGTGATTTATGTTTTAATGGGTCATGCCCTTCCCGAGGAAGCGCAGTCCCGTCCAGTTCAGCGAGCAGGAGAGACTCAAGCTGGAGTCCATGCGCAAGTCTCGAACCGAGGAGAAACGGCGCACTCTTCGGGCAGCGTTTCTTTTGGATTCGCTGTCTGGCCAGAGTGATGAAGCTATTGCGCAGCACTACCACGTCAGCCGCAGCACCGTGGTGCTGTGTATTCAGAAGTTTCTTCAATTCGGTCTGGACGCAGCACTTGGAGAGTTGCCCCGCCCCGGCAAGCCGCGGCAACTACCGGACGATGCGATTGCCTGGGTACAACACTGTGCTTGCCAGAAGCCAAAGGAACTGGGCTATTCCTACGAATTGTGGACGTACAAGTTGCTGGCCGCTCACCTACGCCAGCACTGCGCCGCAGCCGGGCATCCGGCGCTGCTCAGACTGAGCCGCTCCAAACTCCACAAGATCCTGCGGCAGGCTGAACTGCGACCGCACAAGATTCGATACTACGTGGAGAAAAGGGACCCGGACTTCGAAATCAAAATGGCCAGCGTGCTGCACGTTTACAAGGAGGTCGAAATCGTCAATGAATATCGGCGGGGCGAGGCTGGCCGGCAACTGGGCATGGTGACGATCTCGTACGACGAGAAGCCCGGCATTCAGGCCTTGGCCACCACGACGCCCGATCGGCCACCCGTGGTGGGAACGCATGCCAGTCACCTCCGAGATGACGAGTATGTGCGACTGGGTACCGTGTCGCTCTTGGCCGGACTGGACTTGCACAGCGGGAGAGTGACGGAAACCGTCAGTGACACCCACAACAGCGGCGATTTCATCGCTTTTCTGCAGAAGTTGGACCGTGCCTATCCGGAGCACCATCAAATTCGGTTGGTTTTGGACAACCATTCGGCGCACATCTCCAAGGAGACGCGCAGCTACCTACAGACCATGCCTCAACGATTCGTTTTTGTGTTCACACCGAAACACGGCTCGTGGCTAAATCTGATCGAGAATCAATTCAGCAAGATGACGCGTACGATGCTCCGCGGAATCCGCGTAGCCAGCAAGCAAGAGCTGATCGACCGAATTCATCAATACTTCGAGGAGATCAACGAGGCGCCGGTAGTGTTTCGTTGGAAGTACAAGATGGACGAGATTACTATTGTATAGATAATAAGAGAACTATGATCTAGTTGCCGAATAGCTGCTCAAACGCAAGCGACCATTCCAGCAGGCTCCTGGCGTCAGCTTCATCCACGAGCGTTTGGACGAGCCTAGCAGTCTGTGGTAGAGGTCAGCTTTTTCAACGGAGACGCGCGGCGAAACGTGCAAAACTAGAGTTGATTAAGTAGCGTTACTGCTCGTTGAAAGGTTACTGCGGTCTCCTGCTTGGCATTGTTAAAGCCGACGCCTGTACGAAGCATGAGCCAAATCTGGAGAAGT
>DATNLE010000189.1:0-7041 GCA_035603035.1 Candidatus Acidiferrales bacterium | reverse complement strand
GGCGTTGAGTTCTCAGACCAACCCCACGACGGAGTGCCGCGCAGCATCCTCATCAGGGTATTGCTCGACTGTGCCGACAATTTTCTTGTGGTAAAAACGCTTGCCGTCAAGCCTGGTCTCAGACCAGCGAAACTGCCAGACGCCAGGGCCTTCATTGCGATTGTTTCGTTGCATACATCCAAGGTTGCATCCTAGACTCCTGCGGCCCCGTTGCGGCGTAGAAGAATATTCAGGCACAGAGCCGAAGGGCAGGGGCGGGCGAAACGAGTCGAGTGAATTGCTTTGCGACGGCAATAACCCTCGCTATGACGACCACGTCAGCGTTGCTTTTTTCTCGTGGCTCTAATCCTGCACTGTGTAAATCCACACCTCCGCGCCGTGGTCGGCGCGAGCCGGAACCGCAAGGTAGAAGTGGTCGAAGCCTTTCCTGCCTTTTCCAAAATACCCGGCGGTGCGCGCTCCTATCGCACTTGGAACCTTGGCGAGAAGCCTGTAGCGGTCGGCATCCTCCTGCTGGAACACGCTGATATAGCCTTGGCCTCCTGGAACATAGATGCGCTTGCGGGCAGCGTCATAGTACAGATCGTCCGAGTCCTGGACAGTTGGAAGCGCAGACACCAGTCGGCCTGAGCCGGTGTCAAACACAGCCATTTGAGACGGAGCGCGTGTCGCGACGAAGAGCCTGTGATCGGGCTCATCCAGCGCCATGGGAAAGTTGCTCTCGAAAGTTACCGGACAGCGGGTGATGGAGTGCGTTGTGCGATTGATGACGGCGATCTGCTTCACGTCCGGCAGGTTTACGTAGAGGTTTGGGCCTGAAGCTTCCAGCTGGAAGGATTCCGGATGCGCTCCCAGTTTGAACTCGTCACTGAGCCGCTTGTTACCGGCGGCATCGATTATTCCGATTGCGCCGGTCTTTTCGTCCCCATAGCCGACGTACAATCTCTTTTCCACCGCATCATAGCGAAGGTTATCTACGTCATCCCCAAAGTCGATCGAGGTGATGAGATCGAAGGTGCTGCCGTCGTATACATATAGCTTTCCCTCTTCGCTCCCCAAGAATAGCTTGTTCGTCTCGGGTGAATAGGCAACGCCTTGCGGGGCCGGCACCCCGGAAATCGTGTGAACGACCGTCTGCGCACCGATACTAATGATCTCTTCGGAATTGTTGCCCAGCGCCGAAACGAAGAGCCGGTTGTGCGCCGGATCGAGTCCAAAGTGATCAATGCGCCCTTTCACATTCGGCAGGGGGATGGCTCCGGTTAAGACGAGCGGAGCCGCGCTTTCAGCGGGCGGGTTCCGCTGAGCGAGCACTCGCATGGCGGATGCCGCAATCAATACGAGGACAAGACCAACACCACACATGTTTCTCAAAATGCTTTCCTCCATCTCAGAAAGTCACACAGATTCAGGCGCTTCTCAAGTTCCGCGCAAGCGAATCCCACAATAGCTCACTGCGCGCGTAATTTATTGCCAAGCATACTTGTCATCCATAAAGTAATGAGGACGATTATGACCAAACCCCTTGCCCTACACAGTATTGTATTTCATGCTATGTTAGACGTATAACAAGGATGAATGAGCGTTCCATCAAAGGTTTCGCCCGTGCCCTGGCTGTTGCTGGTGTTCAGTCTGCCGCGTACCAGAGGCAGCCTGCGCGTGAGCGCTTGGAGGAAGTTACAGCGCTTCGGAGCGTTACCTTTTGGAAATTCCGGATACCTCATTCCCAATGGGCCAGAGAGCCGTGAGCGCTTCGAGTGGCTGGCGACGCTGATCCGTAGCGAACGCGGTGAAGCATCCGTGGTCGAGGTGCAATCAATTGACAATCATTCTGTGCCCCAGCTGGAGCGAAAATTTAACGATTCTCGCAGCCGCGATTACAAACTGTTGCTCAAGGAACTTCGACGGGGTTCGACGGCTTCTGTGGCGGGCAGAAAAGCGACGCGCATCCGGCAACGCCTTCAGGAGATTGCCTCGATTGACTTCTTCGACAATCCCCTTCGAGATCAAGTGGAACGGGCTCTTAAGGCACTCGAAAAGCCCCAAACCCAACAGTCGCATTTGGAATTGGAAAAAGTCTCCCGTGCCGCCTATCGAGGCAGGAAATGGGTGACTCGCCCGCGTCCAGGGATTGACCGGGTTACGTCGGCCTGGCTGATTCGGAGGTTCATCGATCCTAAAGCCAGGTTTGTTTTTGCGAGCGAAGACGACAAGCCGCCCCATGCGGTTCCGTACGACATGTACGAGGGAGGATTCGGCCATCGGGGCGAGGACTGCACCTTTGAAACCCTGGTAAAAGCCTTCGGCATTCGAGACAAGAGGGTGGGGGTGATTGCCGAAATTGTGCACGACGCGGACTTGTTGGACGAGAAGTTTGGCCGCAAAGAAGGCTTTGGCGTCGACGAAATTATGAAGGGATGGGCACGGCAGGGTCTGAGCAATCACGAACTGCTCGCGCGCGGAATCCAACTTTCCGAAGGTCTCTTTGAGTCTCTTCGGTAAGGCCGGATACGGGTGACACAAGACGAGGAGAGAATCACTGCTGCCGGCGACACTATTTCGGCAAGGGGTGGAAAGTTGGAGGGTGACATGAAGGCGTGGAAGGTCTTTGCTCTCGCATTGCTGCTGGTTTTCCTTATCGCGACAGCCGGTGCGGCGCTCTTTATTCATCGCGGTTTTCGGGCCACAAACCAGCCCACGCGCCTTGAGGCGACTCTGGCGCACGCAGCACGTGATTTCTCGATTCCGAATGCCGCGCGCCGGGAGACGAATCCTTTAGACCCTTCGCTACAGAACCTCAACGAGGGCCGCGACGGTTTCCTTGCTCGATGCCAGACCTGCCATGGCCATGATGGAAGCGGATTGACACCGATGGGACAGTCACTCTATCCTCGCGTACCAGACCTTCGCGCAACGACAACACAGAACCTTACGGATGGGGAAATTCACTACATTATTGAGAACGGCGTGGAACTGACCGGGATGCCTGCGTGGGGCAATCCACATCAGGCGCAAAATGACGACAGCTGGAAACTGGTTCTTTATATTCGCAGCCTTCGGCCCCTAACGCAGCAGGAGCATCTTCAACAGACGCAAGCTTCGGCTTCGGCACACTATGTCGGCTCGCAAGCTTGCCAAAAGTGTCATGCGGAGATTTACGAGCGTTGGCTGAAAACACCGATGGCCAACATCGTCCGCGATCCGGGTCAGCATCCCGATGCAATCATTCCTGATCTCGCAACAAACAACGTGTACAAATTCTCCAAAGATCAGGTTGCTTTCGTTTACGGGAGCATCTGGAAGCAGCGGTATTTCACGAAAGTTGGCGACGACTATTTTCCGTTGCCCGTACAGTGGGAAGTCGTAAACAAAAAGTGGAGCAAGTATCAAGTGCCGCCGACCGGGGGTGATTGGTGGGCAGCCTTCTATCCGGCCGATAATATGCACCGTCCGACTGGGCCGCTCTGCGACGGATGTCACTCGGTTGGCTATGACATTCACACCAGGCAAGTCGCGGAGTGGAATGTCGGCTGCGAACGCTGCCACGGCCCCGGTAGTGAACATATCGCGCATCCCACCCGCGCTAACACCCTGAATCCAGCGCACATGAATTACGTTGCAGCCAGCGACACTTGCATTCAGTGCCACTCGCAAGGTCAGCCGCTTTCAAACCCAATCGAAGGAAAATATTACGACTGGCCCGTTGGCTATCACGTCGGCCTGAAGCTCGCCGATTATTGGAAGCTGGAAGACCACCCGCTTGGTGAACCGCAGAATTTTCTTTATTTCCCCGACGGCACCGCCCACAAAAACCGGATGCAGGGCAACGACTTTGTACAAAGCGTGATGTATCGGCGCGGCGTCACGTGTTTCGATTGCCACGACGTTCACGGCACGTCGAACTACGCGCAACTGCGCAAGCCCGCGAATGCACTCTGTCTTGATTGTCACGGACCCTCATCACCGAATGGTCCACGAACAGCGACCATCGAGGAACACACGCACCACAAGGAAGGAAGCGCAGGCAGTCAGTGCGTCGCTTGCCACATGCCCGCGATTGAAACGGAAGGCCCGGCGAATACGATGGTTCACGCTCACACTTTCCGGTTCATCACGCCCGCAATGACCGAGAAATACAAAATTCCCAATCCATGCATTTCGTGTCATGTGGATAAGACTTCGGAGTGGGCCGACAACGCTATGCGGGAGTGGAACGAGCGTTCTCCTTGGCGCTTGGGACAAAACCCGGCCTCGAACTGAACAGCGGAGCGTGCGCGCGCCAGTTTTCGTGACGGAACTCGTCAATGCGAAACGAGGTCTTCCGGCTTGGTCAGTACCAGGGCATCAAAATCGTTTCGCTAGCGGATTTCATCCAGATGCAGGGCCAGCACGGTCGGCGCGGGCGTTAAGCGCTCAGAATGCAAGTCAGGCTGCTCTCTTCCCGAGGAATTTGGCGACACAGCGGATTGACTTCATCTTGCCTTCACGCAGTCCGGGTTGAGGGGTTTGTCCGCGACCTGATTCATGCCCCGGTATTATGAACCCACGCCGTGATTCTGAAGGTTGGGTCGGGCGCTTACCAACTCCAAGCTCGCCAGCCAACTGTATTGATCCTTCGAAAATTTCTACCCACAAACTTACGCACAGGAAACTGATTCTTGCGACTCCTTACAGCGACTGGCAGCCCCCGTTGAGAATATAAGTCGCTGAAAAGACGAATGCTCCTAGACTGTCACGGCATAGGTCGCGGGTTCGAGTCTCGTCGTCCCCGCCATTCTTTTCAAATAGTTGCAAGAACCCATCGCCGTCTCAGTTGCACAAAGGTTGCACATCGGTGAGGCCGGAAACCGCGCCATTTACCGCTTTTCTGACATCGGGAAGCACTTCGGCTGGTTTGACGTGTGCTTGTCAGCAACCGCCTTCGAGTTGCCCAGAACTGGCGAGGTGGTTTCAAGATTGGACTCCGCACGAACTGCTGTTCCGTGGAATCGGCGTAGCGAATACCACCCTGGCCAGGTCAGTTCTGGCTTTTCTCCCCGCCTGGACGCTTCTTTGTTCACAGCGACGAGGCGTCGGCGAATCGAACGCATCGCCAAATTATCCAGAATGACCGGGACCGGCTTTCCGCTTGGCGCAGCCATGGCGTTTCCGCCAACCGGGGACTCCTGTTTTTTCCAGAGGGCGAGAAGTACCTCGCGAAGCTCTCCGCTCACGTGCAGGAACCGCACGCTCTGAGGCTCCTCCACTTCCCATTTGCCTCGTTTCTAGCAAGAATGTGAATATGCTGCCAGAGCACAAATACGCTAGGATCGAACGTGAACGACGGTTCCTTATCGACCAGTTTCCCAATAATGTAACTGCAGAACGAGTCCGTCGAATCACCGACCGCTACATCGACGGGACCACTCTTCGCTTGCGGGAGCAGAGTGAAGATGGTGGCCCAACGATGTTCAAGCTCACTCAGAAGGTTCCAGCCCGAGCAAGTGGAGCGCAAGAGGGATTGATCACGACCATTTACCTGACTGGGGACGAGTTTTGCGTGTTCGCGCAACTTTCGGCTAAGAGGCTCAGCAAGACTCGTTACAGCGTGCCGCCTTTTGGTATCGACGTATTCGAAGGAGAATTGGAAGGTTTACTTCTGGCCGAAGCAGAGTTCGATTCGGCAGCTGAGGCTGACGCCTTAACGCCTCCTTCCTTTATTTTCGAAGAAGTATCTGCCGATACGCGATTCACAGGCGGCCAGCTTGTCCGCGCCTCGCGACGGGACATTCAGACCTGGCTCTTGGAATATGGGATCAGACTCAGGTCTCTATGAACTTGTAGCTCGTATCTCTGAAAGAGCAGAAGAAGATTGAGATCGGTTTTGGAGGATTCCTCCTGGATCACGGGCAACTCTGAAGTTATGGGCCTAGACGGACTGTTCGGTAACGCGGGCCGGAAGTCCTAGTGTTGTATCAGAAGCGACCGCAGAGGAGAAAATTCGTAGCCTCATCAGAATCTGCGGCGGTCGCTTCTGATACAACACTAGGACTTATCGTTACCAATTCCATCGGGCTGGCAACGAACAGGCAGGACCACCAATCATTTCTATCGGGTCGTTTTCAGCGTCCCGTGGTCTGTCGCCGTCGTTGCTCGCTCGCTTGCATGATTTTGCTCATGTCTGGACCTGTCTCCCGGCCATTCCTCGGTATCCGCACGATGCGATCGACTCCGCATTCAAGACGGAGCCGGGGTGCTATGGCTGCGGCCTTGGCTCAGTCGTCAGATAGATTGCCGCGGCGAAACGCGAATACGTCCCGGATATCGAAGCGTTTGCTCGCTACAGCTACGAGGAAAAGCATGCAAGATGGAACGCTATCCGGATTGGGTGAGCCGGCAGGAGTTCCTAATACTTCCAAGGCTGGGTCCGCAAGCATGACGAGCGCTATAAATCTCAGCTCCTGAAGGGGAAGTAATTCGAGAGTGCCGATCGGAGGAAACACGAGCACAGCAACCGCTTCCACTACCCAAAGCGACCCTCTGATCCCGAGGTGCAACCAGTACCTTTGTCTAATTGCTTGCTTTCGTGCAATCGATAAGAATGTCGCGAATTTGGAATTTGACCACGATAATCAGGGCTATACCAACTACATGTTTTTCGACAGCAGGGTGGTGGTTACACTTCGCGGATCACCCGCCGGAAGCTTCATTTACTTTCAGTTCGAGAGGAGAGTCTCATGAGCGCATCCACGACAACCATGACGTCATCCAGGAGCGCGAAATCCAGCAGCGTGTACGCGACCCCCGCGTTCTGGGAACGCTTGTGGCGGACAGCCGGCATCCAGTCCGTCCTTTGCTTCATTGTCGCTTACATCGTTTACGGCCATCAGCCGCAGGTTGGCGCATCGGCTGACACACTCCTCGCGTTCTACGACGGCGAGCGCACGCGGATCCTGATCGCTGCCGTGTTCTCCGGGCTGGGGGTCCTCAACCTCATGTGGTTCGCGGCGGCGCTCCGCACCACCTTGGCGGACGCCGGGCAAGACGGCTGGGGCGCTGCGG
>DATNLE010000157.1:0-2858 GCA_035603035.1 Candidatus Acidiferrales bacterium | reverse complement strand
TCCAGCGGTGCAAAAGTTCCTATCCCGCTTCTCGGCGCGTATAGCGCCTCCAAATCTGGCCTTGAAGGAATGTCGGATGTGCTGCGGTTGGAACTAATGTTATTTGGCATCGACCTCGTCATGATCGAACCGGGCTTCGTGAACACGACGATGTACGACAAGGGCGAAAAAGAAGATCTGAGTGAGTTTAAGGCCACCGAGTATTGGAACGCGGTGCAGAACTTTCAGAAGTTCGTCGTCGCCGAAGGACGCAAGGGTTTCTCCCCCGAGCGTCTGGGCGAAGCCGTCCACCTAGCACTCAGCACGGCAAAACCGAAGGCACGCTACGCAGTCATCAAGCAACGTTTCAAGAACTGGACTTTACCCAGGCTTCTTCCTGCGAGAATGCTCGACGCCGTGGTCGCAAAGCAACTCGGCTTCATAAAGCCGTAGCTGGTTGCCTCATGGCAGCCGTACAACTCGAGGGAGGTTCAGTGCGGGATCGTTCGGGTCGTAGGGTGATTTTGGCGACTTGTAGGTTGCTGATAGATAGGCAACGAGTGCATCAATATCCTGCGGGCCCCCAATGCGATTGGTTCCCTGCGGCAAGATGCTAAAGTCATCCCCGCCCGAAGCCAAATAGTTGTCGACAGTTACTCGGTAAAGTTTTGTTGGATGCTGGACCACACCGTGATCCACGATCCGGTCGATCGGACCGTCATTGGCGGGCGTAAGCAATGTCACATTGACGATCTTCTGACATGGCGCCGCTGACGCGCTCCAATCAACATGTAGGCCACTTGAAACTTGGAGTATCCGGCTGGTAGTTTGACCATTGCACCCGGGAAATTGTTGCTCCAAGAGATCCTTGATTTCGCCGGCAGTGAGCGTCATGGTCACAAGAGAGTTGCCGAACGGGCGCACCGCAAAAGCTTCCTGATACGTGACGTTGTGTGGATAGGTCGCTTGGGCCACGTCGAACCCGGGAGGACGCACGCCCCCTGCGTTCACGAATGCAATGACGGCGCCGCCCATCTGCGCAGGCGAGGTTGCCGCGAATTCCGAGTCCGCAACCAGGTCCCCTGCCGGCACTTCGCCACTCGGTCCTGGCGAGTTCGTCAGTGGCGCTGCGATCGCACCAATCACTTGGTTGGCCAGTGGTGCGACAGCGACGGCGTAGTCTGCGACCAGCGCGCGAATTCGCTCGATCGCCTGAGACGACAAAAAGGGATGTACCGGCGACGTCGAGTCATCCGCCGCCGGGTGGCTGACCACGAGGTTGGATGCCGCAATGTGCGTCACCCGTCCCGTCGAACTGTCCACACTGAGGTCGATGTCGCTAAGAAGTCGCCCATAATAGCCGGCCTGCGTGACCGGGATCAGCCGCCCGGCACTGTTCGGCAACCGGCAGTTGTAAGCTTTGTGTGTATGGCCCGAAATAACCAGATCGACAGAATCGCTGAGGCGTGAAACTACGTCCACAATCGGCGAATGCGTCCGCCCTCCGAGGCCGTCCGCGCAATCATTGATCCCACCGGTCGCGGCAACCGTCGCCGAGCCCTGAGTTCCGCCTTGGTGAATCAGCACAACAATTGCATGGATCCCTTGGGCATGCAGTTCTGGAATCAAGGCGTTGACCGATTCTGCCTCGTCTTTAAACGTGAGCCCCGAGACACCTTGCGGCGTCACAATGCTCGGCGTCGTCTTCAACCCCACACCGATGAACCCGACGCGAACTCCTTGGAATGTCTTGATGGCGTAAGGCGGGAAGAGAGTCTTGCCAGTTGCCGTGTACACCACATTCGCCGCCAGATACTTGAACGCGGCGCCGGGAAATGCATGCTTCTCCAAGCATGTTTGAAGCCCGCTGGGAAAACATCCGCCGTTCTGTTTCCTCAGCAGTTCGGCCGGCCCCCGGTCGAATTCGTGGTTGCCGACGGCGCCGAAATCAAGTCCGAGCAAGTTCATCGCTTCGATGCTCGCTTCGTCATGATAGAACCCGGAGATCAACGGGCTGGCGCCCACCAAATCGCCGGCGCTCACGACCACATGATTGGGGTTTTCGCTCTTCAGCTCGGCCACGTACGCGGCCAAATAGTCGATTCCGCCGGCCGTGACGGCCGACTGTCCGGCGACTGGCCCAGAGCTACCCGCCTGAAGGTTGCCGTGGAAATCATTAAAGGCGACGATTTTGACCGTCACAGGCTGTTGCGTCGGACGCGTGAGACCGCAAACCGACGCGGTCAACGCAATAGCACATCCACCAATTAGAGCGCCGACCTTCATGAGCGAATCTTACGGCACCGTATGTTACGGGCGCTATGTGATCGGATACTTCGGCAGCTGTTCGATGCAGCGCTCGGTCTAGTGTTTTTCGCACAACGCGCACGTACTACGCTCATGCCTCCTGACCGCTATCTCATAAGCCGAAGGTCGTAGACGAACAACTAATTTACTGCTGGTGGCAGGCGACACAGCTGAACGAAGACGCCCCCATCAGCGGTTTGTGGTTTGCGGCGTCGGGTTTCGCATTGAATGCCGCGACATTTTGTTGCGCGTCCCGGATGCGCTGCTCGAGTACTTCACGGAATTTCCACTGCTCGTACGTCGACGATAGCTTGGCGTTTTCATACAGTTTGCGGCCGGTTTGCCAATCGCCGGACTTTACCTGCATGTCTCCCATGTTGAGAAAGAACCCTTCGAAGTTGTGCGGGGCGATCCACGTATTCCAGCACACTCGCTTGATGCCTTTGTCGGTCGCCTGCGGCATATACTTGGCGTAGGCGGCACTCTTGCGGTCTATTTTTTCGCCGACGCATACGTCCAGATTTTGCCACTGCCATTCAAGCGCCTGTTTGTAGCGATCCGAGTCGGCTGGC
>DATNLE010000183.1:0-13617 GCA_035603035.1 Candidatus Acidiferrales bacterium | reverse complement strand
CTCGGATCATCCTCGGGATTGACGTAGTTGAATTGCACTGGCGACGTACCGTGAATCTGAACTATCACCTCGCCGCTAGCCATCGCGTAGTGATGCATGTCGGGATCGAGATAGGCGAAGCTGCCGGCGGGGAATGATCCCATCTTGTCCTTGTCGAAGGTGTCTCCCATACCGACCTTGAACGTCCCTGAGATGACCGTGACGTTTTCGCGCTGAGGATGCCAGTGGGGTGCAATCCGATAACCGTCTGGCATTTTCAGGCGCACGGTGTAGTCACCCCTGGAAGCAGCAGGGTTGCCTTCGATCACGGCCAGTTGCGCGCCCGGAGCGACGAAAGGCGGTGCCGGACCCCACTGAATTGTGTCCGGGGTGAACGCGTTCTTTTCGTGAGCGTCGGGATGCGCGGCAGTGGTGAAGAACTGACCTGCGCTGCACAACATCGCGACGATTGACAGGGTGATGAACAGCTTACTTTTCATGCGAGTGTCCTCCGAGATTCTTGATGGGGCATCATCGCCTGAGGTGGAACGCTTTACAATGCAGCGGATACCGCCTTTATATATTTTTCTTATATCGTCGCAAGTTGTTGATTGTTATTGGATAATGCTGCCCAAGGGGTCTCCATGGGGCATTCAAAGCAGGGTACCGGCGAAGTCGAAGTCGACTTGGGGCGCTACGAACTGCGGCGTTCCGGACGACGGATCAAGATTGAGAAGAAGCCCATGGACTTGCTGATCTTTCTGCTTGAACGCCGCGAGCAGATGGTGTGCCGGGAGGACATCGTCAAGAAGCTGTGGCGCTCCGACCTGTTTATCGATACCGAAAAGAACGTCAACAACATTGTGCGGAAGCTTCGCACCGCGCTAGGTGACAACGCCGAAAAGCCACGCTTTCTTGAAACGGTAGTCGGCAAAGGATATCGCTTCGTCGGCCCGGTTCGGGTGGTCGGTGCGAAATACCCGCTCTCCCATCCTGGACGAAATTCCGACCGCCCCGACGTCGGGAAGGATGGGAGCGACTTGGGTGAGAGGTGTTCCATCGCCGTGTTGCCGCTGTTGTTGCTGGAGAAGGCGGCGGACGACCAAGGCTTGTGTCTCGGCTTCGCGGATTCGCTCGTCTCGCTCCTGGGTAATCTATCGGGCGTGGATGTGCTACCCACTTCGGTAGTCCTGAACCTGCCTCCTGAAATGACGCCTTCGGAAATCGCCTCTCGTCTAGGGGTGCGATTTGTTGTACACGGCGCCGTTCAGATATCAAAACGGCAGTGGCGCCTGTCACTGGAGATGCTCGACACCTACCTGCAGCGGCCCAGCTTCACGAAGAAGTGCGACATTGACATGGATCGCCTTGCGGGTCTCGAAGGCGATATTGCGAAGCAGATCAGCCGCGCACTGAACCGGCCGTATAGTCGGGCGGCGGTCGAGCAGCGCCCACGCTATAGCAGGGAGCCGATGGCATATGCGGAATTCATGCGCGGCTATCGGATCACGGCCTCCGGCGATGCGTCGATGATGGATCAAGCGAGCCACTATCTCACCAATGCGGTGACTCGCGATCCGATGTTTGCCCTGGCCCACGCGACCCTCTCGTTCGCATGCGCAACCCGCCATTTCGAATTCGACCCGGCCAGCGTGTGGCTGGAGAAAGCCGAATTCCACTGCCGGCGGGCGCTCGAAATTGACGCGAGTCTTCCCGAAGGCCACGTCGCGCGCGCGTTTCTGCTCTGGGGACCGTCGAAAAACTTTCAGCATCTGGAGGCGATTGCCAATCTCAAGCGGGCTCTGGCTCTGCAGAACAATCTGCCTCATGCTTACAACCGTTTGGGCAGCATCCTGGCACATATCGGACTGCTCGATCACTCGCGTGCGATGTTTGAAAGGGGACGGCCCTTTCAACCCCAGAAGGCGGTTAGCCCGAGCGTCGTACAAGTTTACGTTTGGAGCCAGGAATACGACCTGGCGCGTCAGCAGATTCAAACCTGGCGAACGGAGAGCCCCAGCAACAAGTACGCGCTTTATTTTGCTCCCTACCCGGCGATGATGACCGGGGATTGGAAAGAGGCGAGCCGACTGATGGAGGAAGCGCTGCGGCTCGTGCCGAACGAACCCCTCATCATCAGCTTACAAGCCCTGCTCCACGCGTTGGTGGGGAATCGAGATGCGGCTATCGAAGCTGTGACCAGAGCCTGTTCGAGCCCCAAATCCTTCGGGCACTCGCACCATACGTACTATCAGATCGCCTGCACGCTCGCCCTGACCGGAAGGCGCGAAACTGCTTTTGAGTGGCTGGAGCGGAGCGTCAGTACTGGATTTGCTTGCTGGCCTTACTTCCTGAAAGATCCCTGCCTCGCGAGTTTGCGAAGTCTTCCCGAATTCGAACTTCTGATCAGCGCGTTGCAGGCCAAATACCAGGACCATCTGGGACTGCTATAACTTACATTATCGGACCTTCGGGAGGCTCGTTGCAATCGATATGGGCGAGATCACGCTTCTTTAGCCATCAACCACGGAAGGTGATACATGTTTCGTTTTAGAACGGGTACCTGAAAGGCTACGCGCGGGTTGTGAAAAGCCATCGAAAATAAAGGAGGTGGCAATTGTCGCCGGTGAAAACGGGGAATGGAGAAAAATCCAAAAGCCACCTACTGGGCGTTGCCACTTGGGCAGAGCTTACCCAACCCACCTGAAGAAATTAGCGCAATCGACCGACCCCACGCTAAAGGCGGCCGAGCGACCCCGACGGGGTCGAGCTGATCGGGTTAACGGTGATCAGTATTCCCGGACTTCTCCTACGGGACGATTGCAAGACCGATCCGTCCGTGAAGGCGATAGACCGTGAAATCGTTGCGGTCCACTGTGAAGATCCTCCGGATGCCTTCTCGCTCAGCCACTCTGACAAGTGCCGCGTCCGCGAGATCCATCGGGCGGTCGGCATACTTGATCATGAGCTCTCGTATGCGGGGTATGTCCACCAGGTCGAGGGGGAGGAGTCGCACCGCTCCGCGCGCCAACATCTCCCAGAGAGCCTCCTGGGCTTTTGGAAGATCCCCTAGAAAATAGATGGCTCCGACGAGGGGAGGCCACACGGTGACCAAGGGTTCTCGCAAGCTCTTCAAGCACTCGACGCACTTTTCGTGATACTGATCGTCAGCATCGACCAGCGCCACAAGTGGTCCAGCGTCGATGAGGATCACTTGCTATTCCGCCGCTTCTTGAGGATTTCGGAGAATCGGCGCCCCATCCGAGTGGAGCGGCCGGGCATCCCGCCATGGACCACCCCGATTAAATCCGCGATCGCCTCAAAGGGCTCGGCGATCGGCTCTTGCTGCTCCGCCCACGCTGCGATCGCGAGACGTATCACCTCGGAGACGGATACTTGTCTGCGTCGAGCGATGCGCTCGATCCGCTTTCTCGTCTTCGCGTCAAGTCTCAAAGTCAGAGGAGAAGCCATATTGCTAATATCCATGAGTCTATTGTATTACGGTGCGTAATACACGGAAATTGTGGATCGCAATATTGATGGCAGATTGCATGACGTGGAAGAACCCAAGCATCTGTCGGGCACCGTCAGGCGCCTGTTCGAGAGTGTGCCGGGCCACCCAGCGCGATCGGGAGGCTGTGCCTGATCGATGCGCAGTGTGCAAGCTGGCGATGAATCCGAAGAAGTAAGCAAAGTCGACAAAGAACAAGGCCACCTCGGCGGCTAGCTTGCCGCTATCCTCCCGAAATTCGTTCAGCGCCACACCCAGGCAGCGGACGCCCCTCCACGAGCCGAGAGCCCCGGCGCTTTCCAGGTTCCGTTCAGGACTAGACGAAGCTTCCACCCGACATGGACGATACCGATAACCGCCCTTTCCCCGGTTTTCTGGCGAACTGGTGTTTAGCGCGCTCAAGGACACGCCGGTCGTTACGGTTACGGGGCCTCGTCAGTGCGGCAAGACGACACTGGTCCGCGATTTGGTCGCGGCAATCGCGAATTCATTACCATTGGACGACGACACAGCGCTGGCCGCGGCACGCAGCGATCCAACTGGGTTAGTGCGCGCTCTCGATCGAACGACCATTGACGAAGTACAGCGACTTCCCGACCTTTCTCAAGGCCATCAGGAAGTCAGTCGATGATGATCCCGGGCCGGCCGGTTTCTGTTGGCGGGCTCAGCCATTACATACTTAAGGAAGCGATGACGGTTTAGACTCAAGCGATAGGTATCCTGCAGAAGGAACCCACGTCCGAAAAATCGCAATGGATTGATAAAGGTTGGTGAAAAATCTAAGCCGACCTGTCGGTCCGAATTCGGCATCAACGGCGTGGAAGCGGCTGGCGGGGGATCAAGACCCCAACATCTTCGCAGCCTGGAGCGATTTCGCTGATAATTGCTAACTGGACGATAAAACCAAAAACGAGAGAACCGCTTTGCCGACGTTTGCCGGTTTGTCACGTGCGGAACGCCGTCACGTTTCTTCCACTTGATCGCGGGTCGGGGTGGGCGCTTGATACGTCACCTGACCACCGCCGACGAACGAACTGATAGTCGACGGCTGGACGCAGCGGGTATGAGCACACGTTCATTCTGACGCTAGCTGATTTTCTGCGGTCGTTTCAGAGCACAGAAACATTTCATGCGAATTTTCAGGATGCTCTCAATGTGCAGCGAGTACTACACGCAGTCGAAGAATCCGCTCGCACCAGATCATGGGTCAGCGCAGCGACGGAGTCTGCGAATCTTTAATTGGGGAAGGATGTCTTCGCTGATTTCCTTCCCAAGAATGCAATTCTGCGTAACCCCAAGCTCGAAGAAGCCGCTAGCGACTGCTACCAGGTAATTCATTCAAATGAGAAATTGGCTAGCTGAATTCGCAATAATTTTGCTATCAGTCGTTTCTCTGGAAGCGGCGGGGTTGGAACTCTACAGACATTAAAGGGATGTCCCGGGGAAAAATGATGGAATGATGGCCTGTGGGGACCGATCCGAATGTTCACGTGAAAGTCCTCTCTGACCTGTTTGACAGCGGCGCGACCGGTGTCCACCGGAAGTGACCTTAACTAATATTCGGAAATTGGCAATGCCGATGCATCATGATGTGCGAGCGTCCAATGTGGATCTGAAACGCTTGGGCGTGGTTCTCGCTGTAGCGCACGAACGCGAATTTCAGGATTTCGCATCGTTGCTGCTGTTAGAGAAGCTTGGTCCTAGAACTCTGCAATCGCTCGCCCTGGTCGTCGAGATGATCCACGGAACACCAACGCGTTTTTCTGATCCGGCGCGTTTTTCTTTCGCCCTTGGCGGTAAAGATGGCCACCCGTTCCCGGTTCCTCTTAAAACTTACGACGAAACCATAGACGTCATGAGACGCTCGTTGGCAGCAGCCCAGGTCGGGGATACGGACAAAATCGATGGACTTCGACGGCTTGATCGTTTTGTGCAGGCCGTTGAGCGTTCCAAGGCCCCGAGCGCCAATTTCAGTGAAACAGTCGCTCGCGAACGCCAGATCTCAGATTCGTTGGACGGAGCGACCGCTGGCTCTCGACTAGCAAGGTCAAGGCGTGCGACTCAACAATTATCGCTTTTCTAGTCTTTCCGTCAGACGTTATCCACGCAATTCTCATCTAAAGAACGGTCGGTATCGCTCGGCATTTGTAGCACCAGTTCCGAGATAGAAGGATCTTGATCAGACAATTCGGATGCAATTAGATGAAGGCTGAACGATCTCATAATCCCGCAATCTTGTTTGATCTCGACGGCACGCTCATTGACTCGGTTTACGAGCACGTTCTTGCATGGGCTGCTGCATTGCGGAGTGTCGGCATTGTTGTACCAAACTGGAAAATCCATCGCCGCATCGGCATGAGTGGCAAATCCATGGTGTCCCAGTTACTTCGTGAGCCCGAGGTTAAACGGGGAACCGTTAAAGTTAGCCCGCTGGAAGAAAAACACGATGCCGCTTTCAACAAAGCGGTGAGGGACATTCAACTGCTCCCAGGCGCGCGAGAATTGCTTCGGTACTTGAGCAAATCCAGTATCCGCTGGGCGATTGGCACTACAGGGAATCGAAAACAGACGACGCGTCTGCTGAGAGGCTTGAAGGTCCCTCCTCACACTGTGGTGATCACGGGCGACGATGTGACAAAAGCTAAACCCTCTCCCGATGTATTCGTTCTCGCTGCGAAACGTCTGGGCGTGCCGATCGAAAACTGTATTGTGGTTGGCGACAGCCCGTGGGACATGCTTGCCGCCGGACGCCGGAGAGCGCTTGGCGTAGGGCTGCTGTCGGGTGGCTACAGCAAAGGAGAGTTGGAAGAAGCCGGAGCATTTCGCGTCTACGGCGATCCAGCAGAGATGTTGCTGCATATTGAAGACCTGGGCATCGAGGGTAAGTAGAGCTGTCCAAGGCTTGCCAGCCGGTTAGCGATTTCGGCATTGCTCAAAACTGTGGCGTGTTCCGGACGGCGGTCAGTGAGCTTGTCCATAGCTCTTCAGCACAGAAGCATCAATTTTTCCCCGAAGGAGGACTGACCTCGACGGTCTCTGGCTTGCCGTGGGTCTGTTTTCTGATCTGCTGGAACAAGCTTGGACGTCTCCTTCGTTCAAGTCCCTTTATGCCGTCACAGTTCTCAATTACATTCCCGTATTCATTTAGGTGTGATAACTTCTTTTTCTTTTGAGATTGCACCGAGCATCGCTTGTCCCACGTGCAGGTGTTGGTTGACCAGAAGATGTGGTGTATGCGCCATCCATTCCGCCAGAGAGACGTCTTCATAGTGATCGCTTTTGAACATCTCCAGGAACAGCAAATCGCTGTCACTGTATTTTCGATGTAGTGCGGGTTCGACTGTAAAACGTATCCCACGTCGCCCTCTTCGAAATCCAGCCTGCGTGCGCGGGCTCCGGCCTCGAAAACCGTCATGCGTCCTTTTCCGCTGATGTAGTACTGCCATTCATCCTGATTCGGATGCCAATGCAATTCGCGCAAGCCTCCGGGTTTCAATCTCACAATCGCGGCAGCAATTGGGGTGACCGGGAAGATCTTGGAGTCGATGATCTTTACCTCGCCTCCCGCTGTAACCTTCGTCGGCTTCATTCCGCTCGGCTTGAAATCAAATCGTTGGGGTACCGTGCCTGTTCCTTCGGCTGCTTGATTCTGCTCCTGCTTCAAGTCGCCGGGCAGTTCGGTCTGAAAAATGAACAGCTCTTTTTTGGGCACATTATCGAAAGTGTCGGCTGCCACGTTGAAGTTTTTAGCCAGCACTTCCTTGGGGGTGTGGGCCAGCCAATCGGTGATCAGAAAGGTCTGGAACTCGTCGAAATTCCCGTCGTCGAAGACCAGCAGAAACTTGCAGCCGTCCGGGCCGAGGCCTTGAATGGAATGAGGAACACCAGCAGGAAAGAGCCACAAGTCGCCTTCGCCCACATCACTTACAAAACTCTTACCGTCCCTGTCGACGGCGGTTATTCGGGCATTGCCGTAGAGCATGATCGACCACTCTGCGGTTACGTGCCAGTGCAACTCTCGTACGCCGCCTGCAGTCAACCGAATTTCGACCCCCGCAATCGTTGTCGAAATTGGGAGCTCCCGAGCTGTAACCTGCCGAGTCCATCCGCCGCTTTCAATCCGTTTGCGCGCGAGAGAAAAGAGTATTTGAACGCCTCGACAGTCCCGCTGTCAGTTTCGGGCGACCAGACCGAATTCGGATTCTCCGCGTCGAGCGGAGCGTTCTTCGGTCCGGGTTCCTCTTCGTTCGGCAGATGATGGTCGGCGGATCGCAGCGGCTTGCCTTGTTGGGCCCCGCTTTTTCCGTTGCCGTCTTGTTGCGCCCCCGCCTTTGACAACATCCTCCAAATAAAATCCCTTGTTTCGATTTTGAGCGGGGGCAGCAGCCAGAGTCTATACAGCGATTGTTGTAACGAGCGCTCAATCTAGGTGATACCTGAGGCTATCCCGCGATAACGATCAATCGCGGATGATCCGTGTTTTAGTGTTTCGTAATCGGCGAACAAGAAACACGGGGGCAGAAGCCCGGCAAAGGTTCCGCTTCTGGCAGAATGCTAGTGTACGGAATTAGAAATTATATTTAAATAACTGATAATAAATAAGATAGTGGTGGGAGGCGGCGGGAGTCGAACTAATCACCGTGTTGACAGCACGTAAGTTATTGATTCTAGGAAGTGCCACAAAGGCTAAAAAGGCGAAAGTTTATTGTACGAAAATACTCGGGCTCTGGAGTTCGTAGATACCGCACAGTGGCCACAGTATCCCACAGATTCGCTGGGCTGGATCGAGAAGAAACTTGACCGCCAGTGCGGGCTTGCAGGGCGTTGGGTCGCCCGGGAGGGATAGATACTCTTAGTCACGCTTGCTTCGAGATTCTTGTTCGCGAGACACATCAAAAGGCTTACCCAGAAGAACAGGCCACTCTTGCCAAATAAAGCCCGTCGACAGGCGGACTGCCAGTACACTCCAAATGGACAGTTAAGGGCGTGGCTCGCTTAGGGAAATACGAGATGGGTAACTGGCTTCCGAAATCTGTCGTCTGTCTGAAATCTTACACGCCACGTCTGTTCGCGTCAGATCTTCTCGCAGGAGTTACCGTTGGCCTCGTGGCCCTCCCCTTGGCGATGGCCTTCGCGATCGCGTCTGGCGTTCCACCGCAATCGGGCCTATATTGCGCTATCGTCGCCGGTTTCGTGATTTCTGCTTTGGGAGGTTCCTCAACGCAGATCGGTGGTCCCACTGGCGCGTTTGTGGTCGTCGTATTTGGAATTGTTGCAAGATACGGCATCGACGGGTTGTTCATGTGCACCATGATGGCCGGGGTTCTCCTATTGATATTGGGAGCGACCGGTTTGGGCACGGCGGTCAAGTTCATACCGCGCCCCGTAGTCGTGGGTTTCACGAACGGCATTGCGGTCATCATTGCCAGCACTCAAATCAAGGATTTCTTTGGTCTCAAGATTGATAAGGTTCCAGGTGACTTTGCATCGCGCATCGTGACCCTGGCTCATAACTTTTCAACCTTTTCGCCCCTTGAAACATCTCTAGCGGTTAGCGGGCTCGCAGTGATTATTCTCTTCATGGTCTTCGTGAAGAGAGTCCCCGGTTATATCGTCGCTCTGTTCCTGGGAACGGCGGTGGTTGTCATCTTCAAAGTTCCTGTTGCTACGATCGGCACCCGATTCGGTGGTATTCCGTCGGGATTCCCAACCCTCAAGATCCCCCATTTTCGTTTGGACCTGCTACGACCGCTGATTTCACCGGCCATCACGGTTGCCATGCTGGGTGCAATTGAATCGCTGATGTCCGCTGTAGTTTCCGACCGCATGAGCGGAGATAAGCACAATCCAAACGTCGAACTCGTGGGCCAAGGGGTTGCCAACATTCTGTCTCCTCTATTCGGCGGACTCCCGGCTACGGGAGCCATCGCCCGAACGGCTACCAATATCCGCTCGGGTGCGAAGACTCCGGTGGCCGGGATGATTCACTCGCTGACTCTATTGGCAATTGTTGTCTTTGCCGCACCCCTTGCTCGATTTATTCCGCTATCGGTTCTTGCGGCCATTCTCTTAGTTGTGTCCTACAACATGGGCGAATGGCGTGAGATTCCTGAACTTTTAAAACTGTCTCGGTTCGAGATTGGGACATGGCTGGTTACCTTCCTTCTTACGGTCTTTGCCGATCTGACTGCCGCCGTGGAGGCGGGCATGATTCTGGCTGCTTTGGTGTACATACGTAAAGTTACGCAAACTACCACTGTGTCAGAAGTGACGGCGGAGTACATTCGAGAGGGTCATGTTCACATCTTGCAGCACAAAGAAATCCCTTCCTACGTCGGCATCTTCAGAATCCATGGTCCCTTCCTCTTCGGCGCAACGGACAAACTCGATGCGATCGTTTCTCGTCTGCACGAGCTTCCACCCATCATTATCCTGAGACTCAGGAACATGACGGCGATCGATTCCACCGGCCTGCAGGCATTGGAGAAATTCGCAGACCAAGTCCACGATTCTGGACGGCAACTCATTCTTTGCGGAGCCAGAGAGCAACCGGCGAAGCGTATGAAAGAGGCAGGACTTCACGGCCATCTCGGACCGCAGAATGTTTGCGTGAGCGTGGCGGAAGCCCTCGACCGGGCCAAAACCATGCGCCCTGAAGCCTCGGAGCAATATCCGGAGGAAACCAGTTTGGGCAGAAGAAGTAGCGATACTTCTTCTTAAAATGCAAGGCTTCCCTCATAAGGTGTCTATGGGGGTAAAGATGCCGGCTCCGGGGAATTATTTTGAATGCCGCAATGGGCGACCGGTAGCCATGTTCGGAGGTAGACCAGCGTGTCGCAGCCAAAGGTGCAGGTTTTTCAAGCCAGGGTTAATTCGAGCAACGAGGATTTCTAGCCACTAAGTTCGAGAAGAACATCAGTTGGGACTGAGTCTGGCTCATGCCTCTTTTCGGCTTCTAAAATGCTCACGTTGAGATTGCGTATCCCATCATCATCTGCCGCATCCCAAATCTGACAGGTAGCAGGGGGGCTTCCGGCCTCGGGGTTAATTTTCGGAACGTGTGCCGACTTGTTTCTGCGATGGTGCGTCAGAGGGTTGAGCAACCTCATTGGCGTCAATCGTCTCGGTGCATTCACCTTTTTCGTCGTAGTCGCAGACCTGACCGGGATGGGCTTGTTTGCATTTCTGGCATAGTTGAGTAGCCATTCCACTTCCTCCAATTTGCGATCAAATATTTCGACGATGCGACATGATCGATTGAGATGCACCCTACGTTACGCGGTATTCCGATCGCCGTATGATCAAAAACGACCACTCTGGACAAGGCATGCGCAACGGGTGCCGCTGGCGTCAATTGACGTAAAATCGCCACTACTCGCTCATTGAGAAATGGCCGACCGGGCTCTTTATCTGACCTTCTGGCCGACGGAGGTTTGTTGCACAGCGGCGAGAGTGCGCTTCTCCACGATGGCGTCGTAGAGGTTCTTCTCGACGGTGGCCAGGTCCGCTTCGCTATCGAGCACAAGATCGGCGTAGCCCTTGCTGGGAAGCACGTATTGACGCGTCGCAGGTAACACCGCATTTTTGTACTGCCACAGGATGAAGTCCAGGGAACGCTGACGCTCGGTAATGTCCCTCACCTTTCGGCGATGAAAACAGACGTCTTCGGAAGCGTCCAGGTAGATCGACAGGTCGAAGTGGGGCCGGAGTTGCGCAAAATGCAAAGCCAGAATGCCTTCTACGATCAGGAGCGACTTGGCAGCAATGTGTTCGTGCCGATCGTGCACGCGCAGGTGCTGGGCAAAGTCGTAGATGGGAGCCTCGATGGCATGGCCCGCGGCATAGTCGTGGATATGGTTCTCCAGCAACTGCACGTCGATTGCATTCGGGGCGTCATAGTTCTGCTTTGCTCGTTCTTCCAGGGGAAGATGATTCATTTCGAGCGAGTAGACCTCCATAGAAATAACGTGCCCGTTGAGACGGGAGGCCACGCGCTTGGCTACTGTCGACTTACCGCTGCCGGACGCACCCGCGAGTCCAACGACGAAGATTTCTTCGTGCACCGGCGAAGTAATCATGATGCATTAGTCTTCCGCAAGGACTCTTGCTCCCGGAGTCAGCGTCCTCTGCCCGGAACACGGAGTGCTGCGCTTCTCAGATACGAAGCGTCCGCTTTTAGCCGCCCAAACAACACAATAATCCCTGAAGAGTCTCTCGAACTGATCAATGTTGAACATCACCGCCCCTGATTGGTAGAGGATCGTTGGCGTAACCAGAACGGGCTGAGAAGGCAGCAGACCATGTTGAAAGTATGCCGTCGTTCGCGCCCAATATGGTCGCGCGTAGCAAGCGCTTCGTCCTGTGCGGTGTCGTTTCTTGTTGCCAGCAGTTATCGAGAAAGGTTACGACTCTGGCCGTCGAAGCATCCGGAGATTCGATTCTTCCAGCGATCAAGCGTGCTATCCGTTCCGAACCGAATAAACATAAGCGCCGCGCTTGCTTGGCGGTGAAGGATGCCGCAACCGGGGCAGGGGCGAATGGAAAATCAGTGCGAAACACAATATGCCCGGGTTGCGCGAAAGCCTTGAGGCTTGGAAGGGATGCGGGACTGGCCGATAAAGCGGTATCGAAATAAAACCGCCGAAAACTGGCAAGGATGTCAACTGGCTTGGCAGCATCCGGTCGAAAGACGTGGGCAAGTTCAGTCTTTCGGCACGAGGATGTACTCGGCATGAGGACCATCGCGAGTGACGCCGAAACCGGCGCCGCTACCCCACACTTCCATGCCTTTTTCAGCGTCACCGCTCACAACGATGCCCGCGTAGTCCCGTCCAGGAACCCGTGGCACCGGCGACTTGAAATGCCCGGCCACGTTTTTTACATCGCTTGGATTGATGCCCGCTGCTTTGATTTGGATCAGTACATCGCCTTGGGCAGGCTTCGGATTGGGAAGGTCCGTGAAGGCCATCCCGGAAGGCGCCTTTGTGAGTGCCGTTCCCGAGTTGTTTCATGAAGTACTTCAACGCGCTAACGAACTACGGCACTAAAAGGATGCTGCAGATGGTGACTTCAAACGGCAAGCGCTGGGCGGAGCGCCTCAATGGCGCGGAGGCCATGACCAGCCACAATGTGTATTCGGTGATCGAAAAGACCCGTCTCGAACGCACGCATAACGGCTACCGCAGCTGTGTTTCGAGCGCGCGCATTTTTTCGCCATCTTTTTCAGCTGGATTGAAACATGCCAGGCAGGCTGCTTTTGGCGAGCCTGTGTGCAAATTAGCCTTGGCCTGCAGATCGAGGTTGCTTCCACCCAACAACAATTGAGGTTCCGGGCCTTGGAGGTCTGCCGGGACATTCCTTTGTCGACACAAGACGCGACTATTCGAAAGACGAGATCGTCGATTTGCTCCGCGACATCGGTCCGGAGACCACTCCTCGGGAGCGTTTCGCGCACGTCAACACAACTGGGGCTCCGCACAGTCCGCGTTGTATTTAACGCTAAACTTCTGTACTTTTCTTGCGTCGGCGCTGCGTCATGAATAAGCGAAGAAACCCATTCCGCAGCTGGCAAGTAAGCGGCGCAAGAACCAAGAACCAAGAACCAAGAACATGGATAAGAGCGGGTGACGCGAACGCGAATACGCTCGCCACGAAGGATGAGCCAATGAAACGAATCGCAATTGCTGTGGCGTGTGCATTACTCGCCTCCAGCCAGGTGCAAGGGCCTAACGCTCAGGCCCATTCCTCCGCTACAGGCGCCGAGCCTTCCTCGCAGGCTTCTAGTGCGGACTGGGCCGTTTATCACGGCAATCCGCAGGGAACACACTATTCGACGCTCGATCAAATCAATACAAAGAACGTCAAACGCCTGAGGGTCGCGTGGACGTTTGAAACGGGTGATGGCGCCCCGACCAACGACATGGAAGGGGACACCATCGTCGTCAAAGGACGTATGTATTTCGCCTCTCCGAAGGGGCGCATTTTCAGTCTCAATGCGGCCACTGGCACGCAGAACTGGGTCTACGATCCGGCTGAGGGAGCACCGGTTAGCGGCAATGGGCGATTGCGCGGCGTTTGCTATTGGGCCGACGGAACTGATGAGCGGATTTTGTTCACCTCGCGCAATC
>DATNLE010000177.1:0-1108 GCA_035603035.1 Candidatus Acidiferrales bacterium | reverse complement strand
GTGCGTGCCTGCTCGGCCTTAATCAGAATGAAGCTCGGCAATAACTGAGTGATCGGCTTCACGCTGGCGCGATCGAAACTCAAGGACCCACAGACGATTGTCGTCGGTGCGCCACCACCTCCATAATGCGCGACATTGTTGTTGGCTTTGGCCCCGATCTCGCGGAAACTCCACCTCGGACGTGTTCGCGGGCTGTCGCGCAAAACAATCGAAGTCCCCCGGGCCAGCAAAAAGCAATCACCACCGGTGAGGGGAATCGGCTCCGGAATCCCTTGCACACTCAGCCAGCAGTTGCCGCGCGAAAGCATGGCGAAGTGCGCCAAATCTGTGGGTGAAATCTTTTTATCGGAAGGCGTAACTTTTTCTTCGGTCTGCTTTTCCTGTTTTACGCCCCACGGGGCTGTGGCTTCGAGCCTGTGCAGACCGAAAGCGGTTACGTGCATCGTTCTGAAGATGTCTGTTATCGGGTCCAACTTAGCCTCCCTCTTTTGGACGAATAGACAAAAGATTAGGACTCCCGAGCAGTTCTCGTCCACCGCCAAAGAATCTACTCTACAGTACTGAATGCTACACATCTACCGAAGGGAGCAGTTATGGGAAAACTAGAGGGTAAGGTCGCAGTGGTCACGGGGGGATCGAGCGGCATGGCGCTGGCGAGCGCCAAGCGGTTCGTTGAAGAAGGCGCCTACGTTTTCATCACGGGCAGGAAGCAGGAGGCGCTCGATGAGGCCGTCAAGCTGATTGGCCGGAACGTGACCGGCGTGCGCGGTGACGCGGCCAATCTCGACGACCTCGACCGCCTGTTCGACACAGTCAAGCGGGAAAAGGGCAAGATCGACGTCCTGTACGCGAGCGCCGGCATGGGCGAAGCCGTCCCACTGGGCGAAATTACCGAGCAGCATTTCGATGCGACCTTCGGCCTGAATACGCGCGGAACACTGTTTACGGTTCAGAAGGCGTTGCCGCTGTTCAACGATGGCGGATCGATCATCATGACAGGGTCAGTTGCTTCGGTGAAAGGTTTTCCTGGTTTCGGCGTGTATGCGGCGAGCAAGGCGGCGTTGCGCTCCTTCGCACGCACTTGGCTCAACGAACTGAAGGGCAGGAA
>DATNLE010000154.1:0-1732 GCA_035603035.1 Candidatus Acidiferrales bacterium | reverse complement strand
GGTTGGCCGGCTGCCGCTCCCAAATCGCCAGCGCGCAGATCAGACGGTCGCAGGCCGGGCTCAACACGGATCGCATTTGGCGTCAAAGTAATGGTGCTAGCGGAATCCGGTTGTCAAATCTCTAATCTTCCGCAAATGTCCCTCGCGTGCGTCGTTGGGATTGACACGGAACTTGCGCTTGGATCCGGTTTGCATCAGCGGATCGCTCAGAGCGACGTTAACCGGACGCACAGCGAGCGGACGGGCAATCATGTCAGCGTAGGCATACCAAGTCGCGTGCCCCAACAGTGGCGCGACGATGAGCATTCCCGCAAGCAGTGGTGCATAACCGATGATCGTCACCACCAAGATCAGCGCACTCCATAAAATCATAGCAGGAATGTTTCGAAGTACAGCGTGGACGCTCGCACGCATTGCTTGTCCGACTGAGGCACCCTGATCGACTATTATTGGGATCGTAACGACGGATACCGTGAACACCGCCGTGGCCAGCAATCCGCCCACGCAAATGTACCCCAAGACTTGCGATCGATTCGTCGAATCGAGGAATCCACGGTACAGCGTCCCGCTCATGTCGGGGGCTGCTACGTGGAATACTGCGCTGAGCAGAAGCGCGGAGATGAGAAACCACCCCGCGGCGCAGATCGCCAGAATCACACCGAACTTCATCAGCGCTGGTGCGTTTCGAACGAATCCCTCCAACGAATCTTCAAAGCTTGCCGACAGGCCCAGTGAATAGCGCCGTGACATCTCGCAGAATCCCGCAGACATCAGAGGACCCACCAGCAGAAAGCCGGATATCGCCGCAGCGATGTAATAGGGATGCGTGCCGCAGACAATCAGAAGGGTCCAACCGAGCCCCAGTATCAGTGCGCCACACCCAAGGCTTGCTCCCCAGTTCCGGCGCACGTCGCGCCAGCCGTTCCGCAACCACAAGAAAGGCGCGTAAAGTGGTACTTGAGTAGCCTCGGAATTCAGCGTGCGATGCTGACCAGTGACGAGCGTACTGTCCATGGCGCGATCCTCCGATTTGGTGGGTAGCGGCCTTGAGTTTATTCCGATTTGTAACGCTAGGTACAAGCCCGTTGCGCGACTCAGTTGTGCGGCGCAAACAATGGACCGGGGACTTGTCATGTGCGTGCGCCGATACGCGCCAGGGGTACCGCTGCGCAACACACCTTAGAGTCTCGTGGATGCTGAGGCATCTGGCACCCGTGTTGCGGTTATGGAGTAGACGTCTGCGGCCATCAAAGGAATTGCTTCGGCCGCAGTCAGATGAGGATTCAACTCGACGCCCGTTATGCGAAGTCGGCCCATGGGCAATCATTGAAAGGCCCGCCTTATTAGGCGCGTGCGCCGTGAGCCGCTACGAGGAGAAGTGGGACCGAGTGATCGTCAGCTCTGTGCCCCAAGGGGCCGGTCTCCAATGTCTGCAATGGTCAGTTGGGAAAGCGCAATCCCCGTCTACTAATGGCTGGGGGATATCCATGGCCATCGCGACATCTAACACCGTGAACGACTGACAGCTTTTCCATGTTGACATTCACAAGATCCCACTGGAAAGTTGGAGGTGCATTTTTTTGGAGGCAACTCCGCCTTCTTACGAGACTCGGCTGTGGCTCATCGCGCCTCGCCTTTTTGCGTTGCCCTCTCAACAAGTTAAGGAGATATTCAATGCCGACGATCAAAACCCGAGACGGTACCGCGATCTACTATCGTGACTGGGGTTCCG
>DATNLE010000135.1:0-1895 GCA_035603035.1 Candidatus Acidiferrales bacterium | reverse complement strand
CGTGCCGACGTCGGCCGAACATGAACATCGAGGTGGTCCTGCGAGACATCGACGCCAATGAAAATGCGTTGCATAATGTATGCTTCCGAGTGAAAAAAAAATGACCGAAGCCGCCGGCCTTCCTGTTCAAGCTGGTGAATGCGGAGTGCGTTCAGGTGACTATTCGAACTAAGGAAAGTCGTGAAGAGGCGGACCCAAACTTCCGGCCGGACTCTAGAAGGTCCATGCGTAAAACGGTCTCGTCCCCTTCATGGCTTCGGTCTTCCACAGCCAGTTTTGGAAAAGGCATAGAGTGGATAAGACCAATATACCAGCGTTAGCGACGGGTTCTTTCAACTCCGCGATCCAGATTTGGGCTCTCCCGTTGATAGGTGCAACGCTGGGCATTTTGGCCCTTGGCGGCCAGGCGATGGCGACATAAGGTAGGATGCAGCTGGAAACACCCTATCTCTTGGTTCACGGACGAACCCATGGCCACTGCGAACGTCGAAATCCAAATGGATGTGCCCGCCGGGGTCACCGTCGGCGAATACGAACGCATTGACGACGGGCACAGCTTTCACGTGAGTTGGGAACTGCCTGATGCGTGCCGTTGTGAAACCTGCAAAGAGGAGCGGCCGTTGAACGTGGCTCACAAAGACAAGTTCCTGGCCATCCGGGATTTGGATTTGTGGGGCCAGCCGAGCTTCTTCGTTTATCAAGAGGTGTTTCATCGCTGCCCTGCGTGCGGACATCGCCAGGCCATGATCCCGCCGTTCAAAAGACGCGATGTGAAATACACCTTTCGCTTCGAGGAGCACGTGCTGACGAGTTTGATCGGCAGCACCGCCGAGGACGTGGCCCAACGCTTGGGCATCTCCGCGGAGACCGTCGAACGCATCGTGCGGCTGCGCATTGAGGATGCCAAGGCCAAGAAGGTTGATCCCGCCCGGAAGATCGAACGCGTCGGCATGGATGAGATCAGCCTGCGCAAAGGACACAAGGGCTATGCCACGGTTCTTACGGATTTGACCGATCCCGCGCGGCCGGAGATTTTGGCCATCGCCAAGGGACGCGATGAAGCGGCCGGTGTGAAGTGTTTGGAAGTATTGTCCGAAGAACAACGTTTGGCGGTGCGGCATCATCACACCGACATGGGCCCAGCGTTCGTGAAAGCGTGCGGCACGATGTTGCAGAACAGCCAATCGGTGCTGGATCGTTTCCACGTCGCCAAGAAGTTGGGCGAAGTCGCCGACGCGCTGCGAAAAAAAACTACCGAGTGTACAAACGAGGATTGCCTCCCGAGCGACGAAAGCAGTTGCGCTCTTTGATGCACGATTTTCGTCGGCGTCCACAGGATTTGAAACCGGCGCAGGTGCAAGCTCTCGACGCGTTGTTCGAGAAAGTGCCGACGTTGGGCGTGATCTACCATTTGCGTTGGCAAGCGACGGAGATCTTCGACACGGCCACGGATCGCGTGACGGCGGCCAAGGCGTTGCGAGACTGGATTGCCGATGCACGGGCGACGGAGTTGGATTGGGAGCCGTTCATCACGACCCTGGAAAATCACTGGGACGGCATCTTGGCTTACTTCGACGAACGCCGCACCAGTGGTCCGGTGGAAGGGCTCAACACGAAAATCCGCGTGGTGCTGCGTCGCGGTTACGGCATCCGCAATATCGCGACGCTCTGGACGCGAGTCCTGCTGGATGTGAATTGGGCCTGGAAGAAGGTTGGCAACACCATCGGCGCCCTACGCCGCCTGGTCAGCCGAATCCGGGCTCAATTTGCAGGGTGGTACACCTAAAAACGGGAGAGCCAAAAAATCCATATCGGTTCCGGTATCACGATTACCGTGGTCGAGGTCCGAGGAAGCAAGATTCGGCTCGGCATTGATGCCCCAGAAGACGTGCCCA
>DATNLE010000131.1:0-1262 GCA_035603035.1 Candidatus Acidiferrales bacterium | reverse complement strand
TCGGGCAGGTTCACCACCAGGCCGTTGACGCGGTACTTGCCCGGCGAATGCGGATCTGTGATGGCGTTCATGCGTAGGTTCTCTGGCCGGTCGTTCTCACACGCCCATTGCGCGTTTCCGACAAAGAACCGCTGCTCAGGCGTGAGGCCGGCGCGGTTTTCCAGGTGCATATTCCTGGTCTGATCTTTCCATGCCATCCAGGCGAGAATCAGACCGCCAAGATCGGCAATGTCTTCCCCTTCCGTGAGCTTACTGTTGATCTTTATGTCGTCGACAACGACGTATTGGGCGTACTGTTCCACTACGCACTGCGCGCGGGACTCGAAGTTCTGGTTGTCCTGTGCGGTCCACCAGTCTTTCAGGTTGCCTTGGGCGTCGAACTTGCGGCCTTGATCGTCGAAGCCGTGGGTCAACTCGTGACCGATGGTTCCACCCGTGTTGCCGTAGTTGGGCGCGTCGTCCATCTTCGGATCGTAAAGAGGGGGTTGCAATACGCCGGCGGGAAAATTGATGTCGTTCATGCGCGAGTTGTAATAGGCGTTGACGGTGGGCGGCGTCATCGACCATTCGCCCCGGTCCACGGGTTTGCCGATCTTATTCAGCCTGCGCTTCGACTCGAACACCGTCGCCCGTTCAACGTTGCCGGCGAAATCATGGCTTGAAATCACAACCGAAGTGTAATCACGCCACTTGTCGGGATAGCCAATCTTGTTCACGATGCTATGCAGTTTGGTCAACGCGTTCTGCTTGGTCTCGGGACCCATCCAGGTAAGCTGCTCAATGTCCGTGGCCATGGCCTGCTCCATCTGGCTGGTCATGGTCTGCGTCTTTTGCTTCATCTCCGGACTAAACGTCCGGCTGACGAACTCCTCGCCGAGAGCTTCGCCGAGTTGCCGATCGACCAACCCGACGCAACGCTTCCAGCGAGGCCGGAGCTGCGGGACTCCGCGCAGCGTCTTGCTGAAGAAATCGAAGTCCTCGTTCACAAAGGCCGTGGACAGAAAAGCGGCGGCAGAATGGACCGTGTGCCAGCGCAAGTAATTCTTAATGTCATCGAGGCTGGCGGTCTGAAGTTGGTGGTCGAGTTCTTTATAGAACGCTGGTTCGGTTACGTTGAATGTGTTTTGTTGACCAAGCCCGGCTTCCTTGAGATAGACAGTCCAGTTGAAACTGGGCGAGAGCGCTTGCATCTGCGTCAAGTCCACTTTGTGATAGAGGTTGTGCGGTTCGCGGCGCTCGACGCGGGTTAGGGAAGCCTTGGC
>DATNLE010000123.1:0-3480 GCA_035603035.1 Candidatus Acidiferrales bacterium | reverse complement strand
ACCAAGGGTCATAGTGGCTGACCGACATGAGCCCAATCGCGCATTCCGATGGAGGTGATCGTTTCGGGTTGAGCGATGAGCTTTTGCCAAGCGGCGCATGCGGCGTCGACGATCGCGTCATAGTTTTCGAAGACGGTGTTTGAGAGCCAGTTCTGGCGGAGATACTGCCAGACGTTCTCGACCGGGTTCAGCTCCGGGGCGCGGGAAGGCAGGAAGATCGGCGTGATGTTGCCGGGCACGTCGAGCTTGCTTGTCGTGTGCCATCCGGCCCGGTCGAGGAGCAGAACGGCGTGGGCGCCCTCGGCGACGTTGCGCGAGATTTCGTCTAGGTGGAGCTGCATCATCTCAGCGTCGGCGTAGGGCAGCGCGAGGGCCGCCCCGACGCCGCGGGCCGGGCAGATCGCGCCGAACAGATAGGCGTTGTCGTAGCGCTGGTCGGCGGGCTGCCTTGGCCGCGTTCCGCGCCTAGCCCACTGCCGAACCTGGCCGTTCTTCTGGCCGATGCGGGCCTCGTCTTCAAACCAGATTTCAACCGGCGTTGTCTCCGGCAGGCCGTCGAGATGAGCCTTCAGCGCGTGCGGGAAGTTTTTTTGAAAGCCTCGACGGTCCGCTCGGCCTGAGCTGGATGACGGGGCCGCGCACTGATGTGGGAGAAGCCGAGTTTCTTGAGAAGCTTTCCGACATAGCGCGGATGAAAGTCGACGCCGAACCTCTCGGCGATGACGCGCTTGAGGTCGAGCCGACGCCAGCGCACGACCCCGTCCTTCTCGCGATCCGGACCCGCCTCGACGATCTGCGCGAACTGAGCCAGTTGCTCCGCCGAAAGGCGAGGCTTGGGACCCTCCGTCCAGTTGTCGATGAGGCCTTCCGGTCCCGACGCGTTGAAGCGATGGACCCAGTCACGCAGCGTCTGGCGGTCCATCCCGCCGATCTTCGCCGCCGAGCCCCGGTCTATGCCCTCCCGGACCGCAGCCAGCGACAGAAGCCGCCGGCTCTGATTAGCGTCCTTCGACCGACGGGCGAGCGCCCGAAGCGCCTCCGCCGAATAGTCATCTCGCAATCTGACCGCTGATGGCATGGCGCGAATCTCCCGCGCCAACTTGAATCAGCCCTGCCGCGATTCGGGAATACCCCTATGAGTCAGCCAGCAGAGCCTTTGGTATCAGTGCATGGAATGCGGGACGCCATTTGGCCGGTTGTGAGACCATTCGCACCCAGCACGGGCCTTGCTATCCGGGCTACTTGAGCGTTCGAACCCCCCATCGAATCCACCGCGCCATGCCTTGGAGGTTCAGCCGAACTCGATCCCAATTGCAGCAGTTACGAGCTTTAATTACTTCGCGGTCGCAGGCGAGGACGCAACGCGAGTGGATCGGGCTCTGACAACATTTACGAGGGTAATTGGACGTCGTCGCCGCGCTCTTGAAACGGCTTTCTCGCAAAAGAAGCCAGTTACGAAGAAGATGGCGCTTAATCCGTCAACGTACAACAGAACCTGCTCGCTAACGGCTTCCAATAGTATACCCGCGCAGATTGAGAAACCGGTTATCGCCATCGCGCTGTCGACACGGATGCATTGTAACGACAACCGAAACGTTCGAACCCAAAGGTAAATGAACCAAACTGCGGCGACGAGTCCGCCGCTCAAGAGAATTTCCAGAAGGCCATTATGCGCCTGGGGAGAGAACCAACGAAGCGCATTCGCAATTTCCCAAGCCGCGGGATCTTGGGTGGACCAGAATGCAGCATACCCCCATCCCAACAACGGCCGCTGATAGATAAAAGGAATCACATAGCCCCAAATGTCCGTGCGACCCGTCAACGTGGGATCCTTACCGATCAATTCCAATAAGGAATCGGGAGTGAAGACGGCAACTGACGCGATTAGGAGAAGGAGGGTGAGCAAAACGACGCCAAGCATTCTGGCGCCTCCCCCTCTCTGCAGAAGTGGTATCCCGGCTCCGAGAACGCAAAACAGCAGTATAACCAGAAGTGACGTGGTAGATTCGGACTTGATGGTCACAAATATCATGACAAAAAGCATGGACATGGCCGACAATCGGCTTCGCCTTCGCGCCCGAAGGCTGTGGAGGCAAGCGAGCCCACCAACGACCATGGCCTGTCCTAGGACGTTTTTTTGGCCGAAGACGCCGCGGAACTCACCCGTTGCTTCACCAATTGCATAGCTTGGAGCGGTAAAAAGGAGAATAAGGCAAGCGACAGCCGACAGGAAGCACACCCAGGCGAGGAGATCCATGAAATCATCACCGTCGAGGTTCTCCGCCGCCCCAATCAAACCTAACAAAAGGAAAAAGTACTGAATCCCCGCTCGAACGGTAGCCCCACCGTCAACTGACCAGGCCGCCGAGCACAGTAGAAACACAGCCAAAGACAGCGAGAGAATACCACCTTTCTGGAGACCCGACCAGCGCCGTAATCCTGCCACAAACAGTATCACGCTTATAACTATTTGGGACATAGCCATGAATTGGGTGAACTTATCCCCGGTTTTCCCGAGCCAAGAACCCCAGAATACGCGATCAATTATATTGAACGCCTGTATCTGGCACAGCAAAAGCCAGCAAACAGCCCAGCGAGGCCAGCGGCGTTTAATCAATGGGTCCATTTTTGACTTACCCGGCTTGAATTAAATGGGCGGGCCATGAAAGAGGTCTTTGGCGATCATGCCGGAGATAGCTCCAAACGTGTGAGCGAGTGACATTGCTGACAGCCGCGCCCCCTCTTGTCTAATTGGCTCGGTTGGGCCTAGCACGGACCGTCAACATCGTCTCGATTTCTTGAGTTGTTCGTACCCGGCCCAAGTTCAGCAACGATTTTCCGCAGATCGACCAGGTGTGCGTCGCGCGGCAGGCATAGGTGACGCAAGAAGATCGAATAGCAACTGTCGGCGGCAAGCGTTCCCAGCGGATTATCGTAGCCGTTCACGGTGCCGAGTTTCGGAACCGCGAACGATAGCATTCCCTTGGCCAGGGGTTTAAGGTTCGGAACGTGTTTGAGTGGCATGATTGATTGCTTAAATCCTGCTGGGATTAGGTGGAGGCGCGGGTTTAGGGCGCGCGTTTCTGATCGGCGCATGCGCCAATACGCCTGCCCCCCTGTCTCTTAGGTATCCGCCGAAGCGTCCAGCGCCACGAGTAGAAATCCTCATTGTACAGATAATATAAGCATATATCCTAGTCCGCAAGGCGCCCCAGACTGAAGGTTCGCTGCAATTGCGTTGACGTGCGGCTAGTCATCCCAGCCGCAATCACGAGGGTTTTGCCCGGTCTAGAAGCTACCTGTTGTCATGCTACTGGCGGTTAGGCTTGGCCGCCATACCGCGGCGCCCGTCGCCGGAGTCGGGGGAAGCGCTGGATAATCCATCCGCGGACATTCAAGACGTTGAGTACCATGACGAGTGAGGCATAGACGACGCATCCGATCGTAATTTGGCAAAGGAGAGCCCATGGCCCTGACCAC
>DATNLE010000122.1:0-21766 GCA_035603035.1 Candidatus Acidiferrales bacterium | reverse complement strand
AGTCCTCCCGGACGTCGAACGATTTCCCCACGGCGGTTGCCGCGCCCTACAGCGCTAAGCAACAGTCGGCGCCGAGTTTATCACAGCTGCTTACGAAAAAACCAAGCGACTTGCGCGTGCAAGAAAAAATTCGCAAACAATCTTCGGTTCGTCTTACCCTCGGCGCCTCAGTGCCTTCTGTTGTGTTAAACATTTTTCATGCGCAGCAAAGTGGACTCTACTTCTCGTTCCACTCCGGTACTCTACCCGGAGTCCAAGGCGCCCCGGCAGCCTCCATATCTTTTTCCAGCTTGACTAAATCAGCTTCAACTAAAGTCCGAAGTTTCCCGAGTTGCTCACCAAACTCAGCCGCTGCAATGTTGTAATCCTCGACATGACTCGCTGTCGGCCTGGCCAGCGAGAACCTTTCGCCCTCCATGATGGCCTCGATCCGATCGTTAATCGACGACGCCACCGGCTCATTCCGCTTCTGCATTTCCTTATCCCCGCTCAGCGCCCGTAGGATCAACCGATCGCTCTGTTCGATGGCATCAGCCTCCGCATCCAATTGCTTCTCAGCCGCGGGAGTTTCATGCAGCGCTTGGCGAATCGACTTCAGCCGTCCCTCCACGTCATGAGCCGTATGCGTCGCGCCCGAAACAGCCCGGTAAAGCCGAGCTACCTTGCGATGAAATTCCTCCCTCGCCGCAAGGTCGGTCGCATTCATCGAACCCTGGCCGTCGCTCACCACCCTGAAATTCTGCATCCCACCTAATTCTGTTACTGCTCCACCCACATTCTGAAAACAGCGCACCGAGTACGCCCCAGGCAGCACCAACGTTCCCCTCGACGAAGCCGGAGGAAAATCCTCTTCGTCGTCGGACGGCTCGCGCAGCAAAACTACCGGGTACCGCAGATCCCACGCCGCCCGCTGAAATCCCGACTCAATGCTCCCCTCCACTCGCCGGATCGCCGCACCGGATTCGTCGTACACCACAAAGTAAACCTCCGGCTTCTGCTCTTCCGCCTCCGCCCGCAACTCATCATTGGTCGGATAAGGGAGCGTCTGGTTTTTCTTCGCCGCATCTTTCTCCGCTTCCTGGCGTTTCTCCTTTTTTGTCTTCAACTTCTCCTTCAGGTAAAGCGTAAACACCGCCCCATACTGAGGATTATCCGCGGTATAAAATCCCTCTCCCTGAAACCCTTTCTTCGGACCTCCCAGCGGATGCCGTTCGATATACAACAACGCATCCTTCACCGGAAACCCGGCCGCTGCCTGCTGCAAAGATTCCGGTTTGATCTGCCGCAATGCCGAAATATCGTCGAGCACGTAGAACCCGCGCCCAAACGTAGCGATCACCAGATCGCCCTCCCGTGCCTGCAGGACCATGTCACGCACCGCAATCGTCGGCAGCCCGCCTTTGAGCTGTACCCAGTGCGCTCCGCCGTCAATGGTGAAGAACGTGCCAAACTCAGTCCCCGCAAAGAGCAGATCCGCATTCACCGTATCTTCCACAAACGCCAGCACCGGACCATTCTCCGGCAGATTTCCCGCAATCGAAGTCCAGGTCTTACCCGCATCCCTCGAGCGCAGCAGATAGGGTTTGAAATCCTCATTCTTATGATTGTCAAAGGCCGCATAAACCACATTTGCATCGTGTGACGAAGCCGCCAACCGGCTCACATAAGTCATATCCGGAACGCTCGTAAACTTGTCGTACTTCGTCCAACTTAGCCCGCCATCGGCCGTGACTTGAATCAGACCGTCATCGGTTCCAACAAAAATCAGGCCTTCTTTTCTAGGCGACTCGGCCAAAGCCACGATATTTCCATAGAACGATGTCGACGCATTCTTCGCCACCGCATCCGCATCCCACACCTTCCCCATCACCGGTAATTTATTGCGATCAACCTGTCGCGTCAGGTCGCCGCTGATCGCCTTCCACGCATCACCGCGATCATCACTGCGAAATAATTTATTCGCCGCAAAGTACAACCGCGTATGCGAGTGCGGACTGATAATCACCGGCGAATCCCAATTCCACCGCAGCGGAGGCTCTCCCTTTCCCTCCAGCGGCTGCAAAACCAGTTCCTGCCCAGTCGGCTTGTCGTAGCGCACCAGCACGCCGTATTGCGACTCCGAATAAATCGTGTTCGCGTCCACCGGATCCACCACCGACCGGAATCCATCTCCGCCCGTGGTCACGAACCAATCGGAATTCATAATCCCGTTGACGTTGCGCGTGCGCGCCGGCCCGCACCAGGAATAATTATCTTGCGTGCCGCCGCACGCGTTATAAAAGGGAAGCGCGTTGTCCACCGCCACATCGTAAAACTGCACCGTCGGCAGATTCGCCTTGAACTGCCAATTGCTCGCGTCATCCCAGGTCTCATACAACCCCCCGTCGGACCCCAACAGCCAATGCTTCGTATCGTCCGGATCAATCCAGATCGCGTGATTGTCCCCGTGATGATTGGTTTCCTCTACCTTCTTTAAAGTCTTCCCCCCATCCAGCGATTCCCGCAAGCTCACGTTCATCACAAAAATCCGATCCACATTCTTCGGGTCGGTAACCACGCGAGCGTAATACATCGCGCCAACATCGAATTCATTCCGCCGCTCCCAAGTTGCTCCGCGATCATTCGACCGAAAAATTCCGCCCTTGCCATCCCCCGCCTCGATCGTGGCATAGACCACATTCGGATCCGCCGCCGACACTGCCAGCCCAATCCTTCCCATATCTACCGTCGGCAGCCCGGATTTCAATTTGTTCCAGGTCGCCCCGGCGTCGGTTGATTTGTAAATCGCACTTTCCGGCCCGCCATCGATCAGCGTGAACACATGCCGCCGCCTCTGATAAGCCGCCGCATAAACAATGTCCGGATTCGACGGATCAATCGCCACATCCACCACGCCCGTGTTCTCGCTGATGGTCAGCGCCGCCTTCCAGTTCTTTCCACCGTCCGTACTTTTATAAAGCCCGCGATCGCCGCCCGGTCCCCACAGCGGCCCCTCCGCCGCCACATAAACCACTTTCGAATCCCGCGGATCAATTACCACCCTCCCGATGTGCTCTGACTTCTTCAATCCCAAGTTCTGCCAGTCCTTCCCCCCATCATCGGACCGATAAATTCCATCGCCATAAGAAACGCTGCGCTGCGAGTTACTCTCACCTGCTCCTACCCACACGACTGAAGGGTCATTCGGATCAAGCGTTACCCACCCAATCGAATACGATCCTTCCTTATCAAACAGCGGAGTCCACGTCGTCCCATCGTTAACCGTCTTCCATACCCCGCCCGACGCCACGCCCACGTAATACTCAAACTTATTCTTGGGATTTACCGCAATCGACATCACCCGCCCCGAAGCCACCGCCGGCCCAATCGAGCGAAACTTCAGTCCGGAAAAAGTCTCCGCCGTCATCCCGGCCTTCTTCTCATCGGCTTTCTTGTCTGGCGAAGTCGCAGGCGTACTCTCTTCCTTCTTCTGATCCTTCTTAGGATTTTTCTTAGCCGCCGGAGCCGGCACTCCCGTCTTATCCGCATCCTTATCCTGCGCAGATACAGCGGAACCCGCGAGCAGCAGGGCCAGTACGAAGGCCGAGCATGCTCTCATGACTGGCGGCGCGCAGACCGAGATAACAGAATGATTGCCGGCTGTGATGAAAGAATGCTGGAAGAGAGAATGCTTGGTGAAAGAATGCTTTTGGGGGGCGCAGCGCTTCAGCGCTGCGATCAGAGCACTACACTTGTCGGGGGCTTTAGCTCCTGAGATACTCAACGCAAAACTCTTACCAGCTTGTCGATTCAGTTTCACGCGCGCTCCGATCAAAGTTTTCCAAAACCGATATGTATACAGCATTCTGCAGAAACTGAGAAGCACCCTTGTCATCCTGAGGAAGCGAAGACCTTCGCCCCGGCGCAGGTTTTCCAACGAAGAACCCATACAACCTGGCAGCGCCTGCAAATAGACTCCCGCTGAACCGCGCCAACTCCAGTCAGGTTAGAATCATCCCCATGCCACGCCAGCCCCAAATCCACGGCCACGACACCCCCTACACAAAAATGCAGAAGAACTATTGCTTCGTCTGCGGCATGAACAATCCCGACGGCATGCGCCTGAAGTTCATCCTCGACGAAGCCCGTCAAACCTTCGTCTGCCAATTTCGCCTCAGCAAGCGCTACACCGGACCTCCTGGCCACACCCACGGCGGCGTCATCGCCTGCATCCTCGACGACGCGATGGGCAAAGTAAACAAGCTCCACCAGGTCGTCGCCCTCACGCGAGAGATGACCATCGAATACCTCAAACCCGTACCTCTGCACCAGCCGCTTCGCGTCGAAGGCCGCGAGCTCAGCGTGCGCGGGCGCCAGCACATCAACACAGCCGAAATCCTCAACGATAAAAACGAAGTCCTGGCCCGCAGCCGCGGCATCTTCATCGCCATCGACCCCGAAAAAATGTTCGCCAAGTATGTTGACCGTTAACGAATCTTCCTATTTTCACATCTGTCATCCTGAGCGAAGCGTTCCGGGCCGTCGGAGCCCAGAACGCGAAGTCGCAGGGTCCCTTTCCTCTCAGTGGAACGGCGCCGGCGGACGTGACCCCTTTCTTGGTGGCTTGCTGCGAGGTTGTTTTCCCGCCCGCGCCAGCGAATGGAGTACCCCGATTTGTGAATGCCCTGTAAAATAGAAAAAGCTGGCAACCACGCGCTGCCAGCTCATCCTTCGCGATCGCGAAAAGAGTCCAAACATGTCCAAAACCAACGGCTCCAACACCACCTCTACCTCTCTCCGCCTCAAGACTGGCCTCGCCGAAATGCTCAAAGGCGGCGTCATCATGGACGTCACCAACGCCGAGCAGGCCTCCATCGCCGAAAAAGCCGGAGCCGTCGCCGTCATGGCCCTCGAGCGCGTCCCCTCGCAGATCCGCGCCGAAGGCGGCGTTGCCCGCATGGCCTCGCCGAAAAAAATCCGCGAGATCATGGCCACCGTCTCCATCCCCGTGATGGCCAAGTGCCGCATCGGACATTTTGCCGAAGCCCAGATTCTTCAGGAACTCGGCGTCGACTACATCGACGAATCCGAAGTCCTCACTCCAGCCGACGAAGCCCACCACGTCGACAAGCAAGCTTTCAAGGTCCCATTCGTCTGCGGCGCGCGCAATCTCGGAGAAGCCCTGCGCCGCATCGCCGAAGGCGCCGCCATGATTCGAACCAAAGGCGAGGCCGGCACCGGCGACGTGGTCCACGCCGTCAAGCACATCCGCCAGATCGTGCAGGAGATGCGGATCCTCACCGTCCTCGGCGAAGAAGAACTCTATGCCAAGGCTAAAGAGCACGGCGCGCCCTACGAACTCGTAAAGCTGGTTGCCAAAACCGGGAAGCTCCCCGTCCCAAATTTCTCCGCCGGGGGCATCGCGACCCCCGCCGACGCCTCCCTTGTCATGCAGCTCGGCGCCGAAGCCGTCTTTGTCGGTAGTGGGATCTTCATGCAGGACTCCACCAGCTTCGCCGATCCCGCCGAAGCCGAAAAGCGCGCCCGCGCGATCGTTAAAGCCGCTACCCACTTCAACGACCCTAAAGTATTACTTGAAGTCAGTGAAGATTTGACGGGAGCGATGAAGGGTCTGGCCGTGGCGGGGATGGATGAGGCGCAGATGCTCCAGACTAGGGGATGGTAGGCAAAACGCGGTCAACCCGAGGTCCGCGTTTTATCAAAAGAAAAATGCCGGAGCACAGCCACGCCTTGCCCCATCTCGGGTAATCGAGAAGATGTTCGTCCATCTACCCTCCAAGCGCGCCTAAAGCCCCGCGATTCTACCGCCTGAAAGGAGGGTTTCCGGTTCGCCCGCAACATCAAGCGACGGGAACCCAGGGACAGACAGGACTTTCCCCATGCTTTAGTCCAGAAAAATAGGGTACGTCTGTCCCCCGCTTGGGCCCGAGTTATCGCGACCGGCCGGGTCATTCGTAACTTTCATGGGTTGCGCTGCCTACGTAGTATCGCAGCCAGCACATGATCGAGTCGCTGCAATCGATTTTCGACCAACTAGCTGTCGACATTGGGCTCGACAAGCCCTGGCAGCCGGCCTCCCGTCCGGCGCTCGGGGGCTGGCTCATTTTCTATGCCGGATTCCTCATCTATGCCTTGCACGCCAACGGAGGAATGCTCTTCATCGATTTGGCCAATCTGGTTGTCCACGAGGGCGGTCACAATCTTTTTCGGTGGTTTGGTCCGACGCTCGAGTTGTGGGGAGGAACTCTGCTCCAGTGGCTTGTGCCGTTCCTCCTTGCGGCATACTTCTTTACTCACCGTCAGACCACCGGCTTCGTTTTCTGCCTGTTCTTTTTCTTCGAGAACTGGCTCTACACCGCGACCTACATGGCCGACGCGCGGGCGCAGGTGCTGCCTCTGGTCACCACCGGAGACCCTGAATTTGCCGAGCACGATTTCTTTCGAATATTCAGCGATCTCGGCGTTCTCAACTACGACACCAAAATCGCTGCTGTGGTTCGCTTGCTAGGCTGGTGCGGGATGATCGCCGTGGTGGTCTGGTTTGCTCTGCGGCCCAGTGGCAAGACGAACCAGCCACAAGAAGACAGAGCATTGGAAGCAAGGTTCATCGATTATTTGCGGAAATGACCGGCAGGTGGCCCCACCCTTCGCGAGGGCCCGTGGTGTGGTTGTGACGGCGGGGGGTGGCCCAGCCTAACTGTCATCCTAACTCCGGAGGGCGCCCCGCCAAGCGAAGCTTGAACTGGGCCCCTCAAGAGCCTAGATGGAGTCTGGCTTTTACTGCCCGCCACGCTACACTCCTGCCGGAGACCCTATCACCGGTCCCATTCGCACTCTCTCATTCCACTTCGGAAGGTTTACGCCTTTCACGATAAGCCACACGCACGTCGCTAACTCTCCAATGAAGGCGGGAAGCACAATGGCTGGAAACATCTGGTTCGCGAGTGAAGGAGAAAGAAGCTGAGCAAAGCTGTTAAGCAAGTAGCATACGCCGGCAATCGCTTGCAAGACGCCCAGAGTCCTGGGGAAATACTCTGACCGAAACATTAGATACCCAGTAACTATGCAACTTACCCCAAAAAAGATCAGGCCGATCCCAAAGCCGTATTCATGCAGCCCGAGTAAAAGCGATGCGAGAGCCTGCAGCTGATTTGGATCAAACGCTTTTAGATAGTTCGAACCTCCCAGTAGAAGCAGCACCGTAACGAGATTCAGTTTGTTGGCGCACAAAATAGCAGTCTGCAGCATGCCGAACAACGCAGCGAGCAAAGAAAGGTCTCTGCTGACGGGCCGCAGCAATACATAAAAGATCACCGTCATGGGGACATCGGTTATATGCATGATCAAGTCGCCCGCAATGCCGCAGCGAAACAGAAATTCAGACCCCATAATCCTGTGCGCCGTGGTTATAGCATCCCCTGCAACCACAAGATGGCCTCTCACATAGATTTCGCCAAACAGACCGCAAGCGATGTTGAGCAAATACAACACGCCGGCGATTCGTGCATAAACCTGTGGCGAAATATTTACCGTTCGGTTTCTCATGAATATTACTTCGGCTTCAACTTATTAAGTTCCGTCTGAGAGAGAATGATCTCGGCGTCAAACCTGGCCAATATGGTCCGAGCCGATATCTTGGCCGAGACGTCATTCAATTCGTCGAGCAACTCCGAGACTCCTTTTCTTTGTTTCTCCATCCTCCCGCGCTGAATCCGCATTATGCCATGATTCAGGAAAACGCAAACTCGAGGTCCGCACTGGCAATGTCAGCGAAGCAGCTCGGACATGATGGCATTGAGGTGAACGCGAGCGCCGTCCACGTGAGGAAAAGAAATCGAACACATTGACTTTTAGCGCAGCGATTTTTGGCGCTGCGATTCCAGCGCTGACACCGCGCGCGGTTTTCAGTCAGTGAGGAAGGATACAATCCTTCTCTATGCCACACTGGGCGAGGCGGCTCGGGATCAGTCGCGCCGCTCTCATGAATTCCGCGCGTGCGACCGTGGCTACGGTCGCGTCTTTGCTGCTGGCCCGCATGCTAAAGCTGCCGGAGTCTTATTGGGCTCCGATTTCCGCCGTCGTAATTCTCCTCTCCACGATTAATCCCCTGACCGTGGCCTGGCAGCGTTTCGCGGGCACAGCTTTGGGAGCGGCCCTGGGTGCGCTCATCGCAACTTACCTGCACCCGAACTGGATAGTCTATGGCATGGGCATTTATGTTTGCGGAATCCTGTGCGCGCTATTGCGCATGGACGCCGCCTATCGTTTTGCCGCCATCACACTGACGATCGTCCTTTTGGTCGCATACACTCGGGCGCCCTGGATCGTTGCGGTTCATCGCTTTGTAGAGGTGTCCCTGGGAATCGCAGTAGCCCTGCTGGTAACACTGGTGTGGCCGGCGCCCGCAAACTAACCTGCCGCGCTTCATGTGCGCGTCAGTATGAAGCCTTTCGAGCCCTAAAGGGACGCAGCCATTCATCCCGTTCCGAGGCCTTCCAGTAAAATCAAAACACCCATGATCATCGGTGTCCTGGCCCTGCAAGGAGATTTCGATGCCCACCGCCGCCGGCTCGAAGAGCTCGGCGCCAAAGTGGTGCTTGTAAAAAAGCCCGAGCAACTCGACGCGATCGACGGCCTCGTAATTCCCGGCGGCGAATCCGGTACATTCCTGAAATTGCTGGGGGAAGAGGGCTTCGAAAAGCTGAAGCATTTCGTCCGCCTGAAGCCAACCTTCGGCACCTGCGCCGGCGCGATCCTGCTGGCCACTGAAGTCGAAAATCCAAAGCAATCAGGCCTCGGCGCAATCGACATCGCTATCCGCCGCAACGCCTACGGACGCCAGCTCGACAGTTCCATCCGCGAAGGCAAATTTCTCAGCCCTCTCAACCACAAACTCGCAGAGTCCCCGCTGGAGATGGTGTTCATCCGCGCCCCGAAAATCGAACGCGTCGGCCCTGCCGTCGAAGTCATCGCCACCCAAGGCGCCGACCCAGTCGCGGTCCGGCAGGGAAGAGCCATGGCTGCAACCTTCCATCCCGAACTATCCAGCGACACCCGCGTCCACCAGGCCTTCCTCGATTTGTGTGGGTCGGACACTCCTGTCCGACGTTCTTGATTGGGGTTTACCGGGCTTTTCGGCTTTGATATTTTCCGAAAGTTTCCTCTTGACATCGATATCATGTAACGCTATGGTTACGCATTATGCGACACCGTTCGGTTACATATTCGTCCGAAGCCACTTTCCAGGCGCTCGCCGACCCCACCCGCCGCGCTGTCCTCGATTTGCTCCGTCGCGGCAGCCAACCTGCTGGTGAAATCGCTGGGGCTTTCCCCATCTCCCGTCCTGCGATCTCCAAGCACCTTCGCCTCCTTCGCCGCGCGCACCTGGTTCGCGAACACCGCGAAGGTCGCCACCGCGTCTATCAACTCAATCCCGAACCGCTTCGTGCCGTCGATTCCTGGCTCGATCAATATCGCAACTTCTGGAAAATGAACCTGGCGAATTTGAAAACATTTGTCGAAGCCGAGTACGCCAACGAAACCAGGCTGCATCCTGCACCAAAATCGATCGTCAAAACTTCAAAAGGAGATCACTAGGATGAAATCACTTCGCATCGCCTTGTCACTCTCTCTGCTGTTGGCCGCCACCGCCGCGCTGTCACAAACCTCCGCGCAGAAATCCTTTGACCAGCTCAAGAGCCTCACCGGCTCCTGGGAAGGCAAGAACTCCGAAGGCAAGGCTCTGAAGGTTTCCTTTCGCGATACCGCTGGAGGATCGGCCCTCCTGAGCGAAATCGAAGGCCAGGGTCACGAGGATATGATTTCCATGATCCATCTCGACGGCGCCAATCGCCTGGTGATGACTCACTATTGCGGCGCCGGCAACCAGCCCCGCATGGCAGCCACAACTTCCCCTGACGGCAAGACCTTCACCTTCGACTTCTTCGACGGCACCAATCTCGCATCGCCCGACGCGGGCCATATGCGCCGTGTCGTGTTCACTATCGTCGATGCCAACCACCACACCGAGGATTGGACCTTTGCCGCTGGCCCGGGCAAGGATCTGAAACAATTCTTCGACCTGCGACGAGACGAAATTGCTCAGAAATAATCCGCGGCGCACAAGGCTGAAGGCGAACAAACGAATGAGAGTGCCCCATTTCTCGCGTCCTGTGCAAGAAATGGGGCGCTCAATCGGAGCAAGTCATGACCACGACCGACATCAAATCCATAATCACCAACGACCATGACGCAGTCGTTACTGAAATCGAAATCGCTGCCCCGCCTTTACGAGTCTTCCAGGCCCTGACAGATCGCGCACAAGCCCTGCAATGGGGCGCGGCTAATGGCTTCGAGACAACCCAGTGGGAGATGGACCCGCGCCCCGGCGGCCAGTGGCGGTCCGTCTCAAGGGAATTGAAAGGAGAGGGCGCCGCTAAGGATTTCGACCATCACGGTGAAATTCTCGAAATCGATCCGCCTCGCCTCTTATCCTATTCCTGGTTTGCGAACTGGCACGAGATCCCCTCGCACCGAACCGTCGTCCGATGGGAGTTGACGCCAACGGAATCGGGCACCCGTCTCAAAGTGACCCATAGTGGTCTGAGGCAACTGCCGGCCGCCTGCCAGGCATACAGCCAGGGCTGGCCCGGTTTGGTCGAGTCAATTAAAAACTTTCTTGAGAAATAAAATTAGGAGCAAACTCATGGCAACCGTCGCAATCACTCCCGATCAAGACGTCGTCACCGGCGAAATTTTCATCGCCGCACCTCCCTCCCGCGTTTTCCAGGCCATCACCGATCCCAAGCAAATGCCCCGCTGGTGGGGCCAGAGCGATCTATATACCATCACGCAGTGGAAAGCCGATGTTCGCGTCGGCGGGAAGTGGTCGAGCGACGGCGTCGGCGCCGACGGAACTAGCTTTCACCTTGACGGCGAATATCTCGAAGTCGATCCTCCGCGCCTGCTTGTTCACACCTGGATACACAGTTGGAACGGCGGTCCTATTAAAACTTTGGTCCGTTGGGAACTGCAGCCGCAAACCGTTCACGGCCTGCACCCCAGTGGTCCTCAGCGCGCCGGCACCGGCACGTTGTTACGAATCCGACAAGAAGGTTTCGCGGGCAATACCGCCGCCGCTGCAGGTCACTCCGAAGGCTGGAAACGGGTAATGGGATGGCTCGTCGCCTACATCGAGAAAGGAGAAACCATCGACACCCGCGGTTGACGCCAAATCAAACGCCAGACGACAATGCAGGCATGACTCCGCGACCTCGCATCGCTGCCTGCATTGTTGCGCTCGGCTTTTAGACCGCTGGCAGTGTCGCTGCTCAGCCCGCTCCAACTCAGAAGGGAACTAGCATGCCCGCTCACGCCACCGGAGCATTCGAAGTCAAGCTGACCCCCCAAGCTCAGGACGATAAGGTCGGCGACCCCACCGTTGGCCTTCTGGCCCTCGACAAAACTTTCCACGGCGATCTCGAAGCCACCAGCAAAGGCCAGATGCTTACCGCCTCCACCGAAACCAAAGGCTCTGCCGGTTATGTCGCTATCGAGCGCGTCACCGGAACTCTTCGTACTGCCGCCGGCCCCCGCATCGGTACCTTCGCCCTGCAGCATACCGGCACGCTGAATCGCGGGGTTCCAGAACTGAGCGTCACTGTCGTCCCCGATTCCGGCACCGGTCAACTTGTCGGTCTCGCAGGAAAAATGACCATCAACATTGCCGAAGGAAAACATTCCTACGATTTCGAATTCACTCTCGCGTGATTCCGCGTGCCGACGAAGACTGCAGCGACATCGACTCTCGTGACGTCGCGGTTCTTTACCCCACCGCATAGGGATATCTCAAACCGCGTTCCCCAAAAGCTTTTACCAGCAGCGCTCCCGAAACGAATCCGCCCACGTGCGCCCAGAACGCTACTCCCCCCATGTTCTGCCCTTGCACGGCAAGCGCGGTCGCGGTTCCGCTGAGAAAATTCAGCACGAACCAATATCCCAGGATGATCCACGCCGGCACCCATATCACGAACACGAAGAACCAGGTCAGCACCCTCGCCCGTGGATACAAAACGAAATAAGCCCCCAGCACTCCGGCGATCGCTCCACTGGCACCGAGCGCGGGCACGGTCGAGTGCAAATCGACCGCCACCTGCGTCAACATGGCAATCAATCCGGTCAGCAAATAAAAAACCAAATATTTGAAGTGCCCCAGGTAGTCTTCCACGTTGTCACCGAAAATATAAAGAAACCACATATTGCCAATCACGTGCATCCAAGATCCGTGCAGAAACATCGAGGTGAAGAAGGGAAGCACGACCGCCAGCAGTGAGTATCTCGGCGAGCCTCCAAGAAACGCGGCCAGATGATAAGGTACGACTCCGAACTGATGAACCAGTAGTTTCAGGCTCTGCGGTTCCAGCGCGTACTCAAGTAAAAAAATCGCCAGGTTCAACACAATCAGGAACCTGGTTACAAATGGTGTGCTGTAACGAGGCTGGTCGTCGCGAATCGGAAGCATAAAAAGAATCTGTTAACTTAGAGCTGGGTTTCGAAGGGCGGAGCCTTAAAGGATTACGCAAAGCCTGACTGCGCCCAACTACCCGACTACCAAACTACCAAATTCTCCAATGAATGGCGTCATCATCGTCGACAAGCCCGCTGGCTGGACGTCCCACGACGTAGTTAACCGCATGCGCCGGATTCTGCAGCAACGCTCAGTTGGCCATCTCGGGACGCTCGATCCGCTCGCCACCGGCGTCCTCCCGCTCGTCACCGGATCTCTCACCCGCCTCGCCCAGTTTTACATCTCTTCTGAAAAAACCTACGAAGGCGTGATCCGGTTCGGCTTTTCCACCAACACTTACGATGCCGACGGTGAACCGTCAGATGAAGTCTGTCCTGTCACTCTCGCTCTTCAAAGTCTCCAGGAAGTCGCCGACAAATTCCTCGGAGTGATCGAGCAGGTGCCGCCCCCATTTTCGGCCAAGAAAATCGAGGGCATTCCTGCTTACAAACTGGCGAGAAAACAAAAAGAGGTGATCTTGCAGCCCGTGTCCGTCGAGATAAAAGAATTCCTCATCACCGCCGTCGAAGCCGACCGGGCCCACTTTCGCGCACGCGTGTCCTCCGGAACCTACATGCGCTCCGTCGCTCATGAAATGGGCCAGCATCTCGGCTGCGGAGCCCATCTCGAAGCTCTCCGCCGCACCGCCGTCGGCGAATTCGACATCACCCATGCGCATTCCCTCGAAAACATTGAAGATCAAGCAAGAAATTGTCATTCCGACCGCAGCGCCACGGAGGAACTGCATGTGTCGGGTGGGCACTCCTGCCCACCAATCTCGCCACGATCCCTGCACCCAACAAAACCCCAGCTCTCAGCAGGATTAGAAGCCCTTTTCATCCACCCCCGCCAACTCCTTCCTCAATTTCCCTCCGTGACCGCCGACGAACCCACCGCCGCCCGCATCCGCAGCGGCCGTCCCGTCAACCTTCCAGAACTTTCCCGCGCCCGCCAGGTCAAAGTCTTCGCCGGACAAAGGGAACTGCTCGCAATCGCCACCCGTGTGGCCGGCACCTTATTCCACCCCAAAATCGTCTTCCCAGCGGAATAGCTCCAGCTCATGTAAACAAAGCCCTATGTGGGACAGCCGCCCGGAGAATGTGATTAATGTAATGTCCGATAAGAAGTATTATGTCAACTCGCAAGTCCTGCCGCAATCTTACCGATTCCTGTTCCGGGCTTGAAGTATCGCCGCCACGAGTGTCTGGCTCAGCTATTTTTAAAAGCCGGATCACGGCCGTGCGTTCGGGGCAACTCGGCGTCCTTCCAGAGTGTGTGGAATACTTGGCACGTTTTACGGTTTGGACTCTTGCAAGAGCGCGCACTCCCTGATGCTCTCGATCAAAGCTGCTACTCGAGTAAACCGCTCTTCGTTTTTGGCTTGCATCTCCACCAACGACTGCACGCTGTTGGTGAGTAGGATCAGCTTTTGTTCTAGATTCATGTTTTCGCCGTTCATGGTGCTACCCTATACGTGGCCGTTACGTATGTCAAGGTTTTTATTCGCCACGTTTTCTTGTAGATACGGGGCCGCTACGTATCTTTCGCGGCGGCTTCGTATAGACTCGCGGAGATGAAAACTCTCAGCGAGCACCTCTCCCAGCTCGGTAAGAAAGGCGGCAAAGCGCGCGCCAAGAAAATGACCCCAGAGGAGCGCTCCGACTCTGCCCGGAAGGCCGTCGAAGCCCGCTGGGCCAAAACCCGCGAACTGGTCGATGAGATCAACGAGCGCAGTAAAAAGCTGGAAAAGCGTGCCGTAGCGCGCCTGCGTAAAACCAAGAAAGGCTGACCTCCACGACCATCACCCCGCACTCTATTCCCCGCACCGAATACCACAACGGGGACAAAGAGACCCTTTGCACTGCCGAGCCCGGCAAAGTCTTCGCCCACTCCCACTCGATCACTTCCATCGCGGAGTTGGAAGAGTGGATCGCCGCCGTGCGCCAGGCCGCCGCCGCGCGCCAGGCCGCCGCCGATGCTCAAATCCCTCCCGTGACACCTATCACGGAGGGAGACAAGAAGTGGGCTGAGTTCGATGAGTTGCTGAAGAAGGCGAAGGGCCAGTGAGCCTTTCCCTGAAAAACGCACCCGCATCGCGAAACTCGTGGCTGCGGCGCGCTGGGCGAAGAAGGCAGAAGCCCACTGATCCGACCGATGCGAAGGGACCGAAGCGCGATCAGCTAGGAGGGATTTGGTATTATCTAAATTACGATAGACGCTTACGTCCGAGAGGCTCGTCAGCGCAGAATTTCACCTTGCAGTTTATCGATTTCTAGATTGCCTTCCATCCCTCTACATCTTGTACTTGCCTAAATCGTCGTCGTTCAGACCTTCGAGATATTTTCGCAGTTCCTCGGCACTCACCCGGTCCGACATATTCGCCGCCTGCTTCGAATTCTTCAGCACAATCTCATCCACAAATATCGGACAATCCACCCGTAGCGCCAGCGCCAGCGCATCCGACGGTCGCGAATCAATGCTGATCACCTCGCCGCTCCGCTCCAACCAGATAACCGCATAAAACGTATCCTCGCGCAACTCCGTCACCACAACTTTGTGTACCTGCGTCTCCAGCCCAGTCAGCACATTCTTGATCAGGTCATGCGTCATCGGACGCGGCGTGTTCACCTTTTCCATCTCCAACGCAATCGCATTCGCCTCATAAACTCCCACCCAGATCGGCAACACCGATTCCCCCGCCACATCCTTCAAAATCACAATAGGAGTATTCGTAACCGGATCCATCAAAAGGCCGCGGATTGTCATTTCCACTTCCATGGGGAGCTCCTCAGCTCGCTGCGGATGTTGCTTGGCTTTTTATATCACCAATTCTCCTAGGAGACTGTTGGGAAAGCTTTGGGTTGCTTTTACTCTTACGTACGATCCCACTTGCGGAATCGACGTGTCGGGGGCGGTGAAGTTTAGAGTTTTGTTGTGGCTGGTGCGGCCGATCCATTGCTTGCGGGCTTCGTTCTTGCCTTCAACCATTACTTCCAGTGTCTCACCTATGTATCTCCTGTAGCGCGTGATCTGTATCTCTTTCTGACACGACATTAATGTTTCCAGGCGGCGCGCTTTTTCTTGATCGGGGATTGCATCGTCCAATGCCAACGACGGAGTATTGGGACGTGGCGAATACTTGAAGGTGAAGACGGCGTCGTAACCGACTTCGTCGAGCAATGATAAGGTCTCGCTGAAGTCTTCCTCGGTCTCGCCGGGAAAGCCCACAATGATGTCGCTGGTGATACTGATCTGGCGCTTCGCGGACTTCATCCACGCGATGCGTTCAAGATACTGCTCGCGACTGTAGAGACGCTGCATGGCGTTGAGCACGCGGTCTGATCCGCTCTGCACTGGAAGATGAACGTGATCGCAGAGGGCGGGGACGGCGTCGATGGCGTCGATAATGTCGCGTCCGAAGTCGCGGGGGTGTGAAGTGGTGAAGCGCACGCGCTTGATCCCGGGGACTTCACCGACTGCAGCCAGCAATTCTGCGAACGTTTTCTTTCCACCCGGCTTCCCTGCTGGATCTTTATACGAATTCACGTTCTGGCCCAACAACTGAATTTCCGTGTAGCCGAGATCGGCCATCTGGCGGGCTTCAGCCAGCACTGAGTCTGAGGTGCGGCTGCGCTCTTTTCCGCGGGTGAATGGGACGACGCAGTAGGCGCAGAATTTGTCGCAGCCCTCGATGATGGTGATGTATCCGCGATGGGGATTGGTGCGGGCGGTAAATTCGGTTTCGAAGCAGTCTTCGGTTTCGCGATCGTCGAGTCCGGTTACGCGCTGATTCCCTGCCTCAATCTGCACCAGCATCTGAGGCAAGTTCTTATACGACGCCGATCCGCACACCATCGATACATACGGCGCGCGATCGAAAATCTTTTTGCCTTCCTGCTGTGCGACGCAGCCGAGCACGGCAAATTTCTTGCCCTGCTTCTGATACTTTTTGTAATCGCTGAGGCGATTGAAAACCTTCTGCTCCGCCTTGTCTCGTATGGAGCACGTGTTGTACAGCACCAGTCCGGCCTCTTCCACCGTCTGCACCTGCCGGTACCCCTCATGCACCAGCGTGCCAATAACCTTTTCCGAGTCATGGACATTCATCTGGCAGCCAAAGGTTTCGAGGTAGAACGTCTTTTGTGGGGCGGCGGACATATATGAACTCAGTATAAGCTGTCCGGCGCTCATGAGCACATCGGTTGAGTGAAACGGTCGCTGGATGTATTAGGACCAGTAGACGTATACCTATGAACTGAAGTGCAGCGCCCGGTCGTGGGGTTGAGGTCGAGTCGAGGAGACGTGCGCGAATTTCCTCGCGAGGTGCTCCGCGATATCGGCCCGAGCTCTCTACGCAGCGCAAGATAGTGAAATCGATCCGGCAGCGAAACCCATGCGTGGCTTTGACGGAGGCTCCATCGTCGAGATCATTTCACATCATCGCGTCGACACCTGGCGAGCCGTGTACACCGTTGGTTTTGCCAAAGCGATTTACGTTTTGCACACGTTCCAAAAGAAATTGAAGCGTGGCATCGCCACCGCCAGTCGGGACATAGAACTGATCCGGCAGTCTCCAGCTTCATCAACACTGCAGTAACCCATCGTTTTCTCTCAAACAGATATTCGCGTATTCTCTGCGAGAGCGGTCTTGCCTACCTAGCGGGGTGGAGGTGACGTGAGGAAACTGGTCGGCTGTCTATGCCGCAATGCAATCGTAGTTTCGTGTGGGCTGTTGTTGACCGTCCGCTTTTTGCATGCGCAGCAAGACAATGTGCCCGGTCATTCTATCGGTAGAGTCTCAACCCAAGCAGACTTGATCGTAATGGAATTGGATGACAGTGCGTTAGGGAAGGCTAACCTGTTCGACCTCACTGGCCGCACGTTGCGCTTCACCCCTGACGGTTCTGGATACCGTGTAGAAAGCGGGCCTCTTAACTGGGAGTCAGATTATGGTCCTGAGCTGGCCAATGCTGAAGCTGATCTCAAAAGATTCGCATTTCCTTTTTCCGGCAAGTTGTGGAACTCGCTCCTCGTGGGAACAACGGGTTCGATCCGATTCGGCGCCTCAGAAAAGGACATCGGTCTTGACCCTTACGGTCATCGCGACGGAGGAATCGTTCTTGATCGGTTCGATGAGTTGGCCGAAGTAGCCAGCAAGCTGATCGACAAAGCCCCTGCCATTTGTGTGTTCCTGAAGCCGCGGATGTCGGGCCCCCACTATTTGAAGGAGCTTCCCGACCGCGCGGTGATCACCTGGGATCTCACCGAACCGTTTGGCGGTCTCCTGGATTTCGCGTGGTTCAAGACGATCAACAGTTTTCAGGCCGTGCTCCATCGCGACGGCTCCCTTGAGATGTCGTACAAAGAATTGACGGCGACCGACGCCATCGTTGGGATCTATCCGACCTCATCAGTAAACCCTGCGGCGGTTCATTTTTCCTCTCTCAAACGCAAAGATGGGCCCTTTTCAGTTGTGTACGAGTCCTTCCACTACCTCGCTCCGCCCAAACCGCAGGATCTCTCCTGTACCGTCATCAAAGCTCTCGGCGACAAGTTCGATTTCCTGGCCTACTACTCCGATTTCCGCACGGATAGTCAGGAAGCGAGTCCCGTGAGTGACGGCCCCATAGGAGGCAACGTCAAAGGAATCGGGGACACGCGGCACGAGCAGACGCATCAGCTCTTGGAGAGCCGCTGCACGCAGGGCAGATTCCAGTTGGGATTGGCGCAGCCGGTGTGGGTTGGCTCGAACGAAGTGCAAGAAGTGCCTCCAGAAGGAGCGCCAGTCGGCAACAGTCACGACATAACTTTCTACTCCCACCAGCTCGCGGAGGGTTCACCGGACGGCAAGCCCTCTCCCTACAACTACGCGGTAGGACACCTCGGCCATGAAGTAGGCCACCGCTGGTCCGCATACGTGAGTGCGAAAATCAACGGCGGAACAATTTCTCTCGGCCAGTGGCCTCATTGGGCGCCAGGGTTGCAAACGCGCGTCGCTTTCCCCTATTCGTTGCCTACGGAGGCGTCGACCATGGGCGGAGGCGTCTGGCAGGACAACTTCGATGGATCGTTCACTCAGTTGCGTGACTTTTTTTTCGTGCCCGCGACTGGCTATTCCTACCTGGACCTGTATCTGATGGGCTTGATCTCTGCCGCAGAGGTGCCGGACTTCTTCGTCCTCCAGAACTTCACGCAAGTCGGTAAAGACGCTAATGGACACACCACGTTCAAAGCAGAATGCACAAAGGTGACGATTCAGGACGTAATTGCTGCGGAAGGCCCGCGTTCACCCGATGTTGATCACTCCCAAAGAAGGTTCAACACCGGGATTGTCGTTGTTGTCGAGCACGGGCACAGCCCGAGCCACGAACTCATCGAACGAGCCAACGGCATTCGGCAGCAGTGGATTGAGTATTGGGAGACGACAACGGGACATCGCGCGTTCATGACCGCAAGTCCACGCTGAGCGTCCGCCACTCGGAGCTTTTGTCGACCACCCGTCATTCCGAACCCGCACTTGGATGAGGAACCTGCTTACCCCCGGTCGCGACAAAATTAGTGGTTCTGATCGCTTACGGTCCAAGACGCAAAACGGTAAGCGTAATAGGGCCGTTCCCAAACTGCCCGGAGTGGGCGGCGAGGGTCGAAGGCGAGGATTTCCGCGCACGGACTGGGCGCGATAGAGGCTCTCGCGCCCGAGGCCGGCGGCTTTGGCTACCTTGGCGAGGCCGCCTCCGGTTTTGGCAATGCGGCGCAGGGCGATCAGCAGCACGCTGGGTACCTCGGTGGTCTTCGAGAGCTGCTTTGAGATACGAAGTTGTTCGGCATAAGTGAAGAGAGGCTGCGCAGGTGGCTGGGTCGATGGGACGTGTTTCAGAAATATATCCACAAGCGAATCAACGAGATGTGCAAAAAGCTGAGGGAAAGAGGCTTGACAAGAAATTCCCCGCTCACCTGGGTGGCTAACTCGGAAACAAGATGGCAGCGGAACGAAGTTATTTTTTCGGTCGAGACTCTGGGGGGACGATGCCGGCGACGCGATAGTAGACAACAAGTTGGCCGTAGTGTTCGCCGGAATGCTCGATGAAACCGTAGGCCATGTCTGAGACCCGCACCTGCTGGTGGGCGAAGGGATCAACGAGAAGGTCGGACATTCCTTTGTCGCCTTTGGCCTTGATGGCGTCGGCGCCGTCGGCGAAAGCCTTTTTCACGAAGGCAACGATGTCAGCCTTGGTCTTGAAGTCGGAGCGTTTGGGATCTTCTTCCTTGGGCATTGGCTTGCCCATGGCAGGATCGGTGAAAAAATAATTCGCGTTGGCGGCATGCAGCAGTTGCTCGGCAAAGCTGCGCTGGGCGGGCGTTGGCTTGAAGTCGTATTTGTCCTCGGGAAAATCTTCGGACATGGCGATGAGTTTGCGGCCGATGTCGTTCCAGGAATCGAGAACGACCTTAGAGGGGCTATCCGCGGGCTTTGTTGCGACGTCTTTCTTGGCGTCCTGGGCGTGGACGGGAATTGCGGCGATCGCGATGGCCAACAAGGCGGCGGCGAGCAGCGGTGTTTTCGTCATTTTCGTTTCTCCTCGATTGGGCGAGCGCAATCTTAGCGGGAAAATCGTTTTGTGTAAACGGCGGATTGGAAACCTCAAAAACAAAATCCTCATTACAGACGACACAGACGTTTACAGGGGCTGAGTGTTTTGTTATCGGTTCACAGAAGTCCGACCGTGGGGAGAATTTCCAGAGTTTCGACAGTGGCGTTTGGCGGCAGCAGGATTGCGTTAACCGCAGCGGTGGCTATCGTCGCAGGGGACACCATCTTTTTTCGCGGGGCTTGCGGCCAGAATGAATTCCAGATGTCGGTGTCCGTGGCGCCGGGCATCAGAGCGATTACGCGAATGCCTTTGGGGCGAAGTTCTTCACGCAACGTGTTGGTGAAGCCGAGGGCGCCATGTTTTGAGGCGACGTAGGCTGCCGATCCGGCGACGACGCGGTTGGCAACGATAGAGAGATTGTTCACGATTGTGCCGCCAGGCTTCATCATGGGAAGAGCGGCCCGCGTTATTAGAAAAGTTCCGGTCAAGTTGGTGTCGATCACATCTTTCCACAGCGCGGAGGAGAGCTTGTCGACGGTGAGGTTGGCGTGGGCGATGCCGGCGTTGTTGATCAGGATATCAAGGTGCTTGAATTGTTTGCCGAGGGCGCGGAAGAGATCATCGATCGATTGCGGATCACGGACGTCGCAGGGATGCGCGAGGATTTTAGTTTTTGCAGACGCGAGTTCCCTGCCGATGCGGCGCAGGGCTGATTGGTCGCGGGCGGTAAGAATCAGATTGCATCCTTCGGCGGCGAGGGCGCGGGCAATGGCGAGTCCGATGCCGCGGGTCGCGCCGGTGACGACGGCGTTTTGGTTTTGCAAAGCAAGGGCGTGTAATCTAGCAGAGTTTGATGGTGGCAAGGTAGGATTCTCTCCGATTCGCGTTTCTAATATACTGCGCCCTGACCCACCGCAGTCAGAGCAATAACATTGGTCCTTCGCGCATAAGGCGCGCTCGGGATGACCAAAGCCTGTTGAACTTTCCAAGGCAAGGGGTCAAAAGCAGCGCACAACGGTGTCCGCTCCACACCATCAACCCCTCTTCAAATGCCGTTGGGGCGCTGGCGGATCAGGGAGAGGAATTCGGAGCGGGTTTCGTTCGAGTCGCGGAAACACCCAAGCATGGAGGAAGTGACGGCGGCGGAATGTTGTTTCTCGACGCCGCGCATCATCATGCATAAATGGCGGGCCTCGATGACTACGCCGACGCCTTGAGGTTCGATTACTTCCTGGATGGTCTCGGCGATCTGGGTGGTGAGGCGTTCTTGAATCTGCAGGCGGCGGGAAAACAGTTCGATCAGGCGCGGAACTTTGCTGAGACCGATTACTTTTCCGTTAGGGATGTAGGCGACGTGCACTTTGCCGAAGAACGGCAGCATGTGGTGCTCGCAGAGGCTGAACATTTCGACGTCCTTGACGATCACCATTTCGTCGTAGGTGACTGAGAAGAGAGCGCCCTTGAGCAAGGCTTCGGCGTCTTCGGTGTAGCCGCGGGTGAGGAACTGCAAGGACTTGCGAACGCGCTGGGGAGTTTGCTGAAGGCCTTCGCGTTGCGGGTCTTCGCCGAGGCGGACGAGCATCTCCTGGACGAGGTCTTCGAAGCTGGC
>DATNLE010000121.1:0-22245 GCA_035603035.1 Candidatus Acidiferrales bacterium | reverse complement strand
GATAGGCTCGGAGATATTCATTCTGCCGCACATCGATTCGATTCCTGGATTCACGATTTTCTTCACACTGGTCATAGCACTCGCCGCTTGGTTCATGACATCAAGCCCGCGATTGTCATATTTCGGATTTCAGATCGTTGTGGTCTTCACCCTCATCAACCTACAGGAGTTCGCTAGGCAGACGTCGCTCGCAGCGGCAAGGGATCGGGTCGTTGGCGTTGGCTTGGGACTATGCATGATGTGGCTGGTATTTGATCAGCTCTGGAGTGCGCCCGTAGCCCTGGAAATGCAGAGGGCCTTTATCTCCACCTTGCGATTGTTGGCCCAATTCGCGCGAGAACCACTCTCGAAAGATCTGACAGTTGCTGCCGAACGCGCCTTTTCGTTGCGCGAGATGATCAACAGCAGTTTCGAAGAAGTGAGAGCGCTCGCCGATGCTGTGCTATTAGAAACGGGCGCTTCTCGGCAGCAGGACCTTGTTTTGCGCGGTCGAATCGAACGCTGGCAACCGCAGTTGCGGATGCTTTTCATAATGCGAGTTGCTTTGTGGAAATACCGGATCCGGATCCCCGGTTTTGAACTGCCCGCGCCGGTGGCAGCCGCGCAACAAGAATTCGACGAACATCTCGCTGACGTGCTGGATGGTATGGCCGATCGGATGTCAGGGAAAACCTCGGATAGACGCAACGGTTTCAGAAGCTCGGTCGCGGGTCTAGAAAAGACAATTCGTACCTACGATTCGGGAAACTCGCAAAGGGCGCTTCCGGCACAGCTTGGCGGATTTCTTTCGTTGTCCCGGAAAATCGCAAGTTTGACGATTTCGCTCGATAACGAGATGTCAGTACACGGCAGCCTTACGGAGTAAGCCAGTTCACCTTGATAGCTTTTTCTACCGGTGCCTCGGGCATTCGGACAGGCCGGTAGGCGCGTGAGTAGCTTAAGGCGAGTGATGACATTCAGCGCAACAAACCCGTCTCCATGTTCTCATCCAACCGGGGCGGTAACATGGCAGGTTGGATTTCGGTCCTTATTTATGCCCTTTAAATTCATCATCTTTTATGTCGCTACAGCCGTGGATTCACCCACCAATCGCGCTTTTCGCGGCTGATCAGCGTACCGCGGGAAAATCGAAGTGCTCGCAAGCTGTTGAAAGATTTGGCGTCCCCGACGGGATTTGAACCCGTGTTTACGCCGTGAAAGAACAACCACGATAAGGAAATATAACGACTTGCAAGAGGCGGGCGGCCACCTAAGTCCTTGCTAGTCCGTACAAGCCAACACACTTACGTACCGTAATCCGTACCGCGAAAAAAAAGCTTTTATGTTGCATTCACAGTGGGCGGGGGCTGCACGGGGCCGGATTGCTGTCCCCGTGCAAGCTGGGTGAATGGGTAGATCAGCCCAATGATCAGCGTGCAGATGCCGACTCTGTTCCTCATTTTTGAGCCTGCATAGACTTCACGAGGTCAGCGGCCGACGCTTCTTCGAGCGATAGCCCATAGCCGACTTCCCGCACAATACGTTCCTTCAACGGATGAATGAAGTGCACGCGTGTGTTGCGGCGCGTCACCTCCGGCATCTTTAGGTACAACGCAGCGAGTTCTCGCGCTCGGCTGAGCGCTTTTCCGTTCGGGACGACTTCAGCAACGACTCCCCATTCGTGCGCGGTGCGCGCCGTCACCGGCTGTGGGTTCAGCAGAAACGCCTCGGCCCGACCTGCACCAGCGCGATAACTCCACGTCGTAAAGATTCCATCCCCTGGCACGATGCCTCCCGCGAAATGGGGGACGTCGTGGAAGGTCGCACTTTCGGCTGCCACGATCACATTGGCCAGCAAGGCATACTCTGAGTGCACATGCGCTCGTCCTTCGACAGCCGCTATGACAGGCACGCGTATATTGGCTATGTTTTCAAGAATCTGACAGCCCTCGTCGTGAGTCTGGCTCCAAACACCGGGATCGGCTACATTGCCGAACGTGGCGAAATCAACTCCAGGAATGAAATCACCGCCTGCGCCGGTTAGGATAACGATCTTGTTCGCTCGATCTTGCGCGATCCGGTAGAAGGCGTCGAGAAACTCTGTGTGGTCTTGAGCAGTGAAGGTGAACGGCCCGTCGTTGCCGTGAAATTCAGCAACCAGCACACCGTTGTCGTCTCGTGTCAGTTTCAGGCTGCGGTACTGGGAAAAATAATCTGGTTGAGTCGTTTGCATATGGAATTCTCCAAATCGAATTGAGGCACTTCAATCAACAACCGGTCAGAATATCAACCTAGTTTTGCAACGTGGCGTGGTCCGCTCTCAATGATCGCGCACCGAAGAGGACGGCAAACGACGAATGACTCGATTATTCGAATCGCATCTGCTGCTGGGTGGGAGCACGAGAATAACCAAACCAAGTGGCGAAGGCTGAATGCCGGTGACTCCGTGTTTATGCGTCATTCTCGGAGTGTGAGGTCTGCCGGATGTAGGGGAACCGGGTCTTCGTGCGATATAAAAACTCCGAGACGTATTTGCGACAGGAGATGCCCACCCGACTAGTTGCGATACTTGCGTTAACCATCTTGATTGTCCGCCAGGAGAGCCTTAATAGCGCTTACCCAAAGTGTCGGCACCTACCTTCGAAGGACAACATTCATTGGAAGCTCGATTGCTGGTCTTCGACTGGGTCGTAACGCAGCACCAACACAGCACTAGGTAAGACGCTAAGCAGGAGTGGATGATGGCTATCATCTCGCGAGGTTTTTCCGGTCGACGCAGCGCATCCGAAGCCAAACTCCCGCCGGGTCAATACCTCACCACCGACTTCCCCGTCTTATCCGCAGGTCCAACACCGCGCATTTCGCTCGATCGCTGGGAATTCACGATCGACGATGGAAGCAACGTTTTGAAGCGATGGGATTGGAAGTCGTTTCGCGAGCTGCCTACCGAAACGATTACCGTTGATCTGCATTGCGTAACACGGTGGTCGAAACTGAATACGTCTTGGGAAGGGGTTTCACTAGATGTCCTGATTGCGGACCTGAAGACAGATTTGCCATATGCAATGTTTCGTTCGTCCGGCGATTACACGACGAACCTCCCCTTGAAAGATGTCATGAACAAGCAGGCCTGGATCGCGTTCAAATACAACGGTGCCGATCTTCAGCCCGAACATGGCGGCCCCGCTCGGCTTCTAGTTCCCCATCTCTATTTGTGGAAGAGCGCGAAATGGGTGAAGGGCATGACGCTGATGCGGAACGACAAGCCGGGTTTTTGGGAAAGCCTCGGCTACCACATCTATGGAGATCCATGGCAGGAACAGCGGTACTCGAACGAGTGACATGGCGTGCTGCAAAGGTTGTTGCGGTGCACGACGAAACAGCAACTGCGCGGACGCTCGTACTTGCAGTTCGCGATTGGCCGGGTCAGGTCGCTGGCCAGCACGTGGACGTGCGTTTAACCGCTCCAGACGGGTACTCTGCCGTCCGATCCTACTCGATTGCCTCTTCGCCGAGCTCCGATGGCCGCATTGAAATCACCGTCGAACGACTGCCGAACGGCGAAGTCTCACCATACCTCACGCAGGAAATCATGGTCGGCGATGAACTAGAGTTGCGAGGCCCGATTGGCGGATGGTTCGTGTGGCGATGCGAGCAGATGGAACCGATCCAACTGGTAGCCGGTGGCTCCGGCATCGTTCCTCTTATGGCTATGATTCGCTCGCGTCGTTCGGTCGGCAGTAGCTCGCCATTCCGCTTGCTATATTCCGTCAGGGAACCGGAGACGGTTTTTTACCGCGATGAACTGCGGGCACTATCAAATCAAGGCGACTCACTAACGATCAACTACGCGTACACGCGTGTGACCCCGAAAGATTGGCCGAGACCCGCCGGACGGATCGACGCACCGCTAATTGCGATGGGTACATGGCCTTCGACGCTTCGGCCAACCAGCTACGTCTGCGGCCCGACCTCATTCGTTGAACATGCCACTGACCTCTTGATCTCTGCCGGCCACGATCGCGAAAAGATCAGAACGGAGCGCTTCGGCGCCACAGGAGAACGGGCGTGATAAACCGTACTGCTAGGCAGCCTTTCTAGCCAATCCACCTTTCTCAATGATGAAGTTCGCAATCGGCTCAACCCCTTCGCCGCTTTTCAAATTAGAGAAAATAAATGGCCTCTTCCCGCGCATTCTGAGCGTGTCCGCTTCCATCACCCCAAGGTCTGCCCCTACCATAGGAGCTAGGTCGATCTTGTTGATGACGAGAAGATCGGAGCGCGTAATTCCAGGGCCGCCTTTGCGGGGGATCTTCTCGCCTTCCGCAACGTCAATTACGTAGATCGTCAGGTCTGCCAGTTCGGGGCTGAAAGTTGCCGCCAGATTATCTCCGCCCGATTCGACAAAGCACAGTTCTGCGTGCGGGAATTTCTTGTTCATGTCTTCAATGGCAGTGAGGTTCATAGAAGCATCTTCTCGAATTGCAGTGTGCGGACAGCCTCCCGTTTCGACACCCATAATGCGCTCCGCCGCCAGTGCCTGAGCACGGGTGAGGATGAGCTGATCCTCCTTTGTGTAGATGTCATTCGTAATCACGTAAATGTCGTATGTGTCGCGGAGGCGCTTGCAGAGCGCCTCAACCAGAGCCGTTTTGCCAGACCCGACAGGTCCGCCAATACCGACACGCAAAGGATGGGCTTGGGACTCGGAACTCGAAGTATTAGTCATGAGCGAAACAACCTCGTGTATTGGGTTTCGTGCAATGCGGAAGCGAGATCGACCATGAAACCAACCGACCCCAGGTCGTGAATCGTTGCCTGTTGAGCTTGTGCACCCACGGCCAGCACTGCTGGCTCAAGCTCGGCAAGGGCAAGCTGCCCATCCGTTTGCCCTAGCGGCACCAAGCGAACACCCGCGGTTATCAAGTTGGCGAGGTAGCTCTGCAGAAATGCGGGTAGGGCCAAGGTCGCCGGAATGTCTTGCTTTGCTGCACGAACTCCGAGCACGACCGACAGCACCGGTGAAATTCTTGGTTCCGCGAGCAATTCTGAAAAAGTCTCCAGGAGGGGATCGGGCCACACTCGGCGCAACGTAGCGAGGCAGGACGCGGCCTGCTGCGAAGTTTCAAGCGCAAATTCCGATGTCCCCCGAAAGGCGGCCGCGAGTTCCGCAATTTCAAGCAACTTTCCGCAGTCGTCCTCTCTTGCCGAGCGCCAGGCCCCAATTAAGAAAATCGCTTCGTCTCGTCCTGAGCCGTAACAGAGATCTGCTTCCAGCCAATCAACAAGACTTTTGCGATCATGAATGTGGCCCGCTTCTACCGCCCATTCGATACCGTGAGAATAGCTATAGGAGCCGGTGGGGAATGCAGGCGAAAGCCAACTCTGCTGTCTCAAGAGAGCTAGCTGTGAGATTCCGTGCTGTTGATCACTCATGATGATGCTCGCCGTCATGATGTTTGTGATGGTGGCCGTGACCGTAAGCACCGCCTTCCGGCTGAAAGGCGGACTGGACCTTTTTAAAGATCCGCCCCCAGGCCACGGAGCATATCTTCTATTACATGGTCGGGCCGAATCAGAAGAACATGGTCTCGAATTTCGGTTGGCAAATGCCGATTACCCAAGTGCCATGCCAGCCGCATCAGCTGGATAGGATCTTTGTGTCTGACTTCGACAATGTCCTCTATGGCGGCCTGAACCTTCAGCCATCTTCCGTCGTCCAGTTGCAGCCCGTCTCCTTCAGCCATGGCCACGGCTTCTGGAAGATCAAGAAGAACATCGTCCCCCTGATCTCCGGTCAGGCGAAAGCGGCGTCGGTGACTCGCGTCAAAGTCGAGAGTGAGCGATCCTGCTGCGTTTTCCGCTGGCCAATACCCGGCGGGTCGATGAACAGAAGCACGATGAGCCGGATCACCGTGAATAGAAGCGTTATGCGAAGTCATAGTCTTACTCAATACATGAAGTATCGTTGAGCCATGGCCAATACCTTGGCCGGCTCGCAAGTGAGAAGGCGACCATCGGCGCGCACTTCATAAGTTTCGGGGTTTACCTCCATGCGAGGAGTGGCATTATTCAAAATCATCGAACGCTTGCCGATCTTGCGCGTGTTGGAGACAGGAAGGAGTTTCTTTGCAACCCCAAGCGCCTCCGCTTTGTTGAGTAGTGCCTGGCTGACAAATGTCACAGAGCTCTCCGTCAAAGAGCGACCGAACGCGCCGAACATAGGCCGGTAGTATTCGGGTTGCGGGGTAGGAATGGAGGCGTTGGGGTCTCCCATGATCGCGGCCGCGATCGTGCCGCTCTTTAGCACCATGTCGGGTTTGACTCCGAAAAGGCTGGATCCCAGATACAAATGTCGGCAAGCTTTCCAATTTCGATCGAACCGACATATGTAGAGATGCCTTGAGCTATTGCGGGATTGATCGTGTATTTCGATACGTATCGTCGAGCTCTGAAGTTGTCGTTCTCGCCCTGTTCCTCTGCCAGGTATCCGAATTGTTTCTTCATTTTGTCCGCGGTCTGCCACGTTCGGATAATCACCTCTCCCACACGGCCCATGGCCTGACTGTCTGAAGACATGATCGACAGGGCCCCAAGATCATGCAAAACATCCTCTGCCGCGATGGTTTCCTTTCGAATCCGGCTCTCGGCGAATGCGACATCTTCAGGAACTCGCGGATCGAGGTGATGGGTGACCATCACCATATCGAGGGGCCTCATCAAGCGTATTTGCCGAATATGGTCGCGTTGGAGTCGTAGAAGATGGAATGACGTTTGGTTCGCCGCAGACCTTAATGATGTCAGGGGCGTGTCCACCGCCCGCGCCTTCCGTGTGAAACGTGTGAATGGTTCTGCCTTTGAAGGCGGCGATCGTACTTTCCACGAAACCACTCTCGTTCAGCGTATCGGTATGGATAAGAACCTGGACATCCATGTCATCCGCTACAGACAAACAACAATCAATGGCAGAGGGAGTTGTACCCCAGTCCTCATGAAGCTTGAAGCCGCATGCGCCGGCCTCGATTTGCTCAACGAGACCAACTGCTGAGCTCGCGTTGCCCTTCGCGTAGAAGCCGAGATTCATCGGGAAGGCATCGGCTGCCTGGAGCATTCGCTGAATGTGCCACGGACCTGGAGTACAGGTCGTTGCATTCGTCCCTACCGCGGGTCCAGTCCCACCGCCCATCATCGTGGTCAGGCCTGAATAGAGAGCCTCTTCGATCTGTTGCGGGCAGATGTAATGAACGTGGGTGTCGATGCCGCCGGCCGTGACAATCTTGCCCTCGCCAGCGATCACTTCAGTTCCAGGGCCGATCACGATCGTGACGTTCGGTTGGATGTCCGGATTCCCTGCCTTTCCTATGGCTGCAATGCGGCCTTCTTTAATCGCGATATCCGCCTTCACGATTCCCCAATGATCCAGAATCAGAGAATTAGTAATTACCGTGTCGACGGCGCCCTCACCGCGCGAACGCTGTGACTGTCCCATACCGTCGCGAATCACTTTCCCGCCGCCAAACTTGACTTCCTCACCGTAAGTCGTGTAGTCCTTCTCCACTTCGATGACGATGTCTGTATCCGCAAGGCGTATCTTGTCCCCAACCGTTGGGCCGAACATCTGCGCATAGGCGGCGCGGTTCATTTTGTTAGGCATTCTTGATTACCTTTCTGGCTCTTTCGGCAAGGCTCCCATCACCGCCTTGTGGAAGCCATAAACGACGCGCGCCCCTGCGTACGGAACGAGCGAAACCTCGCGGGACTCGGGGAAAACCTGGAGCGCTCCGGTGCGGGTGAACAATGATGGTGTTCACAACGGTGCGGACCAGTTTTTTCAATGGCTCGCGGTCGATCCGACGGACGGCGCAGCCAACATTGTTTTTTACGACCGGCGGGGAGATCGGGAGAATCGTAGGCAGATTGTTGTATTGGCGCGTTCGACCGATGGCGGGGTGAGCTTTGAGAATTACGCGTGGACCACCGATCCCTTCGAAGCGGGAGGATTTTTCTTCGGCGACTATTCGGGGATCGCCGCATGGGGCGGCCGCGTTTATGGCGTCTGGACCGAACAACCAGCAATAGCCCCCGTAGTGGGAAACACTACTACTGACGATGCGAAACCCAAACCGCGTGGCACGGTGGTCAAAGTTGGGATCGCTGATTTCACCCAAACGCAAGCGAAAGTACCCGATGACTGATTTCTATCTTTAATCTTTGAATCATCTTTGAATCGAGAGCGCGAGCCGGGTTGCCTCTCGCGTCATTTGTCCATCGACCATGCGCCAGATTCCCAAGGGATTTGCGTTCTTCAATTCCTGTGGCAGCGCTTCGTCGGGAAACCCCTGATAGCAGACCGGTCGTGTAAACCTGAAAATCGCCTGAGTTCCCACCGACGTGGAGCGACCATCCGAGGTCGAAGGATACGGGCCTCCATGAACCATAGCGTGGCAGACCTCGACTCCGGTAGGAAACCCGTTAAAGACAAGCCGTCCGACTTTGTTCTCAAGGATCGCGATGAGGTCGGCGAAATCATGCAGATCCTGTTCCGTGCCATGAATCGTGGCTGTGAGGTGGCCATCGAGAGAGTGGGCGATCGCAAGAATCTGATCCCGGCTCAAGTTCTGTACGAGCAGCGTGGTGGGGCCAAAGATCTCCGTATCAAGGTGCGCCTCGAGGAAGGTAGCCGCATCCGTTTCAAAAAGCGCAGAACCAACGGCAAAACCCGCGGCCTGCGGCGCCTTCGGAGCCTCGGCAAGGAGCGTGACAGAACTGTCCGCCTTCCGATCGGCGAGCGCGGAATCGTAAGAAGAATGAATTCTTTCGGTCAACAGATGGAAGGGCGCCGATGCAGCAACCAGTTGCCGCAACCTATCCGTGAACGAGGCAGCTTCGTCGCCTGGCTGAAGAAATATCATTCCCGGCTTGGTACAGAACTGGCCGGCGCCCATGGTAAAGGAGGCGTACAGCCCGGCCGCAATTGGTTCGCCGGGTTGCCGCAACGCGCCCGGCAAAATGAAGACGGGATTGGTGCTGCTCATTTCCGCATAGAATGGAATCGGCTCGGGGCGCGCAGCCGCCACGTCCATCAAAACTCTTCCCGCCGCGCGTGATCCGGTAAAGCCGCCGGCTCTTACTAAAGGATGCTTCACCAGGGCTGTGCCGACATCACTGCCACCGTCAAACAGAAGCGAGAAAACGCCTTCCGGCAGACCGCACTCTCGAACGCTTTCTCGAACCATCTGCCCGACGAGTTCGCTTGTGCCAGGATGCGCCGCATGCGCCTTGACGATGACCGGATTTCCAGATGCGAGCGCGGAAGCGGTATCCCCTCCCGCTACCGAGAAAGCCAAAGGGAAGTTACTCGCTCCGAACACGACGACTGGGCCCAGCGGACGCAGCATGGAACGGATATCTGGCTTGGCGGCGGGCTTGCGCTCGGGGTCGGCACGGTCAATCCGCGCGGCAACCCAAGAACCCTCCTCCGCTAACTCTGCAAACAGCCGGAGTTGAGCGCAAGTGCGCGCAGTCTCGCCTTGCAAGCGCGCTTGCGGCAGAGCAGTTTCCTGCCCTGCGCGCTCGACTACGTCACCTGCGATTGACTCTATCTTCGCCGCAACCTTGCGCAGGAAGGCACCGCGCTCAGGTCCTGGCACGCGACCGTAGGCGGTAAAGGCCTCGGACGCGAGGAGAGCGGCAAGTTCTACTTCTTGGGGAGTTGCCGCAATGTATCCCGGCTGCAAAGGTCGCCCGTTAGTGGGATCCGTGGCGTAGAACGGTTCTCCGGAACCGTTGCCATCTCGAAACCCAATCAGTGATCGAGCAGCAAGTCTTGTCATTCTGATCTACTTTAGGGTCGGTAAGGCGTAGCGACCCGCGAGCAGCGGCCTTGACTCCAAGGCGCTACAAATAATCGCCGCCGCCTGCTTGAGTTCGTCGCCCACCAATTCCAGGCGCGGCGGACGTACCCGGGGATTCCCCATGCCTACCTCCGTTTGGACAAGCTTGATGAGTTGAACGAAGTGCGGAACCGTATCCATGCGCAGCAGTGGCAAGAACCAGCGATACAAATCAAACGCTTTATCGCTCTCTCCATTCATACCACAGTTGAAAAGGTCAACCGATTCCCGGGGCAATGCATTGGCGAGGCCGGCAATCCAACCGGTTGCTCCCACTCCGATCGCCTCTAGCACGGCATCGTCAACGCCCACTGAGATCTCCAAGCGGCGGTCGATGAGCGCGCGAATGGCAGATACGCGCCTGGCATCGGTGCTCGACTCTTTTACAGCTTCGAAGTTCTCGTATTCTGCCGCCAACTCGCGAATCTGTTCGGGAAGGAAATCGGTTCCGTAGGCGATTGGATTGTTGTAGAGCATGCAGGAAAGAGGTGTCGCCGCAAAGACAGTCGCGACGTGGGTTTTCATCTCACGCCAATTGCCCTGATAGACATACGGCGGAAGCACCATCAGAGCATCGCACCCCAGATCAGCGGCCGCTTTCGCCAATGCCACCGCTTCAGAAGTCGTAAGCGCCGAAATGGAAGCCACTACCGGTCCACGCCCATGGACCGCGCTGACGCAGGTACGCAGAATCTCCGCCTTCTCGTCAAACGACAAGGCCGCACCCTCCCCCAAGGAACCGAGCGCCACAACGCCGGCGCAACCGTTGTCCAAGAGCCAGCGGCAGTGCTTCGTCATGAAGCTGTGATCGACACGAAGATCCTCGGTAAAGTCAGTGGTGATTGCAGGGATCACGCCCTTCCAATTCATCAGTAATCTCCTGTTGCTTGGCTTTGCAGCATTTCCAACTGGCCGGCGATGGGCGCTAAGGTTTCAATGCGGGCCGGGAAAACGGGTGGCCGAACCGAGTCCGGAGTCCATTCAAAGAGAAATTGCGTCGCTGGGCCGCACACCCGGCCCTGGCAGGTCCCCATACCGCAGCGGGTGTGCAACTTGGCGGCGCGCCACGAAGTGTGCCCGCGAAGACGCGAGTAGGAAACATCCTCGCAACGGCAAACAATGGTTTCAGGCAAAGGCAGGCTCCTCAGCTTCGAACGCAGGCGAAACGTGCGGTCCAGCAATTGGGCAAAGCGGCGCGCATTCTGGCGGTCTCCGAACAACGCTTTCGCTTCGCTGGTACGCTCGGTGGCGGCCAGGCCCGCGATCTGACCTTCGATGAGCGCCAGTTCTACGCCTCCGATGCCCGTCAGTTCCCCAGCGCTGAAAACCGATGACACGGTCGTCTTCTGAAAATCATCGACTTGCACGAAACCATTGCGGACCCCACACCCGAGCAGCAACGCTAATTCGACGTTGGGAACCAAATGAAAACCGCAGCCAAGGTAATCACACGGGATAGTTTCGACTCTGCCAGCTCGCGAAATGGTTACGCTTTCAAGAGCCTTCTTGCCGTGTGCGGCGACCGGCCAACTGTTTGTGGCAAAGGGAACGCCAGCGATATCTCGTTTCAGATGGAGCGCTTGAAGAATTTTGCCGGGCCAGCTAAACAGTGCCACGCCAAACTGGGCCAAGCTTCCCCATGATGCCTGCTCGCAAATCACTGCTATCTCGGCGCCATGCTGGCGGAGGTACGCCGCAACCGCCAGGAGCAAAGGACCGGTGCCAGCGATGATCACACGTTTGCCGCGAATCGGCAGGCCACACTTGACCATGGCTTGCAGACCACCGGCACCCATCACGTTGGGCAGTGTCCAACCCGGAAACGGTAGGAACCGCTCCCTCGCTCCGGTTGCAAGTATGAGATTCGCGTAGGTAAGTTCGCAGAAACCGTGGAGATTCTCCGCTAATAGGACACCTATCTCGGGCTGATGCACGATACGCAACTCACAGAGAACGGTTACTCCGGAAATACGCACTCGATTAGCCCATCTCGCAGCTTCTCCGCGTTGCGCATCGCTCGGCTTGTCGTGCTTTTGATTGTCGTCAGAATGGCTCCGCCAAATCTGCCCGCCAAGGCTGAAGTTGTCATCGACGATCCCGACCCGGACGCCACACTCCGCCGCACGAGCGGCGGCGGCCATGCCCGCTGGCCCTCCCCCAATGACAAGAACGTCGAAATGATGTCTCGCTTCGCGCATCATCTTTTCACTTCTCGGTATCTACTTCCATGCCTTGTTCGCACAGCACTTGACAGCTCCGGCAATGCAATTGTCCGTCGATAGTTACGCGACATTCAAAACAAATTCCCATGCCACATAAGGGGCCGCGCGGCGCACCAGTGACCGACGTTCGGCAAACTTGTCCGGCAAGCACTATAGCGACCGCGACGGTCGTGCCCGAGGGCACGACAACCGGCACATGGTTGACCATCGCAGTGATCTGAGTAGGCGTGGTGGCCTGACTAAGCATGCGCGTGCTCCTTTACGGTTCGGGAGGGCAGGTACGGTTCGATGGGGATCTCCGACCGTGTTCCGGTGATTTGATCAGCCAGAAGACGCGCCGTTCCCAACGATGTTGTAATTCCCAACCCTTCGTGCCCGGTCGCGAGGAAGATGGACTTGTCTGCTGTCCAGGGACCAATCAGTGGCAACTTGTCCGGAGTAGCGGCACGAAACCCAGTCCACGTGCGGACCGCAGATATCCGAGCCAAACCGGGCATGTATTCCTGCGCCCGTTGCAGCATACGCACCAGCACAGAGTTGTCTACCTCTTGGTGCTCTACACCGTATTGCCGCGAAGATCCAATAAGGATCTGACCGGTTCGGCGTGGCTGTACGTTGAACGCCACGGAATCACTGCTCACAGAGTGAGCGCTCTTCAAGTAACCGAGTTCCACCAGTTGATGCCTTAAGAATCCGGGATAGCGATCGGTGATGACTAGATGGCCCTTCCTTTTCTTGATCTCAAGTCCTGGCGAGAGATGCGGCGCACCCGCTCCAGCCGCATTCACAACGATCTCGGCCGCGATCTCTGAGCCGTCCGCCAACCGAACTCGCCCTTGGCCAATCTGCTCGACAGTAACGCCAAGCCGAAGATTCACCCCGCTTTCTTGCGCGCGCTTCATGAGAAAACGGGCTGCGCAGGGCGGATAGAGTACACCATCTTCCGGGACGAGGAGTCCTCCAGCGATTCCTGGGCGAAGGTTGGGCTCGAGGGTCTGCAAGGCTTGCGCATCGAGTACTTGCGTCGCAACCCCGCGGTTGCCGTAGTAGTCCCGCTTGCGGCGTACCTCGATCATCTCTTCCTCGTCAGCTGCCACCCAGATAGTCCCGCATTGCTCGTATTCCACGTCATCCGGCAGTTCTGATCTCAACCCCTGCCACAACCCTTGGGAGTAGCAAGTCAGGGCAAACTGCGCGTCGGAATCGTCCATGACAACGATGTGCCCCATCCCTGCGGCGGTTGCGCCGCTCCCCACGATTTCCCCATCGATAACCACTGCCCGCATGCCGCGGCGTGCGAGTTCATCGGCACAGGCCGCCCCCACAATGCCAGCTCCCACAATAGCTACGTCATAGGCGGCGTTGCTCATGCGCGAATACCCATGCAGAGCGGGTCTCGTGCGTCGAGCAACAACTCGGCTTCGGCGTTCACAAATGCCGATCCTGTAATGCTCGGATAAATCTGCCCGTCCCGTATTGTCACCCTTCCCTCAAACACACTCCCGACAATACTTTCCTGTTTCCAGGTTTGACCTTCACGGATCTTTCCGTCCACGTAAAGGCAAGCTAACTTGGCGCTTGTCCCGGTGCCACAGGGAGAACGATCATAGGCTTTGCCGGGGCAGAGAACGAAATTCTTGCTATCAACTCCTGGAAGTTGAGAAGGGCCAAACAACTCGACGTGATCAATCTCTTTACCGTCCGCACCGGTGATCTGATTGTCGCGAAGCGCCCGGCGGATGGCCCACGTAAAAGCCGTTAGTTCATCGACATTCAGCAGCGTTAACTGCATGGTGTGATCGCGCACCAGGAAAAACCAGTTTCCACCCCAAGCCACATCGCCACGCACTTCGCCGTATGCCGGCACCTCAACTGCGACATTCGCGGCACTGCGATAACTTGCCACATTATTCACCGTAACCTCGCCGCTTTCGTGCAGAACTGCGCTGACTGTCCCCACCGGCGTTTCTATCTTGTGCTCTCCTGGTCCAATGCGTTTCAGGTGGGCCAATGTCGCAACCAAACCAATGGTTCCGTGACCACACATCCCCAGATAGCCAACGTTATTGAAGAAGATCACACCAGCAACGCACTCTGGATCGACGGAATCGCAAAGCAATGCCCCAACCATGACATCGGACCCCCGCGGCTCATTCACAACGGCGGAGCGAAAACTGTCGTACTTGCTGCTGAAGCATTGCAATCGCTGGGCAAGCGATCCGGCCCCGAGGTCGGGGCCACCGCTCACAACCAGCCGGGTGGGCTCGCCTCCGGTATGGGAATCGATGACCCGGATTCTATGAGATGGACTCATTTTCTGTAGTTTTCAGCCCTGTTCAGCAAAACGCCAGTAATAAGGGGGCTCCGGCTCGGGTCTCCTTATTAAGGTGCGCCTGTCGTATTTTATGGATACAATATGCAATCGTCAAACTCTCGTTTCCCAGGATTACGGTTGACGGAAAGAATTCGAGTCGAAGTATCAGGACCCTAACCTGCGTGAATTCGCACGTTCGACTCCGCCATGCTGGTGGTCGGGGCCATGATTGGCTCGGGCATTTTCATCGTTCCAGCGGAGACGGCATGTCAGATCGGAAGCGCAGGTTGGCTTTAGTGGCATGGGCTGTCGCGGGCGCACTCACCATCGCGGGTGCGCTCCTACGGAGAACTCCCCGCGATGATGCCACCGGCCGGCGGCATGTACTTTTACCTCCGCGAAGCGTACTCGCCCTTGTGGGGTTTCCGGCATGGTGGACCCTGTCGAAGAGCATCTTCCGCCCAACACTGCAGGGGAATTAGACTTCCTGGATATAATATGCGCTATAGTGGTTGCGTTGAACCGGGAGCTGCACTCCCGATTAAAGGGGCGCGCCGCTTTGAGATGGACTTAGAAACCGCATCGGATTCGGCAATCCCGCGACAGTCGCTCACTTCGGCGGTTGCCGACAAGTTGCGCGACCAGATTATTCGCGGAGAAATTCCGGAAGGCGCTCAGCTGCGCCAGGACGCCATCGCCACTCAGTACCAGGTCAGCCGTATTCCGGTGCGCGAAGCGCTACGGCAACTTGATGCCGAGGGTCTGATCGCAATCGTCCCCAACCGGGGCGCTATTGTACCCGCCTTGTCCCCTGCTGATATTGAAGAGCTCTTTTCGATCCGCGCTCTGCTTGAACCCGAAGTTTTGAAGCTATCGATCCCGCATCTGACGGAAGAAGATTTTTCAGAAGCCAGCGCCGTTTTGCATAAGTATGCAAAAGAGCTTCGGCGTGATGACCATGTCTCTGCTTGGGGGCGCCTGAATTGGCAATTTCACTCAATCCTCTACTCGCGGGCTAACCAGCCACGCTTTTTGGCGATCATCCGCAACGTCAACAATAGTGGCGAACGATACACTCGCCTGCAGCTATACCTGACTCACGGGATCCAGCGCGCCAATGAAGAACATCAGGAAATTCTGGAGTTGTGCCGTCAGCACGACGTGGCTCGAGCCTGCAAATTGTTACGCCAGCACATCGAATATGCCGGTGAGTCGCTCAAAGAAGCCTTGCAGCGAAAGCGAACCGAAGCACAGTCCTAGTCCTCTATCAGCTCGAACTCGGCATGCAGTGGCGCAGTTGAATCTTCTCCTGCCCAGACATCAAACATTCCAGGCTCAGCGCCCCACTCCTTGGTTTGCGGGCTCCAGAAGCTCAGCTCGTCAAAGCCGAGAGGAAATGTCAGAGTTTGAGTTTCGCCCGGCTTGAGCGTGACGCGGCGAAAGCCTTTCAGTTGCCGGACCGGACGCGAGGCCGATCCAGCCCGCTGATGAATGTAAATCTGGGCAACAGCATCGCCTGCAATCTGGCTTGTGTTGGTTACATCTACCGAAACCTGCGTGCCGGTGCCGGGGGTGAATGGACTCCTGCTCAGCCGCAGATTACTGAATTTGAAAGTGGAATAGCTCAGCCCGTACCCAAAAGGGTAAAGCGGCTTGGTGGAGAGATCCCAATAATGAGACGTAAAGTCCGGCGCGCCTTCGGGATCGTGCGTGAGATTGTGGTTGTAGTAGATCGGCTCCTGACCCGCGGCGCGCGCCCAACTCACCGGAAGCTTCCCACCGGGATTGACATCGCCAAACAGTACGTCCGCCACGGCGTCCCCGCCTTCGGTTCCGGGATACCATGCCTCAAGAATTGCCGGCACGTGCTCCGAAGCCCACACAATGTCGAGCGGCCTGCCACTCAAGAGCACGAGCACAACCGGTTTGCCGGTTGCGGCGATGGCCTCAAGCGTCCGCTGCTGTTCGCCCGGCAATGTGAACGAAGCTCGCGAAGCTGCTTCTCCGCTCATGTTCGTCGCCTCGCCCATAGCGGCGACCACCACATCAGTCCGGCTCGCAGCGGCTACGGCCCGGTCGCGCCAGTTTTTCAGTTCGGCCTCGGTTGCAGGAGGAGGATATTTCTTCCCAGAGAACTTATCGAGCAATGACGGATACTTGCGCTGCAACGCCGCTCCTGGAACCACTTCGATCTGCGCGTCTGTCCCCAGCTTGTTCCGGATTCCCGCAACCAACGACACCGGATGTCCCTTGCTTTCGCCCCCGAACAGCCCTTCCACCGTCCAGCCGCCTTCCATGTCGTCCGCAGAATCAGCCAGTGGGCCAATGACAGCGATTTTCTTCACGCTCTTCGAGAGCGGCAGAACATGGTTTTCGTTGCGCAACAAGACCATGGACCGCCCAGCCAGCCTGCGCTCCAAATCCCGACTCGACTGGCGCGCGAGCACAGCCTCTGCCTTTGCCTCATCCACGTAGGGATGCTCGAAGAGTCCGAGGCGGATCTTCCACTCCAGAATGGGGCGCACATCGTCATTGAGTTGCGCCTGCGTAATTTTCCCGTCCGCCACGAGTTTGGGCACATTCTCGATGAGCGTCTTGCTGGCCATATCCATGTCGAGGCCGGCAGTTACGGCTCGAAGAGCGGCGTCTTCGCGGTTGCGCGCGAAGCCGTGCGTCACCAGATTGCCCACGGCAATGGCGTCAGAGACCACAAAGCCTTGAAATCCCCATTCCTGCCGCAGCACGTTATGCAGGAGCCAGCGGTTCCCCGTAGCCGGTACATCGTTCAGGTCCATGTATGCGCTCATCAGGGTCGCCACACCCTGCTGCACCGCGGCATGAAAAGGCTCGAGGTAAAGATTGCGCAGCAGAACTTCGGGAATGTAAGAAGAATCGTAGTCACGTCCGCCCTCGGCTGCGCCGTAGCCGGCAAAATGCTTCGCGCAGGCCAAAATGCTTGTGTCACTCCAGCTTGCGCCCTGGAAGCCACGCACCTGCGCGCGCGCCATCGCCGAACCCAGATACGAATCTTCCCCCGCGCCTTCCACAATGCGTCCCCAGCGGGCATCGCGCGCGATATCCAGCATGGGCGCAAAAGTCCACTGAATGCCCGCAGCGCGTGCATCCTCAGCAGCCACCCGTTGCGCTTGCTCTTCGACCGCCGGATCCCATGAAGAAGCCATCGCCAGCGGCACCGGAAATATCGTGCGGTAGCCGTGAATAACGTCGAAGCCCACCAGCAAAGGGATATGCAGGCGCGACTGGTCCACGGCAATGTGCTGCAGCCGATTGATCTCCTTCACTTCAGACAACCAGAGGATGGACCCCACCCGGCCCTCCCGGATGTCGTCATCAGGTTTTTGGTCAGCTAAGCCCTTGATGATCATCCCGGACTCTTGGTTGAGCTGGCCAGCTTTCTCCTCGACCGTCATATGTTCCAGCAACGAGTCGGCGCGACTTCGGATTTCGGAGTCGGAGAAGGACTGTGTTTGTGCGTTGAGAGCGGCTGCGGCAACGACGAGAGAAAACGCAACCGAAGTGGAGATAGCGAAGAGTCGGGTTTTCATAGTTGATGGCTGACGAAATGCTGACAGCAACAGATTCTATGCCAGAATGCAGGTCAAGCCGCATCCTCCGCTAAGAATTGGGCGACAGAACGGATCGAATTCAGCTTTTCCTCGCGCAAGCCGCGCAGTTCTTCTTCACTGAGTCGCTTTTCGTACAAGAGTTTCCCAAACACGTGCGTGAGTCGCGAGTATCGGTAGTCGTACTTGCGGTCGATCTCCTTACGGCGTTCGGTCAGGCAATGTTCCAACTCCCACAAATCCGACGGCCCCTTGATCTGGCTCGCCATCTTCCTTGCTTCCTGAATCACCTCGTGAAGCTCTCGTCCCAGGGCAGCGTTGAAGGTGTGCGGGCGATGGTCTTTTCTGACCTCGACCAAATCGGTTCGTTCTGGTAGGGATAGCTGTCTTGCGTCGCAGACGAGCTGGTCATAGTCCGGTCCTCCGTGGCGGCATTCTATTCCTTGGAGAGATGCCTGTTAGCGACAGCTGAGAAACGCAGCTCGTGAGCGAGCCAGCATTTGCACTCCAAAGTAACGTAGACAAATTGGAACTGCGCACTACGCTTGAATGGGGAGCAATCGCAATTGCGGCTCCGCACATTATGGAAATTGTTTTTTATTTCGGAACATTCTATTTCGCTGGTCTAGCCCAGTGGATGGTTCTGAAACGAATTACCAACCAGGTTAACCAACACCTCCCATACAGCGAACAATATGTCGCTTCGATTTGGGCATTTTCGCCGAGGTCAGTTCGCTCGCCGATTAACGAGATCAAAGTTTGGCGACTGCATCGGCAGTTCTTCCCCGAGAGCTACCTTCCATGGTTACATTTAGCTACTTGGGTCTTGATGATCGTATTCTTCGTACTCTGCGTGCAGTTTGACCGCTCCCATTCCATTGCCCACCCAGGAGTAGTTGTTGCAACATCGTTTTGACCCTGGACCGAAGATCGAGCCGATCCTCGGCGAGCGTAATCGCCTTCTCGACAGTTGTGTGGCGATCTACTCCCATCTGTAAATAAGTCTTGCCCGGATCGTGAGAAGGAAGCGCAATGCGGCCCGATGTTGTTTGATTATCGGTGCAGGGAGCAGTGCATTGCGGCAGGCATATTTACCCACGGGCACGTCGACACAAAACTTGAAGGCTCGGCCCAAGACCTACTTGATCAATGTGATCAAAGAAGAAGTGCTCTGTGCAAACCAACTCATACGGAAGGCCAGTCGTCAGCTTTTCCGTGCCGCTGTCGGAAGAACCTCCACCTGCGTCTCACCATCACTGACAGACCTGCCAATCCAGTGCCCATGAGAAATAGCGAGGTCGGTTCAGGAACAGCAGTCAACGTTCCCGTGTTGTTGAAATTGACGTTCGCGGACCTAAATAGAATGTTATTGTTGCCGATGCCCTCAATTTGAAATGTGGCAGTTCCGGTTCCGCTAAAGAGTAAGGTCGCCATGAGGGGACCCTGGGTATAGAAACCTTGGCCCAGTGTAAGGTCCTGAAAGGCCTGCAGCTGACCTGACACATCGACCGGAGCGGTGAAAGTGCCGGTAAATAGAGCAGACGCGGGAACCGTGAAGGTTCCTGTGAAGACAATTGTGCCGGTAAGAATGTCGGTGAATCGGTTGCCAAGGTTGACTGAGGTGAAGCCCGGTCCCGGGAAAGCGAAAGAGCCCCATTTTAGCGTTATTGGAAGGCCAACCGTACCCTGCCCGAGATCGTCTCGCCCGTCGGGCGCAGCCGAGGAAGCAGAGAAAATTCCGGCGGTTAATCCGAGGCCATCCATATCGTTACCTGCGTATCCGTTTCCAATTACGGTCACGCTATTGGCTTTTGCGGGTAGAGTGGTGCCTAACAGAAAGCAAAGAACAGCCTGAGCTAACACGCAGCGGCTAAGATAAGCTGGCAAGGAACACCTCCTAGGGTCCTTTTCATAGGCGAGAATCGCTTGCACAAGAGCCCAATTTTACAACAACCGACGTGACGTTCTTGAATCTGTAGCAATTGGAGCAAAGGTGCTAGTTTACTTGTTGCAATAATACGGCTGACTTGCTTCCTGCACACAGCGGATCGCCACTGTAGATGCCTACAATTGAGTGGCTGCCGGAACTCAGCGTTGACGTGGTGAAAGTGGCCGCCCCGCCGTTTAGAGGTGCAGAGCCAAGGATGGTCGAGGAAGTGAGGTCCCTGAAGAGTACCTTACCTGTTGGATACTGTGGGCGACCGAGCGAGGCCACCGTGGCCGCGAATATCACGGGCTCACCTTGTTCGGAAGCAGGCTGACTTGAGGCTAACGCAGCGGTGCTTGCAAACTTCGACCGGTACTTAACACCCGAAGCAGAAGTCACAGTCGGCCCCTGGAGAGGCACAATATTTTCGTCGACCACCGTAACAGCCAAGAACGTCACGCCCCCGGGTGAGGAGCGACCGGCACTGACAGAAGCCGTTCCGCCACTGCAGGCAGCGTCGCTACATCGCAGAGACGCCGTTGTCGTAAGGTTTATGTAGATGCTAACGGTTGTAAGTGAGGGGGTTAGGGGAAATAGAAACGGGCAAAGAGATGTTCCGAAAGACACGATCTGGCACGAATTATTGTTCGTCCCCGCGTCCATCAGGATGGAATTATTAGTGCTCCCCTCCGAAGTGGCTGACAGTTCCACGACTACGAACAAGAATGCGCTTTGCGACAGGTCTGCAACGACGAACTCGTCTCGGTAGGTACCGCTTGCCTGAGCGGTGATCGCTTCGTTTAATCCACCATTGTTCGAGAGCGATACGTTAGCTCCGAGTCGGATCTTTAGAAGGCTGACATCGACTGAGGCGGCTCCTACACCAATTGCATCTGCGTCTCTAAACCTTCCGTAGCAGCTTATCTGCTCGAGAGCTGATTTGACGCAGAGGTTCTCTTCGTTATCACCTGAGCCGACCATCGCATTGGCGAAGGTGAATGTCTGTGACCTAGCGACAAGTGATGTCGCACAGAAGAGGACAACGCAGAGGGAGACCCGCAGAATGGAGGCCATCTGACCTTCTTTCTAGCCAGCAGCACTATACGCGCTATCGGTGAACTTGTCATTGCGATGGGTCTTCGCGAAGGCGAGGCCAATGACCGAATGAATTGTCGGCGAAAAATCGCGAAAGCGCTCACTGCCCCGGTTGAGGGCCGAAAACGGAATGCCGAAGGGAAGAAAGAAGGCGTTAGGGCGTACCGTGCAGGAGCAGTTCGGACCGCGAAGCATAGGCGGTAGGGTCAGCCATTTTGAAGCCTTTTGCCCAATCTAAGGAGACGCGATCATACTCGTGGTCACCCGAAAGTAGAGTCACCACCACGGTCTTCGGCCTCAGATCACATTTAAAGCTGTTTAAACCAAGCACTGGAGCCCTACTTTGTGTAAGGAACGGAATCCGGATGCGAAATGATTCGCCTTCGAGTCTTACCTCGCCCGATTCGCCATTTTCGTCTTTTGAGTGCTTCGAATAAACAAGCTGCACTCGTACCACGCCATCGCGATGGGGACTTTGGTGCTCGCCTTTCACCATCACGTTCAAGACGGGGCACTGGGCGAACGACGCCGTGGTCCCGACGAACGCGTAAATGGAAAGAAACAGGATTCCGGCGACAAGAGTTTTGAAAAATGGCGAACGGCATTGTGACCTCGCACAGCTGGGATTTTACGCCGTAGCCTCTCGTCACTTGGCGTAATATCTCTAAAACGCTCACTGACCGGGGTTCTGAGTGCTAAGGCCTGGTTTCGCCAACCATCCTGCCGTACCATATCTCTGTGAGCGAATGGACAGCCAAAAAGGCCGCAATCCTTGGTGTGATATTCAGCGGAACATCTGTCGTCTCCCTGTTTGCAACCGCGGCCGCAATGAGTTGGCAGCACGGATCAGCAGGCCAGAAGGATTGGGGAATGGTGTTTGGTGTCGCCTTTGGTGTTCCGCTCCCGTGTTGCATCGTGGCTGCCCTTCTCAGCTTTTTCGTCAGTGTGTCACTCATAACCTACAAACGATTTTTCGGATTGCGGCTGGCTTCGCCCAACGCTTTGACGTCCGTCTCCGAACCACCCCGCCGAGTACGACACCCAGCTATTGTTACGTTTGCTGGTTTCGCTGTGCTGATCGCATCTGCCAAGTTCGGGGCTGCTGCCGTGTTCTTGGTCGCCATTGCTGGGATGCTTGTTGCGTGCGCCGTCGCAGGCGGTGCGCGGTCACCAACGAAGATTCCACTCAGAGATGCCATCCTCTACGTTGGTATATCCGTTGCAATCGTCG
>DATNLE010000120.1:0-22682 GCA_035603035.1 Candidatus Acidiferrales bacterium | reverse complement strand
GGCCATTCCAGAGTGAGCAATTCACTGATGCGAGTTCCACAATCAGCGAGAGCCAGCATTAACGTATAAAGCCGCCGCTCATAGAAGTCTTTCGGCTTCCACCGAATGATCTTCTCCACATCATCCAGACTGAACGTTGGCAATATCCGTTGCTGATCTGCCATCTTCGGAACCTTCGGATGCTTACAACCAGGTCCACATTTGACGTCAGCATTGCTGATCCAATGCATATAGGAATTGATCGCAGTACGATACGAATTCACTGATCGTGCTTTCAATCCCTTCTCCCTCATAGAAGTGACCATCTGCTTCAACTCAACTGGAGTGGGATTATCGTTGGGCAACCACTTCAAAGCCAGACCGTACCACTCAATGCTGCGGTCGCTCGCGTTGCACAGGTAGCGTTTCTCTTTGATGAATTGTTCAAACATTGGAATTCCCTCCCAGGGGATCAAATTTGGGTGGAATCGCCGTAAGATGCTGATTGCACTGAGAGGGTTGTGAGTGCTTGGTCCCGAACCAGGTGCTCTACCAGGCTGAGCCACTCCCCGACTAGGCGGCGGACGGCAACAAGGAAGTCAATCCGCCCGCGCACTCTTACTTTCCGATAGGCACCTAGATTATAACATCGCAGCAATGGCGTTGCGCTCTGGCCCCACGTGCCGGTACATTTTTCGCGTTACACTGGAGGCGCACCGGGGCCGGGGATCCAGTGGGACAAAGGTTATCGCGGACCTGTGACTAATCGCACCTTCTGACTAAGAATCTTGTTACTAAGAATGATCGTTCTCTGCGCTCATCGTCTTTTCACGCCGCGGGAAGAGATATTAAACCCGCTGCTGTTTATTGAGGATGGCCGCATCTCCGCTGTGTCTTCGCGGGCGCGGCAGGAAATTCCCAAGAACGCAACCGTGATTGATTTCACCCGCGATCTCCCAGATGCCATCCTGGCGCCGGGTTTCGTCGATATCCACATGCACGGCGGCGCCGGAATTGATGTCATGCTGGCATCGCTTGCCGAACTGCCGCGGCTAAACAATTTTCTGACGACACACGGTGTGACCGGATATTTCCCCACGACCGTAGCCGCACCGCTCGATCAGACCTGTGCTGCTTTGCAACGACTAGCCGACGCGATCGAAGTGGCTCAGAGTGAACTCGCCAGCAGTGGCGACGACGTTCAGGCTCTTCCACTCGGCATTCATCTCGAAGGACCTTTTCTCAGTCATAAACGGCGCGGTGTCCATCCTCCGGAAAATCTTCTTGCGCCCACGCTGCAAGTCTTTGAACGCCTTTGGCAAGCCGCGCGCGGTCATGTGCGCATGATGACCATCGCGCCCGAGCTTCCTGGAGCGATCGAGGTAATCGCGGAAGCGGCGCGCCGCAATGTCTGTGTGAGCATCGGCCATTCCGACGCGACCATGGAACCGGTCAAGGCCGCGATAAAAGCCAGCGCCCGCCACGCCACGCATACCTTTAATGCGATGCGTCCGCTGGATCATCGCGAACCGGGCATCCTCGGCGAGGTGCTCACCAGCGAGCAACTCACGGCTGACATTATTGCGGATGGGATTCATGTCGCGCCCGAAGTGGTGAAACTTTTCCTGCGGGCCAAGGGGGTTGAACGCGCCGTTCTCATTACCGACGCAACCGCCGCCGCCGGCATGCCCGACGGCACCTACCAGCTGGGGCCCATACAAGTCGAAGTCAAAGATGGCCGCTGCACAATCCGTGGCGAAACCGATGGCAAACTCGCCGGCAGCGTCCTTACCATGGATCGCGCCGTGCGTAACCTGAAACAATTCGCGGGTTGGAGTTTGCAGAATTCGATACGTGCCGCAACGCTGAACCCCGCAGCAGCCGCAGGCCTCGCGCAGCATGGACAACTTATTCCCGGCGCGGAGGCCAACCTGGTGGTGCTCAGTCCTGATGGAGAAGTAAGAAGGACTATCGTCCGAGGAACTGCGTCTTAATTGGGTTTCCGCTCTTTCGCTTCGGCCATATAACGCAACAGCATCGCCTCGTCAGCCCGGGTGAGCTGATCGAGGAAAGAAGTATCCACCTTGCCATCTTCCACCGTCTTTGACACATTCGCCTGGCGAAGTTTGTCACCCAGTTCCGGATCGTTGCTCATCACCTGGCTGTAAAACCAGAGGAAGTGGCGCATCTGATCCAGAGACTTGCACAGAACCTGGATGGCTTCGGTCTGCGGCAAAGCGCTTAATGCCTCCATCAGTTCCGGATCGCTGGGCGCCTGCATGGCAGCGCAATTCAGCTCACGCTGAATCACGCGCAGATCTTCTGTAACTCGTAGCATGCGGGTATGAAGGTCGTCCATCTCCGGATCAATTCCCATGGCCATGGTGTGATAGAACATCTCATCGCCAGGGTTAAGCGGATAGATGTCCCACGATCATGCGCTTTCGTAATTCATGCAATTACTTTGGTCTGGCGACTGATGCCCGCCAGGGGATGACGCTGGAATCCGCTACTGGCAAGGTTTTTCACGACCCGGTTGTGTAGGTCTGGGCACGCCACAACCCCTGTGGAGACAGGCGCCTCGGCTGTCCAAGCCTGGGCGAAGTCCGCCGCCAAGTCGCGACTCTCCCTCCAAGCTGCGCCCGTTTGTGGTACAAACTCCCGGTGACAGAATCGGCTATGGTCAGCACACCGCGCCACGAACTCATCCGCGCCATAGGCCGCTGGAGCCTGGTTGCGCTGGTTGTGAACTCCATCATCGGCAGTGGCGTCTTTGGACTTCCTTCCACCGTCGCTGGCCTCATCGGTAATTACAGTCCGTACGCTGTAGTCGGGGCCGGTGCGGGAATGAGCGTGATCATAGCGTGCTTCGCCGAGGTAGCCTCGCGCTTTCAGCAAGCCGGCGGTCCTTATCTTTACGCCCGTGTTGCCTTCGGACGCCTGATGGGCATTCAAACCGCATGGATGCTCTGGCTTGCACAAGTCACTGCGCCCGCAGCCAATGCCAACCTGTTCGTGATTTACCTTGGCGAGTTCTTCCCGCACGCAAAAGATCCGATTCCCCGCGCTGTTAGTCTCACCGTGCTAGTGGGTTTTTTGACCTTCATTAATATCCGCGGCGTGCGCGCCGGAACCTGGGTAAGCAACCTGTTCACGGTTGCGAAACTGGTGCCGCTACTCGCCGTGGTCGTTCTAGGTCTGCTCGTGCTTCATAGGCACCACTGGAATATTGCGGCGGTGCATGGGGCATCCCCCGGCATGAGCCAGTGGTTGAGAGCCATGCTGCTTTTGGTCTTCGCCTACGGCGGATTCGAAACCGCGCTGGCGCCCATGGGCGAGGCTAAAAATCCTCGACGCGACGCTCCTTTTGCGCTCCTTACGGCCCTGCTGGTCTGCACCGCGATCTACGCGCTCATCCAGTGGGTAGTCATAGGAGTGCTGCCCCAGGCCGCGCTCAGCCAGCGTCCTCTGGCCGATGTGGCCCGGCTCGCAGTCGGCCCGGCAGGAGCTGCGCTGGTTGCTATCGGCGCCCTGATCTCTTTCTACGGATACCTCAGCGCCAAGATTCTCGGTGTGCCTCGGGTCCCCTTCGCCCTCGCCGAACAAGGAGACTTTCCCAAAGCCTTCGCCGCTATCCATCGCCGCTTTCATACCCCCTACGTTTCGATTCTCGCGTTTGCGGTTTTAGTCTGGGGATTCGCCCTCATTGGCGAATTCAAATGGAATGTAACGCTTTCCGCAGTAGCCCGCCTTCTTTACCAAGGCGTCGGCTGCGCCGCCTTGCCGATCCTGCGCCGCAAGCAGCCCGAAGGGGCAATCGCAATGTTCCACCTGCCGGCGGGAGATTTCTTCGCTGGATTGGGCGTGGTTCTGTGCCTGATCCTGGTAACGCGCGTGGACTTCGGCCAGTCGTTGATCCTGTTCGCTACGATCGCATTGGCATTCATAAACTGGGCGATAGTGTCCCGCTGAAGCACCGCTGCCATTGACGAGGAGACGTAACCTCTATCGCGGCGACTACCGTCGGGACAAGCAAAAGGCGGGGGCCGGTCCCAGGGAATGACGCTCGACTCATCGGCCTTCCACGCGGGACTTATCGCAGTTCCCGCTGCTCCATCTCCAGCAGCGTCTTCTTCCGCTCCGCGCCCCAGCGATAGCCGCTGATGTTTCCATCTTCTCGGACGATGCGATGGCACGGAATCGCAACCGCGACGGGATTCGTGGCGCAGGCCCGCGCCACAGCCCGGCTGGCGCTGGGCTGGCCGATCGCCTTCGCCACTTCACCGTAGGAGCGCGTTGCGCCGAAGGGGATCGACTGCAGATAAGTCCATACCCGCCGCTGGAAAGCGGTGGCACGAATGTCCAAGGGCAGAGCGGCATTCAATTCCCCGCCGGTCATCTTGGTTAACAGGGCCTCGACCCACTCCTGTAATCCACCTTCGTCAGGTTTGCGCACCGCAAATGGGAATTCGCGCTTCAGACCTTCGAGCAACTCACCGTCAGAACGCGCGAACTGGATGGCGCAAATTCCGCGGTCGGTAGCCGCGATCAACATCCGCCCTAACGGCGAATCGGTCAACGAGTAGCGAATGATGGCAGCGATTGCGCCGCGGCGATATTTGTGGGGAGTCATCCCAAGCTGCGACGCGGTCTTCTCATAGAGGCGGCTGCTGGAACCATATCCAGCGTCATACATGGCGCGCGTTACATTGTCGCCGGATTGCAGATTACGTTTGAGCTGACGCATTCGGCAGGAATCCGCGTATTCCCGTGGCGTGATTCCGAGCGCTGCCTTGAACCGGCGCTGCAGATGGAAAGAGCTCTGTCGAAAAGCTCTGCCCAGCCGTTCAAGGGTGATCGGCTCATCAAGGTGTTGCTCGATGTAGCGGCAGATCTCTTTGATCACATCGGATTGTGGATTCCCGCTCAGCAACCGCGGCCGGCAGCGCAGGCACGCTCGAAAGCCGGCTTTTTCAGCATTCTCTGGATGCGCGAAAAACGTAACATTCTCGCGCCGCGGACGCCGCGCCGGACACGATGGCCGGCAATAAATGCCAGTGGTAGAAACTGCAAAAACGAACTTCCCATCGTGGCCCCGGTCGCGGCCGACGACAGCCTTCCAGGCCTGATCCTCACCTAACTCGGGGCTGATGAACTGGTTCGATTTGGCGCCTGCGAGAGCCATTGAGAAGTCTTCTTCCTGTCCGAGTATGGCATCGGCAGTCATGTCTGGGAAAGCATGGTTAGCGAGAGTCATAATAGTGACAGCGTATGGCGAAGGCAGCGTAGAGGACTATCCGAATCTTGCGGCCAAAATGAATTCGTTGAGACCAATTCTTGGTGCTTGTTCCGCGCAGGTCGGCAGATTGCGCCGACCACTTGAAAGGGTTAGAGTTCCGTGAGCTTTCTTAACTCACTTTTTGTCGAGGGCAAAGTCATGAAGAATGTCAGAGTCGCAGCAGCTGGATCTCTGGTGACGCTCCTCCTGAGCCTGGGAGTGGCGCAAAATGCGGCGCAGCATCTGTTGAGCGCCGACGAACTGAAAAATGTCGTACCCGCCGAATTCTTCTTCCGTGGAAAGAAAGCGCCAACTCAACTGCGCAACGCTACTGGATTTCAAACCGCCGATGGCAAGGTTACGTTCGCCGCGCTGGTCGATTCGTCGGGATACTCCACGGCGATTCAGCAAAAATATCAGGGCACGCTTATCACCGAATCCAAGCTGAATATTGGAGGCACCGACCTTGCGCCGGGGGCTTATGGCTTTGGCTTCGCGGCGGATAAGTTCGTGGTCATGAATGTGGCGAACGAAGATGCGCTCAGCGGCTCCTACCAGACGGACGCGTCGTTGAAACGAGCAGTGCCCCTGAAACTGGTGGAGGATGGATCGGGCTACAAGCTGTATGCCGGAAAGAAGTGGGTCTCGGTCAAGCCGGAATGAGACCGCAATCCTAGGTTAAGACCGGCCGGCGAGCAGGTTTGGATTCTTAATTACCCAGTGGCTGGAAAGGGCCAATCATGCTGGAGACTCCGGCGCGCTTGCGCAATTCGGTGAGCAAGGCACTGGCCGCATTGGTGTAGGTTTTGCTGGGATCGGAAGGATCGGCCCAGACGGCGTCGTAGACAAGTTGTGCCGCATCTTTCACATCCATATGCAGCGCGGCCTCGCATATGTCCACGCGCTCCTGCAGTCGGTCATAGCAGGGCCTGCAGATGCAAGCCGCCTCGGCACTTTGAACGTGATTTTCTTCTAAGGTGCAGATGATTGGCGAGTTCGCTACTTCGGCATGGGCGGCGAACAATTGCGATTTGAACTCTTTCAGGAAAGCTTCTCTCTCCTGCTCCACCAACGCGCTATCGGGAACAATCTCGGCCGCGGCCTGCGATTTCGGAAGGGCCGGAACGAGGTCTGGAGAAACCCGCTCTCTGTGATTGCAAGTCGGACAGACGTCCAGGTTTGCCGAATAGTAGAGACGGCATTTGGAGCACGGCAGGCCGTAGCCTGCCGACCGGTGAACGGCTTCGCCAGGAGCGGCCGCGGCAATCCGATCCAGCGCCGCGGAATTCAGGTGCCGCAGATCGTTTCGCATATCGTTTTCCTGCTGTGGAACGGACTGCGCCCGTTGCACGGATCGCGTCAAATCCATGATGAGATTTTCCCCAAATCTAATCTAACCAGTTCTCCAGATCCCTTAAAATGCCGGGAGTCCACCCTCTGGCACTGTCCTTCCGGTCAGCGGGAGTTCGATTCTTTTATCAGCTTCATCAGCTCTTCGCGGCGCGCGCGATAAAGCCTACGTCCGGGATCGAGCCGTGCGGCGGTATCCAGTTCAGACAAGGCTTCGTCATAACGGTCCATCGTCATCAGACAGGCTGCCAGAGCGAAGTGGTTGTCGGGCGAAGCCTTCAGCCGTAGCGCTTCGCGGAACTCTGTTTCCGCCGCCGCCAGTTTCTGCTGTCGAAACAACGCAGTACCTAAGCCTTGATGGGCCGCATCGGAATCGGGGTTGAGCGCTACCGCAAGACGCAACTCACGGACGCCAGCCTCCAACTGGTCGTCCAGCGCGTAGGCTTCCCCCAGCAATCGATGTTCAGTGGAACTCGTGGGATTTTGGCGAACCGCCAACTGCAATTCCAGAATGGTGTTGCTGTAGTCTTTCTTCGACATGTAGGCCCGCGCCAGGCAGCCATGTCCCTGTCCCCATTCAGGATGCTGGCGGTAGAGTTCTCGCATTTCTAGCAGCGCGGCCTCGAAGTCGCCCTGGTCACAATAGGTGTTGCCCAGGTTGTTGCGCACGGAAGCTTCTTCCGGGGCAAGCCGCTTGGCTTCGCGGTACTCGGCGACAGCCTCGTCGAGTTTCTTTTGTTCGTGCAAGGTCAATGCCAGATTGGAATGTGCCTCCCAGAAGGCCGGGTTCAAACGAATGGCCTGACGATAGGCTGTGATGGCGGCGAATTGATTTCCTGCGGCGTGCAGCGTGATGCCTAAGTCGTAGTAAGTATCAGGATTGCCGGCATCGCGGGCGAGGGACTCGTCGAAAGCGTGAACCGCGGCGGCATATTGTCCGTTAGAGTAAAGTGCAAGCCCCAGGAACTGGTATGCCTCGGCGTTCTGCGGATCCATGCTGAGCGCAGTGCGGGCTTCCGCGATAGCGTTTGGACCATCGTCCAGACGATAAAAGATGTAAGCCAGGCTGTTGTGATTCTCCGGGAAATCGGGCATCAGCTCAGCGGCCAGGCTGATCTCGTCGAAGGCCTCGTCCCAGCGTTCTTGTCGGATGAGCATTCCGCCGAGGGCGAAGTGCAGCGCCGCATTGCCCGGATTGGAGGTCAGAGCCGGACGAAGGGCCAGTTCGGCCTCGTGAAAGCGCTGGGCTTTGGCGTCCGCCGCGGCCTTCAACAGTGGTGGGGGAATCTCTCCGGTTGCGGAACTAGATGGCGACGGCTTCCAATCGCTCAGGGTGCGGATAAGGTTCCGGTCGGCACCGACCGCTTCGAATTGATGAATCTGTTCCTTGCTGAGAACGTTCGCCATGCCACGCTCTTGAACGATCCGAACCAGGCGGCCGCTGGGTACGCCGGCTGTGAGCCATGCCATTAATTGAGCCGGGCTGACGCGCTGACTTTCGCTCGATTGGGCGGCAAGCGCCACCCCAAGAAGAAAGAAACAAACTGACAGGCCCTTGCGCTTCACTCGACTCTCCGGCGACGGTTTGCTTGCTGGGTAGCGCTGCCCGCCCTGCTGATTGCAGTGGGCAACAGCGCCGATCTTGAACCGTTAAGTTCAGATTAGCCCGCGAGCCCAGGGAGGGGTAAGGTCACGGAAGTAATGGGTTTGGATGAACGGGACAGGGCGTTAACCGGGGCTGTGATTGCGATCGCAAGCCCGCTGGCACCGCCGGCGGTGATGTTTGACTTCCCTATGGCCGTCCGGTAGCGTATAAGCATGTAGAAGTGTGGTTCTTGGAGGTTCCGATGTTTGAGGGTCTATTTCAGCCGACGCACCTGATCATCATTTTTGCGATTGCCCTGCTGGTTTTCGGTCCTAAGAAGTTGCCCGAGCTCGGCAAAGGGCTGGGCGAGGGTATTCGTGCCTTGAAAGAAGGTATGAAGGACACTCCGGCGCAAGCCCCGACGGAGCAGAGCAAGGCCGCGGAAAACAAAGAAACCAAGGCTTGATCGGAAATTCCCTTCGCAGAGGCCACCATTTTTTTATTCAATTGCCGCTTTGTGGCCGTTTCCTGTTCTGGTCATGCGGCCTCCGATATAGCATCTGAGCTGTGAAACTCACTCTGAAAGTTGGAGGTAGGTTGTGTTGCGTACGCTCGAACTGTTTGCCCTCCTTGCCTGCTTAGGACTAACGTCTGCAGTTTTCGCCGACCAGATCAGCTTAAAAAATGGTGACCACCTGAGCGGTACCATTGTGAAGTCTGACGGCAAGACTCTCGTCTTACACACCGAGTTTGCGGGAGACGTTACCGTACAGTTCTCGGCGATCACTCAGATCTCCACCGAGAAAGAATTGCATGTCACTACATCGGACAAAAAGACTCTCGTCGGTCCGGTAACCACGAGCGACGGAAAGATAGAAGTCGCTACCAAGACCGGCGGCACAGTGGAAGTTCCACCCGGAAACGTGGTGCTGATCCGCGATGACGACGAGCAGGCCGCTTACGATAAGTTGCTGCATCCGGGATTGCTGCACGGCTGGAACGGCGGAGCGAATGTGGGTTTCTCGCTGGCCCGCGGCAACAGCGAGACCAGCAATCTGGCGTTGGCGATCAACGCTGCGCATCCTACGTTAAATGACAAGACCACTATCTATTTAAGTTCGATCGACACCAAGAATGAGTTAGCCACTCCTACCACTGTGGCTAATCTGATCACGGCAGGAATCCGCTACGATCACAATGTCAACCTGCGGCTGTTCGGCTTTGTGGGTGCTGACTTCATGAGCAACGCGCTGCAGAATCTCGATCTGCGCGGCGTGTACGGCGGCGGACTGGGCTTCCATGCGATCAAGTCGGACAGCACCGTATTAGACTTCCTGGCTGGACTCAACTACACGCACGAAACTTATTCGAACGGTCCGGTAGTTACCCCCGTCACGGTTCCTCCCACTTTCACTTCTTACGGCGTGACCAACAAATTTGCGGCCCTCACGTTGGGCCAAGAAATGATGCACAAGGTGGGGAAAACTACCGTGCTCACGGAAAAGCTCTATTTCTTTCCTGACTTGTCGAACACCGGCGAATATCGGGCGACGTTTGACTTCGGCACCGTCACGAAGATCAGTAAATGGCTGGGTTGGCAGAATCAATTCAGTGACATCTATGTCTCTAACCCGCCCCCGACCTCGAAGAAGAATGATCTTATCCTGACGACCGGGCTGAACTTTTCATTCACTCACTGAAGGTGATTTCCAGTGAAGAATGCGAACGCCGCTCGAGCAGAGCGGCTTTCTTGCTGATGACGCGATCCTCACCCCGGCGCTATCCCGCATTTTTTGCTCACCCAGGCTTGAACAACACGTCTACTAACGGGTAGAGTACTGTTTCTCGTTTTCCGGGTTTCTGCAAGTTCCTCTACCAACAGGAGTCTGCTCGATGCGTCACGCCGTGCTAGTGCTGATTGCTGTCTGCTGCCTTGCTACGATTTCCTTCTCGCAAACCGCGGACGAATTGATCGCCAAGAACATCCAGGCCAGGGGCGGCATGGAGAAGATCAAAGGCATCAAGACCCTCCGCATGAGAGGCAAGTTCGAGGGGGGAGGCGGCTTCACCGCGGCCGTGACCCAGGAGAATCAGAGGCCGGACCTGATCCGGGAGACGTTCACGCTGCAGGGTATGACCGCGGTGCAGGCTTATGACGGCTCCACGGGCTGGCAGATCCAGCCATTTGGCGGGAAAAAGGATCCGGAGTTAATGGGCGAGGACGACCTGCGCGACCTGCTGCTGGACGCCGATTTTGACGGGCCACTCGTCGATTACAAGGAAAAAGGCAGCACGGTGGAGTTTCTGGGCCACGACGTGGTGGATGGAGACGACGCGCTGCGGTTAAAGGTCACACTAAAAAACGGCGACATCATTTATGAGTACCTCGATCCCGATACCTTTATCGAGATTCGCAAGGAGATCCAGCAGTTCATTCGCGGCTCAGTGAGGGATCGGGTGGTGGGATACGGTTCCTATAAGCCGGTGGATGGAGTCATGTATCCGTTCTCGATTTCGCAGGGACCGAAGAATCATCCTGACGCCCAGACCACTACGGTGCGAAAGATGGAAGCGAATGTGACGATCGATCCCGCGGACTTCGCGCTTCCGGCATCGCTGAAGACTGAGGAGAAGAAATCCGGAATGGTCGGGGTTCACTGATCCGCTTCCAATGAAGATCGCAACGAAAAATCACGTGTGGGGAAAAGGATTCGTAAATATGAAAGCATCCGCTCGTAAATCGCGATTCCTAAGGCTGTTGAGTGCGGGGGTAACCGGAGCCGCGTTGATCTTCGCCACGGTGCTGGCTGGGGCGCAGGCACCCTACCGCTTTGACTCTGCCACCGTATCGGGATTGCCCGCTCGCAATATTGGCTCAGCCACCATGAGCGGACGCATCGCCGCGCTGGATGCGGTGGAAGAGAACGGCCGCCTTACCGTTTTCGTAGGCGCGGCCAGCGGCGGAGTATGGAAGTCGGTGAACGGCGGCACCACCTACAAGCCGGTGTTTGATCGCGAAGATGTGCAATCGATCGGCGCGGTGACGATTGATCCATCGAATTCGAAAATCGTCTGGGTGGGCAGCGGCGAGTCCTGGGTACGAAACAGCGTGTCGGTCGGCGATGGCGTGTACAAGTCAACCGATGGCGGGGAAAACTGGAACAACGTGGGCTTGAAGGACAGTGAGCACATCGCCAAAATTCTGGTGAATCCCGCCGATGGTAATGACGTCCTGGCGTGCGCGACCGGGCACCTGTGGGATGACAACGACGAGCGCGGAGTCTACCAGACCAACGACGGCGGCAAGACGTGGAAGAAAGTTTTGGCCGGCGCGAATGGTTCGAGTGGCTGCGCCATGATCGCGCGCAGCGGGCAGGAACCGAAGACCATTTACGCGGCGATGTGGGATTTCCGGCGCCAGGGTTGGACTTTTCGCTCCGGTGGTCCAGGCAGCGGATTGTTTAAGTCGACAGACGGCGGCGCGACTTGGAATGAAATCAAGGACAGCAATGCCAAGGGATTGCCAGCCAAGCCCTGGGGCCGCGTAGCGGTGCAGGTCGCGGAGTCCAAGCCGAATGTGGTGTATGCCAACATCGAGGCCGAAAAGGGAAGAGGGCTTTACCGCTCCGGCGATGCCGGAGCAAACTGGACGAAGCTGGACGCGAGCAACTACATGGTGTGGCGTCCATTTTATTTCGGAAACTTGATTGTCGATCCCAAGGATGAGAACAAGCTTTTCAAACCCGATCTCATCCTGCTGCTGAGCAACGATGGGGGCAAGACCTTCAATGTGGTTTCCAGCGCGGCGCATGGAGACTTCCATGATGTGTGGATTAATCCAAAAAATCCCAACACCGTGATCGCCGGAGACGACGGAGGCTTGTGGCGCAGCGAGGATGGGGGCAATCGCTGGAAGCACCAGATGAACCTGCCGGTTTCGCAGTTCTATCACGTGAGCACGGACAACGCCGATCCTTATCACGTCTATGGCGGCTTGCAGGACAACAGTTCGTGGGTGGGCGATTCTTCTTATCCCGGCGGCGTCACCAATTCGCGATGGGAAAACATGTACGGCGGCGATGGCTTCTGGATGTTCGAAGATACCTCCGATCCCGACTACCTCTACGCGGAGGCGCAAGGTGGTGAAATCGGCCGGGTAAACCGCTATACCCATGAGACTCGCGGCCTTAAGCCATGGCCGAACTATGGCGAGAAGAAGCTGCGCTTCAACTGGAACACACCGATTCACATGAGCCCGAACGAAAAGGGAACGCTTTACATTGGCGCCCAGTTCTTATTTCGCTCTCGCGATCACGGTCAGTCCTGGGATCGGATTTCTCCGGACTTGACGACTAACGATCCTGAGAAGCAGAAACAGGAAGAGTCCGGCGGCGTGACCATCGATAACTCCTCGGCGGAAATGCACACAACGATTTATTCGATCTCGGAATCGCCAAAAAATGGACAGATCATTTGGGTCGGCACCGACGACGGCAACGTTCAGATTACGCGCGATGGGGCGAAGACCTGGACGAACGTGGTTGCGAACGTCAGCGGGTTAGCAAAGAATTCGTGGGTCTCGACGATCGAAGCCAGCCGCTTTGAGGAAGCGACGGCGTATGCCACCTTTGACCGCCACACCTTCGGCGATATGAGGCCCTATGTGTACAAGACCACCGACTATGGGCAGACCTGGAGCGCCCTTGCTGCGCAGGATAGCGGTGTACGCGGTTATGCACACGTGATTAAGGAAGATACAGTCAACCGCAACGTGCTTTTTTTGGGCACGGAATTCGGGCTCTGGATTTCGGTGGACGGCGGACTGCGCTGGGCACAATACAAAGGCACGGATTTCCCATCCGTACCGGTTGACGACATCGCGGTGCAAGCCCGTGAATCCGATCTGGTGTTGGCTACGCACGGGCGTGGAATGTGGGTAGTAGATGATATTTCCCCGCTGCGCGCACTCAGCCCGGAGGTGATGACCAAAGATGCGACTCTGCTGCCTGGCCGGCCATCGATCCAATACTTTGACGTGGAGGGTGGTTGGCCAGAAGGCGACGAAACTTTTCGCGGCCGGAGTCGACCCCCGGATGCGCAGATTACTTATTACCAGAAAGGCCGCCATATCTTTGGCGATTTGAAGATCGAGATCTTTGATCAGGATGGCAAACTGGTGGATACCGTTGCCGGCAGCAAACATCGAGGATTGAACCGTGCGGGTTGGGGAATGCGTGTGAAGCCGCCGGCGGTCGCTCCCGCAGCGTCGGCACTGTTTGAAGCGGCGCAGGGGCCGCGAGTTTTGCCCGGCAAGTACACGGTGAAACTCACCAAAGGTGATCAGACTTACACCGAATCACTGGACGTTGCAATGGATCCGCGGGCGAAGTATCCGGCGGAGGAACGCAAGGCGCAATTCGATCTGTCCATGAAGGTTTACAGAGAACTGGAGCACATGACCTACGGTGTGGCGGCGATCGAAGGCGTGCGCGATGCGGCCAATGCGCGAGCCGCCAAGCTAGCGGAGAAAGATCCCCTGCGCAAACAACTGCAACAGCTTGCCGCCGATTGCGACGCGCTGCGCTCGAAGATCGTGGCAACGAAAGAAGGCGGAATGATTACCGGCGAAGAACGGATCCGCGAACATCTGGGACAACTCTACGGCGCCGTGACCGGATACGACGGTAAGCCCACGGATTACCAGGTGGCGCGCACCGAATCCCTGGGCCACGAACTGCAAGACGTGATCGACGACTTCCAGAAACTGACGCAGAAAAGCCTGACCGGGATTAATGCCGGTCTGAAAAAGAAGAAACTGGAAGCGGTAACAGTGATGGCCGAAGCCGACTGGCAGAAGAAGAAGGAAGAAGAATCTTCCATGACGGAGGGTGCGGGAATGCGCGCGGCAGAGGGGCGGATGCGAGAGAGGGACTAGGACTGACCACGCTGCCTTCCGGATTCTTCTATTCGGGACTGTGCCAGTTCCAATTCAATCTTTTTCGCAGCGGGATCCAGCTTCTTGATTCGGAAGTTGCGGATTTGACCGGTGCGCACGGGTTCAGGCTTTGCCCCGCCGCCGGACGTTGCGCCCTTCCAGCGCGCCTGCAGCATGGAACTTAGCGAAGACAGATCAGGTTTCAAATCCGCCGCGCTGCGCTGATCTTTTTGTTCCGAAACGCCTTGTTCCGAAACGCCGGACGCATCCATTCGACACTCAGCTTGAATTCCCTCGCCCAGTTCCACGCGCGCTTGCTCCCCTGAAATCTGCATCATGCGGCCCGTGACCAGGTCGCCTTCCTTATGCTCGGCGATGTATTCATCCAGACCGCTGGGAACCAGTTGCTTCATACCCAGCCGCAGCTGCCGTTTGTCCGTATCGACCGCCAGCACTTGCGCTTTGACAAGTTGTCCAACCTTGAGCAGTTCCTGCGGATGATTGATGTGTTTTTCCGCGCTCATGTCGCTGATATGAATCATGCCCTCGACGCCCTCGGAAAGTTGAACGAAGGCTCCGAACTTGGTGATGCTCACCACTGGACCTTCGATCACCGAGCCCGTGGCAAACTTCTGGGCTGCCTCCGCCCATGGATCTCCGAGCGCTTGTTTCAGTCCCAGTGACATTCGCCGCTCGCCGGAGTTTACTGCGAGAATTACAACCTCCACGATTTCGCCGGGCTTCACCAGCGTGCTGGCGCTCCTTAACTTCTTGCCCCATGACATTTCTGAAACGTGGATCAGCCCTTCAATTCCCGGCTCAAGCTCGACGAACGCCCCGAACTCGGCGACCCGCGTCACGGTGCCGCGAACCCGCTCACCCACGTTGTATTTTCCGGCCACGGCATCCCAGGGATGCGGCAGTAACTGTTTCATGCCTACGGAAATGCGCCGCTTGTCCGCATCCGTAGAAATCTTCAGCACTTTCGCTTCGATTTGCTGGCCTACGGAAAGCACGTCGGCCGCCTTGTTCACGCGGCTCCAGGCAATGTCACTCACGTGCAGCAATGCATCCACTCCCCCCAGATCGACGAAAGCGCCGTAATCGGTGAGACTGCGGACCGCGCCACTCACGGTATCGCCTTGCTTCATCTCCGAATAGCGGCGTTGCTTGGTCGAACGCTCTTCCTCTTCGAGGACGGCGCGGCGGTCCACTACAACGTCTTCGTCGGCCACGTCGAGCTGGATGATGCGGCAAAGAATCTCCTGCTCCACCAATTTTTCCATGTCGGCAGTGTCGCGCACTCCACTGCGCGAGGCTGGCATGAAAGCGCGCACTCCAATGTCCACGCTGAAGCCGCCCTTGATGATTCCTGTCACCGTGCCCACAATCGTCGCCTTGTCGGCGAATGCCTTCTCCAGTGCTGCCCAGTCTTTGGGGCGCTCGACTTTGGCGCGGGTGAGCTCGTAATATCCTTCGGGATTTCGCCCCTTCACCGAGACCAGAAACTTGTTGCCGGGCTTCACGATTTCACCGGCATTTTCAAAATCTGCGAGCGGCAGGATGCCCTCGCTCTTGAATCCGATATCAAAAATTACGGAACCGGCGGAGATCGCGATTACCGTTCCTTCGAGCTGTTTGCCGCCGTTGTCACGCGCGTGCGTGTGGCTCTTTTCGTATTCCGAGAACAGCTCGCTGAATGACTCAGTACTATCAGTCGTGGATTGGGATTCAGGAATAGCCTGATTCGAACCTGTTGAATTGGACATGAAAGGGACAGCCTCATCCAAGATGAATCCCAACTAGGATAACATCCTGCGCAGCCTTGATTCAGGGAGTGGATGGTTCAGTGAGCGCTACGGCCTGGGTATCGCCAACTGAGACTGGGGCTGGGCGCTTCGGTGAAGACTGGCCGACCTTCGTCGATGCACAGCCTGTCGATAGCAATCAGGTGGGATGCCCCGAACCGGTCGCCTAAGCGCGTCATCAATATACGGGAAGAACGAGACGTCAGTCGGCCACCTCAAGATCCGCACTAGGAACCTGTCTGCGTCAGGCAGGCTCCTAGAAATCGCGGGAGAATCCAGGCACCCTTCATCGCTCACGCCGCATTCCGTGGAAAAGCTTTTTTGCATTAACCGTCAGTACCGCCGGCACGGCTGTGCCATTAGCAAGAACCAGCGATGTGACGATCGCACGACCCTCTCGCGCATTGTCGACATACACAAGATCGAAATCCACTGTGCGAACCAGGGTTCCTGAGGCGTAGACGCCGACCGTGAGTGTGCCGGTGCAGTCAGAATTCACCGTGCCTATGCCCTTGAGCGTGACGTTGGCGACAGTACCGCCCGAGCTGCTCGTCGCGGTGCCCGACAAGTTTCCATTGGCGTCAAGGGAGTATCTTGCGACGGCCGCAAAGGGAACCGCGACGGTTGCAGGGATGACCGTCCCCGTTTCGGTGTATCCCCACTCTCCTGCCATCCTGGCAAGTGAGCAAGCCCTGTCACCGCGAGTGTCTTCCGCACCGGTGGTCGCGGTCTGCGCCGGCAAAATATGCGTCGAACCTATCCATAGCATGCCCGCCGCGGCCAGAATAGCTGCCCGGTGGCGAATCCGATTCGATCCAGTCCTTAAGTTGCTCATTGATTTCTCCTTTCGTCAGCTGCAACGCGCAAACTTCACTCGTGCTCAGCCGCGTCATCAGCAATCTGCCGGCAACATTAGCCTTCCCACGCAGCCGTTTCAATGCATGGCAAGTCATTGCAAGGTCAAAAGAAAGTCAATTGCTAAGTGCTTCAGAGGGAGAAACTTCCTTGCCCCTCGTCGACTGCATTAGACTGGTGCCTCCCAGCAAAGTCAGGATTTGATTCTTTGAAGGCTCGAACAGTGAACGATCTCCCCAATTCCCCCCACCGAGTGTACTTTGGGATCTTCGAAGTTGATCTTCGGACCGGAGAGATCTGGAAGTCGGGACGAAAGTTGAAACTGACCGGTCAGCCGTTTTCCATCCTGACCATTCTGCTTGAGCGACCGGGCGACGTGATCACCCGAGAGGAATTCCAGCGGCGGCTTTGGCCGGACACGATCGTCGATGTCGATCACAACCTGAACACCGCGATCAACAAGATCCGTGAGACATTAGCCGATTCAGCCGAGCGGCCGCGTTTTGTTGAAACGCTACCTCGCCGTGGTTACCGATTCATCGCTCGTGTAGGAAGCGCTGACTCGGAAACGAGTGCAAAATTCACTGATGCCACCGTACACCCCAGGAGCCGAACAAAGAACTCTTCGGGCGCTCCTGCCGAGGACGGCTTTTGGATTGCGGTGGTGCCATTGAAGTTGAGCGACGCCGATGCTAACCTTGCCGATCGCGCCATGGCGCTAATCGAGGAAATCGTTACCGGCCTATCTCGTTTTTCCTATCTTCGCGTCATTTCGCTCAGCTCCACTTCGCAATACGCCGGCAAGTCGGTCGATGTGCGAGCAGTTGGCCAGGAACTCGGAGCGCGCTACATAATCGAGGGCAGCCTGCGTCACGCTGGCACCAGAGTACGCGTCGCGGTGCAGCTGACTGATTGCAATTCAGGAGCTCATCTCTGGGCCGAAACGTATTATCGTCCCTTTTCCAATCAGGCTGCGTTTGATTTGTTTGATGACGTCGTTCCCCAGATTGTGTCGACCATCGCAGATACCCATGGCGTTCTGCCGCGCAGCATGAGTGAGGCACTCCGTACCAGGGATCCCTCCACTCTGAGTCCGTACGAAGCCGTGCTTCGCAGCTTCGCACATTTTCAGCGCGTCAGTGCCGAGGAACATGCGCCAGCGAGAGCGGCACTGGAACGCGCAGTCCAACAAGCGCCCAACTATCCCGATGCGTGGGCTATGCTTTCGCTCATCTACAAGGAAGAATTCACACATAGATACAACCTTCTTCCTGATCCCCTGGGCCGGGCTCTCGCGGCGGCGCAGCGTGCGGTGGAGGGAGCGCCTTCGAATCACCTCGCTTATCACGCGCTAGCGTCCGTCGAGTTCTTTCGCAAGGAGCTCGATGCCTTCCAAATCGCGACGTCGCGGGCTTTTGCTCTTAATCCGATGGATGGATTCACGCTTGCGTACCTGGGGTTCCTGACTGCTTATGCGGGCGATTGGGAACATGGCGGCGCGCTGTCAGCAAAAGCTCGAAGCTTGAATCCTCACCATCCGGGTTGGTATTGGTTTGTCCCGTGCTTCGACGCATATCGAAAAGGCGATTACAAGACGTCACTAGAATTTGCCCACAAGGTAAATATGCCTGGCTTCTGGCGCAGTCAACTTGCTATCGCCGCGAACTGCGGGCAACTGGGTCAAAAGGCTGCCGCGAACCATGCCCTCCAGACTCTTCTGATGCAGAGGCCTGACATTGCCAAACTTCCTCGCGAGGAGTTAGCGATCTGGTGGCAACCGGATATGGTCGAACATCTGATAGCCGGCCTCTGCAAAGCTGGCCTAGAAGTATAGGGGACGACCTCTTGCTTCACGGCGACGGCTGTAAAACAGAACAGCGAGGAGCATGGCCGTCTGCAAGTACTATCCAGACCAGATAAAACCCCCGCTGAAAGCTTAATTTTGGCCACTTGAGAGCCCAATTCGCATCTTTGTTCCCACCGCGCGGCCCAGGCCCTCGCGCCAGCTAACTCAGCGGTCTTCAAACCTCTGATATCTGTCGGGAATCCTGTAAACCCGCCAGCATAGAGTTATGAAGCCTTTCCTGTTCCCCCTCTTACTGATTCTATTCGCGTTCCCATGCATGGCCAATGTCAGCCTCACCCCCAACAGCCTACCCAACGGCACGGTTGAAACCGCCTATTCCGGGGTTATCAAAGCTATTAACGGCTGCACTCCGTACAAGTGGGTAATCGCATCCGGAGCGTTGCCGGCTGGCGTCACCGCTAAGGTCTCCAGCACAACCACGTCGCTGGACCTCGTCGGACAGCCGACCACCGCAGCCACCTATTCCTTCGCCGTGAAGGTCACCGGATGCGGCGGAAAGACCTCGCAAGTGTCGTACAGGATCGTCATTCAGGGCACGGCCAACCATGTCGTGGACCTCAACTGGAAGGCTTCGACCTCGAGCGACGTCGCCGGCTACAACGTCTATCGCGGTCCAGACGGCTCGACCTGGACGAAGATCAACCCGAGCGTGATTGCATCGACGCTCTATGACGATTCCAGCGTCGCCAACGGCAGCACGTACTACTACGCGACGACAGCAGTCGATATCAAGGGCCACGAAAGCAGCAAGTCAACCGCAGTCAAAACGGTTATTCCTTAACTTTTGCGCGTTGCGCTGCGCCGGTGCCGACGAGCTCAAAACCATGGCCCCGCGCCCCGCAGTCATGCGTGACTTGCACGACGGCTTCGGAGCACGGGGCCCGGTCGCGAGCGGGCTGGCTACATACCCGGCTTGTCTTCGTTTGCTGCGTTCGCATGCAGCACGCGGAAAGTTGTTCCGCCGTTCGACCAGACGAGTACCAGAACGTCTTGCCCCGCAGGTACCGCAGACAGTGCTTTCTGCACGTCGGCAGCATTCTGCACCGGGTGACGATTTACTTCCACAATCACGTCACCGCTTTGCAGGCCGGCATTGTCGGCGGCGCTGCCGGGTTGCACCTGCTCGATCACTGCGCCGTGGACATCACCCGATGCCTGCAGTTGCTCACGCAACTCCGGAGTGACATCGGTGAGGCCGAGTCCCCAACGCGCTTTGCCGTGGCCATTGCTGGCAGCTTCTCTGCCTTGATGATCACGGCTGCCCATTTCTTCCAGCGTCACTGGGACGCTGACCGTCTTACCATCGCGCAGGACTTCCAGCTTGATGCTCGAACCGGGCTGCTTCTGTCCCACTTCGATCTGAAGCTGGCTGGCGTCGCTGACCTTCTGACCATCGAGTTCGGTGATGACGTCGCCGACTTTCAGGCCGGCCTTCTCGGCTGGCGATCCATTCTCCACCTGGCTGACCACGGCTCCTTCATTGTTCTGGACGTGGAAGAATTTTGCATTCTCCGGGGTCACGTCGCTGATGCCGATTCCCATGTAGCCGTGACTGACCTTGCCGTTGCGGATCAGAGCTTCCACGGTGGGACGGACGATCTGCGTGGGAATGGCAAAGCCCATTCCCGAAAAGCTATTCGAATTGGAGACGAGGAAGGTATTGATTCCGATCACCTCGCCACGAGCGTCCACCAGTGGTCCACCCGAATTTCCCGGGTTGATGGCCGCATCGGTCTGAACGAAACTTCCCGGCGAGCGCCGATCCTGCGAAAACGGGTTCGGACGGTTGAGGCCGCTGATGATGCCGCGAGTCACGGTGAAGCGGAAGCCGAACGGGTTGCCGAAGGCAAGCACGGTCTGGCCCGGGCGCAAGGACGCGGAATTACCCCAGGGTGCATTGGGAAGATTGCTGCCGTCGACTTTGATAACCGCCAGGTCGGTGAGCGGATCGGCACCGATCAGCTTGGCATGCAGGATCCTGCGATCCTGCAGCGTGACGTTGATGTCGACGGCGCCATCGATTACGTGATTGTTGGTAACGATGTAGCCGTCGGGCGAGATCAGCACCCCGCTGCCGATGCCATGCTCGATTTGCGATTGCGGTTTCATCCGATGGTTGAAGAATGGGGCGAACATCGGGGGAAGGTCTTCGGGCACCTCGGGCATTTGTCCATCTGCCATTTCGGTTTTTCCATGCGATGTGACGGCAACATTCACAACCGCGGGGGTGACCCGCGCGGCCAGCGTTTCCATGGCCTGGTCGAGCGACAGCAATGCGGCGATGCTATTGTCGTCGAGCGGCGTCGCCGTGGGAGATGCAACTGGCCCCTTGGCATACGCCGGTTTGATGAATTCATACGTGGTGAATGACAATGCCAGCGCGACTGCCATAACGGGCATGATCAGGCGGCGTGTCAGGAGGGTTTTGTTAACCCATGTTTTCATTGGTGTTTCTCCTTGTGTGCAACTAATTATTTAGTTTCTTAAAACGGCAAAATACCCGTGCTTTCGAAAAACTCAGGTTAAGTGGATTTCGGAGTAATTTCCCTCTGGGCTCGGCGATCCACGGGATGGAATACCGTGAATTGCACTATGCTGATGCTCCAGACCCGGCCGTAACCGTCGACCTCCTCGGCCTGAATTAGAAGCAACATAGGTGGCGCATAACTGACGACCTGAACCAAGCTGGCCGCGCTGGCGTTTGCATTCATCGAGCGCGGCGAATTGACTTGAAGCGTCACAAATTTCGCAACCGCGTCATCACGTCGCGTAGCGACATGGCGGCTGACATTCGGTGACTTTGGCTTCACAGCCCGGTCAAGAGGAGCTCTCACACGAATGGTTTTTCCAACCGCAGGGTCGGAATTGCGGCTGCTGGAAATTGCCCTGGCGCTAGGGCTGGCACCAGGAAGTTGCAGTGCAGCCGGAATTAGCTTCGCTCCCAGGGCTGACGAATCGACAACCGCTTGGGGGAAGCCTGCGCGATCGGAGGCTGAAAAACCGGGATCTCTCACATCAAATGCAACCAGCCTCGGCGCATGGGGCAAAGACATCACGCAGATGGCCGAGAACGCAGCCACCAGGCCGAGCGCGGGCTTGCTGACGTTGGTTGCCGTGGGACGATCCACGTCAAGAATGCGGATGAGACGTTGCGACGTCTGTTCGATCCGTCCCGCCACGGCCTGCGCTAAGGCCAGGCCCCGCCTCAGCAAACTCTTCTCGGCGACCGATACAAGGCAGTGCGCGTACGCCTGCGGGTTCGAAGTACCGGCCAACACAAAATCGTCGCAGGCCATTTCCCGCTCCAGCGACAAACCGTGTCCGATCCACCAGAACGCAGGCTGAAAAAAGAAAATTGCTTTCAGGATCTCCTGAGCCAGGTTCGTCCAATCATCCCAGCGGCGCAAGTGTGCCAATTCATGCAACAGAATGGCATTCAGTTCGACCGGGGATAATTCCCGCAAAGCCCACCCCGGAAAAACGATCGCCGGTTTCACAAAACCGAGCGCTGCGGGAACCCGCACCCGGTCGGAAGTAACGATCGCAACGCGCCGAGAAGAACCGAATTCATTTAGCGTATTGCGAAGCAGGGGATCCAGACTGGAGGGTTCCAGTGCCGTGCAGTCATAACGCAGCCTGCGCAGTTGCCGGAAACCAAAAGCCACCTTCAGCAGGCCCACACTGGCAAGAACAGCCCATACCCCGAAGATGTCAATCGCCCAGGAACCCGGCAGTCGAAACGCCGAGTGTGTGACGCTTGTGCCGGCACCTCCAAATCCTATGTTCCCCAACAATGGCAACGCCGCTACGGCCACCAGGGTCGAAAACCGCACAGCAAATCGAGTGCCGGAGTGTTGCCTCGCGAGAGCCCTTAGCAGGACCCAGGCAAACGTTGCGACGACCATGCCTTGCAAGATGCTGTTCAGCATTCTGTCCGCGAAAATCTGAGCCAGAAGCTGCCACCGGTCTCCTATGACCATCTCTGCTATGATCATCGACTCATTCGCTCCCTTCCAGCATCTTTC
>DATNLE010000116.1:0-1981 GCA_035603035.1 Candidatus Acidiferrales bacterium | reverse complement strand
AATTTAAATGCAGACTGCCAGACAATCCAGAATTTCTGTTACACGTTTAGAAACCTCGCAGCTTTCCTCCTCGGTGCTTACCTCTTAGCGGACACAGGAAATGATTCCTATGGCATCGCCATGCCAGGTCCCACACACAGGCGGAAAGGTACGCGCTCGAGAAACGGGCTTCTGGGAGATCACCAGCACAGGGCCTTGACCGGTGGCGGAGCCCTTTCCGCGTTTTTACGACGGAATTGAGCCGCTCTCAGCTCCTGAGAAAGAAGCGCTAGCAGCGGGGGGATACAAATTGCCCTCGAGCAGCCTGTTGCCCATGCGCCGGTGAACGACCACATGCTGATGAATGCCTTTTGGCTGGGCACGTCGACGGCGCAGGCGCGCATCTGCTTGAGTTGATCAACCGGCCTTCACTGAACATCAACGGATTCTCCTCGGGCCAAACCGGAGCCGGAACCGCCAATGTCATTCCGCCCACCGCGACCGCCGATCTGGATCTGCGTTTGGTGGTGGGCATCGACTGGCGAGAGCAGCAGCAGCGTGTCATCGACTATATTCGTTCCCATGGCTACTTCATCGCGGACCACGAACCCACGCAGCAGATCCTGCTGGAGCATTCTCGGGGTGAAAACCCATAGCTATCGGCACCCGATCGCACCCCGGGGCGGCTTCCTTCAAGTCGTTGTATCAAAAGCGACTGCCGCAGATTCTGATGAGGCTACGAATTTTCTCCTCTGCGGTCGCTTCTGATACAACACTAGGACTTCTGACCAGAACCAATTCCCGTTAGCCCGTGATCCGCTCGAAACATACGCCCTGACCAGTAGGGTCAACGGATACAACGGGCCTATGCAGTTCAGTCGAATCCTAGAGTGCGCGCCGAGCATCTCTTGCCCGTACATGCGAACCTCAGGGATGATCGGCGGCCTTGGGCCTGAATCTACGGTTGACTATTATCGCTCCATCATTGCGCGCTTTCGCGCCCTCAAGCCGGATCGGGGATATCCGCACGTGATCATCAACAGCCTCGATGTTGATAAGGGGATCGCGCTGCTTGATGCTGGGCGGCTCGGCGAGTTCGCCGACTATCTGACCACCGGTGTGGAGTTGCTGGTGCGTGCCGGAGCGGACTTTGGTTTCATCGCAGCGAACACGCCGCACCTAGTTTTCGACGAGGTCCAGCGGCGTTCGACTATCCCTCTCCTCAGCATTGTGCGCGTCACTTGTAATTACGCCAAGGCGCTCGGCCTGAAGAAGGTGGGCCTGTTTGGAACGGGGTTTACGATGCGAGCGAGCTTCTACCCGGAGGAATTTTCGCGGGCCGGGATCGCGCTGGTTCGACCAAAGGAATCAGAGCAGGAATTCATTCACACGAAGTACATTGGTGAACTGCTGAATAACCGATTTTTGCCGGAAACCAGGACGGAGATTCTGAACATTGCGCAAAGGATGAGGAGCGCGGACGGCATTGAAGCGTTAGTGCTCGCCGGCACCGAGCTCCCTTTACTATTGCGCGACACCGTCAGCCCGGGCATTGAGTTTCTCGATACAACCATCATCCACGTCGAAGCCATCGTCAACGAGTTGCTGAGGTAAAGGGCTGAGTTTCCGGTTTGGCAGTCACGCCGGTGAGTCTCCTTCTCTGCCATGCTTTCATCTGCTTTCGCATCGGCTCGCAGTTCCGCCGCTCCGATCGACACCGACCGATATGCAATCAATAAGGGAAAACGAATTCGAATGCTTTGCGAGCACCGCAGTAAGACAACTTTGGCAATGTCTCCGAATTCTGGATGCCCTGCAGTTCAAGTTTCTCTCAGCCGACTGCTGGCCCGGAATGACTTTTGGTTAGATGGGATGAGAAGGTCGATCCCCGATCACGGATGGCGTTAAGCTACCAGTGATCAACGCACTCTTAGGTGCAATCAAAAGGGATAAGGAGATCGACCTTGAAGAAGCATAACAATTCTGGAAAGAAGAGTGAACA
>DATNLE010000063.1:0-2087 GCA_035603035.1 Candidatus Acidiferrales bacterium | reverse complement strand
AGCTCAGCGGGAGAGCGTTCCCTTCACACGGGAGAGGTCCAAGGTTCGATCCCTTGTGCGCCCACCAGAACCTTCAATAAAATCAGATACTTTTTGGTACTGGCCTGTTTCCGAGCCTGGTTTTGAAATCAACAGTGGCCTCACATGGGAAGAATTGAGTCAAGGGAGGGGTTCAAGTGCACATGAGTAAGGCTCCTGAGACTATTTCGGTATCCAAGGTCTGAGCTCGACTGCATGACGCGGCTCGGTTTACGAGCACGATCAACCTCACATTCGGTCGCCGTTCGCAACGGCTGCACCAATATCCCGCTTGCGGCGGGCAAGGGCTCAGGAAGACGACACCATTCTAATTTTCGGTGCTTTAGGCCATGGCCACTGTCGGTTCGTCCACCTGGATCCGCCAGGACTGATCAGATCCCGGTAGATTACGGAATTTAGTCAATGTTTCTCAGACCTTCATCGCGGCGCCTTCAATAAGCACACCGGCGGTCACATATTTCCAGAGCGCGACGAGTAGCTTTCGCGCCAGTGCTACGATCGTTGTTTTCTTAAGTCGGCCGCCATTGCGTTTGACGCGCGCCTCAAACCACAGGGTGAGCGCTGACCGCGGCTGATGGCGTACCCATAGCCAGGCGAGCTGGATCAGTGTTGTTCGCAGACGAGGATTGCCGGATTTAGACACGCCTTGCTCTCGATCAATTGCTCCACTCTGCCAAGGTGTCGGCGCCAAGCCAGCATAGGCGGCGACCTGCCGTCGGTTGTCGAAATGTCGGAACAGCCCTTCCGACCACAGGACGGCGGCGAACTCTGGCCCGATGCCCCTGATGTTGAGTAATATCGCAGCCGGTGCTGGCGCAGAGGTTTCTTCTGCGGCAAGCAACGCGTCCCGTTCGACCTCAACTGCCTTGATCTGCTCGAGCAGAAGTTCTAGCCGATCGAGTTCACGGCGGACCAGTGCCTTCAGATGTTTCGGCAATAGGCGGCCATCCCCGGTCTGGAGCTCTTCCAGCCGCGTCCACCGATCTCGGCGCAGCGGCTCGTAGCCGGATATCCCCTGCGAGAACAGCAGTCCTTTGAGGCGATTTACGTGTTCAATCTGTTCAGCGATCAGCACCTTGCGCTCGCGGCAGAGGCGGCGGCGGTCTTCCTCCTCAGGTGTGGGCACCTTGACCATCGCGCACACCCGAGGTTCACCGCGCTTGTACGCCAGTAGTGCCCGAACCAGCGCCTCGCCATCAATTCTGTCGGTCTTCGCCCGCCGGCGTCGGCGCGATGTCGCGATCGAGGCCGGATCGACGATATGGCTATCAATCCCTTTGCTCTGGAGTACCCGGTGAATCCAGAAGCCATCGAGCCCAGCTTCTTGGATGACAATTGTCTCAAAGCGTTTTCCGGTCCGCGCCTGAGTTTTCTCCTGAAGTTGGGTAAAGCGCTTCAGTAGCCCGGCGATATCGCCGCCACGCACTGAATGCTTTGACATTTTCTCGCCGCTCCCCGGCGACAGGGACGTAATTAGCCAGGTCGATCGACTCAGTTCCAATGACACGAAAATCGCGCCAAGATCGGTCCGGATAGCGGTTGGCGCTTCGGATCGGTCAGCAATTTGCATGGTCGCCTCCAGAGTGGGTGTTTTGCACGACCTCACCCTGCCAGAGTGCCGGTCGCTATCCACTCCCCATGGGATCTAATTTGAAGGTAAGCAATTTTGAACATCGACGTCATCCATTGCGCTGCTATGGTGGCCATAGTTCCGTCAAACTAGCGAAAGGTCTGACCCATGGTCCCGTATGACTTGGCACGTAGATCCATATTGCTCAGCGGCGCCGGTCTTGCTGTCGAGCGCGCGCTATCGGCGACACCGGCTTGGGCCCAAACCACCGCTCCCGAGGGTTATGTTCTCGGTCCAAACGACGGTGAGCATTTGATCCAGCGTGGCGGCAATCTGTTCATCAAGCTGGACCCTACCAAAGGGGCAAACGGTCTGGCGATGGGGACGCAGCAGGTCCTGGTCAGTGTTGGGATTCCGATCCACCGGCACTTCGAATTTGACGAGGCGTTCTACATCATCGATGGCGGCGGAACGTTTA
>DATNLE010000047.1:0-27734 GCA_035603035.1 Candidatus Acidiferrales bacterium | reverse complement strand
AGGTCAGGAGCGGCGTTGTCACCAACGTTGATTGCGGGCGATGTGGACTCTAGCTGAAAGTTCCTGTGCGACGGTGCGATGAACTGCGGGTCCGTGGCAATATTTCCGTTCGTGCCAGCCGTGTTGGCGCAATCGCCGCCGAAGCCATTACCTAAGGAATCGAATCCGTCGTTATCAGTCAATGCGGGCAGAACCCCAGCTGGGGCACAAAAGAAAGATTCGCGGCCAGCCGAACCGGCGAAGATATTGTTGAAGAACGCGACCTCGTTATCGTAGCCCACGACATAAACAGCGCTTCCGTCGCCTGGAAGCCCCACGCCGTTCCCTACATTTTCTGCGAAGGTGTTATTCACGAAGATAGCGCTGGAAGTCGTGGACTGCGAGTCGAGATAGACGCCGCCCCCGAATTGCGCGGTGTTTGCGAAGACGAGATTTTGAACAATCAAAGGTGTGCTGTTGACGCTCCAAATGGCTCCGCCGGGTCCGAAATTTGCCTGGTTAAAGGAGATCACATTGTTTTCGAAGAATGGGCTTCCAGCGTTATAGAGGGCGATTCCCCCGCCCGAACCGCAGTTGCAACCCGCATTGCCGTTCCACAAATTGTGTGAGACTTGGTTGCCGATGACTACAGCCGACGAACCGTTTTCTAAGTCGATACCCCCGCCCCAACCGCCGTCGATGCTCGGGTCGGGACGGTTATTCATGATTCTATTTGAGAGGATACGCGGCGATCCTCCGAAGACCTCAATGCCCCCGCCAACGGCTGCCACATTTCCGGTGATGAGGTTGTTTCGGATCGTTGGAGATGAGTTCTTGCAATATATTCCGCCACCGGAGTAATTGGAAGCTTTGTTGCCACGGCCATTCGTGATGGTGAAGCCAATAAGAACGGACTTTGAGTTTTCACCCGAGGAAAACGTCACGACCGGTCCAGCCTGCTTTCCGTCCATGACGGTTTCTTTGCTGCCATTGCTGCTTTCGACCTTGATGCTCTTCCCTCTAAACTTAATATTTTCTTTATAGGTGCCCGGAGCCACGAGGACGGTATCTCCACTGGTTGCGGCGTCAATACCCGCTTGGATCGTGGGCTGATCGGCGGGCACCAGAATCGTCCCACTAAACACTGGCGTCACGAAAAGGATTGGGATAAAGAATGCACACCAAACGAGTTGTTTGGTCATCCATTACCTCCAGTTAGGACTGGAATGATATACCGCATCCGAGAGTCTCACAACGACGAGAAGAATTCGGGCTGAACTTGTGGGCAGGAAAACAACCAGCCACACCCAAGTGGCTGGACCGTCGGAAGTTAAGGATGGTAGACGCTATAGGATTCGAACCTATGACTTCCACTGCGTGAAGACATTGTGTGGCGGGGGCTGCATTCTTGCAGGCAGGGGAGGCCGCCCGTTTTGGTAGGAGACCGTGAGAGAACCTACTCTGCCGAGAGAGAGCAGGGGGCCGCGCGGTCGTAATAGCCTCGTGCGCCGTGGCATTTCTTGATTCTAGACCCGATCGGACCTATCATCCGGTGAGTCCAGCGAGGCGAATCGTAAATGCAAGTACATATTTTTAGAGGAATTGGGCGCGTCTTCGGTTTTACCCGAGACGATGTTGGCGGGAACCTGCCCGCGCAGTTCGGGCCATGGACCGCGTTCAAGGCTTTCGATCTGAACAGGGGCGATGCCCAGACCAACTTTGACGTGAACGAGTGCTTGGACGATATAGAAAAAGTTGGCTTTCATCTGACGGATGCGCACGTTCGGATAACCCACCAGGTGAAAAGCTGATCTCCCTGGCTGCCTGGGAAGTCAAACTCCCAGCCCACAATCCAGCCACATTCTATGGTGCTGTCTGCGAATTTGTCCCGAGCGCGGTAAGGAAAGAGGAGAGGTAACGAGCGACGGGGCAGGGGCCAACAAATCCTCCACCTGCTACTCACCTGCCGTTGTCACTGCCTTGCATGTATTAAGGTCGCTAAAACTGCCGTCTGTTGCTCTCTATCTTGTTGAATGTACGTTCGAGGGCGGATTCGCATCCCACGCTCTCCGCCAGATTTTTCATGGCCCCACTCTAGCCCCGTTCGTGGTGCAAAGAGTGTGTTCAATCGCTCACATTGGAAGTTAGCCTTCTATTGTGTTCTTGACGCCTTGCACATCGCTGATCCTATCCTCGTCGGGCATTCGATTGCAGGATAAGAACTGAGCGCCGTCTCGACGTACCATCCCGGCCGCGCTGCAGCGCTCATTTATCTCGATGCCGCAGGCACTTTTGCTCTCCACAACCCCAAGCATGGCGGCTACACACCGGCTTCGGCGCAGCTCAGGGACGACCTTTCGGCACTACAAAAGAACCTCTACGATCATGGCCTCATATCGAAGACATCGACGGACATGGCGCTGTTTTTTCTGCGAAAGATCCTGTCTTAGTGTTGTAGTAGGTATATTAATATATTAATCACTACATTAGTTACATCCGCAAATACCGGTAGCCCTCTCAACAATGAAAGAATCGATGTAGTGAGTATTTTTGGCCCGGGATTCAGGGTCTACGGTTGCTACAGCGGGAAGATTAGCGGAAGGTGGAAGAAACTATCGCTAGAGTAATTCGGCCAGGTGGTAATGCGCGAGATACCCTAGGCGGAGAGGAAGTCGGCTAATGCAACCCCCTAAAGATAACATTGGCGGCGGAACCATTAAGTCGCGTGAAGCGAGTTACTGAAACAAGAGTGGCGAGTCCGTCCCCTGCCGTGCCGGTTCCATTACATCTGCGAGGCGTTGCGGACCAGGCCGAGAGATCCCCAGCTTCTCCATCTTATGGATCAGTGTAGTACGCTTTAGTCCAAGTTTGGCCGCTGCGCCTTTCGGGCCACCAATCACCCAGCCGACTCCTTCCAGCGTTTTCAGAATCAAAGTGTGCTCACAGTCCCTAAGAGTAGTCGCTCCTCGAGAAGCGACAACAGCCTGACTCCGTTCGGTTGGTAACGGATTGGGCAGCTCGCCATTGTTTGAAAGAATCACGGCACGTTCAATCAAGTTCTGCAGCTCGCGGATGTTGCCCGGCCATTGGTACGACGTGAGTGCAGACATTGTCGCCTGAGGAATGTGTTCAATCTGGCGATTTATCCGGCGGCTGTAGATCTCCACAAAATGGGCAATGAGCGCCGGAATGTCTTCGCGACGTTCACGCAAAGGCGGCAACAGGACCGGAAATACATTCAGACGGTAGTAGAGATCGCTTCGAAATTCATTCCGGTTCGCCATGTCCGAAAGATTACGATTAGTGGCAGCCACCAGCCGGACGTCTACCTGATGAGTGCGACTGCTGCCCAAGCGTTCGAACTCCTGTTCCTGCAGAACGCGTAGAAGTTTGGGTTGCAGGGCCGGCGGAATATCCCCCACCTCATCCAGGAAGAGTGTGCCTTTGTCCGCCAGTTCGAAACGTCCAATCTTTTGTGCGATGGCTCCTGTGAAGGCGCCTTTCTCGTGGCCGAAGAGTTCACTCTCCAAGAGATCCAGTGGAATGGCGGCGCAATTCAGCCTTACGAATGCGCGTCCACACCGCGAGCTGAGGTTGTGAATGGCGTGTGCGATCAGTTCCTTGCCGGTGCCAGTCTCTCCCTGGATGAGAACGGTGCAATCCGTAGGAGCGACTCGTTCGACTTGCTCGAGCACCGATTCAAGCGCAGGACTATTGCCGATGACCTGCTCGAATCTGCGCTCATAAGAAACTTGATCAGCACCCCCGAATTTTTGGAAAGCTCCCACAGAGATCCTCCTGGTGTGCACGCCCTGTTCATCGCTCAATTCTCCAGAGCTGCTCGAACGCTCTCGATCAGGACCCCGTCGTCAAACGGTTTGGCCATGAAGTCTACTGCGCCTGCTCTTAGCGCCTGCATCCGCATTCCTGTATCGCCGTGTGCCGTGATGAAGATGGTCGGAATCCTGCAGTGTTCCGCGTTCAGTCTGGCCTGCAATTCCAGACCGGACATTCCCGGCATGCGGATATCTGCGATCAGACATGCAGTCAGCTGCTGCTGGCCGGACGCTAGGAATTCCTCCGCCGACGCAAACGCTTGTGACGGTAGTCCGACCGATTTCAACATTCCCTGCAATGCGCTGCGCATCAAATCGTCATCATCAACAATCGCGACCAATTTCGCCTCCCCCTGAATACCCATAGTTGCAACGTATCCTTCCGCTAACAACGGCGCAATTATGCCTTGGTATGAGGCTTATAATACCGGCCTGAATAGGGTGGGAGCGGCTGTGAGTATCAGTCGTGAGCCTCAATTTTGGTGGGCAGGGTGAGGTGAAAGCTTGCGCCGCGTGGAGGATTATCGGTAACCCACAAGCGGCCGCCATGCGATTCCACGATGGAGCGGCCGATCCGAAGTCCCATGCCAGTGCCGTGAGGCTTCGTTGTAAAGAACGCATTAAAGATCTGGTCCGCTTGCTGAAGTAGAAGCCCAAGGCCGGTATTGCTAACCGACACCACAGGTTCCTCGTTCTCCCCTCGCTGCGACTTGACGTCCAGTTCGCGCCTCCCATCGACATCCCTCATTGCATCGATGCTTTTAATCATGAGATTCATCAGCACTTGCTGCAAGTGGACTCGATCTCCCATGACCCGGGGAATATCTGCCTCCAGCTGTGTCCGGAGCGACATGGAGTACCGCGTTGCTTCACTGCGCAGCAGGACGACCATCTCGCGAATGACTTCGTTTACATCAACCAACTCTCGTTGCGGTGTTTCCTTTTGGAAGAGCGAGCGGATTCGATTGATGATGTCGGAGGCTCGGGTTGCATCCTGGACGACTCTCGACGCAGCTTGGCGTGCTTCTTCCACATCGGGTGGATCGCGCGCAAGCCATCGCAAGCACGTATTGCCGTCGGTGCCGGCGGCGGCAATCGGTTGATTCACTTCGTGCGCGAGGGAAGCGGTCAACTCTCCTATGGTGGTTAGCCTGCTGATGCGTTCGAGATCCGCCTGCGACTGACGCAAAGCCTCTTCGGTACGGCTTCGGGACTCCTCAACGCGCCGTTTTGTCACCATTAAGCCGGTAATCAGCAATGCTGCAGCCAGGAAGACTGCAAATCGCGAAATACGTAGCTGGCTCGCTAGCTATCGAGAAAGTCCTGCGTAGAAAAAAGTATTCGAAGGCTACGGAGGAGAAAGCAACCGACAATAGACTTGGCCCTAACCCCCGAGGAGGCCGCTCACTGTAACAGCGAGAAGGAAACAGGACGAAGTGGCATCGATCGGCCAGGCCTCCGCCAGTGCGACACCGCAGCAAACCAATCGCCAGACTATAACGTTCGAGTTTGGAACGGCCCTTCATTCGCGACTGGCGGGCGGAAGTTCCAGCTTCGCCGCCATTCTAACCAATTCCGCCAGCGATTCCGCGTTCATCTTTCGCATCACGTGCCCACGATGAATCTTGACAGTGATTTCGCTGGTTCCGAGCTCAAAAGCTATTTGTTTATTTAGCATGCCCGAGACCACCAGGCCCATTACCTCACGCTCGCGTGTGGTCAGCGCCTCGTAGCGCTTGCGCAACTCGCTGATCTCGCCCTGCTGTTGACGGATCACCCGGTCACGATCCAAAGCTTGATGAATTGCATCCAGCAAGTCCTGATCGCGGAATGGCTTGGTCAGGAACTCTATCGCGCCCGACTTCATAGCCTTCACACTCATCGGAATATCCCCATGACCGGTAATAAAGATGATGGGAATCCGAAAACCGGCGTCAACCAGCTCGCGCTGAAAATCCAGACCGCTGACTCCGGGAAGTCTGACGTCCAGAACCAGGCAACTTGGCCCGTCCGGCCGCTGGCAGCGCAGGAACTCTTCCGTGGTTCCGAAAGTCTCGGAACGCAAGCCGACCGACTTCAGCATGCCTTGGATGGCTGCACGCACCAAGTCATCGTCATCGACGACGAAAACCGTGGGGACAGCTGCGGACATCAATCACCTGCCTCGGTTTTGATGGGTAGGGTAACGTGAAAGCTGGCGCCGCGGGGAGAGTTGTCCGCAGCCCACAAGCGTCCGCCATGCGATTCGACGATGGAACGACTGATCCGCAGTCCCATGCCGGTCCCTTGAGGCTTGGTGCTAAAGAACGCACTAAAGATCCGGTCTGCCTGCTGCGGCGGCAGGCCCACGCCGGTGTCGCTGACCGAGACCATTAGTAGGCCGTCTTCGGCTCGCTGCGAGCAGATGATTAGGTCGCGCGTCCCATCTATATCCTTCATGGCATCGATGCCATTGATCATGAGGTTCATCAGCACTTGCTGCAACTGGACGCGATCTGCAGTGACCTGCGGAAGATCTGACAGTTCCGTGCGAACTGATACAGAGTAGCGGGTTGCCTCGCCGTGCAAGAGCGCAATCATCTCTCGAATGACTTCGTTCACATCAACCAACTCTCGTTGTGGAGAACCCTTCTTGAAGACCAGGCGGATTCTGCTGATGATTTCCCCAGCCCGGGTTGCGTCTTTGACGATTCTGGACGCAGCCTGGCGGGCCTCTTCCACGTCGGGTTGATCGCGCGTAAGCCAGCGCAGACAGGTATTAGCGTCCGTGACAGCGGCCGCGATTGGTTGATTCACTTCGTGCGCCAGTGATGCGGTCAGCTCGCCCATCGTGGTCACCCTATTTATGTGCGCGAGTTCCGCCTGGGCCTGTCGCAATCGTTCACGCTCTTCACGCGCCAGCTTGCGTTCAATGGCAATACCGGCGAGGTGGGTGGCCATCCTCAAGGCACGGGCCTCGGATGGGATCGGACTTCGCGGCTCGCGGTAATACATGGCAAACGAGCCCAGCGTCGTGCCCGAATGCGCAAGTATGGGAGTGGACCAGCAGGCGCGCAACCCATAGGACTCGGCCACGCCTCGGTACGGCTCCCAGAGCGGATCCTGGAGAATGTCGGTGACGACAACAGATTCTCTGCGGTACATTGCGGTACCGCATGATCCCGCCTTCGGTCCGATGGAGAGGCCGTCGATGGCATCGGTGTAGCCCTGAGGAAGGCTGGGAGCAGCACCGTGCCGCACGTGCTGGCCGTCCTCATCGAGGAGCAGGACAGAGCAAAGCAAGCCGGCAAATTGGGCTTCCATGACCCGCACCAGCTGCTCCAGTATTTCCTCCAGCCGAGCGTCGCGGGCTATCATCTCCAAAATACGGCTCTCTCCGTCACGCAGCGCCTCGGCCTGCTTGCGCTCGGTAACGTCCATCATGGTGCACACGAATTGCTCCACATCCCCGGATGCGTTCAAAACAGGATGGCCAACGGTGTGAGTGTGTTTGACAGTCCCGTCCGGAAGAACGATTCGGTGTTCCCCTTCGTAGTCCGATTTTTCACGGATTGCTCGATCGGTTATCTCTCGCCACTCGGCTCGATCCTCCGGATGCATGCGCTGCAGCCGTTTTTCCCAAGCCGACAGGCCCTCTTTTGGATCAAAGCCATATATGCGATACCATTCCTCGGAGAGATTCACCGCGTCTCTTCCTGCTACCCGCCAAGCCCCACTCCCCGTATGGCTGAGCCTCTGCGCTTCCGCTAAGTATGCCTCGCTCTCCCGAAGGGTCCGTTCCACCTGCTTTGCCGCGGTGACGTCCATCACCGCTCCTACAAACTCGATACTGCCCGATGCATTGCTTAAGGCACGAGCCACAACGTGGACATGCTTGACGGAACCATCCGGCATTAACAAGCGATATTCGTGCTCAAAATCCTTCCCATCCTGCGCCGCACGTTCGATTGTCTGTTTCACGAGCGCCGCGTCTTCGGGATGAACCCGTTGGAGGATGAGTTCCACGGTCGGTTTCGTGCTTCGGTCGTATTGGAAGATTCGAGAGGTTTCCTCTGACCACATGATCTCGCCAGCGGAAACCCTCCAGCCGAAGCTTCCCGTATGACTGAGCCTTTGAGCTTCCGCCAAATATGCCTCACTGCGGCGCAGTTCGTCATTGACGGCTGTCAGTTGTCTGGTCCGCTCGGCGACTCGTTGTTCGAGCGTCTCTGCGAGACGCTTCTGCTCGCCGGAGCGTCGGGCCTCCTGCAATCCAATTCCCGCCTGGTTGGCCGCGACACGCAGGAGGAGCAGTTCGATCTCGGTCGGGAAATCGTCTCGCCGAGAGCCAGCTACCAGAACGCCGGCTTCGTGCTGAAGGCCGAGCGGGAACGACGCGATCGAGACTTCACCCACTCCCCCCGGATCTGGGACCACGCACCGCGAGGCGGTTTGGGCGTCGGTCAAGCAGCGATCGAGAGCTTGACCGAACGGCTGCGACTGAAGGGAGGAATGTTGGCGACGACCCGACCGGACTACCTCAATCGGCGGACCATCACTCGCGTCACTGAGCCGCGCATACGCAAAATCGAGGCGCAACATGGTGAGCAGCACGTCGAGCAGAGTACCGAGGACCTGGGATGATTCGCTGCCACTCCAAATCGCGGGAAGCGCCAGAACACTGATCAGATCGTTGATGCAGCTCTGAAGGCGCTTGATCTCGGCTGTACTTTCCATTTTCCACTTCCGGGTCAAGCCGCTGTCGGGGGCGCCGTGTTGCGCGTGGTGTGCCGTTCACGCAGCTCCCGCAAGAATTCGTCCGGCGGAACGAAGAAAGGGTTCTCCTGAAGGATGCCGCCGATGATGATCATCGGATGGGTCCGCATGATGTCGACGACGATCTGCCCGCCAAACTTGGCGAGATCGTAGATTCATATGACCGGGTCCTTATAGCGTGGCAAAACATAGTTTAGCCTCGTCTCGTACTCCACCAAATCGTCGACTCCCGGCCGATCTTCGAGCGCCCATTCCATGTGCGCGACCAGCCGAGTGCGCGCGAACCCTTGCTGCTTGCCCCCGTCGAGCACCTCCTCGATGAGAGCGAGCATCCGATCCTGATCGAAGTGACCATCGCGCAGGTATGCGTCAGCCCAGTTGCGTAGTTCGAATTGACCACTCGTTTCCGCTCTCTCCACATCGATGCCGGCTGACGCGAGCCGTTGGCGGTGCTCGGCTCGCAGCTTGGGATCGACGATGTGGAACGCCTTCTCGCCCCGCTCGAACCCGTCTTTGATGAACGGAAGCAGCACACGGTATTCTTCGTCGGGGTTATGAAAAAAGGCACAGACGTGACGTTGTGCGTCAAGCACCGAGCCTGCGAACCGAATGGGTTGGCTGGCCTCAAGAGGCGTTCCTCTCCGCGACTTCACACGATCATAAGTGGGATCCATCGGGTCCTCCTTCGACAAGCGACGCATCGGTGCTCCGCGCTGGATGCGGGTAACTGCTGTGGTTTATCAAAGAGATTTTACGCTCATTGCGCGCATGGAGGCTGAGGATTTCGGGGAAGGAAATTCGGCCTTCTAGTACCAGCCTCGTCGGGCTACGCTCGGGGACTAAAATCTTTCAGATCAAATCTGTAAAGTGTGCACTCAGGGACTCGTCGCTAAGGCGCAATACCTGAAATCGTCCTTGATTTTATACACTACGCTTCCAGCAGCCCACCCAAATACAAGCGCAACCCTTGAGTAAGCTGCTGTTTAAACGTATCGAAGGTGACAGAGTAGGTACTCGTGAGCTTTAATGTGTAGTGTACCATTATATACACTACACACACATGAGCTTCATCCGCAAAGTCAGACGCAAGGGCCGCGTCTACCTCGCCGAGGTTGAGAATCGGCGGATTAACGGCAAAGTTGTCCAGCGCCATATTCGTTATGTCGGTCGCGAAGCCGATGGCAAAACTATTCTCGCCACTTCTTTGTCCGAAGCTGAGGTCGAACAGGTCAAGCTCTACGGCCCCTTACTCGTGCTTCATCATCTGGCCAAGAAGATTCATCTCCCCGACCAGCTCGGCCCCTATAGTCAAGAAATCCTCAGCCTGGTCTATGCCCACTGCCTCGATTACCGCAGCCTCAATCACATGCCGCAGTGGTTTGAACGCACCGACTTAAGTTTTCTCTTGGATCTCGACGGCTTGACCGAGAAACGCCTACTCGGTGCCTTGGACTACTTGGAAGGTTTAGATGCCGAAGCCTGGCAGCAGCAGATGTTTGAATCCGTTTGCCGCCACTATCGCCTCCATCCATCGGGGATGGTCTATGACGTCACCAATACTTATCTTCACGGCAGCAGCTGTTCGCTGGGCGGGCTGGGAAAAGACAAGGAAGGAGTGAACGGCCGGCCCCTGATCCAGATCGGACTGGCCGTCACGCAGGGGGAAGGCTTGCCGCTGTTCCATAAAGTCTTCGATGGCAACGTGCGCGATTCTCGTACCTTACGTGCTCTGGTCACGCAGTTCGGCAATTACCGGCTTGGACCGGGGCTCTTCCTCTACGATCGGGGCATCGTTTCCAAACGCAACCTCAAGGACATCAAAGACTTAGGCTGGGATACGCTGTGCGGCATGCCGCTCAATCCTGCCCTGAAAAAATCCTGGCGTCCCTGGGCCGACCGGAAGCGCATGTTGCAATTTCCCAACCGCGTCCGGGTCGGATCGGGCATCTTCTACGCCGTCCTGCGACCCCACGAAATCGATGGCGTGCGCGGTAAACTGGCGCTCTGCCTGAACGAGCGCCGCCAAGGGATTGCACGAGAGTCGCGCCGCAGTGAGATCTTCTATGCCCAGAAACTGCTGGCCGAAGGCAAGGCCATCAAACCCGGACTGCGACCCTTTTTCGATGCCCAGGGCCGCTTACGCTCCGACAAGTTGACAGCCGCTGAGCAGTTCGATGGCTACTCTTGTATCTTCTGCACCCGTCAGGTGCCAACCCAACAAATGCTCCCCCTGTACTTCGACAAGCACCTGATCGAGAAAGCTTTTCGTAGTCTCAAAGGGATTACACAGCTGCGTCCAGTGCGCCACTGGCTGGCCGAGCGTGCGCGCGCCCACGTCTTCCTCTGCTATCTCGCGTACTTACTGTTATCCTTGCTTCGCTATCACTTGCGCAACACGGAATTCACGGCAGAAAAGGCGCTAAACGAACTCAGTACTATGTACAAAGTTTATCTGCGCGATTCTCAGCATCGCTTCCACCTCTCGCGCACGGTGGCTCTCACCAAAAATCAAGAGCTTATCCTGAAGGCAATCGATAAGTCGCTTCTGAAAACCTAGCGTAGTGTACATTTGTGCGGTGGAATTCAGGACCAGGATGGCCATCCGCCACTGTTGAAAAAATCACGCTGGTGCGTGCTCAAGCGCAAACAGAATCTCACCCCGCAGCAGAAGTTCGAAGTTCCATCTGCGCGATCTGCTCGGCTACAACCTCCAGACCGTCCAGGCCTATCTCCTCACAGAAGTACCTTCCAACAATGCACAGAAGAACACCAAGAATCTCGACAAGGGAGTGCAGAAGATGTTCGCACATTTCCCTACGGAGAAGAAAAGGTGAAGTCGAATGTGGGTGGCAGCGGATCGGGGCATTCGTGTTGAGATTTCAGTGCTACTCGCAACCGAGGCGCTGCGTTGTTCTTGCTCCGCCACCGAACCTCGCGCCAACGCAGGCTCGGAAGTGTTTTCCGTGAAACCAAGTTTGCCGAGACCAACTCTAAACTGGTAGCGATATAGTTGCGAGAAGGCGGAGGGAATCTTAGCTGTGCGTCATAAGCGATCCAGTTGGATGGCAGTTATTGCGGTTATTTCGGCTTGCCTGTGGTCAGGCACTGGCTGGTGCCAATACGCCCCAACTTCAGGGCCATATAAGGTACTGACGGTCGGCAATATTGTGTTACACGATCCGGCGCGCAATAAGAACATCCCAATCAAAATCTATTATCCCGCAGCTTTAGGACGGTTTCCGGTCATTATCTTTTCCCACGGTGCTATGGCATCCAAAGATGCTTACTCCGGACTCGGCCAATACTGGGCAAGCTATGGATATGTAAGCATTCATCCTTCTCACGCCGACTCCATTGCCGACTCCGGCTTCAGCGGTACCCTGCGCCAGGCGCTCAGCGATCCCCAGGGATGGGAGAACCGCCCCGAGGACGTCTCCTTCATCATCGATTCGCTTGAGCATGTCGAAACCCTTGCTCCGCAACTGGCCGGCAAACTCGATCTCCGGCATATCGGCGTGGGGGGACACTCGTTTGGCGCTTATACGGCTGGTCTGATCGGTGGCACGACAATACTGCTGCCGGGAAAAGCCGCGCCGCAGAGTTTTGCGGACAAGCGGGTCTCTGCCGTTGTGCTGTTATCGCCTCAAGGGGAAGGCATCATGGGGCTGAGCGCGGGCTCCTGGGATGCCCTTCGTGTGCCCATGCTGCTTATGTACGGTTCGCGAGATTTCGGCCCATTTGGCCAGGAGCCGGTTTGGCGAAGTGAGGCATTCGCAAAAGGGCCCGCGGGCAACAAATACGAGGTCGAACTCGAGGGTGGAACGCACATGGGATTCGCCGGCCTTTTTCGGGATGAAGCCCATCGTGTTCAGGTATTCCAATGCGCGCAGCTCGAAACGCTTGCGTTCTGGGATGCCTATTTGAAGCAGGATGCGGAGGCGAGGCAATACGTAGAGTCCCATGGTTTGCAGAAGTTCAGCGGCGACATTGCCCGGTTTGCAAACAAGTGAGGACGGGGAACCGATGCAACAGAGAATAGAAGAACTCGATGCCCTTCGCGGCCTGATGCTGGTGTGGATCACCTGCACTCATTTGCCAACAATCCTGAGCACATACGTCAATCAGCCGCTCGGTTTTTTCGCCGCATCAGAAGGTTCATTTTTATTTCCGCTCTGTTTACAGGCCGCATTTATTTCCGGATCGCCGAACGCGACGGCTACGGCGCGATGTGGCGGAAGTTAGGGATGCGAACCGGAAAGCTGTACTGGTACCAACTGTTGCTGCTGGCGTTTGCCTTTGTGATAGAGGCCCCGATTGCGGCGCACGGCAAAACACCTGCAGTGCATAATCTTCTCGACTTCTACTTTTCCGCGGGCCGCACACGCGCTTTCACCGATGCGGCATTGATGCTCTACAGGCCGCCGCTCCTGGATATCCTGCCGATTTACATCGTACTGCTCGCGTTGACTCCACTCGCACTAACACTGGGGGAGCGATTTGGATGGAAGTACGCCCTCACTGGAGGCTTCACACTCTGGCTGCTCGCGCAGTTCGGATTCCGGAGTTTCGTATATCACGTGCAAAGTCGCGCTTTCGGCCTGCACATCCCGTTGAACGAGATGGGCGCGTTCGATCTTTGGGCATGGCAGCTGTGGTGGTTAGTCGGGCTGTGGCTGGGGGTGCGTTGGGCTAAGAACGATTTTCGCCTCGACCGGGCGAAGCAGATGGCGGTTCCGGCGGCGATAGTGGCGGTTTTTTTTCTGGTATTGCGCTACGCCCAAGTAGCCGGGCTCGTCACCTTCGGGAAGTCCGGCTTGCTGTTCGATAAGTGGGATTTTGGAGTGGGCCGGATGATCGATTTCACTGCGGTCGCAGTCTTGGCGGTCAGGTTTCGATCGGTTCTGAGGCCTTTTGCGATCCGCCCTCTGGTGATGCTCGGCCAGTCCTCGCTCTCGGTGTTCTGCGTGCACCTGTTGTGCGTCTTCTTCGCACTCACCCTCATGAAGAACGATCCGGTGATGCGAGATTGGAGAGCGATCGTGGTTATCCTCGGAAGCTTGTCAGCGCTCCTGCTCACCGCCAAAATTGCCACACACCGACGCGCGAACGCCAAGGCAACTCGCGCTACCGACCCCGAGCTACCGACTCCCCCCGGTGCTGGATACGAACCGGGGTTCGCGACCGAGAAGGTGGTTTGAGAGGCTGCTGCACCAGGCGATTCCCCACGGCGAGAGAATGGACATGATACTGCCTACCAGTGCTCCCAGCCTGAGAACTCACTGAAAGTGCGCGACGCGGCAGCAATATTGCTTCAGGGGACGTGCAAGACCAAGAATCATCAGGAATAATGAATAAGCTTTTTCTGTCTCGGAGATGCGCAAGAGCATGAGCCGCCTTTGCAGCGGAATGATGAAACGGGAGTAGGCAGGACTGCGAAGGCGACTGCTGCTCTTGGCACATTGCCATATATCGCTCTGATGCTGCGGGGCAGAACTCCGTTGCGTAAATGTAATTGACACGAGGTCCTTGAACACAACTACCGCTTCTCTCGTTTGGAACAGGAAATGCATGCAGTCCTAAGTGGGTGGCTTCTTTGACAACCGGACGGCGCCAGCGGAGTTCCTGGTGCTTGCCGCCGCCGCAACCTGGAAGCCCGGAAATTTTTCTTTCGCGAGGTGATTATGCAGTCAATGAAAATGAATTGGATTACAGTCGCGGGGAGTGGGGATGTGATATCGGGCATTATGAATTGGGTGTGCCCTGGGTGCGGCGGAAGAATGGGTGGACCTGGCAAAGAGTTCAAGTGCCAGGGTGAATGTCTGACGGACTGGCGTCTGATTTGGGAGCAAAATTTTCGGCAGGGACGCTGACCGCGTCCTGACGGCCGCGTTGAAGCGCTGTCCCCTGCACGTCGACATTCAGAAAACGACGGAGACCCTATGAAACGTCTTACTGCAGATCAGGCGAAGCTTGGATTCATTGGCCTCGGCAATATGGGAAGTCGGATCGCGCAACGGCTGCTTGATTACGGATACCGACTCTGTGTGTACGACAGGGATCTCACCAAGGTAGAGGCCATCGCTCAACGGGGCGCTGTCGTGGCGGAAAATATTCTTCAGCTGGCGCGCACTGTCGACGTGGTTCTCTCCTGCCTGACCAATGATGATGCGGTTCGGAGCGTTTATAGCGAACCTGCGGGAGTTCTTGCCGGAGCACGGTCGAAAACCGTCGTACTGGAGATGAGCACAATCTCTCCCGAGAGCTCGCGCGAGCTGCACCGGCTCGGCGCCAGAGGTGGCATCGAGGTACTGGACGTTGCCATCTCGGGCAGCACTCCCGCCGCCGAGCAAGGCATCCTTACGCTACTGGTAGGCGGCAACGAAGAGGTCTTCCGCGCCGCTAAACCAATATTCCAGGCCATTGCAAAACAGTACTTTCTTCTGGGCGGTTCAGGTTCCGGAACCGCTATGAAGCTGGTCGTCAACACGCTGTTAGGTGTCGGCATGCAGGCGATTGCTGAGGCTGTAGTGCTTGGCGAGAAAGCTGGTATCGATCGCGAACGGTTGCTTACAGTCTTATCCAAGACAGCCGTGATCGCTCCGGCCCATGTGGGAAAACTGGCCAAGGCAGCGATCAATGATTACGCTCAGCAGTTTCCACTGCGTCTCATGAACAAGGATTTTCAGTTGATCCTAGAGGCTGCGGCACAAGAGAATGTCGCCATGCCTGCGACCGAAGCGGCGTTTTATGTCAATTCAGAGGAGTTGGCACGCAATGCTGAAGAGGACTTCTCGGCTGTGCTGAGGCGAATGGAAGAAGTCGCAGGCGTCGAAGGTATTTGAATTAGTCGGTCCCGGTAACCGAGTTGACCCGTACGTCCAAGCGCCCGGAACAAACTTATTACGAGCAAGTTGAGGAAAAACTGTGCTCCAGGTCTCGATTGACGGCATCGCTCGAGAAGCTCAACCCGACGAACTTCCCGTCGATCTGATCAACCGTACCGGCGGGTCGATTCCCCAAGTCTGCTACCACCCCAGCGTATTCTCGGGACTATCCAGCCGGAATGGCTCGAGGCTGTCGCCGAAGGCTTAGCTCAGGCAACAGCCGCGCGCCCGACCGGTTAGCTACTTCAGCCTGTTCCGGCGACTGACCAGCAAAGACAGTCTCCGCGGTCTGGCCGAGCCGTTCGCTTCCTGCAAGCCTGGGGACGCCACCCGCGTTCGCCGCAGAATTCAGTTCCGCGCGACGGGATAACTACTGGAATCGTAGGCCGGATATGCAGTTAGCACAAATGCTTGATGTAGAGGATCAAGCTAGATGTATTCCTTCAAAGAATCCTTTTCTTCGATGCGTTCTCTTCCACAGTCTGGCCCACCCATCCCGCGGCCCATATCTCAGGACTCCGTGACGACGGGCTGACAAGTGTCGAATGGCGGACACTGGTTCCAGCAGCATTGTTGAAGTGAGCGGTCTAGCCCGTCTGAGTTTCTCTGCAATTGATGTGCCCGCCGTTTGTCCCGCTCAGCCGTAGTTTGGCAAGTCCTTTGCTTAGGGTCAACCAGGACTCGCGGTGGCAGATTCTTGCTTTTCTGCTATTAGCCGGAAGTCATAGCAGAGTCTGACTGGTCGTTCGAAACCGCGCAAGGAGAAACCATCGTGAAGAAGCCGATTATGTATCTCATAAGCATGTTGCTCGTAATTCTGCCCCTTCTCTCCTGTTCAGCTTCCGCCGCCGACCAGGAAAAAGACGAAGATCGCTTGCGGAACAGCGGCAGTGTGTTGAAAGAGATTCTCGATGTTCCCGACGACATCCCCCAGGACTTGCTCGACAAGGCTGATTGTGTAGTCGTCTTCCCGTCCGTTTTGAAAGCTGCATTCATTGTTGGTGGAAGCTACGGGCGAGGTGCTATGTCCTGTCGCAAAGGTGAGGCTTTCAGCGGATCGTGGGGCGCGCCCACCATGATGGCCCTCGAGGGCGGCAGCTTTGGCCTCCAAATCGGTGGCGAGGCCACAGACTTTGTGCTGCTGGTAATGAACGAAAGTGGTGCGAGGGGAATTCTGGCCAGCAAAGTGAAGCTTGGAGCGGATGCATCGGTAGCGGCAGGCCCGGTCGGCCGCGATGCGTCGGCAGAAACGGACGCCACCTTGCGGGCGGACATCTTGAGCTATTCTCGTGCCCGCGGAGCCTTTGCCGGTATTTCTCTAGAAGGATCAACCATTCGTCCCGATAAGGGCGCCAATAAGCAGATTTACGGCAGAGAAGTTCCAGCGAGGGATATCGTGCTGTCCGGCCATGTCGCTGCCCCGCCAGCAGCCGCGAAAATGATTTCCACACTCGATGCCAGGACTCCAAGACATAAGTCTTGATCGGGGACGAATGGCATTTCCTGGTTTGCAGATTCTCTTTTTGTATTCGCGGTTTGTTTACAACAATAAGGAGACCAGATCTCCAATGCGACTAATCGGGATTCGCAGTTTTCGAGCCATTCCCCCAGGCACCTGCAGAAAAATCTAGGATGAATTCTATGGTTCTTGAGGTGTTCAGAGGTTCTGGATGCCCAATAATGTGTCGCTCTAGCGGCTGGCTTTTTGTTCTGGTGTCCCCTCGTGCAGTCTTCGCCGTATGTGACGAAGTCACCTCGGTGGTCGCTGGCTTTGTACCTCTTCCTCGCCACGCTGCCATGCGACATTCTTTCTGCATTCGTGTTCTGTAATCGGCTCGTCTATCCCTGCTATGTGGCCACGCCCCAGCTATTCAGTATGGCCTCTGTTCAGGACCAGAAGTGTGCAGCCGCGATGATGTGGGTTTGGGTGACGTTCGCATACCTGATTCCTGCGGTTGCTATCACTGCGCATACTTTCCTCCTCGAATATGCAATCGCAAGGATCAATCCGAACCGCGCAGCGGGACGTCACGGAATGGTGCGAAGGTGCTATAGATGTGGCGAAGCGAACCTCTCCTTTATTATTATGATTATATTATTATGATTATTATGACTACTGCTGCGCCCGCAACGGGTAAACGTCCAGCAAACTCTGGAAACTACCCGGGTTGCGGTGCTCCGATTATTGGGGGCTAACCAGCGACGCTCAGAACGGAAAGCGCACGGAGAGCATCGAGCGATGGTTGCACGGGTGGAACCTAAGTGTCGGAGTAAACGCACGGTTGACAGATTGAATCCGCGAGTCAGCGTGACTTACTGCCGGTTAAGGCCGTTATTCGGCAACTTCCGCTTCGCAAGCGGGAACGCTCGTGCTCCCGGTCGTCCGTTGAGGTCCCGTTTGCCAAAGAACGCGCGTTTATCTCGAGGTTGAACGACGAGCCCCGCCCGTTCTGGCCGAGAGCAACGAATTCCCAGGGCCGTTTACGCAGCCCGCGCTCCAGCTGCTCCCCCTCACTTGCTGGGAGGGACTGCCTCCATCAGCAGCGCAAGAGATTTCTTGAAGCTTTTCACGCCCTCATCCGCACCTTTGAAGTGCCCTAGCCGTACAACGACGAGGTCGTGAGATGAAATAATCATCGTCTTTTGCCCGCCGGCACCCGACATGAAGTAAGCGCTCCTCGGCACCGGGTAGGAGCCGTCGCCGTTGATCCAGAAGAATCCGCCGTAAACCGGGTTGTGATCGGCGACCCAGGCCGGCGCCAGCGTGCTGACGAACTTCACAAAGTTCTCAGGCAGGATCCGCTCTCCGCTCCACACGCCGTCCTGAAGATAGAGACTGCCCAGTCGCGCCCAGTCCCGCGCCGACGCGAATTCATAGCCCTGGCTTAGGAAGTTACCGAACGGATCCGTTTCCAGCACCATGCTGCGCATGCCGAGCTTGTCGAACAAGGCGCGCCGCGGAAATGAAAGGTATTCCTCGCCGCGCTTCTCCACTGCCAGGCGGATCAAGTAGTTCGTCAAGACTGGGTCGGTGTTGCGATAACGCCCCACCTTACCCGGAAGCCATTGCAGCGGCCGCGTGGCCGCGTAGTGGAAAGAGTCCACGCCGCCGGTGTACAGGTAGAGGTGGTCGGCGTAGGTGCCGGCGGGATCGTAATCGGGGTCCTCGAGCGCCTTGATGCGAAGCCCGCTCGACATGTGCAGGAGGTCGGCAATGCGGATTTCCGACCGCAGGTCCTTCCCCTCCTGCCACTCCGGGATGGGCGCCGGCTGCCACAGCTCGTAGGCGCCCTGCTGGATCAGTACACCCATCAGGGTGGCGGTTACGCTCTTGCCCATCGACCAACTCTCGAGCGGCGTCTGCGCCGTGATTCCCGGCGCGTACCGCTCGGCGATTAGCCGTCCCTTCCAGAGCACCACGAAGGCGGCGGTCTTCCCCTCCGGCGGATCGAATGCCGCGTCCACCGCCTCCGTCACCTTCGCCATGTTGAGTTCGGGGGGAAGCGGTTCGTCCGTCAGCACATCGCCCATCGGCCAAGCCTGCGTGGAAGCATCGGGCAAGGTCGTCTTCAGCTTGATGGGCTCGAAGTCGACAGAGGCCTTGCCGACCGGGAGTGTCACGCATCCTTGATCGCCGAGGTAAACGGCCGTGCGCGTCACTCCGCCGGGCACAGCGACGTGCACCTGTTTATGCTGCCGATCGACAATGGGCTTCCCGAGTTTTGCGCGCACCTCGTATGGCGCCGTGAAGTAGCCGACGTTCTCCGAGGCGAACTCGGGATCGAGTCCTGTGATGAATACGGCGGAACATATTACTTTGGCGAACCCGGCCGCGTAGTGAACCAGCGGATCCCCGGGTGGAGGGACGTACGGAGTGTTCAGCTCGAGCGCTTTCGCGCGCGCGATCATCGCCGCAGGGCTTGGGGCTGGATCTGGCGCAGACCGCCCCGATTTGGGGGCGTCGGCCGTGAATTGATGTGCTTGGGCGCCAGTGACTGCGAGTGCCACCAACAATGCCGTTATGAAAGCTCGCATCAGACAGGTTCTCCTCATTGTTCCCGGCGCCTTAGCAGAAAGGCACGAGAGGGTCGCGCTGGCCACGCTAGACGGGACCGGGTTGTATGGATGAGAGCCACGTCCACAGGTCGCAGATTTTGAGGGTAGCCGTGTGAATCCAATCCTCGGCGACGCCGCTGCGGCAAACGCATCTTTGCTGTCAGTTTGTCAGCACCGGGGGCAAAGAAGCGGTTCTTGATCAGGATCAAATCGCGCGGCGTCCGCGGAATCGACCCGGGCGCTTCGCAACCGGAGAACTCATTGTGGCACGCCCATCTGTTTGACCAGCTCTTGAAAGCGTTGATCACTATGCAGCGCTACAAGATGAGGGTCTTGCCTAACTTTGATTAAAATCGCCCACTTCTTTCTTGCTGGCCTTTCCCAGCCAGTGCAGTGCCTGGTCCTTGATCAGCAACAGGTTCGACCAGGTGAGAGCATTCGCTGACCGTGTCCTATTCGAATTCGGCTTTCCCGGCGGCGCGTTGCCCAGTCGAATCGTCCTCTGGCAGCTCCACCCAAATTGGCGGCAAAGAAACGACCAAATAAAAAGAAAAAAAGCTTGCATTTTTTAGTGATATAGTTAACTATATCACTAGATGTCGACCAAGGGTATCACGCCAACACCTTGAGTACGCGAGCGAAACCCTTAACCCGAAAGTAGAAAGCTTTTAAGGAGAAATGAAATATGAAATCCCTTCGTTTCATGCTGTCCGTTGTTCTGATCTCGCTCTCCACCGTCGCCTTTGCTCAGACCGACGCGCAAAAGTCCTTCGACAAACTAAAAACTCTGGCCGGTTCCTGGGAAGGCCCTGTGACAACGGTCCCGCTGGATCCCGACATGAACGGCAAGCCCACCCGGGTCACGCTGCGCGTGACATCCAGGGGAAACGCGCTAGTACATGAAATGAAGGAAGCGGGAAAGCCAGACGACCCCAGTCGTTACGACAACCCGATCACCATGCTTTATCTGGACGGGGACCGTTTGCTCCTGACGCATTATTGCGATGCAGGAAATCGGCCACGCATGACGGCCAAGGTTTCGCCGGAAGGAAAAACCGTGGAATTCGATTTTCTCGATGTCGCCGGTAGCACCGAGTACGGGCACATGCACCATGCACTGTTCACCATGATCGATGCGAACCATCACACCGAGGACTGGACTTACATGGCGCCTGGCGACAAGCTGGTCCGGGCGCACCTTGAATTGCAGAGGGCAAAGTGACGCTGTTTCTGCAGCCATGTATCGTGTGGACTCCGAGCGGGCGCAGTGGTCGAGTTCAGCGATCGCTCGCGCCTCTCTCGGAAGGGCTACATGGTTTCGTGGAGGCTACTTTAGAACACAGGGAATATCTGGGAACACATGATGGATCATGAGTGGAATGACAGCCAGCCGATTTACCGCCAGCTTCGCGACCGCGTTGTCGACATGATACTCGACGGCGTGCTCAAGGAAGGCGATCCGCTGCCATCGGTGCGCAATGTCGCGGCCGAATATCGGGTCAATCACCTCACGGTTCTGAAGGGCTATCAACAACTGGTCGACGAGCAGCTGGTCGAGAGCAAAAGAGGTCGCGGCATGTTCATCAACGCCGGCGCGCGCAATCTGCTGCTGCAAGGCGAACGCCAAAAATTTCTTGCGGAACAATGGCCCCGGGTCTTCGCAACTATTCAACGGCTCGGCCTGACCACGGCGGAGCTTCTGGATGCCGTCAGTCGCCCGTCGTCGAGTGCCGCAGAACAGGAGCCGAAGGCATGACCGTCGCCGCTCCGCCAATCGCCGCTCTGCCAATCATCGAAGCACGCGGCCTACGCAAGGCCTTTGGCACAACCATGGCCCTGGATGGCATAGACTTACGCGTCGAAGAGGGCCGCATCCTCGGACTTATCGGCCCCAACGGCGCAGGCAAGAGCACCGCACTCAACGCGATTCTCGGCCTCACGCCGTATCAGGGAGAATTGAAAGTGCTTGGACGCGACCCCTGGACGGAGCGCGATCAGCTCACGCGCGATGTCTGCTTCATCGCCGATGTCGCCGTGCTGCCGCGCTGGATACGGGTTTCGCAGGCGCTCGACTACATTGCCGGAGTGCATCCCCGATTCGATCGCGCCAAGGCGCAAGGTTTTCTAGCGAAGACCGACATCAAGCCCGCGCGCAAGGTCAGGGAATTGTCGAAGGGCATGGTGACCCAGCTGCACCTCGCTCTGGTCATGGCAATTGACGCGAAGTTGCTAATTCTGGACGAGCCGACGCTGGGTTTGGACATCCTGTATCGCAAGCAATTCTACGATTCACTGCTGAATGATTACTACGACCGCAGCCGCACAATCGTCGTGACCACACATCAAGTTGAAGACATCCAGAACGTCCTTACCGATGTCATGTTCATTAACCGTGGGCGCATCGTACTGGATTGCAGCATGGAAGACATCGAGTCGCGCTATCTGGAAGTGATGGTGAATCCCCATCGCGTCGCCGCAGCGCGGGCGCTCAGTCCGATTCACGAGCGCCAAATGCTCGGCCGCAGCATCCTGCTGTTCGATCAGAAATTGGATCATGTCAATCGGCAGCAACTCGCCGCCCTGGGCGACGTGCGCACGCCCAGCATTGCCGACCTGTTCGTTGCCGTTATGAGCAATCACACCAGCCAACCACAAGGACTATCCCGATGAGTACTCACTCGAATCCTATCGCCGAGTCTTTTGCCCCTTCGGCGGGCTCACCCGCTTTGACGTCAGTGACTCGCACGTTCTATTGGTCCGTGCGTCGCGAATTGTGGGAGAACCGCTGGATTTATCTCGCACCTGTGGGCGTGGCCGCGGTATTTCTGTTCGGCTTTTTGATAAGCATGATTTATCTCCCAGGCAACTTGCGTGGCATGTCGATCGACCTGCACCATCGCGACGCCGTCGCGACGCCCTACGATATCGTGGCCGGTCTGATGATGTTAACCACCATCCTGGTGAATGTATTTTATTGCGCGGATGCGTTGTACGGCGAGCGCCGCGATCGCAGCATTCTGTTCTGGAAGTCGATGCCGGTCTCCGATCTCACCACAGTGCTCGCGAAAGCGAGTGTTCCGCTCGTCATCGTGCCGCTGCTCGCATGCGCGACTGCCGTGGTTGCGCAGTTCATTATGCTGCTGCTGAGCTCCGCCGCACTGCTGGCGAGCGGTTTGAGCGTCTCGCCGCTATGGACGGAGCTGTCGTTCTTTCGTATGTCGCTCCTGCTCGTCTACCACGTTTTCACGGCCCATACGCTCTGGCCCGCGCCAGTCTATTGCTGGCTTCTGCTGGTGTCCGGCTGGCCGCGCCGCGCCACGCTGCTATGGGCGGCGTTACCGGTTGTCGCCATTGGCGGCCTCGAAGCGATTGTGTTCCGCACATGGCATTTTGCTGCCCTGGTGGGGACTCGATTGATCGGTGCCGCGCCAGCGATCGACTTTGGGTCGCCGGACACGTTCCCCACCAATCCCATGACACACATCACTCCGCTTAATTTCCTGAGCAGCCCGGAGCTCTGGTTAGGGCTGGCACTTAGCGCGGCTTTCCTCGCCGCAGCGGTCCGGCTGCGCCGCTATCAAGGCCCGGTCTGACTCGCGTGAGCACAGAATTCATTCGCGCGAAAGGAGAAAGATTATGAGCTTCGCTGAAGTGAAGGAACGGATCGCAGCAGCGTCTCCACATTTCAAGACCAGAATCACCGGTACTTTTTATTTCGTCACCATAGTGACGGGAGGAATCGTAATCTTCGCTCATGGCCGCTTGGCTTTGATATTCGATCTCATCGCGTCCATTTTCTATATCGCGGTCACGGCTCTGTTCTATGAGTTGAGCCGGTGAGCAGAGATCCGTTTGTTCTCGGTATCCCCGCCTGCGGGGATGACGAGCTAGCGCGGCAACAGGCGAACAAGAACATCGATTGAGGGGATCGGCCGGATCTCGGACAGCACTAAATAAGGAGGACAGAATGTCGCACTCGCCAATGCTACTTCTTCACATTTCTGCTGGCACCTTGGGAATGCTGTCGGGATTTGTGGCAGTGTTTCTCCTCAAGGGTTCCCGCCGGCACGGTCTCGCGGGAAAAGTATTTGTCGTATCAATGCTGTGCCTGTCAGCTACCGGGACGTTCCTGGCGGTCCTGAAAGCCGAACCGGGCAATATTCTGGGAGGTACCTTAACGTTCTATCTGGTGATAACAGCATGGCTCACCGCCAGGCGCAGCGACGGGAAACCGGGCATTTTCGATTGGGGCGCGCTCTTCGTTGTCCTGGCAATCGGAGTTATCGACGCAACGTTTGGGATAGAAGCGATGACTAGTCCAACGGGGTTGAAGTACGAACTTCCTCCGTGGCCTTTTTTTCTCTTCGGTTCCGTGGCTCTGCTGGCTACCGTAGGGGACCTGCGCATGCTGTTGCGCCGCGGGTTTTCCGGCACCCAGCGCCTGGCGCGGCATCTTTGGCGCATGTGCTTTGCTCTGTTCGTCGCCGCAGCGTCCATATTCCTGGCACGGCAACAGTTGTTTCCAGCCTTGATGCGGAAAACAGGGATGCTTCTTCTGCTGAGCTTCCTGCCGCTGATTTTGATGATTTTCTGGCTGGTCCGAGTTCGCTTCGCGAATGCATACGAGAAACGAGGGCTGGTGGTGGGAGAAACAGAACTATCACTGTCTGCACGCTGAAACTAGATCTGTCAAGGAGAAGTGATTTGAGCACAGCTGCTGACGCGAGACGGATTGTTTGGATTCGCAGCGGGTGCTTTCGACCTCACGGCGCAAGGGGGGCTATCCGCAGTATGTAGCGTTGTGGCCACTTCGCGAGTCTCTCGGGAGGTTTTCGATTGAGGGCTCCGAAATATTGCGGACTTCGCATTCCCCAGATGGGCATTAGCGGCGGGAGTCAAGATGCTTACCAACAGGAACCTAGCGCGATTCCCCAGGACATGAGACGACGAGGCAATTTGCCACAACGAGATCGCGATCATCCTGAGCTAGCGGACCGCTATGACGCGTTTTTGCAGGAACTGAAGGAGCGGATCGGCAGCGCGCAGGTGCGCCCCACCGCGAGGCCCCTTTTTTGCCCCCGTGCAAGGAGGCGTCGATGAAAGCCTCCCTCCAGTTGCAGTTTCCCTCGGGCCTGTAACTCCTCCGCCAGCACATGCAAGATGCGTTCCAGCTTGCCCCCCGCACCCATTAATGAGACCACTTCTAGACTGATTGCAAAGGTTAGCAAGTCGAGCATAAGGGGCCTTAGTCACGATCCCCAAACTGGCTAGTGCTTTTCGCAGTATTACGGAACCTTGAGATGCAATAGCCGTACCCTTCAATGAGGCTGGAGGAACATCAGCGAGCGCTTGATCCAAGCGCCCGGGGCCAAGCTTGGCGCAACTTTCGATTGCTTCCGGCCCACTGAATCGGGGCTGGTGATCGAGCCGCAGCATCCTACAGTTTTGAGTGGCTTGGCCCGCTCTCTGATAAGAACTGTGCATCTAAAGCGAACAGTACTAATGTGAGTCGACGATGCGGACGGCGCTGGACATCTTCGCGCAGATCTTTCGCAATCTCTGGGCGCATAAGCTGCGCTCGTTTCTCACCATGTTCGGGATCGCCTGGGGCGTGGGATCGTTACTGCTGCTGGTAGGAGTCGGCGAAGGCTTCCGCTCGGGCAACAAACGCGAACTGGCGGAGTTTGGGCAGGACATCATGTTTTTGTTCCCGGGGCGTGCGCCGGCTGTGAAAGGCAACATGAACTCCGCTCGATCCTACCTGCTCACTTATCGGGACTACCTGGATATCAGGCAATTGGCATACGTCCGCAATGCTTGCCCGCTGATTTCTCGCACCGATCTGCACGAGGTCAGCGAATTTGCTAACGGCAGTGGCGAGATTCTGGGCACAGAATCGCAGCTGAACGAGATTAGTTATCTTCCGCTCAAGGAAGGGCGCTGGCTCAATGAATTGGATGGAGTGCAGCGACGAAATGTAATCGTTCTGGGAAACGAGTTGCTGAAGACGCTATTTCCCGGGCGTCCCGCGGTTGGCGCATTCGTCCTGCTGAATAACATCCGATTTGAAGTGGTGGGTGCTATGCCACACCTCGGGCGCGGCGACAACATGTGGCTGAACATGCGTGGCTACATCCCCTTCCAGGTGATGGCCAGCAATTTCCCGCTCAAGGGGGAAAACCATCAGAACTCCATTTCTTTTATCGAGTATCAGCCGCGTGTCACCGCGGAGCACTTGCTGGCGCAGGAAAAGGCTCACGAAATTATTGGCCGGAATCACGACTTCGATTCCGCCGACGAAAACGCTTTCGACGAGTGGGATACGATCCAGGAATCAAAGATGGTGGGAACGATTTTTGACGGGATGAACCTGTTTTTGGGAGCGGTGGGAATGGTCACGCTGGCGTTGGGCGCGATCGGGGTGATCAATATCATGCTGGTTGCGGTGAGTGAACGCACGCACGAAATTGGCTTGCGGAAGGCGTTGGGCGCTACCAACCGGAACATCCTCTTTCATTTCCTTCTGGAAGGATTACTGCTTACGCTAGGGAGCGGGCTGATTGGTATGTTACTGGCGACAGGCTTGATGGTGGCAATGGGAGGAGTGCGGGGGCCCCAGGGATTCGACCCGCCCAAATTAGTGCCGATGTCGGCCATGCTGGCAATTGGCAGTCTGTCGCTGGCTGGGGTGATTGCGGGTCTCTATCCGGCGCGCCGAGCGGCCATGCTGCCGCCGGTGGAAGCGCTGCGGCAGGAGTAAGGTGATGTTCCGTGATCTGTTCCGCGAAGCCTATGACGCCATGCGTCATAACCGGCGCCGCACAGCGCTCACCATGCTGGGCATGGGTTGGGGAATCGCAACAGTCGTTATGCTGCTGGCCTATGGCGACGGTTTTGGCCGGGCTTTCGCGAATATTTTTGCGAATTTCGGCACCAAGCTGACCATCGTGGTGCCGGGAAAAACGTCCATGCAGGCAGGCGGCCAGAAATCGGGAGTTCAAATCCGATTCACTCAAGACGATGTTGAGGCACTCGCCACCAACCTTCCCCAAGTTACGCATATCACGCCGGAAGTCGAGAAGCAGGTGAACGTCCAGTACGACACCAGGGACTTCACGTTCCCGGTGAGCGGGAATGATCCAGATGTAATTTCGATTCGCGCCCTCAAACTGGGCCAGGGCCGCTTTTACAACATGGAAGATCAAAACCAGCACGCCCGTGTAGCGGTGATCGGGTCGGAAGCCAAAGAGAAATTGTTTTCTGGACGTAACGCGTTGGGGGAACACATCCGGCTTGATGGTCTCAGCTTTGAAGTTGTCGGCGTTTTGAGCGCCAAAATGCAGGAGGGAAACGACGACATAAACCGCGTTGTCTATATCCCCTATACCACGATGAGCGATCTGAAGGATACGCACTACCTCGATAGCATCTGGTTTAACTACGATACCCCGGAGTACGAGCGAATCGAGCCGGCGGTCCGCTCCATCATGGCCTCGCAACATAAGTTTAGCCAGGCGGACCGTCAAGCCGTGAGAGTGTTCAACCTCATGATGCAGCTTCATCAGTTCGAAATCATTTCGCTCGGGTTGAAAATCCTGATGGGTTTCATTGGCGCGCTCACGCTCGGCATTGGCGGTGTCGGGCTGATGAATATAATGCTGGTCTCGGTTACGCAGCGTACCCGTGAGATTGGTGTGCAGAAAGCGCTCGGCGCGCAACGTTGGTACATTCTCATGCAGTTCCTTGCCGAAGCGCTGACCATTACATTCATCGGCGGTGTGCTGGGCGTGATCCTCGCCTATGTGGTGGCGCTTTCGGTGGGGAGGCTTACCTTATACAGCGCGTTTGCGAAGAACGGAGAAGCGGGCGACATTCGGCTGATTATTGCCCCGGGAACGCTGATTGCGTCCACTCTTATTCTCGGCGCGGTGGGACTGATCAGCGGGATGGTGCCGGCGTTGCGGGCGTCGCGAATGGATCCGATTGAAGCCTTACGACACGAATAGCGGCTGCCATATTCCACTTCAGCAAATACTTTGTGACGCACCGTGTTCCGCCCAAGTGTTTTATGGAGCTTGGGCCCTCCCGCGGCCACGGGGGCCAAAACCGACACACCCCACAACCAGCCAGGTTCTTGGGACCGGCGATGGCCTAGCGGTTAGCGGACGTCAACCACGCGTGCATGGGGGTCCTGGTTTCCTTTGGCTCCGGTGGTAGCGTCGAC
>DATNLE010000046.1:0-45655 GCA_035603035.1 Candidatus Acidiferrales bacterium | reverse complement strand
GGTAGAGTCGCTGGGAGCGACCGTTTCAACCAGTTCCAGAACATGTTTCAACGGGGGGCTGTTTCCGATGATGTTTTCAAAGTTCATCTCGCTGCGGATTTCTTCTTCGAGATAGAGCTTCTCCTGGGCGAGCTTGTCTTTGAGTTGCGAAATCTCGCGGTATGCCAATGCGTTTTCAATAGCAATGGCAACCTGCCCTGACGCTCGGCTGAGGAAATCGACGTCTTCCGGCGAAAACGGCGTCTCTGTGGTGCGTAGAATTGAGAGAATTCCGAGCGCCCGGCCGTGGTTTGCGAGCGGAATATTGCAAAAGGCTTTTATGCCCTCCGCAGCTACCACGTCAGATGCCTCAGACGTGAACTCGTTACGTTCCCGCATGTCAACGACCACCGGTTTCAAGGTGTCTAGTGCTTTCTTAACGGCCGCACTTCGCGTAACTAGCAACTCTTCCTTGGCGACCCCTTTTCCATGCGGAAAATCCATGGCAAATACCCTGAATTTCTCCGAAGCTGCATCGGGCAGCGCAACTGTCACCGCATCAGCGCGTATGACGTCGCGTATGTTGGCTGCAATCGCGCGCAACAGGTCCCGAAGTTCAAGATTTGAGGTGATTCGATTGGTCAGGTCGAGAAGCAACTGCAGCTGATCATTTTGATGTTGCGCGCGCCTGAGATTCAAACCATCATCAAGCGCGAACGCCACGACACGCCCAATCAGCTCCAGGAAGCTTATTTCTTCCTCGCTGAATGGATTCACCGTATCGCGGCCGATTCCGAAAACACCCAATCGACGATGCGGCGTCGTCAAGGGCACGCGTAGCCCCGAACCGAGGCCTATTTTCTTTGCCCATTCTTTAAATCGCGGGTACCGCTCTTCCGTGTCCCAATCGGCAGTATGATGTGGATCCCGGCTGCGCACAGCCTCCCACCATGGCAACTCTTCCATCGGCAGGTCGGGCAAAGGCATTGGGCCCTTACCCCAGACGAGATATTCGATTTCCTTGGAGTTCTCCTTCAACACCACGAAGTAAAGGTGCTCGAAGCGCAGAAACTTACCAATCTCAGACGCGAGAGTTATAGCCAGGTCCTGAGGTTCGCGGCATGCGGCGATCGCTTCACTGATACGCAGCACGGCCTCATAGCGGTGGCTGTCGCTTTGCGGCGCAATGATCGGGCCTGTAGCCATAGCCTCACAATCTAGAAAATCGGCCTGAACGCCGGGCTTTAATTCACCCCGAATACCCAAAATACATGATGACTTACTTCCTCTACAGGTCGCAACAGGGTGCGCCAAGCAAAGCGATTTTCAGAGGAGTCTCGCGGGTCCGGGAAGCAGCTGAGCATTCCGGACCTCCCTTCAGGACCGTCTCAGCCAGGTCTCAAGTTCATTGACCACCGGCTTTGACACGAAGCACGAGAAGCCAGCCATCCCCGCATCGACCGGCAATTTAAGACACAAGATCACGGTCACAGCTTACCTCGCAAGTAGTGATGACTCAAGCCGGGCGAACGTTTCAGCTATTGTGCGGCTACGTCTCAGCATGGCTTCTAACAACAATCGACAGTTTCGACTCTTTCAACATTTCGGGCTAATCGACTTTCTGCTAACCCAGCGCTTTTTCATCACTTACGTGTGCCACGGCGTTTGGCACGACTCTTGCTTACAGAGAGGTGCGATGCTTCGAACCAACTGTGAGGCGATCATGTGGAAGATCACAACTCGCGGTTTCACGCTGGAAGAGGTGTTAATCATGGCTGCCATGAACCTGTTAACCAGCGCTGATACCGCTGCCAAACGCGAAGAACCCCGCATTTGAAGATTCCAACCCAGCTCAATCCCCGCGTTTGCACGCCACCGCAGGCCCGTGCGAGATTGTCGGAGAGCGCCGCTTGCTGGCGGAGACGCTCGGTGAAGCGCTTGGCGGTCGTAGCGGCCGCTTGTAGATCTGTCCTGATGGCTTCTAGAAACCTGGCGGCCGCTGCTGCACGACGCCAAAGGCGCGCTCCAGCGCGAGCCCAACTCTGCCCAGTGTGCCCTCATCGAAAAGCCTTCCGATCAGGGTAACGCCGTGGGGCACGCGACGCGGCGGCGAGAACGTGGGCATGGGATGGCTAGGGTCCGGAGCCCAATCGCTGCGGGCCTTCGCTACTTCGACGAATCCCGCACGCAGCGTCAGCGAAGGGTGCCCGGTGAAGTTGGTGATGACCAGCATCTCGTCGCGCAGGGAAGGCACGAGCAGCAGGTCGACCTGAGAAAATACGCGGGCCATCTCCATGGCGACTTTGCGGCGCAGGCGGTCGGCCTGCACGAAGTCTACTGCGGAAAGAAAGCGAGCCTCGCGAAAAATGTTGGGCCAGGCGTCGGGCACCTGAGCTTTGAGCTGATTTATCCCGCCGCTCAAAGTGAGGTCTTCAAACGCCGCCGCCCCTTCCGCGAAAAGGATCAGGTTGAGGGAGTCATAGGGCCAGTCGGGAATTTTCATCTCCACCGGAACCATTCCCGCTTTTTTCACCGTATCGACCGCGGCGCGGTCTACAGCGGTCGCGGGATTGTCGTTCATCCAGCGAGGAAAGCAGCCGACGCGCAGTCCTTTCACGGTTGCGTCGGCATCGAAGTCGAGCCTGCTGGGCACGCTCGCCAGGTCGCCGGCGTCCGGTCCAGAGATGGCATGCAGCACCAGCATCGCGTCTTCCACGGCGCGCGTCATCGGACCAAGCTTGTCGAGCGACCAGCAGAGAGTCATGGCGCCGGAGCGCGCCACGCGGCCATAGGTAGGCCGCAGTCCCGTGATCCCGCACCGCATCGAGGGACTGACGATGCTGCCACCGGTCTCGCTCCCAACCGCAAACCCAACCAATCCCGCAGCCACGGCCGCGCCCGGTCCAGCGCTTGAACCCGAAGAAGCTTCCTCTGGCAGCCATGGGTTCATCGTCTGGCCGCCGAACCAGATATCGTTGAGCGCGAGCGCGCCCAGGCTCAGCTTCGCTACTAGCACGGCACCCGCTTCATGCAATCGCTTCACTACGACAGAATCTTCTGCAGGCACGCGATTTCGAAACGGTTCCGCGCCGTAGGTTGTGCGAATCCCGGCGGTATCGAGAAGATCCTTCGCTCCCCAGGGAATGCCGTGCAGCGGTCCACGATAGTGGCCGCCAGCAATCTCCTCGTCAGCTTTCTTGGCTTGTGCGAGCGCCAGTTCGCGCGTCAAGGTAATGACGCAGTGCAGTTGAGAATCGAATTCTTCGAGCCGTTTCAGATAAATACGCGTGAGCCGGTCCGACGTGAGCTTTCGTTGTTCGATCCAACGGGAGAGGAGGGTCAGCGGGGAGAAGGCGATGTCTGCGTCGTTCGCCGGCAAGGGACCGGGATCGATCTTGCTGCGGATAAACCGATCGTGTTCGGGGCCAGCCTTCAATCCGGGCAGTACCGGATCCCAGCGCGACGCAGGCGCGAGCGTCGACTCCAGCGCCAGCTTGCGGGGACCGGTGCGCCGCTCGTACAGCGACGCCATGGTCTTGCGCCAACTGCCCGCCGCCATCGCACGCTCGGGGCCGGTCATTTCAACCTGCACTAACTTTTCCGCTTCGGCGAAAGTTGAAGGCGACACTTCAGGTCCAACTGCCGGCCCGGTGCCGAATGCCGGCGGCGCTCCTGCGGGCAAGTCCGCCGGGTTCTGCGCATGACCGCGCAATGCGGCGGCAGCACCGAGCAAACCAAAAGATGAAAGCACCAGAAACTTTCTGCGTGAATTCGACATGGATCCTCCGCACCGCATTGTAACCAGCGCGATTCGGCAAAGTAGCCAGCCCACAAAAAATTGACAAGCGTGAGGGTACTCAGTGAGACGTGTCGCCGCCCCCAGCGAGCGGGAAATTTGTGCACATTTTGCGGCACATAGCGAACCGCTCGCTTTTCTATCCTGGGGGCGACACCTTGCACGGCAGGTCTGCTCCGAATCTCACCACGGGCACCGGGCCGATCCGCGGCGTGGTGTATGGAATTGCCGCACATGGAAGCAGTTTTCTTTGGAGTGGCGTAAACGGCTTTGCCTCCTGCTTGGTTTCGGGAGTGCTGGCCAACGACATCCCAACCTACTCCGTCAATCCTAACTCGGAGGTGCTGGCGATGGCATTCGATAAAGCGACGAGTGCCGCAGGTCTTGTGAGCTTTTGGTCAAAGGGAAACGGAGTGGGAATGAGTTTGTCCAGCTCAGCTTAAGTCCGGTGGGAATCGCGGTCGATAGCTTCAAATCGCTTCATTCGCACATCCTCGATTTCAACGCGAGGCCACACGTAGGTCGGCCGCGGAAGTTCGAAGTCGCGGTTGACCGCCAAAGATGCGAAACACGCTGCGCCCTTGCCACTCGATGCGATCGCACATCAGCAACAGCGTGCCGTGTGGTTTCGGGGCCAGCCAGCGCGTCTGGCGGCTGTAATGAAAACCATGGGACATAAAGGATGTGAAAACTGCATGCGCTATCAACATCCGGAGATTGAAATTGTGCGCACGGCTCTGAATCTGGGAACTGGAAGCATAGCGGTGACGAAGCCGTGTTCTCACACGCCGTGCGCTGGGAGTTTTGTGCTGGCCGCCATCACCGGCAAGATAGAATCGAATGACCCCTGGCGGTGTCTGGAAGCAGACTTTCCGGCGACCCTGGATGTTTATCGGGGCTTATCCAACAGACGAGCGATGTTTCGGACTCTTTCCACGGGGCCGGCGAAGTCGATTTCGTTGACTACTCCGGCAGCCAATAGATGCTGCCTTTGTGCTCGCGAAAGAAAAACGGGAGAGTCCCCTTTGCTGCCTACGGTCTGTCTTCTTCAGTCCGCGTTGCACAGTGGATATATTGGCTCATAAAACGTCAGGGCCGGTCGTCATTTGCTCGATTGCAGCGCATGTAGGGCCGCATGGCTCTGTGCAACTGGCGGTCGCGTATCACCCTTCAGCATCAGCCATAGAATGCGGTTATAGAGCTGATCGTCCGCGCGATCGGGCGCACTAAGGTCCAGCCCCTCCGACAGGCGTGCGGCTGCCGTATTCAGAGGATTCTTTTCATTCAAATCTTGCGTGGGGATGATTGGGTCATAGGGAGCGAGGTCAGGCGCGGATGCGAAGATGTTCGCCAGGGATCGGCTGAAGTAGTCAAATTTCGAGAGCCGCCCCATGCCGAGAATGTCCTCTATCGCTGCGACCACGTCCGTAGTGTTGATGAAGCGATGCACTGTGCCCGGCCGGTTGTAGGCGGAGATGGCGTAGAATGGCGCGCGGTGCGAATCGGTATGGTCGGGCCCAGCCTGCGCGTCGTCTTCAACCACGAAGATCACTGTGTCCTTCCAATACGGGCTGTTCGAGAGCGCCTGCACGACCCGCCCAAGTGCTAGATCGTTGTCGGCCATGCACGCGCGCGGTGTGCACTTGCCCGGACGCCCGGCGGCCAGGTGGTCCATGGGCAGCCACATGAGTTCGAGCTGGGGCATATTGCCGTCGCGCACATAGCGCTGGAGTTCAGCGATCCACACATCGGCGCGCTTCTGATCTTGCGTGATCAGGTCCATCGGGACGTAATCAGGATTTACGTCGCCACCCAAGTCGTGTTGCGTCACCGGCCAGCCCGGATTCCCCTTGACCATTTCTCCGTAGTCGCGGAAGGTGATGCCCTCTTGCATCGCGAGCGTCCACAGAAAGCCACGTTCCGGCTCATCGCTTTCTTCTCCGTCCACGTCAGTGCGCTTGCCAGCGTAAGCCGAGGGCACGGTCTTCTCACCGTAATTCGTGACGTAGGCGGCGGTGGACCAGATGTGTCCTTGCGAACTTACCTCGGCATTCACGAAGAAGCGATCGAAAAGGCCGAACCGCCGCGCCAGCGCGTGGTGATTTGGAGTGACGGCGATGTCGGGGAAATACACAAGGCTCGCATCTCCGTCGGCTTCTTTCATGTCTCCAAGCACCTGATCATAAGTGCGATTCTCTTTGATGATGTAGATCACATGGCGGAACGGCGGATAGCGGCGCGCCACGAGCTTGTGCTGCCAGTTATTGGCGGCCGCAACCCGCTCGCTGAAGCGGGCCAGCTGCGGCGGCGGAAGGGATGCTGAGAGCACGCGCATTGTGCCATTCAACTGTCCGAGCGCGTACGCTGTCGGCTTCTCGTTCGGCCAGTTCGTAAGCGGTACGGGGCCGTCGATGTTGGCATGCGTGCCGTGGCCTTTGCCTGAAAGGAGGAGGAGTTGATCACCGGCTTCGGCGACCGCAGTGGGATACCAGTCGGTCGGAACGCGTCCGATCATCTTGCCTGCAGCTAAGTCAAAGACGGCGACTGCATTGTTGTCCGCTTCTGCGACCAGCAGCCGCTTGCCATCGGAGCTGAGTGCGAGGGCGTTGGGCGTACTGCCCTCGGGTGGCGCACCAGGCGCCACATCATGCAGATAGCGCACGACCTTTCGCAGCTTCGTGTCGACGACGACAACACGATCGCTACCTGCGAGCGTGACGTACAGCTTCGTTCCACTCACTGCCAGCGCCGATGGGTGTCGGCCGACCTCGATCCGGCCGAGATACGCTAGCGTCCCGTCTGCCAAAGCCCGAAACTGTGACACCGTGCTACCACCCCAAGCCGATACGAACACCTGACCTCCCGCCGTTAGAGCGACGCCATAAGGATAATGATCGGTAGAAAGCCGCTGCGTGATCTCACCGGTTACGGCGTTCACCACCGCAAGCCGGTCTCCGACATTTTCGGCGACATAAACAAATTTCCCGTTGGGTGCGACCGCCACGCCCGCCGGATAGCTTGTGCCCGTGCCGCCCTCAGGTCTGGCCTTCGCGAGTTCGAACTTGTTCTCCAGTGTCGCCGCTCCATTTTTCCAGGAATAGACGAAGAGGGAGTCGGCGTTGCCGCCTGAGACGTAAAGACGGTGGCCGTCGGGTGAGAAGGCGGCGCCATAGAATGCGCCATCTTGAAGCACCGTCTGTGTGACCTTCCTCATCTTCACATCAACCACCTGAACGCCCTGCTCGCGCCACCCGCTGAGCACGACCACGGCTTTGTCCGCTTCGGGCGCGAGCACGAGATTGATCGGCAAACTGCCGAGGTCGATCACATCGCCGGCGGGATCAAGTCGCACTCCGGTGGGCAGCGGTGAAGTGAAGGGTTGCGTGTTTTGCGCGGACACCAAAGTACACAACAGTGCGAGCGAGAGACCGAGTCGGCAGATACGGAGCGAATGCATAACAGGCAGTCTCACAGAATTCTTACGACGAATGATATATTGCGGATACGCTTAGGCAATCGCAAAGTCAGATCTGAGCTGCCTGGGACAGGCACATTCCGATGCTCTCCCAATTGCAATCTCCATTCTTTTTGGATTGCTACTGGATCAGAATTCAAGCGGAAGACTCTCACTCGGCCAGCACTGAGAATCTACTTGTCTCCTTGGCAGACGTTATCGCGACAATCCTCAACATGTTCTATGGTGTTTTCATCGGCCAGTCCGTCTCGTCGTTCGCACCCCAACCATACGCAATGATCCGCCATTGCCCTGACGATTTTGTCAGCACGAACGCCCATGCACCATGTTCCTCAAACTGCGATCCCGGTTGTAGGCCGCGCCAAGTGGTTGGGAGCACGAAATAAGCCCGATCACCGCTTCGGTCGAAGTCATGAGCTTTGGCGAAATCACACTTCAGCTCCCTAAGGCGCTCGACATGCTTTCGGTAACCAGCAGCCCAGTGTTCTGCCGCATGTTTGCCATTGAAAATGTAAGGCGGGAAATTCTCGACGATAACCAGTCCATCATCTGCGAAAACAGAAGGCAAAATGGCACCGTCCACGTGCGCCATGTAACGGGCAAGCGCCGTGACTGGTGCCATCATCGCTTCGTTGGGGCCATCGGGGGTATCACTCGGGGGCGATGGCAATATTTGCGCCGACAGCGGCAACCCCGACAGCACCAGCAGAGAAAAAGCTCTTCTCATCCCACTCGCGACTTTCATAGACTCTTCAACCCAACGGAAGTATAGCGCCCGCGGGGCGGCGGCATCGCGCGCCCCTTTCTGCACGGTTTTCCTTATAGATTAGCGAAGGACCACAAACCCTACGGCATCTACTTTAACCGTCAGAGTGACTGGCCGCAGTTTTGGTCGATTCCCACCCTCAACCCAAAAAATGACAGCGGGCCTCCACGGCGTCCAGGTCATGAAAATGATTGCGGATCTGCTTGGAGAATCGCAAGGTCAGATTAGATCGGCCGTCAGTATGTTTCCAAGCTCGGTTGCATTAATCCTTCTCTCGCGTCAACGTCGCGACAAAGTTCGGCTCCCAGGTCCTGCCCCCGTCAGCCGAGAACGACTGTTCAAAATGGTGCGAGTCCGGCCTGATGTCTGTAAGGAGATGTCGAACCAGGATGGTTTTTCCGTTGAACGGTTCGTAGTCGATGAACTCGCCACGGCCGTTTTTGAATTCGCCGATCATGGGCGGCGCTATCGTACCGTCGTTGCTGGTAGCAAAATTGAAGCTCCAACGCTGGGATTGGGGATTGTAGAGGCGTAGGTTCAGTTCTTCTAAGTGAGCTGTTGGGGTGTCGGCTTCGAGTTCCATCAGATTGGCGCGGCCATTCCACACCTTCCTGACAACGACAGTGGCCTCCATTTCGACCCACGTAGTCGAACCGCTCAAGGGATGCACGCGGCGCGAGATATGCGATTTCCAAGTGCCGATCTCGAAGTCGAAATCATGTTGGCCGTCGCGAGCCGTGTTAGCCGGCTCCGATCCGGCCGAGAGAGAACATGCCCGATCGAATTGCCAGCAAAGCGCATACATCAACAGAAATAGGGTACACAGCCGGAGTCGATCCCTGGTCTTCTGCTTCGCATCGGAACGTGTACCGTGCGTCATCCTCCCGGACGTCTTCTGCTCGATCACTCCACAATGAGGCTTTGTCACCTACGATCTCCCTTCCAGTTAGGAGCGCAGTGTAAGCTTGATTCGGGACAGGGCATCCCACTTATGGCGCACGGATTTTCAAAGGAAAATCAAAGCTCGCCGGCTACTGCTTACCGGTTCGGTGATTTTGAGCTTAAACCTCGCGACCGGCTATTGAAGCGGGCTAGCATTGCCGTCCCGCTCCAACCCAGGGCTTTCGACGCGCTCCTCTGCCTCGTGCGCAATGCGGAACATCTTGTCAGCAAGCAGCAATTGATCAGCCTCCTCTGGCCCTCCATCCATGTAAGCGAAACGAACCTCACCAACCTCATTGTGGACTTAAGAAAAATTGTCGGGCGGGATGCGATTCGCACCGTATCCAAACACGGTTATCGATTCGAGTTGCCCGTTGCGGGCGAACCTGGGGTGGCGCGAGCGACTTACGAAAAGTTTGCCCGCGCCAAGGAACTTGCGGCTCAACGTTCTCTGGAGTCGATGTACTTAGCGCGAGATTTGTACTGGACCTGCCTGGCTGAGGACCCGACCTTCGCGCCGGCCTGGGCTTGGCTGGGTCGATGCTGCTGGTTCCTGGACAAATTCAGCGGGGCCTCCTCTGCGAACCTGGAGTTGGCCCGAGCCGCGTTTCAGCGCGCCTTCGCGCTCGATCAGGACTTGGCGTCGGCCCATCAGTTCTTTACGTTTTTGCAGGTCGACACCGGCCACGCAGATTTGGCCATGTGCCGACTGCTGAAACGGCTTCAGCATTATCCCCGCGAGCCAGAGTCCTTCAGCAGTCTGGTTCAGGTATTGCGCTTCCGAGGGCTGCTTCAACAGTCGCTTGAGGCGCACAAACAGGCGAAGGAGCTAGACCCCGCCATTGTCACAAGTGTTGCTCACACGTTGTTTCTGGCTGGGGAGTATGCGTCGGCCATAGAAGCCTATAGCGGACGCGCCGCCTATTACCTCGACGCTGCGGCTTGGGCCGCGTTGGGCGACCGGAGTTGGGCGATTGCCGTCTTGCGCGAACGGCTGGACCGGATGACCTTATCGAAGTTGATGACCGCTCTCATGAGTTCCCTGTTGGCGGTTCTCGAAGGCAAAGCCGAGGATGCGGTCCGTCTGATGGAAACAGCAGATACGACTCGCGATCCGGAAGTCAAAGTCTATTTTGCACGGCACTATGCGCAGATCGGCTTGATTGATTCCGCCATACACGCCCTGGAACAGGCAGCACAGTTGGGATTCGTCTGCGCACCCGCTACCCTAACGTCAGACGCTTGGCTGAGCACTCTGGGTGGACATCCAGAGTTTGGTTCCCTATTAAATAGAGTTGGACCTCTTGTCGAGGAAGCGAAATCGAGCTTTGAACGATCCCCGTCGTCACCCTAGGCGCTCAGGGAGCGCGTAAACGGCTCCAACGGCAACAAGCATGTCGCAAATCGAACAAAACCACGCGACTAGTAAATCCGGGTCGAGAAGCACCGTAGCTGCCAGTCTTGCTGCCGTCGGCAGCGTGATTGCGGCATCAAGCTGCTGCTTACCCTTGCTGCCTTTTCTCTTCGCTGCCGGAGCAGCGGGAACCTCGGCCTTTGTCGTCCAGTTGCGCCCGTACCTGCTTGTTCTTTCGGTGCTGCTGATTGCTTTTGGTTTTTACAGGTCCTGGAGAGCGAAGCAATGCAATTGCAGGCCCAGCCGGATCAGCACGTTTCTGTTGTGGTTCTCGGCATTGGTGGTGTTTATATTCATCTTCTTCCCACAAGTAATTGCCAACCTGGTGGCCCATCTCTTGGCAGGTAAATCATGAGTCGAAAGCGAATCCTTCTTTTTGCAGTTTGTTTGGTGGCGTTTGGGGTCGTGTATTACTTATACGGCGGGCACTCGACACCCAAGGGCCAGCCGCCTCTCGTCAGTTTCTCTTCGGGTGATCTTGCACCTCTGAAGACTGCATTCAACGATTCAGCATCCTCTATCCGCGTCGTTGTAATGCTTTCACCCACTTGAGCCGTTTGCTTGCAGGGGGCCTCTGCAACGGGACAATTGCTGCGAGAGATCAAGAGCCAAGACGTGCGGGTTTTCGTGATCTGGGAGCCGGTATTGCCGACCGATTTTGTCGCCCCTTCGACCGTTGCACTCCGGCGCGTTCCCGATGCGCGAGCGGCGCAGTATTGGGACAGAAAGCGAGCGCTGTCTCACTTGCTGGGAGAACACAATCGCTCAAGCGTAGTGTGGGACTACATCGCGGTATATGCGCCCCGAAAGCTATGGCAAGACGTTCCGCCGAAGCCGATTTATTCTGACAATCCGGTGCGCGACGTGATTAGCGGAGCAAAGGAATCTATCAACCGGCTATTGGCAGCCGGCACAACCCCGGCGATAGGTGGAAAGTGACGAGGAACATCGAGGTTTACGCGCAACATGGGTGAATGGTCTGCGACCCAGCGAAGGAGTGAGACTATTCATTCTTGTGCTCCATCACAGGCATGTCCATATTGATCGGCTTATTGCCTTCCCGCTTCCTTAAGCTCCATGATTTGGTCGTATTTGCCTTGAGGAGTACGCGTACGAACGTTATCATTCCCGCCATTAATCCGACCCAGCCGGGACGCAGGCCAAAGTTTCCGGGTTTGTCTACCATCCGATCCATCGCCATCGTGGGACCTTACTATGAAGGCATCCTGCGGAAAGCCAGGCACGGAATTAGCATCCTTGGTAATTTCGGGCTTGGCCATTGGCATTCCTTCGTGATGCATGCCGGGCATATCTTCGTGCTGCATCGGACTTTCTGCTTTGAGGGATGAGTTTGACAGCGGTTGTTCGAAAGTGGAGCCGACACCCATTCCGCCACCCACGCTTGAATCGAACGATTTGCGTTGTCACAAACGTGCGCAGGTCATACATCCAAGCGCTGGCTGCCCAGCAGACACTGGAGTTGCGCCAAAACCTCAGCAAGCTTGCCGACAATGCTGTCGAAACCTCAACGCACAGATATTTATGTCGAATGAATGAATGATGGCCGACCGACAGTCGACTTCCGCTATTGCAATTGTGCCGCACCATCGTGAGTTCGAGAATGACAATGCCAGATATCTCAAATGGAAACCTGGGATCCAACCGATCAGCAATGGTCCGGCTCAAATCACGCAAAGTGGCTGTTGCCCACCGCACATCGCCGAGAGATACTGAAATCCCCGGCACGCGATGGCAAAACAACGCAGCATCACACCAAATCTCGGGCTTTACGTCTACGGCGGAGCCGCCATCTTTCTTGGCCTCCTGGGCCTGGTCTCCGGCGACTTCGCCACCACCTGGCAGAACGTCGGCCCCAACATCCCTCTGCGCGTACCGCTCGCCTATCTCACCGCGGTCGTTGAGCTCGCCGGGGGGATCGCGCTCCTCTTGCGCCGGACCAGGCGTGCCGGCGCTCTGATCCTGACGATTGTCTACTCTGTTTTCACGCTCATCTGGGTGCCCAAGGCCTTTGTGAATCTCGGCAATTACGACCCCATCGGCAATGTCTTTGAGGAGTTCTCCCTGGTCGCCGCTGGTTTGGTCCTCTACGCGATCTTCTCGCCTGCCGGTTCATCCATTGCGCGCCGGCGGCCCTTGTTCGTGCTGCTCTTCGGTATTTGCCCCATTTCCTTCGGCATCGTCCACATCATTGACATGCCCGCCCTGTTGGGCTGGATCCCGGGTTGGCTGCCGCCGACAAAGATGTTCTGGGCCTATGCCACCACCATGGGATTTTTCGGGGCCGCCGTAGCCATCCTCACTGGCATCATGGCACCGCTTGCCGCGCGCCTCCTCACCGCGGAGATCGTGATCTTCGAGTTGCTGGTCTGGATCCCGAAGCTCTCTGCCGGTCCAAGCAATCACTTCAATTGGGCGGCCAACGCGATCTCCATCGCTTTGGCGGGTGCCAGTTGGGTCGTCTCCGACTCCATCAGCTCAGCGGCAGAAACCAAACCAAGCCCAGCAGAATCCCCTGCAGAAGTAAGCGTCCCCGCCTGAACCTGTCCCTGGTCCCTAATCCGGGTTCAATCGAGGGCAGACCCCTCTCGTTACCTCTTTGTCCCTGACCGCTTTCGTGGCGAGGCGGATGTCGCGGACCAGGAGTTTGTCATCATCCACCTGTGGTCATTGAGAGCCAAATCTTCAACCGAGGTGGAGAGATCCCAAGCGAGATGGTATCAGGAGAGGGGGCAGCAACCCGGGGATGTGGCAAGAACATGCTGAAGGGATGAACCCACAAGCTCCCTTCAAACGGTTGGTACTCCGAGCAGTTCTGCGCAATGTCAGGCCCATGATGATCCGGGTCCTGGGCTGTGCGCGATTACCTGAATCTAGCCAGCTTTGATGAAGTCTTCCGCAGCATTCTGGGTTGGGATGGTCTGGGCTACATCTTTCGCGTACACGGACAGGAGTTCAACAGTTTTTCGCCGCCAAACAAGTACAAGCGACTGCTGGAATTTCAGCTGCCGCCACAGGAAGAGTTTCTCTACACCTTCGCTGCGATCGACCTTTGGGAATGGGAGTTACGGCTTCTGGATCAGGAAGACGTGGCGGACGGCGATAAGATCGGATGCTGACGAGACGTTAATGATGGTACTCTTCGTCTTCAGGAGATGAGGCAAGGCTTCCCGGCAAGCAAAATAGACGTTCTCAAGGTCGCTGAATTGCCTTCGAGAAAATGTACGAAGCCTGGAAAGTTCCCTCTTTACGATTTTCAATGTATAGTTCGCTCAACGCTCATACTAAGAAATCGGGCGAGTCGAGGCGCTGCCATCCGGCTGAGCGAGGAAAAAAGCTTTGCGTGGCAATGCCGCCGCCAGCTAAGGTTGAACCATGCTGTGGGTTGCGGTCCGGGCGTTACCGCAACTATATCCAATCTAGGAGACCGTCATGAAGAAGAGAATATTAGTCTGCGTACTGAGCGCACTGTTGCTTACAATCATCAGTTGGGCAGACGACAAGGAAAAGGACGAGGATCGTCTTAAGAATGCCGGCACCGTGCTGACAGAGATTCTGAATATTCCAGATGACATTCCGCAAGACCTCCTCGATAAAGCCGACTGTGTGGTTGTTTTTCCATCGGTTCTCAAGGCCGCATTTGTGGTCGGGGGTAGTTATGGCCGCGGTGCGATGACGTGCCGCACGGGCGAAAATTTCAACGGCGCCTGGGGCGCGCCCTCCATGATGGCCCTTGAGGGTGGCAGCGTAGGCTTTCAGATCGGAGGGCAAGCGACTGACTTCGTCCTTCTCGTGATGAATGACCGCGGCGCGAATGGAATCTTGAGCAGCAAAGTGAAGCTCGGAGCAGATGCGTCGGTAGCAGCAGGACCAGTCGGTCGTAACGCGACGGCAGAAACCGACGCCTCGATGCGTGCTGAAATATTGAGCTATTCTCGCGCGCGCGGTCTGTTTGCAGGCATTTCGCTGGAGGGTTCGACCATCCGACCTGACAACGACGCAAACAAGAGAATCTATGGGGAGAAAATCTCGGCGAAGGATATTGTAATTGCTCACGAGACGCATGTCCCTCCCGCAGCAGAGGACCTGATTTCGACGCTTAATCGGAAGACGCCAAAGCACAAGTCGCCATAGCAGTTGTTCCAATTCAGGCCTTCCTTATATTGCCGATTTCGTATTTCGAGGTCCAAGATGGAGTCTGGGATGTGCATAGCCCGATGGGAACAGATGGTCGGTTACTGTCCGAATCTGAGGCTAACTAGCCAAGGGCTTGGCCCTTGATATCCCATTGAATCCCAACGGATGCAGCAACTTGACGTTACAACGAGAACAAAATTCTCGTTGTAACGTGCATAATCGACTAACATACTGTTTTTTCTCGTGGACCTGTCGAATCGCAATCCCAAACTCTTGTGGAGCATCTGATTTGAGCAAGTAACCGGGCGTCCAGCGCGGTCATGGCTACCTGCAGCAAGGGTGAAAGGAATCCGCGACGGCTTCCGGGTGTGGCAGTGCACTGAGAAGTTCAGCGCGAATTCTCTGCGTTGACGCGGGACTCGATTGTCAATCATCTGCGCCTTTTTTCGCCCCGGCCTCTGTCTGCACCTGCGACGCGCTAGGAGTTGTATTCCTGCTGGACCCGTTGTGAGATCTCGAATTCGTTGATTTCCTGGCTGCTTCCCTAGCTGCTTTGGCGGCAGCCTCGATCTGTTACTTCGCACTTTTCAAGGTTGACCACAACCCGAGGTAAGTTTCCACAAATTCCACCAACTGTCGCGGCAGTTGTTCGTCAAGCTCTTCGGGAGTACCGGTGACGCTCAGCGGTGTGGCAAGCGCGGCCTCACCATCCTGCTGATCGGATTTCAGTGACTGTTGGCAATGATGTTGACGGAAATCTGTTCGTCGCTCACAGGCGACAAACTGAGAAGAAATATTCGTTGCCCGAGCAATGGCACCAATCCTTGAAACATGTCTTTTACCTCTTAAACTGGAAGGCAGGTTCCCAGACCTCACAATTCCGTGAAAAATTGCGGGATTGTGCTTCCGGTCGGAATCGCTAGAGCCGAACGTAGCCTTGCGCGGCGTGCTGTCGGATGTCTTCAGTTCTACACCACGTGGCAGTGGCCGTGATTCCTGCGCCATCGCTACGCTTGGCGTGGCGAGAAGCCAGCCTAGCAGTGGAAAGGCAAACAATTTCATTGCGGCCTCCTAGAGAATTATGTTGGCAGGGCTTTTAATGGCCGTGCCCTACAGGTCTTTTTGCCTGGTCATATACTTCGCGGACAGCGTTGATCAGGGTCTCTGGCTCGTCAAACTGGATGTATTCCGAGCTATTGTGGGCAAAGGTCTGTTTAGCATTGGAAGATAGTCCGAGCCACCGCGCCTGCGCCAGCGTGGTCTCCTGCTCGTATTTGAGGTGCTTCGGCGTGTCCGGAGGCTTCTTGTCCAAGTGGCCGACACCGTGGTTCCCAGACGTGAGCACGCGGATGGGGCGGGAGCCGCAGGAGCGGCGGTGTTGTTGCAGATAGGCTTCGTCTGCCGGGGTTTGTTCCATTTCCGAAGCATCAGCGTCATACATGGCAACTTTGGTTTGTGCGATCTCTAACACTTTGGCGTTCAATTCCTGAGACCACTCAGCTTCCGGCAGGCCGCGGAAAAAAAACTGTTGAGCGCAAGTCCGTGGTGGCTGCCCGGGACCTGACGGTTGAGCTGGCAACGGCTTGTGCTCGGCAATCAAGTCTCGACAATTGCCTAAATCCGAGGGAAGCCCAGCGTATCCCCGATGTGCCTCTTCTTGCATCGCCTTCGGTTCGAGATCATCGGGATCGGCGTCATCCAAGACCAGCCCCGCAACCTCGTCCATGTACAGGTCCGCAAACGTGCGCACGTTGTCGCCGCCGTAGGCGGATCCCACCAAAATGTAAGGCCCGGCGATGCCGGCATTACGAAGCGCGGTGCGTAGCTCCTCCGCGATACGCACGCTGGTACGCGGCATGGGGCCTGGATCGCTAAATCCCGCCCCGGCACGGTCATAGCTGCAGGCGCGTGTCCACTTTGCGATCTGTGGCTGCACTTTCGACCACGCGGGCGCCCAGTCTCCCCATCCGGAATCGAAAACTACTGCGGGCGACCCGCTTCCCAAGCAATAAAAATTCAGCCGAAATCCACCGGCGTCAACGAGCTGGCCGGGTTGCGTATAAAGGATGTCGGCGGGGGAACTGCCGCCGGCTATTTGCTGGCCGGAGACGGCAACGGTGGAGATGAGCACTGCTATCGCAGCAAAGATAAACAGCGCCCATAGAAGCAGAATCCGTATTTGTCTCATGAGAGTTAACCTCCTCAATTGGGTTGGATTCTGGAGTCGTGCGTGCAGTCAACAACCACCGGGCGGCCTCACCGCCGCGAATCCGGCGGCACCAGGTTGTTTGCGCGGTAATACACCACGAGCTGGCCGTCGTGCTCCCCGCTGCGCTCGGTAGCGAACGTCCAGATGGAGGAATTGTTGTCCAGCCGGTTGCCAAAAAACTTCGACGTGTTGTCCAACCCCACGTCACCTTGCTGTCGAATCACTTTGCGCTCCGTCCGCGACGGCCTCCTGCACGAACTTGACCACGTCGGCATTTGGTCTTGAAAACGTCACGCGAAGGATTGTCGCCCTCGCCGAAATCAGGCCCGAGGTTTGATCCGGAAATCCTGCGGATCAGGACGAAATCTAGGGCGGCGGCGTGGAGAAGATTCTGGGAAAAGGTGCGCTCGTCCCTCTGCACCTTGAAGTCGTATTTGTCCTCGGTAAAATCCTGGGCCATAGCGACGAGTTTGTTCCTCATGCCGTTTCCCCTGTCTAATGTCTCGCCGGATCGGGAGCGCGCAGGACTCGGAGGTTGATTCTGCGTTTTGGCCTGACTGTAGAGACTCGTTCCGGCGGCAGCCAGCAGAGTGAGCACAACCACCACGAACGATGACCGCTTCGAGAATCGCTTCATCGTGGATTCCTCCTTTGGATTGAGTGCCAGCTTGTCACGAGCACAGCGTGCACTTCAATGCGACGCAAGTTCATTCCTGACCACTTGGCCGTCCTTCATCACGAATCTAACGCGTTCTAATTCCGTGATGTCCGCGACTGGATCTCCCGCGACCGCGACGAGATCGGCAAACTTACCAGGCTCAATTGTGCCGATGCGGTCTCCCCATCCCAACATTTCGGCCGCATTAACCGTAACCGCGCGAATCACATCAATGGCCGACATTCCGGCCTGCCGCAGCTTAACGAAGGTCGCACTGCTTGCTTGTCCGCGCGTCTTCCCCGGGTAGAACCAGCACAGATCCGATCCGGCGGCAAACTTCACCCCCGACTTCAACACCCGCTGCACCAGCTGAGCGTATCGTTCATTGCGGCGTCCGACGGAGGCCGCCTCCTCGGCATGCATGGCGGATGACATCACGATGCTGGGCTCGGTGATCTTCAGAAAAAAGCCGTTATAGAAGGTTGGCGTCAGAACAAGGAAGATACCCTTGTCTCGCATCAGCGTAAGCTGCTCGTCGGTCACCAAGTTGCAGTGCTCGATGGAGTCTGCGCCGGCGTCGATGGCGGTTTGTATGCTGGCGGTGTCGATGGCGTGGACGGCAACCTTCAAGTGCTGACGGTGTGCTTCTTCAACCACTGCCGCAAGTTCGGGAACGGTGAGGTTCTCATCGGCCGAGACCTTGATCACATCAACGTTGTGAAATTCATTCTGCCGGACCGCTTCCCGAGCGCGGTCCGTCCCGTCAATCAACAAGAACTCCTGCTGAAGGATGACGTCGGCGAGGGCGGGATTCAGGTTCTGGACGTATTCGCCGCGGGTGATCAGTTTGCGTCCGGACGCCAAGATTCTGGGACCAGGGACACGGCCGGCTTTAATCGCGTCCCGCAGTTCTGTGTCGCCGTCAATACCCGAGTGACCCAAGTTGCGAACCGTCGTGATACCGCTCTCCAGGTCTTCGCGAGCCAACTGTGCGCCGATTAAAGCGCGCTTGCTCGGGGATTCCACGATTGCCAGCAACATTCCCGGAGCAAACTCACCGTTCTCGTGGCGACGAATCTCCGCTTCCGGCGGCACAATGATGTCCAGAAAAAGATGCGTATGGCTGTCGATGAGACCGGGCAGCAACGTTGTGCTGCCAAGATCGATGGTTTTTGCATTGACCGGAACGGTTATCTGTGAAGGCGGGCCTACCTGCTTGATCTTGTCGCCTTCAATCAGAACGACCACTGGAGCAACCACGTTACCGGTGCGCGGATCGAGCAGCCGAGCAGCTTTGACCAGAGTGAGGGGGGCGGCAGCTTGGGCGCTCAGTTGCACCGAAACCAACGCCAGGAGCATTAGCACTAACGTGGCGATCTTTTGCATGCGAGTTAACAGCGGATGCTCAAGGAACTCGAAAGCCTGGCGCACGGGGATCTGCATGACGTATTCTCTACTACATACGGCGTTTATTCTACTACATTATACGTTTATCCTACAAGCGGACGCGGTAATCACTCGCAGGTGGGTGATGCGACTATGCGGCAATCATCGCTTTAGCAAGAAACAGCAGGCGGTATGCGCGATAGTTCCAAAGACGCCGGCCGTGACGACGGCGGCGAATAGCGACGTTAGTAAAAGACTTGCGGCACGATCTGTCGATGGTGTCGGCCCAGCTAGGCCAGTCAAGCGATGGCTCAAATACGATGAGGCCGTCGGGCTCGGTAGTTTTGAATGATGCCACGACCGTATCTTTGGGATCGAGCAGATCAGCGTAAAGAGTCCCGGAGACGGCTGTTTCGGACTCGTTCGAAACGGATGCGACTAAGGCGATTTCCTCTTCGGAAATGACTGCACTCATCTCTGATTCGTTGATCCGAAGAGGCGCGGAACCCGCGAGGAGATGCGTCGAGATGGCGGCGAGGAGAATGGCCAGCAAACCAATGCGCTGCGCAGATCGCATATGTCAAGCGTTGAGCACAAGATTTACGCGAATGGTAGCACGGGAGAGACATCACTTTCGCTTGGTGAGTTCTAACCTACAATAGGGGTCAACATATGGGAAATCTGATGATTCGGTTTCTATTACTCAATCTTGCGATCCCCACTCTCAATCGACCGCGATGCCAACTGAATCCACAATTAACTGCGCGAAATTCGGCACTCCCTGTTTCAGGACGGCTAAGGAGTTGTGCCAATGTTCTACCGCTGAACGCGGCTTGCTCGTGCAGAATTTGACGATGAGATCGGAATTCAAGTGATAAAGGTGAACCAGAAACTCATCTGGATGCTGGGCTTCGATATTCCAGTTGTCGAGTGCAGTGTCGGGAAAGTGCCGTAGGTTAAAAGTGACGATGGCCTCGGCCCCGCATTTCACGGCCGCTGCTATGACGTGGCGATCCCCGGATCATTCGTCATCAGTGCAACGAGAGTCTCAAAGGCCTTGACTCTGGCGTCAGCGACGTGCCGGTTGAGTTCAGCCAGCAGGTGGTCAACCTGTTCAGGAGAACGACCGAGATTTTCGAGTAATGTGCGCCGGAGTTCGTCCAGGATTTCGTTCGACCAACGCGGGAGATGCGTTCGCCTCTCGGCGCAACGGAGGAGTGTGTCGCGCAAGCATCGCGAACAACAGGAAGTCCGCTGTCAGCGGTCGAACTGGGCGGCGCCCTTATTTGGGCAAGGGAAAATCGTCGTACGTTCCCCGGGGCAACTTCTTCTTTGGCGACGCGAACTCATCCACGCTTGACCACCCTCCCGGGAATTGGCACTTGGAGCGGCAGTGCTTCTTTCACGAGGCGCTTGCCCCACAACGCGCCTAGCGCGTCAAAGTTTTTTTGAATGACCTAAGCTTTTTAGGGGCGAAAGATCTGAACTTGTCTACGGCTGCCGTTCGAAATCTCTTAGCGACAGCGGCCAATCCAGCAACAGTCCGCAGCTTTCAGAATCGCAGCGAAGGCGTCTAAACGTCCGCTTTGCCGACGATCCATCCCCAACCCTCCGCTTGAAGCGCACTGTGCCGTCTTACCTGAAAAGCGGGATCATTCGGTAACTCTCGGCCCAGGTTGTAAACCAGATTCGAGGTAGACTACTCTGCGTACCAACCTCATGCAAGAAGCGGCGAAAAATCTACTCCTGGTTCTCGTTGCGCTCTTCCCCATCGTGGACCCGATCGGAGGCAGCCCCTTCTTTCTGGCGCTGACCAGGGAATACGCACCGGAAGCGCGAAAAGCATTGTCCTGGCGCATTGCTGTCAACAGTTTTTTCTTGCTGGTTGGGTCGTATTTTGTTGGCACTTATGTGCTCGCCTTTTTTGGGATTTCGCTGCCAGTGGTGCAGGTGGGCGGAGGTCTGATGGTCATTGCGACAGGATGGACGCTGCTGAAGCAGCGAGACGACGAAAAACACGAGGTACAGAGAACCGTCCAGCCGCAGGACATATTACGCCAGGCATTCTATCCTTTGACATTGCCACTGACCGTAGGCCCGGGATCAATCTCCGTAGCGATCACGCTGGGCGCGAACGTGGCTCACCATCATGCGTTCCATCCGTTGACACTCTTCGCAGCACTGATTGCATTGGTGTTGATCGCGCTCAGCATTTTGCTCTGCTATGGATTTGCGGACCGGCTGGCGCGAATCCTGGGAGCAACGGGGATGATCGTGATCACGCAATTGTCGTCCTTTTTCCTGGTTTGTATCGGCGTGCAAATCGCCTGGAACGGGATCAAAGCATTGCTGGAGTCGGTGACGCTGCATATTGGCTGAGCAAGCCGAAGTCGGCTCACACCTTATTGATGAAATGCAGAAGTTGATTGCAGCGCTTCATCTGCGGGTGCGAGTCTTGATCTTCCCCGACATGGTCACGGGGCTGCGACGCGGCGAGTTGGCGGGTTTCAAACGGACGGATATCGACTTTTTGAACCTGCAAATCAACATGAGCCGATCGGTCGTTGACCAGCACGTGGGACGGAGGTCTCCCAGAAGCCGGTTCCTATAACGCTGTTGTTTTGGCTTAAGTGCCAATCAACTGATTGTCGAAATTCGCGCAGGGCGAGCGACAGCAGCCCGCCCCGCACGATCTCAATTGATCCCCGTCTGCTCCAACGCGCGGATGTATTCAATGACTGCCTCGCTCCAACCATCGATGTGCACCCACTTGCCGTAACCGACGCCGTTCTTGTAGCTGGCCACGTTGATCAGGTAACCCTTGCCTCTGGGCGCGGGTACCTTGTCATGCGCCTGCTCGTCGGTGATCACGATCAGGCGATCGCACTTCTCGCTGCGGTTTATCTTCTCAACCGCATTCCCAAGCTGAGTGCTGTTGTGGCGCTGAGAAGCGTCAATGGCGTCGCGCAAGGCGAAGCCGCGCCGTGCCGGCACCTCAACCAGATTGTCAGAGAAGCTGTACACCGCTACCTTCTCCGCGATCTCGCGCAGTAGCACGGCCAAACCGTAAGCCGCGTCAGTGCGCTGCATCTCGGAGCGGCGAGACAGCGGCGCAGTCATTGAGCCGGAGACATCCGCCAGAACGATGGTCTTGCCTGGCAGCTTTTCCGTTTCAGCAACGCACTTGAGCAGCGCCCGCTCAAGCGCCTCCTCCCACTGCGGAGCGTAACGAGCCGCGGCCAAGAAGCGGAACGGCAGCACGCGTGCGGTGTTCATCGAACCGAGCGCGGAAAGCACTAGTGACTCATCGACGCCGGTCTCGCGCATGTTGCGCAAGTTGCGAAGAAGCGCGAGTGCGCCCAGCTTCTGTTCGCGAAGCAGGCGCTCCCAAGCCTCGCGCTTGTCAGCGCCAGAGCTGAGGGCAACTTCCCACGTGTCTGGCGTCGTCAGGCTTTCCGAGACCAGCCGCTTCCACACGTGGGCCTGCGCCTGGTCGCGCGGCTTGGCGTGGCACAGGAAGAGCACGTCCCGCAGCTTGATCGGCCCGCCGCGGTCGTACTTGGCAAGCTGATACTCATCAAACTTCGGGAACGCAATCGCCAGACCCTTCTTCACCTGACCAGAAAGCGGCACCCGCCCATCCTTCCAGTAAATAGCGACGAACTCGGCAAGTTCGTCGGCACGCTGGATGATTTGGGCAAGCGTCTCCGACACCAGAGCGCGATGCGTCTTGTGGCGGGCCATTTCGCGGACGAGCAGAAGCGGCGTATGACGCAGCTTCATGCGCTCGCGGCCTTCGACTGCCAGCGCCGCCACCTTCTGGGCCGCGACCTTGGGAACGAGTTCGGCCATGCGGCCAGCGATCTCGGCTCCGTCCTCATAGAACTGACTTTCCCAAAGCAGGCACGCCAGCACCGAGCGGCGCAGCTGCAGCTCCGGAGAAATGTTTCGCGCGGGAGCGCCCTCGTGCGTGCGCGCTCCAAAATTAAGATTCAGTAGATTCAGTCGGGCCATTCGTGGCCTCCTTTCAACTGGCAGCCACACCTCAAAAAGGTCTGCCGCCACACCAGAACCAATGTTTTCCGGGCGCCGGAATCATGGCGATCCGCTCATTGCGAAGCGTCGTGTCCAGATCAAGCCGCCGAATTCGTTGAAGAAACTTCTGCTCCAGAAACCATTCCTTCACCCATACGAACGCGGCGTCATCATCCTTCACCGTAATCATCATGGTGGTCTGGCTGACGATCCAATGCCAGAGGCTTTCTGGCACAGCCCGCAGCCATACACTCACCCCGCCGATGATCATCAGCAGAAGCCCGCCGGAAGCGAACTCGTTCCGGCCGCTCAACACGCCTTTCAGAATTTGAAGCATATTCATTTTCTAACCGGCACGAGGCCGGAGTTATTTGTTGAATAGCTGCCTGCGCTAAATTTCTTTGGCCGGGGAATCAGCGACCACAAAACAGAACTCTTCCTTAGCGTCGGTCCGAACGTCCAAAGCAAGGTTTGGTTTCGTCCAGCGACCATTCATCCGGCGCAGGGCGGCTTCGCTGAATTTCACTCGTGCCCCCATTTTTTCGAAAGCGCGCTCTAGTAACTCCATTTGCATTTCCGATCTAAGGGCAGATACCGGTTCGAGCCGCGCGGGCACGAGCGCCCGTGCCGCAGTTGCGTCGCAGCCACGGAACAGCGATCAGGGTTTGGGGGCGCGACACCCCGCGCCTTGGGTTAAAAGCGCGCCACGACGTTCGCGTGAAATTCACCACTGACTGAATCTTTTTCCGCGCGAAACAACGATTTCGCAATTGCGAAAGCTTGGTCAGGGAACAGGAGGCCACGGAAGGGCTTTCGCCCGCGAGGATTCGAACCTCACAGCCCGAAGGCTGTTTCACCCAAGAAGTATCCGTAGCCAATCACCACTGACCGTGTGAGTTCGTCTGGGGGAATACGGTGGCAGCGGTATGGTCGATTCACAGTCGAAGGAACCGCGGCTTGCGCCACCCAGCTAAGTTTTTTGATTTTGCGGAAGAGCGCCGAAGGTCGATTAGCGCGACGGGAGCGACGCCCTATAGCAACTCAGCCAATTGAATAGCCGATGTTGCCCGCTTAGCGTTTTGTCTGTAAAAACCGCCAATTTGGGCGTCCTTTCGTGAAGAAGATGTTTGAAGATGCCATGATTCCGAATTTTTTGCAATATGAAAATTGCAAATTCTTCAAACAATTTTAAATCGGGAGAGCCTTCCAGTCGTCTCCTGTCTACCCCTTCACGCAGACCACCTGGCGCAGCGTGTGCACCACGTCTACCAGATCGCGTTGCGCTTCCATCACCGCGTCGATCGACTTGTACGCCATCGGCGTTTCGTCGATAACGTCCGCGTCCTTACGGCACTCAACGCCGGCCGTTGCTTTGGCATGGTCGTCAAGCGTGAAGCGGCGCTTCGCCTCCGTACGCGACATGGCACGCCCGGCTCCATGGCTACAGCTCATGAAGCTCTCCGGATTGCCCTTGCCGCGCACGATGTAGGACCGTGCGCCCATGCTGCCTGGGATGATGCCCATATCTCCCTCACGAGCACGTACTGCGCCCTTGCGGGTGACGAGCACGTTCTCGCCATAATGGTGCTCCCAGGTCACGTAGTTGTGATGGCAGCTCACGACTTCCACATTGGCTTCGAACGCCGGGACTTCTCCCGAACCCTGCACCGCTGCAATCATGTTCTGCATCATCAGATCGCGGTTGGCCAGCGCGTAGTCCTGCGCCCAGTGCACTGCGCGGACATAGTCTTCGAAATGCTCAGTGCCCTGCGGCAGGTACGCGAGATCCTTGTCCGGCAGGTTGATCATCCACTGGCGCATGTCGTTCTTCGCCAGCTCGATGAAAAACGTTCCGAAGCGATTGCCCACGCCACGCGATCCCGAGTGCAGCAAGAACCAGACGTTCTCATTTTCATCGAGGCAAACTTCGATGAAGTGGTTTCCGGTGCCGAGAGTTCCCAGATGGTTCACGCGCTGCTTGTGATCCAGCTTGGAATACTTGTCGATGATGGCCTTGTACGCTGGCCCCATCTTCGACCACACTTCCAGATGACATGCCGGAGCATCCGACCACGCGCCGCGGTCGTTCTTGCCACCATTGTCGGTACGCCCGTGCGGCACGGCCTTCTCAATTGCCGTTCGGATACCGTGCAGATTGTCCGGCAGATGGTTGGCGTGCAAAGAAGTCTTCACCGCCATCATGCCGCAGCCAATATCCACACCGACTGCGGCCGGAATGATCGCACCGCGCGTCGGAATCACGCTGCCCACGGTCGCGCCGATCCCCCAATGCACGTCCGGCATGGCCGCCACCCACTTGTAGATAAATGGCAACTGCGCGACGTTCAAGAGCTGCTGGCGCGCGGCGTCCTCCAGCGGCACACCCTTGGTCCAGGCCTTGATAGGCACGCCGCTATCAGGCTTGATTAGGTTGTAAGTTGTCTCTGTCATTGTCGTTCCTTTCTTGCCGCCAGCAGTCTTGCGAATCTGGACGGGGAAGGGAGATTCGAACTCCCGATCTCGTGCTCCCAAGGCACGCGCCTTGAACCAGCTAGGCCACTCCCCGATCTGGTGGCTCGGCACGGAATTGAACCGTATCCACTGGCTTTTCAGACCAGCACTCTGCCGTCGAGTTCCCGAGCCAAACTTGGTGGACGGTGCGAGACTCGAACTCGCATTTCACGGTTGCAGGCCCTGGGGTAATTCCCTTATACGAACCGCCCAATTGGGGCGAGATGAGAGAATCGAACTCTCGTGACTGGAGCCACAATCCAGTGCCTAAGCCATTCGGCCAATCCCGCCGTCGAACTTTGGAGCTGCTGGCTGGATTCCCACCAGCATCGACCTGCTTACAAGGCAGGCGCCTTTGAATGTCGGCCATAGCAGCAAACTTGTGGAGCTGGCACGCAGCCTCGAACTGCGGTCGGGCGCTTACCGTGCGCCTGCTCTTCCCGTTGAGCTATACCAGCGGAGCTGGCGCGGCGATTCGAACGCCGATCACGGACTTACGAGGCCCGAGCTCTTCCCACTGAGCTATACCAGCACAAACCTTCTTTGCGACAATCTGGAGGCGGTGGGAAGAGTTGCACTCCCGCTTGTCTGCTTTGCAGGCAGATGCCTTGCTGTCTTGGCTACACCGCCTCGTAACTGACTTACTAACTTGGAGCGGAAGGCGGGACTCGAACCCGCGCTCTCGACGTTGGCAACGTCGCGTCTTGGCCGCTCGACGACTTCCGCTTGGAGCGAGCAGCGAGAGTTGAACTCGCGTCATCGGGTTGGAGGCCCGAGGCACCAGCCGCTATACCATGCTCGCTCTTCAAACTGGCAGGGGTGACAGGATTCGAACCTGCTTGAACTCGTTTTGGAGACGAGCGCCCTTCCTGTCGGGTCATCACCCCTGTGGCGGTCGCAACGGGAGTTGAACCCGTCCCTCCTGATAGACAGTCAGGTATCCTGCCGCTAGACTCTGCGACCACTTTGTCGAACTTGGCTGCGAGGGCACGATTCGAACATGCATGAACCGGGTCAGAGCCGGTTATCCTAGCCAATTGGATGACCTCGCAACTTTGAGGAGGGAACCTGCGGACACGGTATGTTTCTTTCCAGGAGAAGTAACCGTAGCCTTCACCACTCCTCGAATTTCTCTTCAATGAACTACCTCCTTTCCTGGTTGCCAAGATGGCTGCCGGGGAGCGATTCGAACGCCCGTATCCGGATTCAAAATCCAGGGTCCTGCCACTAGACGACCCGGCATCACGCTTTCAGCGGAACTGCTTTCATGCACCGCACACACAACACCGCCGATTCATCGACGTTGTGGCCGAGCTTCTTGCGGTCTGTTCGCGCACGATCCACCAGTTCGCAGTGATCTCCTCCGCGCTCGCAATACAGTTCCGATGCAAGCTCGATCTCAAGGCCTTCGTGTTCAATCGTTTGTGTACTCATAACTTTGGTAGCAGCGAGGAGAATCGAACTCCCATCTCAGCCTTGAAAAGCCGCATCCTAGCCGTTAGACGACGCCTCCTACTCTGCGCATTCGCGAAATACGCCGTAAAAACCAAAAGCCCCCGATGTATATCGGAGGCTCAGAAAAACTACGCGCTATGGATCGCCCCCGTTACATGAACGTACCTTCCCCCGCTCCTTGGCACCTAAACGTGGCCAGTGTCGGGAAGCAATCGGTATGGGGTTTGCGTATCATTGCTAGGTCTCAGTTATCACTCTGGCATTATTCCGCGAATTCGTCAATACCCCAAAGTGGCTGGCACCGGGCAGTTTGGCCTTTAGTAAGTAATCGGTCACCGAACTTCGCTCTTCACTACATGCTTACAACTTCCGGACTGTCCACTAGTCGTGCGAAACATATCTTAGACATCTCGCGCACCCTTCTGATGTCCAGTAAGCCAATCTCCAGCAAAGTGATGGCCGCCTTGAATGCGAAAATGTGCCGGCCAGATTCCCGAAGTTTGCTCTGTAAACTGCCCTGGTATTTGACGGCAACATCTGGTCAGAATGCATCGCTCGACGAAATGTTCCCGAAGACGCCCAAGACATCCAGGGATTTGGAGAACTTCCTCACACTGAAGGGGACGATGTCAATGACAGATGTCGCGCGTCGGTGCGGCGAACCGGATGAGGTTGGAGGCAGCGGCATCGCTATCTTTATCTATCACCTGAATGACGGCTCACTCGTAGCCATCGGGGCTACAGGCGCCCCGGGCCGAATCCTATACGCGAACCACATCGAGACCAGCGGAAAAACGTCAGCGTTGATTCCTGTCGAATGAAAACGATCACTGACGGGCAACTGGGCAACGGCGAACACCAAACAGTAGTTCGGCAATCTGCGATGCGATCTGGCTGAAGCGGTCAAACTGAACATGGCAGTTGGTGGGCGGGCCGGGAGTCAAACCCGGATCTGCAGCTTCGGACGCTACCGTGTTGGTCAGTTACACTACCCACCCATCTGGAAATCGCGCCGGAAATCAACCCGGATCCCTTCGTTAGGACCGAAGCGTCATTATTCGTTAAGACAACGCGAGCCTTGTTAAGGTGGAGGGGATGCAGAGAATTGAACTCTGATCTCAAGGTTCGTAGCCTTGTGCCCTCATCCGTTGGATGACATCCGCACATCGGAAGCGGCGGAGAGATTTGAACTCTCATCGTCTGAGGTAGAAGCTCGGAGTATTGTTCCGTTATGCTATGCCGCCTCTTTGCTAAGCGAATCTGGTGCGGGATGTGGGAATCGAACCCACTTCGTCTCGCTTAAAAGGCGAGTGCATATCCCTATCTGCCAATCCCGCGAATCTAGTGGGTGACGCTGGAATCGAACCCGCCTGGTCTCGATTAAGAGTCGAGTGCATCTGCCATCTCTCTGCCAGTCACCCATGTTCAACAAAAGTGGTGCAGGATGTTGGAATCGAACCAACGCCTCGCCGACCGCGGGCTCGACCTTCGAGCTGATCCTGCCTGGTGCGCCGTTCGGGAGTTGAACCCGCATCTGTTGGGTGTTGGCCAACTATTCTGGTCCGTTGAACTACCGGCGCGAACAAAAATTGGTAGAGGGTACAGGAGTCGAACCTGTCTGGCCGCGCTAATCTGGCGCCGAAGTGGGTATAAGCCACTGCCCCTCGCCGGAGGCCCCTCCATTGGTGGCTCGCGATGGACTCGAACCATCCGCGACGGCTTTATGAGGGCCGCGTTCTTCCTACTGAACTAGCGAGCCTTGTGTTCCCCTCAAAATTGGCTGGCCGGGCAGGATTCGAACCTGCGCATGGCGTGATTAACAGTCACGTGCCTTTCCAGCTTGGCTACCGGCCAAAAAGCCGAAGGCCCCGATTTTTGCTCGGGGCCTTCGAGAATGTCTGAATTTAGAAAACGAAAATGATCAGACCAATCCCGAGGGCCGAGCGCGATTGACGCGCCGTCTCATCATGGATTTGGTCTTTATAGTCATCTTGCGAACTGAGTGTAGCACACCTTTTCGCGGAGCAGCGCGGATCTTGCCGCAGTTGCCGCAGTGAAGCTAAGTGATACCCAATTTGTCGATCAATTAGTAGTTCCTGCAACTCGGCCAACCGCAGCACCGGGAAGCCATGTTCGACCCACTCGATATCCCGCAAGCCTGTATGTGCGTTCCAGTCTCTGTAGCTCACACAGCAGCGCACCCGCAAGAGTACGTAGCCGACATTGCGCGTGAAAAATGACTGTTCCATCCTGGTCTGGACGGCCACCCCAAATCTCCTTGAAGTCGGGGATGCGAACGCTGACTGGCTTCCCGATGCAGCGCGCTCGAGCTGGCGCGATAGCAGCCGAAGTGCATGTTGAACTCACGGCTCCACGCCGCATAATCATAGGAGCACAGGACTTGAACCTGTTAGGCCGGTGTGTCTGACGTACGATTCTGTGAATCATGCGTTGCGGCGTGCGAAGGCGTTGCCAGCTCTCGATGTCATTCCATCTGGGACGGATTGCGGAACCTCTTGCTCAACGCCTAACTTCGTGTGAGTGGTTGAACCAAATACAATCCTGTTTTGCGAACGTATATATTTCATCGGAGCTTTGCTCCGATACCACATCATATTGGCGTCCCGGTAGACGACCGCTAATTCTGTCTCCCAGTCTTGGGAATTTCGTCTTTCGTCCGAGTTGATTCGCATTGCAGCCGACAGCATCCATCGCCGTGTCTTCTCGGTTGATATCCATGCGCCAATAGCGTCTTCCACGCTAGGTTGGGCTGAGACTTCCATCCATGCCAGTGCGAACCCTTGGCCCTTCGATTCAATCCTTGAAACAGAATTGGTCATCACGCGCACGGAAGGAATAATCTCAAACGATTCTACTTTTATGTCATGGGCCGCGTCCCCATCGTTTGCTAGGTAGAAGCCATTCTGTACGAATAGCGATCCTAGGGGCCTCACGTTTGTAACTGGCGTCGCTTCAGGATGATCCTTCGGAATTTGACCCCACCTCTGAAACACAAGCTGTGGGCAGGTTGCAGAAATCAGTTTTTCGACCTCGGTACGATGAGCGCAATTTAGCTTGCTGGCATAGCGGTAACTGCCTTCATAGAACATCAGGACGCTAATAAACAGAATTCCGATGAGCCATATCTGCCACCCGAAGGGTACAACATGCGACATACGCGCTTCCCATTGGGCTTTGCCGGTCGCGGAACCCCATTTTTCTACTATCCAGTCAGTAGTCTGAAACAGCGTCCACAGGCCAAACATCAGGGCCCACCACCAATTTGCGATGCTTTTTATGTGCCCGAATCTTTTTCGGACAGGTTCGAATGACATCGTTGAATTGTAGCCCATGAAGCAGGGTGAACCGTACCAGCCGCTTCCTGCGGGCAAACGTAGGGCCATCTGTTAAGATCCATGCCGAGGATTGCTCAATTCGATGAGTGGCGCAGTTGGGTATGTACAGACAAGCACCATGGACACGACCATTTCTTTTGGGTGCCCGCGATCGGGGTGTTCGCGTCGCCCGTCTGCTGTGTCTCGACTTTCCCAAAAGCGTCAAAATGGTTTGCCTCATGGACATCGCTCCGACGTTGACGATGTATCGACAAACCAATCAAGAGTTTGCTACGAAGTACATGGCGTGGTTCTTCCTTATCCAAGCGGCGCCGCTGGCAGAACATCTCATTGGGCTCGATCCTCAAGTACTATCTGGAATATAACCTTAGCGTGCTGAATAAGACGCTGGGAGCTCTCTCGCCTGAAAGCGTTGAGGGAGTATCGTCGCTGCTGCACATCGACGATTCATGCCACGTGCGAGGATTTCAGAGCATCTGCGGACATCGGTCTTGAGATGGACGAATCGGATGACCGTGCGGGCAACAAGATCGTGGCACCAGTTCACGCTCTTTGGGGAGCAAAAGGGTAAGCTCACCCGTGGCTGGCAGAGGCAGCGGAACTGCATTGTAGGCACTGAACCGGGTGTCTTGTCGGGCCAACCCAGGAAGAAACAGATATAGAGATAATAGAGATAAAGGAGGGCCGCAAAATGAAACCAAGTGCTGCTCCGAGACCTCCAAGAGTTGCCCAGATCTGATCGTTGCCGGCCGTGATTTCTGGTTGGGTAGAACGCGAAGTTGTTGAGACCAGTCGTAAGTGGAGTTACAGTTGTGTTTTCATGACGACACCGATGGATCCCGATCCGACGACGAGCGCGCCCGAAGCGCCAGGTAGATGGCCTGCCCTCGCGCAGGCGGTTGCCGCGCCGCTTACCCGGGCCGCGATCTTCCTAGTGGCGACGCTCAACCCCGGCATTGAAAACCGCTCCACTCTACGTTCGTTCTGCGGAGATCTCGCCGCGCTGTTGCGCGCGGTGGAATTTCGCGACCTGGAAGGGGGTCTTTCCTGCGTCATGGGGTTTGGGTCGGGCGCGTGGGACCGCCTCTTTGGGGCGCCGCGACCCGCAGAGCTGCATCCATTCCGGGAGATTCGCGCTGGAGATCGCCATGCGGTCTCTACGCCGGGAGACTTGCTGTTCCACATCCGTGCCAAGCGCATGGATCTGTGCTTTGAGCTTGCTACTCAGTTTATGGCGCGCATCGGAAATGCCGTTTCCACGGTAGATGAAGTGCACGGCTTCCGTTACTTCGACGACCGCGATCTCATTGGCTTCGTCGATGGGACGGAGAATCCCAGAGGCGAGGCAGCGGTTGATGCCGTGCTCATTGGCCAGGAGGATGCTGTGTTCGCCAGGGGCAGCTACGTCATCGTGCAGAAATATCTCCACGATCTGGGCGCATGGAATGCACTTTCCACCGAAGCGCAGGAACGCATCATCGGTCGCACCAAGCTTTCCGACATCGAATTGGACGACTCGGTCAAGCCAACGTCAGCGCACAACGCGCTCACTACGATCGTTGAGAACGGGAAAGAGATCAAGATCCTGCGTGACAACATGCCTTTCGGCGGCGCTGCGCATGGCGAGTTTGGCACCTATTTCATCGGATACAGCCGTTCGCCCCGCACAATCGAGCGCATGATCGAGAACATGTTCGTCGGTCGGCCACCCGGCAACTACGACCGGCTCCTCGACTTCAGCCGCGCCGTCACCGGAAACCTGTTCTTCGTACCGTCGGCTACATTTCTGGAGACCGTCAGCGAAGACCAAACTGTAGTTACGGAAGACTCTGCCTCGCCCGCGGCGGCCGCACCCTCTCCATCCGGCTCACCGGTGCGCGACGGTTCGCTCGGCATCGGTTCTCTCAAAGGAGACATAAGACATGAATAACCTCCATCGCGAGCTTGCTCCCATCTCCGATTCGGCATGGGCTCAAATCGAAGAGGAAACGTCGCGCACGCTCAAGCGCTACCTTGCCGGACGGCGCGTCGTCGACGTAAAGGGACCAGGCGGCAGCGGCCTTTCCGCAGTCGGCAGCGGCCACCTGCGGACAATCGCAGCTCCGGCGGAGGGCATCGTCGCCAGGCAGCGCGAGGTGAAGGCGCTGGTCGAGCTGCGGGTTCCGTTCGAACTCGATCGCCAGACGATCGACGACGTTGCTCGGGGCGCGAACGACTCGGACTGGCAACCGGCGAAGGACGCCGCGAGACAGATCGCCTTTGCCGAGGACGCCGCCATATTCGAGGGGTATGCCGCCGCCGGCATCGGGGGAATCCGCCAAGGGACCAGCAATCCAATCATGACGCTTCCCGCCGACGTACGTGAGTACCCCGATGCCGTTGCCCAAAGCTTGAGCCGCTTGCGTCTCGTCGGCGTCAACGGCCCCTACTCGGTGCTGCTCGGCGCCGACGCCTACACCGCACTGGCCGAGACCAGCGACCATGGATACCCGGTGCTGGAGCACGTCAAGCGGCTGGTCAACGATCAAATCATCTGGGCGCCTGCCATTGCCGGCGCTTTCGTGCTGACGACTCGTGGCGGCGATTTTGAGCTGCACATCGGCCAGGACGTCTCCATCGGCTATCTCAGTCACACCGACGCCGCTGTCCGCTTGTACCTGCAGGAGACGTTCACCTTCCTTTCGCTCACTGGCGAGGCCGCCGTGGCGCTGGCTGCTCCCTCGAAGGCGAAGGAGGTTTGACGCGAGACTCGGATTCTCATACTGAACTCACAACCTCTCCGGGGGTTTGTGGGGCTAGTTTGAGATTGTTTGGGGTTTGACTTCTGCGGAAACGCCCTCTGCCCGAACGGCTGAGGGCGGCCTGGTTTAGCTCAAACCTGGACCAAGAATGGACTCTCGTGTTCTGCCCGTTGCCGCCAAAGGGTGCGAAGAACGCGAATCTCGGCTGGTGGTTGGAACCAGTTATTCAGCAACCCGCAGGTGTGCAACCCAGCAGCCACTGACTTTCCTGCATGTCGCTCTTACGTCCCGGTAGGTTATTGGTGTGCCGCGCATTGACCGGATAAACCTCAAAGCCGGTTTCTTCTAGAATCACGTAGAGTAGAATCCAATACGCTCCAGTAGACTGCAGGGCGACCGTCTCCATTCTGCAGCTCTTTATCTCTTTAACCAGTCCGCGAGACGATGTAAGTCCCAACGTTCACTCAAACCGACGGACCGGTTCCGGGTCCCGGTCCGGCCGTACGGCCACGGAATGGGTGCGGTTGCCCACATCGATTCCCGCCGCTTCTGGGTGCATTACTTCCAGACCCGGATTCTCCGATTGCAATCGCCACCTGAATTCCTTCCGACCGTGCGGCTCCTCCACGCCGAACCGAACTCGACAAGACTCGCAAATACTCGGACCTCGAGGCAAGTTTCTGGCAACAGCGACTGCGCCGAAGGCGTGGTCAATTGCTTTTTATAGAACTCGTTGAGACGTGGCCGAGCTGGTCAACCGAGCGTTGGCGAGTTACGCCAACAACCGCGTGGAAAACCCTCAAAGAACTTACTCAGTAGCTCCCGGACCGGGACCGTGTAAGATCCCGATCAACAAGTCAAAGAAGTAAGCCATTGACGCTCAGCTTTGATGGTTACTACTTGACCGCGGCTACTGTGCCGGCGCCATCGTCCCCCTGGGCCGGAAGTATTAGCAACCACGCACCCTGTCCGTGCGAAGCTGCGTAGAGTTTGCGCGCGTTTTGTACGAGCGTGAGTCCCGCAACCTCGAGGTTCGGCATGCCTGCCGCGGCCTGCTTCCAGCTCCGTTCGGACTCAACGAGCCGGTAAACACCAAAGTCGCTGGACGCGAAAAAGTCCTGCGTTACTCCGTCGCGCACCACACTCGTGATCGGGATATCCGCCAGATCGAAGCTCAGGTCTCTCCACGTTGCCGTGCCCAACATCGGATGGTACGTCACTTCGAATACGTGCCCCGGCGTGGCCGGTGTGGAAGCGCTGAATCCGCTATATGAGATCCAAGCGCGGTCGCTATAGTTGGGATCAACATAAATGGCGCTGATAAACCGTCCCGGACTGTTGGGTGCCAGTGAATCGAGACGCGTGAACACGACGGAGGTTTCTGGTTCCGCATCCGCGTTCTTGCTAATGAAGACGCGGCCCGCTGCCGTGGCTGCCCACAGCGTCTTCGTGTCCTGCGGAGTTCGAGCCACCGCCGCAACGTCGATACCGGCCCGGTCCTTGCCGTAATCTGAGCCAGTTAATTGGCCATTCGCTGATGGGTCGCCGAGCGGCACCCAATCGCCGCAGGTACCGTCGGGATCAGCCCCCCTGAATTCGTTACAGTTGGCACGGAATGCGGCGAGAGTCCGGTTTCCTACGCCCTGCGTTTTGGTTCGAAACACGTGAGCCATGCCCGCAAACATTGTTTGGTGAACCGCAGGATCCATGATGATTGGGAAATAGAATTCCGACGGCTCACCGGAGAGGAAGAAACTGTCGCCAATGAAATTCCAGTCCGAGAGGAGACCGCCAGAGAAGTTCACATCAGGTTCAGGACCGGCGTAGGTGTGCATCCGGAACTTTGGATTCACGAAATCAAAACCACTCAGTCCGCCATCCCCGAATATAGTCTGGTTCCATTGCGAAGGATTCGCCGTGGTTTCCCAGGTTCCGTTGTCCTGCGTTCCGCCCTGGACATCATTGGAGTTGAACGGATTCACCGACAGTGACTGGAACTGCAACGTCGTCAACCCCTTGTTGATGCTCGTGAGCCGAGTCGGTACGAGCGAGAGCAATTGCTGGCAACGCGCAAGGACAACGCCAGTTATCCCCCGGGAAGCACAGTTCGAGGAAATATCCGTCAGGTCTCCGCTGGAACGCATCATGCCGCCGTCCGACGATTCCCAATACTGCAAGGGATTATTGGGATTGATCACAATGAAGTGTTGATCGGGGTGGGTTCCGTTCGGATGTAGCGCGCTGGTTGCGTCCATCGTCATATCCGTGAAGGAAACGCCGGCATCGATGGAAAGCAGTACTGCCCGCCCGTTGGAGATGTTTCCCGTTTCGCCATAGGCATACGACCCGCCTAAGTAGACCATATCCGGATTCCCGGGCGGCGTCTTGACGAAGTTGTCATACCAGCACTGGCCCTCGCAGTAGTTGTAGGAACCGTATCCCTGGTTTGCAGGATTGCTGCTTGTCAGCGCGATGAACTTCGGGCTGGCATTAGTCGTGTCATCGCTGCGGAAAAGCTGGGAAAAATCGTTCGGCGCAATGTTAGGTACTGGCCCGGAGGCGCCCTCAGCCACATACATGCGTGTCTTGCCATTCGGCAAAGTGGTCACGGTCATCTCTGGCCGCATCGCGGAGTTCGTGGAGTCTAATGATTCCTTGATCTGCACCCAGGTTGCACCGGCGTCCGTGGAACGCCATACTCCGCGCGCATACGACGCCGCGTACACGATGTCCGGATTCGATGGATCAAGCAGCACGCGCCGCACACCAAACGGCGAGCACGGGTCTAGGTTCTCAAACTCCTTCAAACCTCCTGTGCATACCGATGCATTCGTGGAACCATCGTGGATGAAAGCCCAAGTTTGACCGCCATTCGTGGATTTATATAGACCCCACTTGGGTGCACCCGGAATTAAGTCCTGAGTGCCATTGCAACATACCGAAGACTGACCGCGCAGACCCGGTGAGGTTCCTACGTAAATTGTGTTCGGATCTCCGGGCTTTATCGCGATGCTGCCGATGGCACGAGCATTGAATACCCTTTGTCCGATCGGTCCTGTCCAGGTCTCTCCGCCGTCGGTCGACTTGTAGAGCCCCACGCCAGCCTCGCAGCCACTGCCGCAAGCATTTGCTTCTCCGGTGCCCGCATAGATCGTCTCCCCACTAGGATCGTTCGGATCGAGTTCAAGGGAACCGATGGCATTGATTGCGAATACGGAGGACAAATACGTCCACCGCGGCGGATTGTCGAACGGATCTCGCGTGCGCCAGACACCTCCACCGGACGGCCCGGCCCACAGCGTACAACTCGCAGGTCTACAAATGGGAGACAGCGCCAGCGACGTCGTGCGGCTGGCCGCTGGATAGGCGTTCGGAACGTACAAGGTAGAATTACGAAGTGGGGTAAACGGGTAAAGCGCATAACTGGGACCGTAAGATACCCAATTACCACTGCTGTTACTCGAGAGGTTTCGCCCTAAAATGCGAGCGTGGCCTGTGCGTTCGCCAAGGATTCGCTCAATCGGAATTTTCGTATCCGGATAGGCACGGTGCACAAATTCCTGGTGCGCCAGTCCTCCCGGATTGCTGAGCCCGCCATCGGGTTGAACCACCTGCGAGAGTTTCTTAAGACGTTCGGAAAGGAGCGGAGGCAATGTTTCCTTCTCTGTCTCTCCAGTCTCCTCCTTCTGCTCTTTTGCTCCCTTCCCAACCTTTTTCTTGGAAACTGATTTCTTGGAGACTGATTTTTTCGCCACTGTGGGTGTATTGGCAGTCTGCGGATCTGACGAACTGGCGGTTGGCTGTTGGGCAAAGGCAGCCACAAACGACAGCAATAAGCTCAACATCAGCGCGAGCGCCGGTGCAGTAGCCATCTTCCACAGACGTTTGGCGAGAGACATATCAATACCCCTTTCGAAAGGACGAAATGGAAAACTTCGTTGCTTAGCGCGCGTCTGAAATTCCCTTTTTGTTATCTATCAGCAAAACACATGGCGGAAGAGGTTCTTCGTGTCAGGTGGAGAACTATCGTTGACTGCTTGGCCGCTTCCCGGGCCACATAACCGATCCGGGACGGGAGTTTCTCATCGGCAACTCCGGAAAGTCAACTCAAATATTGTGCCGACGCAGTTTTTACAAAAAAACTGAAATTGGCTGCGGCAGCCAGGTTTCCTTGGGCCTCTCCCTCGCTAGGGGAGCACGCTGGCTCGCCTGGGAAGTGCTCGAAACTACGCTCGTAGTGAGCGATTCTGCCAATCCGGTCACTATCTTGAAGAAAGCGAAGGCCGAATATGCGAACCTGCAATAGTCGTTGGTTCAATCTAGCTGCACGTGCGATTGCGCAATTGCATGGGACAGTTGACGTTAACCTACTAGGAGTCTATCGCCAGTGCTCAAGAGGAGAGCCAAGTTTCGACAAACCTCGATGCGGCATAGTCCCGGCTTCGGCATGACCGGCACACGTATTCGACCCTTCTGCGGGCAAACAGGGACATCAAACTCATGCAGGAACTGCTCAGGCACGCCTCCAGTCGGGTCACGATGGACAGGTACACACAACCTTGTCACGGCTCAAAAGCGCAAAGCGCAGAGTGGGGTGATTCGTTTGCCCCGTGTCCGCGCTATGGTGCCGGCAACTGGGGTGTGAGTCTGTCCTTCTTTGTGCCTACGAAAAAAACCGACAAATCTTGGGAAATGCAGGTTGTGGCACGCAAGGCCGCAGAGATCTAGCGGTTCTGCTGTTCCTTTTTTTGCCTGCGAAAAACTGCCTGCTTTCCCTTAAGTTCTTGAAAAGGTTGGCGTCCCCGACGGGATTTGAACCCGTGTTAGGGCGTGAAAGAACAACCACGGTAGACAACTTCCCCGACTTGAGCGCGATATTCCTCCGATTTTCCTTCGATGAGGTCGATCCGAACAATTGGCACTTCTCCTCCTTCTTTTGGGAATGCTGATTCCATCTTGCGACCACTCGATGTCGGCTTCTCGAAAGTAATCAATTGCCTCAATGAATGTGGCGACGATTTACCGCCAACCGAGGGCTGGCGCGACCAAAGTCAGAATTGCTTCCATGACATGCGCGTTGTATGCAACGCCTAGTTGATTTGGAATGGTTAGCAATAGCGTGTCGGCCTCCGCGATCGCTTCGTCTTTCCTAAGCTGGTCGATGAGAATATCCGGCTCACCAGCGTAACTGCGACCGAAGATCGCCCGCGTGTTTTCGTCAAGGAACCCGATTTGGTCCTCTTCCTGAGAGCCTCGTCCGAAATAGGCACGATCACGGTCATCGATCAACGCAAAAATACTGCGGCTGACGGAAATGCGCGGAGTACGCGTGTGACCAGCTTTCTTCCAGGCCGCCCGAAAGACGCGAATCTGGGCGGCCTGTTGGATGTGGAGCGGCTCGCCGGTCTCGTCGAATTTGAGGGTCGAGGTCTGCAGGTTCATTCCTAGCTTCGCAGCCCATGCGGCTGTCGCGTTGGAAGCAGAGCCCCACCAGATACGATCACGCAGTCCTGCCGAGTATGGCTCAAGGCGTAGCAGTCCCGGAGGATTGGCAAACATTGGACGTGGGTTAGGCTGAGCGAAGCCCTTGCCGTGCAGCAACTCAAGAAATTCCTCGGCATGCCGCCGGCCCATGTCTGCATCGCCCTCGCCTTTTGTCGGGCGGTAGCCAAAATAGCGCCACCCATCGATGACCTGCTCAGGGGAACCGCGGCTGATTCCCAACTGAAGTCGGCCGCCGGAGATCAGATCCGCAGCGCCAGCGTCCTCCGCCATGTAATGAGGATTCTCATATCGCATGTCGATCACCGCGGTGCCGATTTCAATCTTTCGCGTTTTAGCACCAACCGCCGCGAGTAGCGGAAACGGTGATGCCAGTTGCTGCGCGAAGTGATGAACACGGAAGTAGGCTCCGTCCATTCCCAGGCGCTCGGCCTCCACGGCAAGGTCAATGGACTGCAGGAGCGCGTCGGTCGCCGACTGCGTTTGTGACTGTGGCGAAGGTGTCCAATGACCGAATGAGAGAAAGCCAATTTTCTTCATACAGTATAAGTCTCCCATATCCTCGATATGGCTGTGCGCCGCTTCAATCCAGAAACGGTAAAGGAAATCCGAAAAACGGCAGCTGCGGTTATAGATTGGGACGTGGGTTGAGAATTTGTCGGTCGCCTTCGGGCGATCTCAAGAATCGTCTTGAAAGCTCGCGCTGCCACTTGGGAAAAATGAGGTCGGTCGGTTCGGACGTGCGCCATTGCTCCCCTGTGACACCAGAGGTGTTCGACGTTTCGACGGGGTGCGCATGCCATCAACGCAGCGCCGGGCGGAGCCGGCTTCTCAGAGGCTAAAAGGGCCGAGTGGGCTCTGCGGACTGACATGACCAGTCCGCAGGGCATCGGCCGGGCCGAGATGGCCGATAAAGGAACATTGTTTCTTGACGAGGTAGGAGACATCCCGGCAGCACTCCAGCCGAAATTGCTGCGAGTTCTGCAAGCAAAAGTTCTAGCGCCTCGGGAGCGGCCGAACCCACAAGGTTAATGTGCGTCTGGTGGCTGCCACGAATCGAAACCTGGCCGAGATGGTCGGACGCAATGAATTCCGTTGCGATTTCCGGGTCATGATTTATGTCTCGCAGTCTTGGACTCCAGTGTCGAAATCATCGCCTGATAGCTGCTGGAGGGATGGCGACATGCCCGGACAGCAGGATCTCTCTTGCTAAAGTTCTTGTCCATAAATCTGCCGGTTCGCGCCATTGTCGGGACGAATGGTTGATCCCTCGAGAGAGACAGCTATGAACGCACCGCGGGCGCGGGAATAGCTCAAGAGGTCCGCACGCAGCGTTGCGTTTGCGGAAGCGGTGAGGGCGGGTCGCAGCGCGTTTCTAGCTGGTCCCATGATTGTGCAAGAGCTCGCAGTCCCTAACACAACCGAGTTCGGGCGGCCCTTCTCAACTGACTCTGCCGTGGTAGCAGATAGCCAAGTGGCGCTTGCGGGCCTCTGAAGTCGGAAATCATTGAGAACGACTTCGGGCGCCTCAGCCGGCTTCGTGTTGCCATCTGTTGCGATGTGCTGACATCGAGCTCATAGGGCTATTGTCCTTCGGCCGCAGCAACTTCGTGAGGGGTTTGAGATCATCGATTGGTGGAGATTAGGCATAAAGCGGTGGAAGGTTAGACGAATTGCGCGTCCCTCGACGTCCCGGGAGCCTGCGCCTCGAGCACGGGTGAACTACGGTGATGATTGGGGATGCTGCGCTCGGCCAAGTAGCGATTCGGCGAATGCGCGCATCAAATATGTCGATGAAGCTCAAGAAAATCCCACGTGAAGAGGTTGCGTGCACGACGTCGCCGGCGCGGCCCTTCGGCTGCATGGAGCTCTGGGCCGGTAACGAGAAGGCTCATCGTTCCCTGGAGTTGGCCGGACTGGAAGCGGACGTCATCGCCGTGCCGTCGGGTGGAAAGCGTGGCGGCGACCTTTCTGCGGTATTCTCGTGCAGCGACAACGTCGCGCGGGTGGTATTGGCGGATTGCGTGGGGCACGGGTATGTGGCAAGCAAAGTCGCTCGGCACGTCCATCGCTTGTTGCACAAATTCCAGAATATTCGCGACACTGCGGGGCTGCTGGCGGCGTTGAATGATAAGTTTACTCTGGACTACGAGAAGTCGAGTGGAGCGTTGCAACTGACAACCGTGGTGACGGGCACATTTGACGGCACTACGAAAGAGTTTAATTATGCGTACGCGGCTCACCCTCGAATGCTGCTCTGGCGCGGGAGCGAGAGCAGGTTTCTTGCGATTGGAGAAGGTTTGGAAAATCTGCCACTCGGCTTCGTCACCGGCGAGTTGTACAGCGAGCAGAGCATTCGGCTCCAGCCGGGTGACATGATCTTGGCGTTTTCCGATGGCGCCACCGAAGTGCGGTCGCCCAACGGCGATCAACTGAGCCCGCGAGGCTTCCTGCAATTGGCGGAAGCGACTCTGGCGAGCCTGCCCGGGCCAGTCCGGCTAGCCGAGTTTTCCACGAGATTGCTGGAGGGCGTGCAACTTCACCGGGGAAGCTCGGAACTCGAGGACGATGTCACGCTGCTGACGCTGCGGCTCTCCGGATGAGAGCGCCATTATCAAAGGTCCCGAAGTCCCAGCCAAGAAACTAAGGTGCGGGCTGCGCTGGCGGATGCTCCGCAAAATATTGGTCGAGGCTGGCGCGGCATTCAGCTATGCCTTGCTGCACATTTTTGTCGAGGGCCGCAACCACCGCACCAACTTCTTTCCCCTTCGAGGGCTCGTCATGCGTATAAAAGTGCGTCCACACCGTGGTACCTGTCTTGATGTTGCGAAGCTCGAGTTCCATGGTGACGCGGCCCACGAGGGCGCTTCCTGAGACTTCCTTGAAATCATAGAGATGCCCGTGCAAAAGAAAATCTCCGTGGATAGCGCTTCGCAAAGTATAAACTCCCCGATAATGGCCGGAGGCGCGGAACTGCCGCAGTATAACTTCTGCGATCATTTCCGTAGGAGGCTCAGACCAGCGTTGATACTCGTAAGTCCCCATGCTCTCGCTGCTGGAGCTGTAAACGATTTGGTCCTCGCGGTAAAGAGCAGGACCCACTAAGCGGCCAATCAACAGCGTGACAGGAATGGGATTTGAATCGACCGAAGGCACGATGTTACCGGGAACAGTGAGCTGATAATACTTGCTTGGCCGGGCGGTGCCGCATCCCGCCGCCGAGCCCAGGGCCAGCGCCAGCACCCAGAGAGTGATTTTCATGGTCGTCGGAAAGACTAGGCGTTCCCGGCGGGCACGCGGCAGTTCCGTGCGTCTCGTCATAAGCTGGTGATTTTCCCGCTTCATTGCTGCTCACCCGGTTTGTGATCGGGGGGATTCGTCGCGCGAATGAGAGTGTAAGGGCGCCTCTTGATCGTGTTCGTGAATTCCTTCAGATTCTGGGAGACGCCGCGGAAATTATCCAGGAGTTCGTCGATATTTTCCGTGTTCACGTCGAGGGTTTGGTCCAGCCGCCCGCTAATATCCGTAAGCGTCGTCAAGGTTTTCCGAAGCTCGATCACCGACTGGCGCACGTCGGCACTGTTTTCCCCCAGGACGGCGTCCAAGTGAGTGAGCGCCTGGTTGGCTTCTTCACTGTCCTTGTGAAGGTCCTGAAGAAGCGGCTCCAGCTTCTGGCTCACGCTGTCCAAGTGCTGAATAGTGGATTTTATCTGCGGACGGTTTTCTTCGATCACGCCGCGTGTGCCCGCAAGCGTGGCGGAAAGATTCGCTCGGTTCTCGGCGCTCAAAAGTTCGTTGACGCGGGCGACTGTAACTTTCAAGTCTGCGGCGCGATCGTTCAGCGATTGAATGAGGAGCTTTGCTTGCGGAGCGAGGTCATTGATCTGCGCGGTAAGGACGTTAAAATCCAGGTAAGTGTCAGACGGCAATAACAAACCTGGAGGAGCGAGCGCAGTTTGTGCGCCGCCCGGGAGAACCTCCAGATGATTGTCTCCTAAGGGACTGATACTCATGATTTTCACATGACTGTCCGTCTTGACGGGCAGATCCGTTTGCACGCTGAAAACTACGTCGATGCGCGTAGGACTTTGCGGGTCAATCGCCAGTTTCTCCACGCGGCCCACTTTAGGGCCTCCCGAATAGCGGACGGTCGCACCCCGCTCCAGCCCGCCCGCGAAGGGAAAGTAAGCATGATAGGTCTTCGAAGTGCGGCCAAACGCTCCGGAGATTGTAAAAACCATGCCGATCAGAACCGCCGCAGCAATCAGTACAAAGAGCCCCACGAAAACCTGGTCGCGCTTTTCAGCCATCACGTCCTCTTCTCCCCGCTGGCGCTCATCACAAACGGCGGTCTTGCGTGAGCATCTGCAGATAATCCAATTCGTCTGCCACTTCGGGCTCGGGCACACGATCCAGAAATTGCCGCACGCGCGGTTGCGTGCTCGCGCGCATCTCCGCCGTCGTCCCCATGGCGACGACACGGCCTTTGTCGATCAGCACCATGCGATCTGCGATCAAGTACGCGCTCGCCAATTCATGAGTGACTACGATAATGGTCATGCGGAACGCTTGCTTCAACTCCAGGATCAACTGGTCGATGCCGGCTGCGATAATCGGGTCCAATCCCGCCGACGGTTCATCGAAGAAAAGAATCTGCGGGTCCATGGCCAGAGCGCGAGCGACGGCGGCGCGTTTCTTCATGCCACCGCTAAGCTGCGACGGCATGTAATACTCAAACCCCTCGAGCCCCACTTGCTCCAACTTGAGCCGCACCATGATTTCGATGGTCGAGTCCTCGAGCTTGGTGTGCTCCCGCAGCGGCAACCCCACATTCTCGCCGACGCTCATCGAGCCAAACAACGCTCCGCCCTGAAACGACATGCCAATCTTCTTGCGAATCTCGTCCATTTCTGGGTCGGAAATCGCCGCGATGTTTTTGCCCTTGATCCAAATTTCTCCGGAGCTCGGTTTTTCCAGACCCACCAGCGTCCGCAAGAGCGTGCTCTTCCCGGAGCCGGATCCTCCCAGGATCACGAGCGTTTCGCCGTGCTTCACCTCAAACGTGATGCCATGCAGAATCTCGACCTCGCCATAACTCACGCGCAGGTCGCGCACAGAGATCATGACTTGGGTATCGAGCGAATCCGCGTTTTCCGTTAACATGGACAAGGTTGCGCGTCCTAACTGCCGCTCACGAAAAAGAACAGGCCTGTAAAAACCAAATCCACGAGCACTACAAGGAAAATCGACATCACGACCGCCCTTGTCGTCGAGCGCCCGACCTGCTCGGCGCCCGCTCCCGTCGCTAATCCCTCTTGGCAACCCACGGCGGTTATGGTAATCCCAAACATCACACTCTTGACCAGTCCGGTGGTGATATCGCGCAGGAAAAGAGAATCCAGCGAGGCTTGGACATAACGGACAAACGTAAAATCTGCCTGGGCGACGCCAAACAGCGATCCACCCAGAATGCCCATCGCGTTGGCCCAGATCGTGAGACAAGGTAGCATCACAATCATGGCCAGAAATTTCGGCGTGACCAAGAAACGGATGGGACTGATAGCCATCGTCTCCAGTGCATCGATCTCCTCCGTGACCTTCATGGTACCGATTTCCGCCGCGAAGGCCGAGCCGGAACGGCCGATCACGACGATGGCCGTGATAAGCGGCCCAAGTTCCCGCGACATCGAAATCGCAACGGCCGTGGCGACATAGTTCATCGCTCCAAACCGCCGGAGTTCATACGCGCTCTGGAGCGCGAGAATCAATCCTATAAAAAATGTAATGAGAGAGAGAATCGGCAAAGCCCGGACGCCCACGTCCATGGCCTGCGATACGGCGCGCTGCAGACGCAGCGGCTTGCCCTGGAACGGTCCCACGAACGTGTAATAGGCCGCGCGCCCCCCAAGCGAGGCCAGAGAACCGACGTATGCCAGGCCATTCGTCACGCTGCCGCCAATTTGTGACACGAATTGCATCTCTATTCTCTAGTTCAATTCTCTGAATTCCCGGAAAATCAACCGCCCTGAACCAAAAACTCTTAGCCCGCCAGCGCTTGCTCTTCGTTGTCGTAAATCTCAAAAATCCTTAGTAAACGCGAAAGCTGCAACACTTCACGCGCCGAGGTGCTCAATCCAAACAAGATAAGGCGCGAACCGACGTCGCGCGATGCTCTTAAGCCTTCGACCAAAGAGGCCACGCCGGAACTATCGATATACCGCACCTCGCTGAGGTTTATCACGACCCGCGGCGTACGTTTTTCACGCACTTCGCGCAAGAGGACTTTTCGAACGGTCGGTGAGTTCGCGAGATCGATGTCTCCCGACACGTCGAAAATGACGGTTTTATCCAGTTCCCGGCTTGAAATCTGCACAATATCTCCTCCTTCACGCTCTTACGTATTCCCATCCGGCTGCGGCGTGTGGACGAACTTGACCAGGCGGAGACGGTTGGTCCCGTTCGCACGGTTGTATTCGACGATATCCATGCTTTGTCGGATGAAGTGTAACCCAAGTCCGCCCGGCCTTATTTCTTCCAATGTGCGGAGGCACATGCGCTCCGGATCTATGGCCGGCCCGCGATCGCACAACACAATTTCCAGCCCTTCGGCAGATCGAGGATCGTCCTCTCGCACCGAGCGGAAAAGTACCTCAATCGGCTGGTCCTCCCTGTCGAAGTACGTGTGCCGTATGATATTCGTCAGCGCTTCGTCGACAGCGCGCGTGACCGCCCGGGACTCCGGCTCGGAAAAACCCAATGATTCCGTCAGTCGTTCCACAGCCCCCCGCACCGCACAGAGCAAGCTGGGATTGCTGGTTAACTGCAGCTTCAACAGCAAACCGCGTTGCAAGTCTTCATTACGTTCCATGCCATTGCCTCGCCCTGCTGAATGGGGTCTTCATGTGCGACTCAGTTTCGCCTCCGACTATGGTTCACGCCCCGCGGAACTCCTTGCACGTTTTCGATCATTCTCCGGAAAAGTCGAGAACATTTGGAGCAGCAACCGCCCCAAATAGTGGTCGCTAGAATAAGGGCTTTACCTCTTGTACGAATCCCCAGTGCTTGGAACCTTTTCCTAACACTTTTGAGGTATCGGCAGAACTTGGTTCCGAGAGGTGTCCACTTCAGTCCGGACTCTTATTGTCCTTAATGATCCAGCAAACATTTATGGACATGCTAACACCGCTTTGAGGCCGAGGCTGTGATCGGTAACGAAGACCCCTCTGACCGTGTTGAGAGGAGGGCGAACCCACTGGGTTGGTAGACACTGCGTCG